>DASXMG010000125.1:0-48740 GCA_036495805.1 Steroidobacteraceae bacterium | reverse complement strand
ACTTGAAAGAAAGCCACGCGGTCGCTTTTGCGGTCACGCTCGGACTGACATCCATGTTGATCCTATGGGCGGGCGTGAACGCGCTGACCGCCGTGCTCACGTTCTGCTCGCTGATCGGTTACGCCATCGTGTACACGCTGTGGCTGAAGCGCGCAACGCCGCAGAACATCGTGATCGGCGGAGCCGCGGGCGCCGCGCCGCCCGTGCTCGGCTGGGCCGCGGTGACCAACTCCATCGACCCGAATGCACTGGTGCTGTTCCTGATCGTATTCACCTGGACGCCGCCGCATTTTTGGGCACTCGCCATTGCGCGGCGCGACGACTATGCCAAGGTGGGCATACCGATGCTGCCGGTAACGCACGGCATTCCCTATACGCGGCTGCAGATCGTGCTCTACACCGTCCTGCTGATTTTAACCACGCTGCTGCCGTTCCTGACGCGCATGAGCGGACTGCTTTATCTGGCGGCAGCGCTGGCCTTGAACGCCCGCTTTCTTTATTTCGTCGTGGCGCTCAACAAGGGGACCCGGCCCGAGTTGCCCATTCGCACTTTTCGGTTTTCCATCACCTATTTGATGTTGCTGTTCGCTGCGCTGATCGTGGATCACTATCTCTACTTCCCGGGCTGAACGTTCTCCAAGGGTTTCCCCGGGAACGTATCGGCGACCAGCTTACCCTGATCGATGAGGACGGTGCCGCCGACGAGCACGTACTTCATGCCGACGCTCGGTTCGCGCGGGGCCGCATAAGTCGAGCGATCCGCGGCGATCTTCGGATCGAACACGACGATGTCGGCATCCGCTCCCTCCTGCAGCCGGCCCTTGCGGCGCGCCGCCACCGTCGATTTTTCCAGCCGCTGCGCCGGCATCAACGCCATTTTTCGAATGGCGTCCATCAGTGTGATGCTGCCGCGCTCGCGCACATAGCGCGCCAGGATGCGCGAGAAGGTGCCGGCATTTCGCGGATGCCCATCCTCGCCGTCGCTGGCGATCATCACCAGCGGTTCGGCAATGACGGCGTCCACCATCTCCTGGGTATTCATGAAGAGCAGCACCGCGCGATTTCCCGGCTCCGCATGCAGCACATCGAAGCGCTCCTTGGTCAGACGCTCGCCCGTATCCGGCAGCTGCAGTGCGTTGTAGTCCACGCCGAGCTTTTCCTTCCAGCCGGGATTGAACAGCGCCGAGTTGATCGCCGTCATGCCCGCAATGTAGGGGTAGGCCTCGGTCGTGATGTCGAGGCCCCGTGCGCGCGCGCCTGCGATCATGGAGATGCATTCGAGCGCGGCGCTGATGCAGCTGCTGTTGACGTGCACGATGTGCAGGGAGGCGCCGGATATCGCGGCCGCGCCGATGACTTCGTTGACCGCCTCGACGCTGGAACCCGGCTCGATCAGGCCGAAACTGCGGACATGCGTGAACACCGGCAAGCGCCGCGCGGCCGCCAGCCGGAACACTTGAATCACCTCGAAGCGGGTCGCGCCCGGCGTGTATTGAATGCCCATGCCGATGCCCAGGCCGCCGGCATCGAGTTCCTGCCTCAGGCGATCTTCGATTGCCTTGATTTGCTGAAGGCTGGCGGGCTGGTTGGTCGCAGCGCCGGACGGCGGAACAATGGTCGGATCGTGTATGGGTTGACCGAACGCCAGCGCGCGGGCGGCGGCGTGGCTTGCGGTGGTGCCGTAGTTGATCAACGAATGACCGTTTTTCTTCTGCAGGAATGCAGCCACATCCGGCACGCCGATTTCCATTTCCAGGGCCGTGGTGACGCCATCGAAGGCCTTCAGGCGGCTGCTTGCCACATCCTGCGCGTGCTGATGCAGGTCGATGAAACCCGGCGCGACGACCAGACCTTTGGCATTCAGCACCCGCTTGCCGGCCAGGGTTTCCGATGAAATGCGCACGATCCTGCCCTGAGTGATGCCGACATTGCGGATGGCATCGACTCCCGATTCAGGATCCATCACGCGCCCGCCCTCGAGCACTGTGTCGTAGGTTTGGGCAAGCGCCGCTGCGGCGAAGAATAGCGAGGCGAAGAGAATTGCTGCACGCATGAGGGCTCCTAAGTCGTTGCCGGCGCGTCGTTGGAGATATCGACGATGCAGCGCCACACATCATCCGCATCGCGGCGCCAGACCGTTACCGAACGTCCGTGCGTGGACTCGAGCGTTCCGCTCGTGCCGGGTGCGGTGGTTTCCACGTTGCTCAACAAGTAAGCCATTTTCCCGTCCGGTGAAAACACCGGCTTTTCAGACACCCAATGGATCTTGAAGCCCGGGATTTTCAAACTGGCCGTGACGAAGGCACGAATCGCGGTCTTGCCTTCGATAGGCGGCAAGCCGGGCTGCAGCAGATGCGCATCGTCGGTCCAATAAGCGACGATCCTGTCGATATCCTTGCCCTCGAAGGACACGCTCGACCAATCGGCATCCCGCTGCGCAAGCTTGCTCGCTTCGGCGGCGGCGTCGAATGCGGCCGGGGCGCATCCGGCACCCAGCGCCACGGCACACAGTGCCAGCAGCATGGCGGGGATAGATCGCAAAGCAGCCATAGGTTTCGGTCTCCGCTTCTTGTAATTTATACGAACATAGCAAGAAGCTGAGCAATTGGACACTCGTCTCCGAACCGGAAACTTGAAGTCATGACGGATATATTCGGCGCATGGATGCACTTCACTATCAGACGATTCGCGCCAACGGTATCGATTTCAATGTGGCGACTGCAGGATCCGGCGAACGCCTCGCGCTCTGCCTGCATGGTTTTCCTGAGTTGTCGTACTCCTGGCGCTACCAGATGCCGCTGCTCGCGCAATTGGGTTATCGCGTCTGGGCGCCGGATCTGCGCGGCTATGGCGCCAGTTCCCGTCCCAAGGGCGTGCCGGCCTACGCATTGGAGCATCTCGAGGAAGACGTGGCGGCATTGATCGAGGCATCGGGCGCCAAGGACGTGGTGCTCGTGGGCCATGATTGGGGCGCGCTCATTGCTTGGAATTACGCCATGTTCGGCCGGCTAGCGATTTCCAGGCTGATCATCATGAACGTTCCGCATCCGGCCCTTGCACGCCAGGGCTTGCGCACGTGGCGGCAGCTGGCGAAGTCCTGGTACATTTTCTTTTTCCAATTACCCGGGATCCCGGAATGGGGACTGGCGCGCAATGGTTGCGAGGCGATCGGGCACGCGTTTCGCGGCATGGCGGTCGACAAAACGCGCTTCCCCGACGAGGTGCTGCGCGTTTACCGCGACGCCGCGGCCGGCGCCGGCGCGCTCACCGCGATGCTGAATTACTATCGGGCGCTGCTTCGCGGATTTCGCCGCATCAGCCGCCGCGGCACGGTGCGAATCGACACGCCCACGCTCATGATCTGGGGAGAGGTCGACCACGCGCTCGGCAAGGAACTGACCTATGGCACGGAGAAATACGTCAGCAATCTAACGATGCGCTACCTGCCCAACGTATCCCATTGGGTGCAGCAAGAAGCACCCGAGACGGTGAATGCCATGATCGGGGCCTGGCTTCAGGGACGAGACGTCCCGTACGCACCGGGCGATCACGATGCGGGTGCCAAGCCCTCGATGCTCAACGGCGGCAGCCGATCCGCCGGCGTGAAGCCGAATACCTGACCGTAGAATGATAATTCTGCCTGCTGCGCATTGATGACGGTCTCGGGCTTGCGAAAGCCGTGGCTCTCGCCCGGATAGAGAATATATGCCACGGGCACATGCCGCGCGCGCAGCGCATCCACGATGCGTTGCGATTGATTCGGCGGAACGACCGGGTCATCCGCGCCTTGCAGCACGAGCACGGGCACTTTGAATCCGTCGAGGTGATTCAGCGGCGAGCGGCTGTCGTAGATTTTCTGTGCCTGCGGCAGCGGCCCGATCAGCGAATCCACATAACGGCTCTCGAATTTATGGGTATCGCGCGCCAGGGCGGTCATGTCCGAAACTCCGAAGCGATCGGTGCCGGCGTGAAACACATCGCCGGTGCTCAAGGCGACCAACACCGTGTAGCCGCCCGCGCTGCCGCCGCTGATGGTGGTGCGCTTAGGATCGGCGCGCTGGGTGCCGGTCAAAAAGCGCACGGCTGCGATCACATCCTCGACATCCACCACTCCCCAGTTGCCGTTCAGCAGCTGTCGATAAGCGCGGCCGTAGCCGGAACTGCCGCCATAGTTGACGTCCACCACGGCGATTCCGCGGCTGGTCCAAAATTGCACGCCTGACCGCAGCGCCGGAGAAGCCTGTGAGGTCGGACCGCCATGCACCAATGCGATCAACGGCGGCAAGGTGTTCGGCGCCGCGCGAAAGCGCGGGTTGGTCGGCGCGTAGTAAAACGCATGCGCGGTGCGGCCGTGCGCGCTGGGAAAGTCGATGGGCACTGCAGTCGAGATGGCATCGCCTTGCAGCGGCGACTCGCCCGCCGTGTGCAACGTGGTTGCCTTGCCGCTCGCAATGTCGATACTCACAATCGACGTGAGCGACTTCGCGGCGCCGGCGACCGCCGCGACATGTTGCGAATCGATCCGAGTCAAGTGAGAGAATTCCACATAGGGGAGATCGAGCTCGCGACCGGTGCTCTTCTTGAGATCTACCACGGCCAAGCGCGCAATGCCGCGCTGCCTGAAACACAGCACCGCGTGCCCGTAGTCGAGCAGCACATAGTTTGATTGGCCGAATGACCACAAGGGAGTTGCGAATTCGGCGGCGCGCGGCCATATCGGCTGATCGCCTGCCGCGCGATGCGCGTATAGGTTCCAGAACCCGCTGCGATCGGAGATGAAGTACAGCGTGCCGTCGGCGGCCCACTGCGGCTCGAGTACGGACTCGGCCGCGCCGCCGGCCGCCGTCGCGGCCGGCTTCAAACCCGCCGCCGTCAATTCCGCGACTTTGAGTTCCGTGCCGTCCCAAGGCATGTTGGGATGATTCCAGGTGATGAACGCAAGCCGCCGGCCGTCAGGGCTCAATCGCGGATACGAGACGAAATCGCTGCCGTCGAACAGCACCTCGCCGGCGCCGGTAATCGGCAACGACAGCCGCACCAGCGTGTTGCGCACGTGGGCGGGATCGGTGTGATCTTCGCGCACGCACAGCAGCGCGGCCGCGGATTTCGCAGCGCCGGGCAACGCAATGCAGTCTGCGTAGCGGTAATTCGGCGGCGTCACCGGCGTCGGCGTGCCGCCGCGTTTCAGCTCATAAAGGCGCTGATCGGATAACTGGCTGTAGTAGACGGTATCGCCGACGGCGATGAACGGCGCGCCGCCGTATTCATGCACGCGCGTGCGCACGTTGGCGCCATTCGGAGTGACTTGCGCGATCGTGCCGTCGCCTAGCCTGAACAGCGCGACCTCGCCGCCGCGAGCCGGTACGTTTTCGACCCAGTACAAGCTGCCGTTGGCGCTGCGCAGATCAGCGAAATTGATGCCGCCGGCGGCGAGGGCGGCGGCGCTCAGCGGCGAAGCCCATGACCCGTAGGGTGCAATCGCCGGCGCGCCGGGCGGCGCGCTCATGGCCGCGGCTCCCAGAAGGCAGGAGGCAAAGGTACAGCCGACACGTCCGGCCGCGGAGAATCTGGATCGCGTGCTGCTGTTAATGTGTCGCTCCTCGGTGGCACACTGAATGTTAGGATGTTCTCATGCCCGCCACACCTAGTTTTTATTCCAGGGTATTTGCGCTGGCGGTGGCGGCCGTTCTCGGCTATGCGCTGCTGCTGATTTTCAAGCCGTTCGCGCTGCCCATGACCTGGGCTGCATTTCTGGCGTTTCTGCTGTTTCCGGTCAACCTTCGCTGGCGTCGCCGCCTGAAGGGCAAATCGATCGCCGCCGGCGTGCTGACCGTGCTCGCGCCCATCGTGATTCTCCTGCCGTTGAGTGCCTTGTCGGTCGAGTTCGTGTCGCAAATATCGGTGTTGCTCAGGAAACTGCAAAAATCCGCCACCGACATGGATATCAAGTCGTTCTCGGATCTTCAACAGTTTCCCTGGATCGCCCGCGTCAATACCTGGCTGCAGGCGCATGCCGACATATCCGCGGCGCAGGTGCAATCCTGGCTGGTGTCCGGGACGCGCGAGGTGATGCAGCGCGCCGCGAGTTGGGGCGGCTCGTTTTTCCTCGGCGCGCTCGGTTCGCTGCTGGCCTTCGCGATCATGCTGTTTCTGTTGTTCTTCTTTTTGCGCGACGGCGACCTCATGATCGGGCGCGCACGCCGCCTGATCCCGATGGACGAAGAGCGCAAGCAACGGTTGTTCACGCAATTGGGCGCCGTCACCCGCGCAATCGTTTACGGCACCACGGTGACTGCGCTGCTGCAGGGTTTGCTGCTCGGCATCGGCTTCGCCTTCGCGGGCCTGCCCTCGCCCGTGGTATTTGGCGTTCTTGCGGCACTGTTATCCCTGCTGCCGGTGGGCGGATCGGCGTTCGTATGGATCCCGGCCGTCATCTGGCTGTTTTTCGACAAGCATTGGGGCGCCGGCATATTTCTCTTGGTATGGGGGTGTCTGCTGGGGGGACTGGACAATGTCGTGCGGCCTCTCCTGATTTCGGGCCGGGCGCGGATCTCCGCCTTGGCCGTCTTCGTCGGCGTCTTGGGCGGTATCCCGGCGTTCGGCGCGATCGGCGTCATCGCGGGCCCCGTAGTGCTTTCCCTGGTGCTGGCACTCATTGAATTTGCTGAAGAAAGCCGTCCGAAAATCTCTTAAAACGCAATCCGTTGCGGATGCCGTACGTGCAGTACAATCCGCGCCCTTATGGATGTTTCACACCTTCTCGACGGCCTCAACGAGGACCAACGGCAAGCCGTCGCCTCCCCCTTGGGCGCGGCCCTGGTCTTGGCCGGTGCAGGCAGCGGCAAGACACGGGTATTGGTGCACCGAGTTGCGTGGCTGATTCAGGTCGAGGGCGCTTCACCGAACAGCATTTTGGCGGTCACCTTTACCAACAAGGCCGCCGCCGAGATGCGCAGCCGCATCGAAACTTTGTTGGGCCTGCCGAGCGGCGCCATGTGGCTTGGTACCTTCCATGGCCTCGCGCACCGGCTGCTGCGCATCCATTGGCGCGAAGTCGGACTGCCGCAAAGCTTTCAGATTTTGGACTCCGAAGATCAGGCTCGTGTGCTGCGCAAGGTTTTAAAGGCGCTCGATCTTGACGAAACGCGTTGGATTCCGCGCGAAATCCTCTGGTTCATCAATGCGCAGAAGGACGAAGGCCACCGGCCGAAGCACATCAAGGACGACGGCGACCCGACGCGCCGGCAACTGATCCGAATCTATCAAGCGTATGAGGACGCCTGTCAGCGCGCGGGCGTCGTGGATTTTGCGGAACTGCTGCTGCGCGCTTACGAGCTCTGGCGCGATAACCCGGCATTGCTGCAGCACTACCGGACGCGCTTTCGGCATGTATTGGTGGATGAATTCCAAGACACCAATGCCATCCAGTACAAATGGCTCATGTTGCTGACCAAGGACGGCGGCATGCCGTTCGTCGTGGGCGACGACGATCAATCCATATACCGGTGGCGAGGAGCGCGCGTCGAGAACTTGAATCAGTTCCGCCGCGACTTTCCCCAGGCGGTGCTCTACAAGCTGGAACAAAATTACCGTTCCACGGGAACGATCTTGAAGGCGGCCAACGCCTTGATCGCCAACAACGCCGGCCGTCTCGGCAAAACCCTATGGACCAGCGGCGAGGACGGCGAGCGGGTCAAGCTCTACGCGGCCTTCAATGAGCGTGACGAGGCGGATTTTGTCGTCAACCGCATCCGCGAATGGGCGGCGCGCGGCGGGGCGCGGCGCGAGGTCGCGGTGCTGTATCGGTCCAATGCGCAGTCGCGGGTTTTTGAAGAAGCGTTTCTGAATGCGCGCATGCCGTATCGGGTGTACGGCGGGCTGCGGTTTTTCGAGCGCGCCGAAATCAAGGATGCCCTGGCGTATCTGCGTCTCATCGCCAGCCGCGCCGACGACACGTCCTTCGAACGCGTCGTCAACCTGCCGGTGCGCGGCATCGGCGCGAGGACGATGGACCCGGTGCGCGATACGGCACGCGCGAACAGCACCTCATTGTGGAACGGCGCCATCGCGTGCGCGCAAGGCGCGCTGCCGCAACGCGCCGCGCAAGCGCTGCAGAGCTTTATGGAGCTGATCGACCGGCTGGCGCGCGAAGTCAATGGCCTCGAGCTGCATGAACAGGTCGACCATGTCATTCAAATGAGCGGGCTGATCGAGCACTACAAGAAGGAAAAGGGTGAGCGCGGCGAAGGGCGGATCGAGAACCTGTTGGAACTCGTCAGCGCAGCTCGGGGGTTCTCGCCGGAGACCGAGGCCGAAGCCGAACTGTCGCCGCTCGAGTCCTTTCTCGCCCATGCGGTGCTCGAGTCCGGCGAGGGGCAGGCGGACCCCTACGACGATTGCGTGCAGATGATGACTCTGCACTCGGCCAAGGGGCTGGAATTTCCGGTGGTGTTTCTCGCCGGCATGGAAGACGGCTTGTTTCCGCATCAGCGTTCGGTCGCCGATCTGGCCGGTCTGGAAGAAGAGCGGCGGCTTTGCTACGTCGGCGCCACGCGCGCCATGCGCCATCTCTATATCACCTATGCAGAACAGCGCCGGCTCTACGGGGTCGATGCCTACGGCCAGCCATCGCGCTTCATCAGCGAGTTGCCGCCGGATCTCATCGAAGAAATACGGCCGCGATTGCAGGTGTCGCGTCCGGTGTTCGTCAAGCGCAGCAGCACCTTGGACGAGTTTCCGGCCGCGGGGATGCGCATGGGCAGCCGCGTCCGGCACTCCAAGTTCGGGGACGGGGTGGTCTTGAATTTCGAGGGCAATGGACCGCATGCCCGCATTCAAGTCAATTTTGAGAGGCAAGGCACGAAGTGGCTGATGCTCTCATACGCCAATCTCGAGGTCGTGTAGAGTAATGGGCAATACTTTGACGGGCTCCTGGCTGTGAAAATAATCATTTTGGGTGCCGGACAAGTGGGCCGCACGGCCGCGTATCACCTCTCTCGCGAAGAGGCGAACGACGTAACGGTCGTCGACCACAATGACGAGATATTGCGGGATCTTCAGGACCGGCTGGATATACGCACGGTCGGCGGCAATGGATCGAGCCCGCGCATTCTCGAGGCCGCCGGCATCGCCACCACCGACATCCTCGTGGCGCTCACCAACAGCGATGAAGTCAACATGCTGGCCTGCCACATCGCCTGGACCCTGTATCGCACGCCGAAAAAGATTGCGCGCGTACGCTCCGCCGACTACACCGAAAGAGACCGGCTGTTCGGCGAGAACGGCGTCGCAGTCGACGTCTGGATCAGTCCCGAGCAACTGGTGACCGAGTATGTGGCGCGGCTGATACGTTACCCCGGTGCGCTGCAGGTGCTCGATTTTGCCGATGGCCGGGTACGCCTGGTCGGCATCCGCGCGCTGCAGGGCGGGCCGCTGGTGGGACAGACCTTGAGCACCTTGCGCAAGCATATTCCCACGGCCGACGCGCGGGTGGCGGCCATCTATCGGGCGGGCAAGAGCGTCAAGCCGGAGGGCACGACCGTCATCGAGGACGGCGATGAAGTATTTTTCCTGGCCGCACGCGAAAACATCCGCGTGGTCATGAAGGAATTGCGCCGCGAGGAGGCGCCCGCGCGTCGCGTGGTGATCGCCGGCGGCGGCAACATCGGCCTGCGGCTCGCCAACGAGCTGGAAGGCAAGAACCAGGTCAAGCTCATCGAGCGCGACAGCAAACGCGCGCGCCGCGTTTCCGAGCAGTTGAAAAGCACGACCGTGCTGCACGGCGATGCGGCCGATGAGGAACTGCTGTTGGAGGAAAATATCGATAGCGCGGACGTCTTCGCCGCGCTGACCAATTCCGAGGAAGCAAATATTTTATCGGCCATGCTCGCCAAGCGCCTGGGCGCGCACAAGGTCATGGCCTTGATCAACAAGCCTTCCTATGCCGAGCTCATCGAGAGCGGCTCGATCGATGTGGCGATATCGCCGCAGACCGTCACGATCGGATCGCTGCTGGCGCACGTGCGGCGCGGCGATGTGGTGCGCGTACACTCGCTGCGCCGGGGCGCCGCCGAGGCGCTCGAGGTCGTGGTGCATGGCGATGCCGACAGCTCGAAGGTGATCGGCCGGCGCATCGAGGACATTTCGCTGCCGGAAGGCACAACGCTCGGCGCGGTGGTACGGGGAGATGAGGTCATCATCGCGCATCACGATACAACCGTGCAGCCCGACGATCATTTGATTTTGTTTCTCACGGATCGCCGTCACATCGAAGCGGTCGAAAAACTCTTCCAAGGCTCCGCCTCCTTTCTGTGAAAGACATTTTACTGCCGGTCGCTCACGTATTCGCCCTCGTCATGATGGTGTTCGCGGCGACCATGCTGGCGCCCTTGATCCTGGCGATCTGGGGATTGGATGAAGCCCTCAAGTCATTCATCATTTCGGCCTTGGCAACGTTCGTTCTCGGCGCCCTGTTGTGGCTTGCCACGCGGCGCTTCAAGCGCGAACTGAAAACCCGCGACGGCCTGATGCTGGTGGCGCTCACCTGGGTGGCATTGCCGGCGGTGGCCGGGTTCCCCTTGTGGGACTATTTGCCGATCAATTTCACCGATGCCTATTTCGAGGCTGCCTCCGGCTTGACCACCACCGGCGGAACGGTGCTCTCCGGGTTGGAATTTCTGCCTCGATCCATCAACCTCTGGCGCCATCTTTTGAGCTGGCTGGGCGGCATGGGCATTATTGTCCTCGCCGTGGCCATCCTCCCCATGCTCGGCGTCGGCGGCATGCAGATTTATCGCGCCGAAATGCCGGGCCCGATGAAGGACAGCAAGCTCACGCCGCGCATCGGGCAAACCGCGAAACTGCTCTGGGCGGTTTACACCGGATTGACCGCGGTCTGCATCGTCTCCTTGCGATTCGCCGGGATGAACTGGTTCGACGCGGTGTGCCACGGCTTTTCCGCGCTGTCTCTCGGCGGCTTCTCCACTTATGACGCCAGCATCGGCCATTTCAATTCGCTGCCCATTGAGATGCTGATGACGGCATTCTCGGTTCTGGCGGCGCTCAATTTTGCCACGCATTTTCTGGCATGGAGCCAGCGCGGCGTCGCGGCGTACTTCCGCGATGCCGAAGCGAAGGCAATCTTTGGCGTACTGATCGGCAGCTGCATCGGGGTGTCGCTTTTCTTGTTCTACAAGGGCACCTATCCGGACTACCCCTCGGCGCTGCGCAACACCGTCTTCAATGTGGTCTCGATCGCCACCGACAGCGGACTGCATACGCAGGATTATTCGCGCTGGCCGATATTCGCTCCCATGTGGATGATGTTCTTGAGCTGCATCGTGGCCAGTTCAGGATCCACCGGCGGCGGCATCAAAATGATCCGCACGCTGGTGCTTGCCAAGCAAGCGCACCGCGAATTGAATCAGCTGGTGCATCCGAACATGGTGCGGCCGCTGAAGGTCGGCGGGACGGTCATCGCGAATCGCGTGGTATTCGCGGTGCTGGCGTTCGTGTTCTTGTATTTCATGAGCATCGTGACGCTGATTTTCCTGCAGCTGGCGAGCGGCCTGGATTTCATGACTTCTTTTTCAGCGATCATCGCCTGCATCAATAACGCCGGGCCCGGCTTAGGCTTGGTCGGGCCCGGCAGCAACTACGGTGTGCTGAGCGACTTTCAGACCTGGGTCTGCTCCGCGGCGATGCTCTTGGGACGGCTGGAGGTTTTCACCATCCTGGTGCTGTTCACGCCCACCTTGTGGCGCAAGTAGCGGCCTCGGGGCTCAAGCAAAGTATTTCGCGAGGAAAGCGTCGATCGACGCAATACACTCCGGCTCGTCCAGCAAGGGCGCGTGTCCACGCTGCGCCACTTCGAGCTGTGCCAGCTCGGGGTTCTCCGCTTTCATTTTGGCAAAGGTGGCGCCGCTCAAGATGTCTGACTGGGCGCCGCGAATTGCCAGCATCGGTATGCCGCGCAGCGCTTTCCAGAAAGGCCAAAGGTCGGCGGTCGCCGCGGGCGCCGCGCGCAACATTTCTCCGATCATGGGATCGGCATCGACCTTGAGGCCGCCGTTGCCATCCTCTCGATAGCCGCGGCGCGCGAGCGCCGACCAGCGCTCGGCGGAAAGATTCGGCCATGCGTTGCCGAACATCGTTCGAGTTTGCGCGGTCGCCTCGTCCCAATCCTTCGGCGCCGGCAGCCGGCCCGCATAGCTCTTGATGCGGTCCAGGCCGGCGGGATCTACCTCGGGTCCCACGTCGTTCAACACGATTCCCGCGATCCGGTGGCGATGACCCGCGCTCATCATCATGGCCAACAGGCCGCCCATCGATGTGCCGATCACGGCCACCTGCGGCGCGTCAACGGTATCGAGCAAGGTGAGCAGATCTTGCAGGTAAATCGCCGGCTGATAGTTTTGCGGATTGGGATCTCGCGCGGATAGTCCCCGGCCGCGCACGTCCGGCACGATGACACGGTAGCGCCTCTGCAAACGGGGAGCGAGGTCTTCGAAGTCGCGGCTGTTTCGCGTCAGCCCGTGCAGGCAGAGTATGCTGCGGGCCAGCGGCACCGGACCTGGGTAGACTCGCGCATAGAGCCGTTGGCCGTCGTGGCTGGACCAGAAATTTTCTGTGTAGGATGTGAGCAATGCGCGAAGCTCCTTAAGGTGGGCCGCAATCGGCACGCAATCTTCCCAAATCCCAAGATAGTGCGCTAACGAGAGCAGCAAAGAGCTGCGTGGCCGTCAGTAAATCCAGTTTTTGTTGTAGTTTTACCCATTTTAGACTCAATTTTAAGCTATTGTTTGTGCCTGATTCCCACTTTACTGCTTTATTCGCCAATAATCTTAACGCCTTTAATAATACAGATTCGATATCGCATTTCATGCAATTTGTGGAGAATTCGATCTTAAAAATAAGCTTTTTCAGCGAAAAAGTGGAAATTTATTGCCGATGATCGCTCTTTTGCAGCGCGTTTCACAGGCGGAAGTTACGGTCGGTGGGAAGTCGGTCGGGGCGATTGGGCCCGGTCTGCTGGTTCTGGTCGGCGTGCGGCCCGCTGACGATGAAGTAAGCGCGAAACGGCTGCTCGCACGCCTGCTGTTGTATCGGGTTTTCCCGGACGACGCCGGGAAGATGAACTTGAGCTTGACTCAGGTTAAGGGGCAATTGCTGCTGGTGCCGCAATTCACCCTGGCTGCGGATACGGCGAAAGGCTTGCGGCCCGGCTTCTCGACCGCCGCGCCGCCGGAGCAGGGCCGCCGATTGTTCGAGGTCTTGGTACAGGCTGCGCGCGCCGAGCTTGGGGCGGTGGAAACCGGTTTATTCGGGGCTCATATGCAGGTGTCTTTGACCAACGACGGTCCTGTAACCATTTGGTTGGAAAGTTGATTAAAGCGCCAAATGCGACCGAACGCGCATCGGTGCGGCACGGTCAAATGTCATAATATCTTTGGCGTATCATTGGCGCCCGATTGGTTACACGTGGAATCGGAGAAGCGAGATGTTCGATTCAAAAATGCTTATTGTCGTTCTGCTGATCGCCTTGGTGATTTTCGGCACCAAGCGCCTGCGCAGCATCGGCTCGGATTTGGGCGCGGCGGTCAAGGGCTTCAAATCAGCCATGAACGAGGGCGAAACCGAGGAAGCGGCCAAGCAGATCAAGCAGGACAAAGACGCGGATTTTGGCTCGGGCGCGGCGACGCGAGAAAGCGACGTCAAGGTACCACCGAAAACCAACGCCTGATGCCGCATGCTTGATGTTGGGTTCTCGGAGATACTGCTCACCTCGGCCATAGCACTCATCGTGTTGGGCCCGGAGAAACTCCCGAAAGTTGCCCGGCAAGTCGGCAACTGGGTGGGGAGGGCCCGTGCCATGGCGCGCCAATTGACCGAGCAATTGGAGCGCGAAGTCAGCGCCGAAGAGCTGATGAGGCAAACCAAATCAACCGCTCCGAAAACTGAGACGGGGCCGAGCAGCGGGCCTGCCTCGTTCGATACCTCCTACATGCCGAACACGCCGCCGCCGGTAGTGACGCCGCCTCCCGCAAGCGCACCTGCGGCCGCTTACTCGCCGGAAAACGCCGCGAGCGTACAGGGTGCGGATTGGCACCCCAGCCCGCCCGAAAACAAACCCGCCAATGAATGAGCCCGGGAACCCTAGCGAACTCGCCGAAGGCACGCTGATCTCGCATCTATTGGAGCTGCGCGATCGCCTGCTCAAGGCGATGCTGGCGGTGGGCATTTGCTTCGTGCCCTGCGCGTATTACATGAATCAGATCTTCACGTTCGTCGCCAAACCGCTGATCAATAAATTACCCAGCGGCGCCACCATCATCGCCACCAGCGTCGTCGCGCCATTCACCGTGCCTTTCAAGCTGGCCCTGCTGCTCGCCGTCGGCTTGGCCATGCCCTTCGTGCTCTTCCAGGCGTGGGCGTTCGTCGCGCCCGGCCTGTATAAGCATGAGAAGAAGCTGGCCGTGCCGCTGCTGATATCCAGCATCATTCTTTTTTACCTCGGGGCTGCGTTTGCCTACTACGCGGTCTTTCCGGTGATGCTGAGTTTTTTCGTCGCCACCACGCCGCACGGCGTGCAGATGATGACCGACATGGGCGCCTATTTGGATTTTGTGATGGTACTGCTGCTGGCCTTCGGTTTGGCCTTCGAAGTGCCGGTTGCTACGGTACTATTGGTCTGGACGGGTTTTGTAAATCTCAAGACCCTGAAGAAGAATCGCGGTTTTGTGCTGTTGGGGATATTCATCTTCGCCGCCTTTGTCACGCCACCCGATGCGGTGTCGCAAAGTGCCATGGCGGTGCCGATGTACTTACTCTACGAAATAGGGATCATCATGGCCGGACTGTTACTCAAAGAAAAAATAGCGGCACGCGAGAAAGAGGCAGCCGAACAGGCTCAACGCGAAGCCGGGGCTTAAGTTGGCCGCGACGTTTTTTGGGCACCCACGCGGGCTGGCGACTCTGTTCCTCACCGAGATGTGGGAACGATTCACGTTTTATGGCATGCGGGCGGTGCTCATACTCTTCCTGGTCGCCTCGGTGGCGACAGGCGGACTCGGCCTCGACGACAAGACTGCGGCGGCGATCTATGGCCTGTACAACGCTGCTGTTTACCTGGCGGCACTCCCCGGCGGCTGGGTTGCCGACCGGCTGATCGGCGCACAGCGCGCGGTCATGCTCGGCGGAGCATTCATCACCGCAGGCAACATGCTGCTGGCGATTTCGACCAGCCCACGTGGTTTCTACATTGGTCTCTTGGTCATCATTCTGGGTGTCGGGCTGCTGAAGCCCAACGTCAGCGCCATCGTGGCCGGCTTGTATCCCGAGGGCGGCGCGCGTCTCGATTCAGCGTTTACGATTTTTTATATCGGCATCAATATCGGCGGCGCTCTAGGTCCATTGGTCATCCCGCTGGCGCAGCGACTCTTCGGCCTGAGAGCGGGATTTGGCGCCGGCGCCGTGTTCATGATCTTCGGCGTGGTGCAGTTTTATTTCACGCGCAAGTATCTGGGAGAGGCCGGGGTGCGCGCTGCGCCTGTTCACGCCGCGGGCGGCAACCATGCCTTGGTGCCGCGCTCCAAGGAGTGGGTTCGCTTGTGGGTTGGCGTGGCTGCATTGGCGTTGGTGGTCTTGAGCGTCAGCGTCGGGTGGATCCCGATGGACGCGCTGCGCTTGGGTCAAGCTGCCGCTTACGTCATCGCCGGTATGGGCGTTCTGTATTTTATCTATTACTTCTTGTTCGCGGATCTTACGGCGCAGGAACGCAAGCAGGGCGTGGTGCTGGTCGTGCTGTTCGTCGGCTGCGCGCTATTTTTCTCGGGATTCGAACAGGCCGGGTCGTCGCTGAATTTGTTCGCTGACCGTTATACCGACCGCTTGATCGGATGGTTGAATTTTGAGATCCCAACCGGATGGTTCCAGTCGCTGAATTCCGTTTTCATTGTTTTGTGCGCGCCGTTTTTTGCCTGGATGTGGATCGCCTTGGCGCGGCGCAATCTGAACCCGTCCGCACCGGCGAAGTTCGCGCTCGGCTTGATGCTGATGGGCTCCGGATTCTTGGTCATGGCTGCGGCGGCGACAATCGTTGCGCACGGCTCAAAGGTCCTGCCGTATTGGCTGCTCGTGACCTATTTGTTGCACACCTTCGGCGAGCTCTGCTTGAGCCCGGTTGGCCTGAGTTACTACACGAAACTTGCTCCGAGGCGCTTCGTCGGCCAGATGATGGGCATGTGGTTTCTCGCGACTTCGCTCGGCAATCTCGTCGCGGGACTCATTGCGGGAGAATTCGATGCCAACAATATCCCAGCCATGCCCGGGCAGTATATGCACATCGTCTATTTCACCGTGGGAGTGGGCGCAGTCTTGTTAGGTGTGAGCCGGCCGGTGAAGAAACTCATGGGCAACATCGAATGACCATCAGCTGCCTGCCGTTGGGTATTGCGCGTCGCCACGCCGCGCCTGCCTAGTTTGCGCGACTCGCGACATTCCACGAAAGTTTTCGCCTGCCTCCTCATCGTTTACCTGGTGTGGGGGTCTTCGTTTCTATTCACCAAGATAGCGGTCGAGAATCTGCCGCCTGCGCTGTTCGCGGGCATTCGCTTTGTCACGGCGGGGGTCTTGCTCGCGCTGATTGCCGAATTCTATGGCGGCGGCCGCTTGCCGACGCAGCTCAGCGAGTGGCGCCACGTGACCATCGCCGGGTTTTTCATGGTGTTCATCAGCAACGGGCTCAATACCTGGGCCATGCAATTCCTGCCGAGCAATGAGGCCGCGCTGCTCAATGGCACCTCGGCATTCTGGATTGCCGGGCTCGGCGTGTTCGGACGGCGCGGGCACCCGTTGACTCGCTCGGCGGTCTTAGGCTTGGTGATCGGATTCATCGGCGCCGCGTTGATGCTGGTTCCCAAAGGCCCGCTATTCTCGAAAGGATCGCTGGCACAACTCGGCGTGTTGACTGCCTGCGCCTCCTGGTCGGTGGGCACGCTGTACTACCGCAGCATCACCACGCAGCTGAGTTCCATGATGTTCATGGCGCTGCAAATGCTCATGGGCGGCCTGATGTTGCTGACTGTCGCGTTCGCGCGCGGCGACTCGATTCATTGGCCGCCGAATGCACCGGGGCTCATCGCGCTGTGCTATCTGACCTTCTTGAGCTCCGGTCTCGCGTATACCGCGTATGGCTGGCTGACGATGCATACGACGCCGACGCTCATCAGCACCTACAGCTATGTGAATCCCGCGATCGCCGCCGTCTTAGGCTGGCTGGTGCTGCATGAAGAACTTTCCGGCTTGCAGCTGATCGGCATGGCCATCATCATCGTCGGCGTGGGCATTTTGACGGTACCCGGCGGCAGCCTGACGGATCCAAAAACGCTGGCAGAGCCGAAGACCCAATAAGGCCGGGAGCGAGCGATCAAAAGCTCCACGTGATCCCGAGGGACGCGAGCTCCGGGTCACCCGTGCCGGCATTGATCCGCTCGTACTCAAACCGGGCAGCGAAGGCTGCGAATTTAACTTGCACGCCCGCGCCATAGGCGAGCCGCGCATCCGTCCGGTTCAGCGCAAGTGGGGCGGTCGTCGTCACGACGCAGGGCGACGCCACGCAGAACGAAGCGGCGTTCACCTCCGTCCGCAAGCGAGCGACACCGGCTTTGGCGTAAACGTCAAGCCGGGGTAGGGGGATGGGCGCGTAAATCACGGCAAATAGCGTGGTCGCCCTGGGTTGCGAATCAGCGCGGACTGCAGTGCCGAAGGCGTTCGGCGATCCTAAGAACCTCGCGCGGCCGAAATCCATGTAATCCAGCTCGGCTCCGAGCAGCGAGATCGGCCGCAATCCCACCAGCAATTTCCAGGCGTCGCGGTGCGCAGAAAATCCGGGCGAGCCGACTACACTCTCGTCGACCCTGACATCGGACTGCCCCAGGGCTCCGCCGACATACAGGCCGAGAGGATCGCCGGCGGCGTAAACTCGATGCGCAAAGCTCGAGCCGATCAGGAGCGCGGCAAATAACGCAATGCGCGCGTTTGGCATAAGATCCTCTGTGTCGTTGCGAAACTTTGCTTTGCAAAGCAAACGGGATAGTAAGTGTTCGCGCCCATTCTGGCAAAATGAGACCGGTCGTGACAGAAATACCCCCACACGATTCGACCCTCACGGCAGCGCCTGCGCGGATTGCCATCGAGCCTGCGCCGCTGGCACGCCGCGCCCTGTTCGCTTTCATCATCACCTTCATCGCGGCGCGCACGCTCGTTTTGCTCATCATGTCCAACCGCATGCCTAATCTTTATTTCTTTTTGCGCGGCACGCATGTACATCATCTCAACTATGGAATATTCCTGCTGGCGGCCGTGGCTGGATACATGCTGTTCAGCGCGCGTTGCGATCGGGACCTGCGGCGCGCCGCGCTGGGTTATGGCGTCGCCATGGCGCTCACCTTCGATGAGTTCGGCATGTGGCTGCACTTGGGCGGAAGCTATTGGCAGCGGGCGAGCGTCGATGCGGTGATCATCGTCGCCGCGCTGTTCGCGCTCATTGGATTTGGCACCGCGGCGCGCAATTTTGAATCGCGGCACGTTAGAGCTTCCATCGCGGTGCTGATCGCCCTGGCGGCATTCAGCGTGGTGCTGTACGACACCTCGGTGCATATCGGCCGAGTAGAGGGCCCGCGCCTCGAAGCACTCGAGCTGGCCTCGTCGCCGTAAATCCGCAATGGCGCCGCTTCAGTACTCCGCGCGCACTAGCCGCGCCTGCGGATCACTTCGACGCGGCCCTTGCCGCCCACGAACCAGGAGCCGATGAAACTCACCAGGCTCACCAGTATCGAAGTCCAAAAAGCGGCGCCGAAGCCCGCGACGTGCATGCCCGGCAACATCCACGCGACCAGGGCCACCATGCCGGCATTGATGACCAGCAGGAACAAGCCCAGAGTGAGAATGGTCATCGGCAGGGTCAGTAAAACGGCAATGGGACGGACGATGGAATTCACCACGCCGAGCAATATGCCGGCGAGGATCAAGGTCGACGGCGTATCGATCGAGACGCCGTGCACCCAGTCAGTTGCCAGCCATAGGCCCAACGCGACCAGCGCTGCGCGAATAAGAAACCCCAGCATCGCCCCTCCTTGTCCCGTAGCCGGCAGCCGGCTCAAGCATAAAGGAAAATTCAGGGCGTTCTATCAATAATCAAGCCCGGGCAGGGGTGGATCCTTGGGTTGGATCTTGACGGGCTTTTTTGGAACAGGGGGGCTCTCCAGCGTCACCTTGATTCGGCCCATGAAGCGTTCCCATCCCATGCGGATGCTGGCATAGCTTCGATCCCACTCGGGTGTCTCGGGAATGCCGGACCCCAACAGCCGCAACGAGGTTTTGCCTTCGCCGCGGCGCGTATCCAGGATGAAATCGTCGACCGCGGCGCTATCGCTCGGAGGTGAATTCTTGCCGTTCAGGTAGATGAGCCGCAGCCGCCGGTTTACCTCAAAGACATCGATGTGCGCCTCCCGCGCATTGCCGGTCCGCTTACCGATGCGGTATAGGCCGCCTTGGCGGGGGTCGATCTCAGCCTCTTGTCCTGACCATATTTTGATCAACCCGGGTTCGGTCAATGCACGCCAGACGCGGGAAACAGGTACGTCGATTTCGACCAAGTGGGCATAGCCACGAGTGCCATTCCGGGACGATTTACGCGGTAAGCTCATTGCATCACGATCCTGACGGAAAACAGCCGGCGACGGAGTGCTAGAATCCAATAACAGCAGAGGAAGTTCCATGGCTTATGTCGATATCGTGACTGCGCTCGCAGTTCTGCAGTTCATTATTTTCGGCTTCAGAGTCGGAGCTGCCCGGGGGCGTTACGGCGTCAAGGCACCGGCGATTACCGGCAACGAGACCTTCGAACGGCTTTTCCGCGTCCAGCAAAATACCTTGGAGCAGTTAATTGCTTTTTTGCCCGGAATCTATCTTTTCTCTCACTACTTCAGTCCCCTGGTCGCAGCGGCGCTGGGGGTGGTCTATTTGATTGGGCGGGAGCTCTACGCCTACACTTATGTGAAGGACCCGGCCAAACGGGAAGTGGGCTATGGCATGACCTTCCTACCCATGGTGATCCTGGTGGTGGGCGGCTTGATTGGCGCGATCCGCGCGCTTTTTTTTACTTAAGTATCGTCTTACAACGCTGGGGTGGCCTCGAGGGCCTGAGATGCTGGCAGCCTAGGGCACACCAGCAAACCCATTGAACCTGATCCGGTTAGTACCGGCGGAGGGAGCATGGGTAGAAGTTATTCCGCGCTTGGCATTCTGTTCGCTGCCTTAAATCTCGTCCCCGCGGCAAACGCCGCAGAAACCGGCGACAACCCGCCGCTCGATGAGATCATCGTCACAGCCGCGTTAAAACCGGTCTCTCTCGAGGAATTGCCGGGCAGTGCCTCGGTGCTCAACGATTCGACATTGCGTGACGCGGGGCAGCAGCATTTCGAGGACGTGCTGCCGCTGGTGCCCAATCTGAATTGGGCGGGCGATACCTCGCGCCCGCGCTACTTTCAGATTCGCGGTATCGGCGAGCTGCAGCAATACCAAGGGGCTCCGAACCCGTCGGTCGGCTTTCTCATCGATGATATCGACTTTAGCGGCTTAGGCACGGCCGCGACGCTGTTCGATGTCGATCACATCGAGGTGCTGCGGGGCCCGCAAGGAACCCTGTACGGCGCCAACGCGTTGGCCGGACTGATCTACGTGAAAAGCGCCGACCCGTCCGACGCATTCGGCGGCCGGGCCGAACTCGACGCCGGCGACTACGGCGAGCATTCATATGGTGCGGTACTCACCGGCCCGGTGACTGCGCTCGATTCCGAGTTCAGGCTCGCCGCGCAGCGCTACACCGCCGACGGCTTCTATCACAACGCCTACCTGGGCCGCAGCGACACCGATAATCGCGACGAGCTCACCTTGCGCGGCAAGTGGCGTTACCAGCCGAACGAAGATTGGCGCGTCGACCTGACCTTGCTGCGTGCGCAAATCAACAATGGCTACGATGCGTTTGCCATCGACAACAGCCGTACCACGGAATCGGACCATCCCGGCGTCGATCGGCAATATTCCACGGGAATTTCCGCCCGCTCGAGCTACACCGGTTTGGGCGCAGCGACGCTGACCACCATCGCCACTTATGCCGACACCCGGGTCGATTACGGTTTTGACGGCGATTGGGGCAACCCCATGCAGTGGGCGCCTTACACGGATGACTTCACCGAGGACCAGTTGCGGCATCGCTCGACGCGCAGCTTGGAATTTCGCTTGAGCGATACTCCCGCGAAAGATTCGCCGCGCGGTCTTTCCTGGCTGGTCGGGGTTTACGCCTTTGAGCTGCGCGAGTCTTTGACCGACACCCAGGCGGGGGTTTACGTCGATCCTTTCGATGCCACGCAAAACTCCGATTCGCTGACGGTGATATCGAGCGAGTATCGCTCGCGCAATGGCGCGCTCTATGCACAGCTCGACGGCGATTGGGGCCAACGAGCGCGCTGGTCCTTGGGCTTGCGCGGAGAGCGGCACACCAGCCGCTACGACGATACGACGACCAATCTCGACGCGCCGACGACGGCAAACGCCTTTGGTCCCGCGGACAACCTGTGGGGCGGCCAGGCATCGCTAGACTATAAAATCGCCGATGGCCAGAACGTGTATGCGCTCATCGCCCGCGGCTACAAGGCGAGCGGCTTCAATCTAAGCCCCGGCCTGCCGGCGAACCAACTGCTTTTCGGACCGGAGTCCGATCTGAACTTGGAGATCGGCCACAAGGCGCAAGTGATCGACGGACGGCTGCAAGTCAACACCTCGCTATTCTATATGGTGCGCCACAACGAGCAGTTGATCACGGGCGAGCAACTCGATCCCAGCAATCCCAACACCTTCATCTTTTTTACCGGCAATGCAAAGTCCGGCTTCAACTACGGCTTGGAAAGCACCGCCAGCTGGACCGCATCGCAAAGTTGGGTGTTCGGCGGGTCTCTCGGTCTATTGCAGACCGAGTACCGGGGTTTTGTGCAAAACGGCGAGGCTCTCCCCAATCGGGCATTACCGCATGCGCCGCCCTGGCAGGCAGCGATCAACGCGACCTGGCGCGATCCGCGCGGCCCCTATGCGCGCCTCGACGTCACGGGCATGGGTTCGTTTTTCTATGATCTGCCGCCGAACGGCACCCGCTCGAGCGCCTATGGCCTCATCAACGGCAAGCTGGGTTGGGAGACGAAGCGCTGGGAAGCGTATTTTTGGGGGCGTAACCTGCTCGACAAGAACTACACTGTGCGCGGTTTTTACTTCGGCGACGAGCCGCCGGACTTCCCCAACAAGCTGTACGTGCAGTTGGGCGAGCCCCGAAATTGGGGCGTGCACTTCACGATTCGCTACTAGCTGAAAAAACGCGCGCACGGCGCTTCGCCTAGTGCGAGTTGGTGGCGCTGCCCATCTCACCGGTATTTTTCTTCGGCTCCGCCGACTCGTCCGCCAACAAGTAAGAATCGATCACCTTGCGGGCGATGGGACCGGCGGTCGAGCCGCCGAAACCGCCGTTCTCAACCAAAACGGAAATCGCAATTTTCGGGTCATCGACCGGTGCGAAGGCGATGAACCACGCGTGTTCGCGTTTGCGCTCATCGGACTCCTTGTGCTTGGTACTTTCGGTTTGTTTGACCGTAACGACTTGGGCGGTTCCGGTTTTGCCCGCCAGCTTGTAGCGCGCGCCGACAAATGCGAGGTAAGCGGTGGCCCCAGGTTGCGTGACCGCGCCAATCATGCCGTCGTAAATCACATTCCACTGATCTTCGGTACCAAGGTCGATCGGTTTGCCGAAGCTTGGATTGCGTGGTGCGACCGTTGACGAACCGGGTGCGCGAGTCGCCGCGACCAAGCGCGGCACGACAATGATCTTTCCGCGTTCGGCAATTTCGGCGGCAAAGTGCGCCTGCTGCAGGGGAGTGACCGTTATGGGACCTTGGCCAATGCCCATGCTGATGCTCTCGCCTGGAAACCACACTTGATCGGCCTTGCGCTTGAATACCCGTCGTTTCCATTCCGGCGAGGCGTACAAGCCTGGCTTTTCTCCGGGAATGTCGATCCCAGTCAATTCCCCATAGCCAAAGGCACTCATGAACGCGTGCATACGATCGATGCCCATCTTGTCGGCGAGCCGGTAGAAATACACGTCGCAGGACTCGGAGATCGCGTGACGCATATCCAAGGATCCATGAACCTTGTCATCTCGGTATTGGTTGCTGCTGCCCGGCAACGTAAAGTACCCGGGGCAGTATTCGACGTGTTCCGGCGTCAAAATTCCGTAGTGTTGCGCCGCCAAGGCATACAGAGGCTTGACCGTCGAGCCCGGCGGATACGCTCCCCGCAATGCGCGGTTCAAGAGCGGCACATCGATGTTGTTCGACAGCGCGGCATACTGCGCCACCGACAGGCCGCGGACGAAATCGTTGGGGTCGAATCCCGGCGTGCTGGCCAGGGCAATGATGTCCCCGGTTTTGGGATCGAGCGCCACCACGGAACCACGCTTGCCTGCCAGAGCCTCTTCCGCGACCTTCTGCACCTTGGCGTCCATACCGAGGATCAGATCCTGTCCTGCCACCGGCGGGCGGGTATTGAGCTTGGTGGCGTACCCGCCCTGCTTGTCAACCGGCCGGCCCGCGGCGTTCACTTCTATTTCGCGAAAGCCCGGCTTGCCGTGCAATTGCTGCTCGTAGGCGCCTTCCACGCCGAGCTTGCCGATGAGGCTGGTGCCGGCGTATTCGGCGCTGTCGATTTGCTTCAGGTCCTGCTCGTTGATGGCGCTGACATAGCCGATGGCATGCACGCCCATCTCGCGCAGCGGATAGTGCCGGGCCAGCCGCGCGCGGATGTCCACGCCGGCGAACTGGTAGCGATGCACCGCGAAGCGCGCCATCTCTTCTTCGTTCAGCGAAAGCTTGACCGGCACGCTCTCGTACACTTTGTGCAGCAGGATGGTGCGGCGGATGTTGCCCACCTCTTCGGGGCGCAACAACCCGATGCTGACCAGTTGCGCCAGCGTGGCATCAAGCGCCTTGGCGTCGCCCACCTGTTCGCGGACGAGTTCGATGTTGAACGCCGGCATATTGTCCGCCAGCACCACACCATGCCGGTCCAGGATTAGTCCGCGGCTGGGCGGGATGGGCTCCGTGCGGATGCTGTTGCCCTGCGACAGGCCGGAGTAATAGTCGAACTTGATGACCTGCAGGTAGAACAGCCGGCCGGCGACCGCCAGCAGCAGCACGGCGGCAAAGATGCCGGCAACGATGCTGCGGATCGTAAACAGCCTGTTTTCCGCGAAATAGTTTTTGATGCGCGATTGGCGGCTTCTTACCATCGCGGGCCCGCGGCGTGCATGCGAATTCCCGGCATGCCGGGATTGTAAGCTACTTGGGAAGCGTCTAACCGCTATGGAGTGCGCAGAATTCCATCGCCAATGCCCTGCGTTTGAAAGCGCACGGCGACCGATCGGTTTCCGGGAACCTTGAACCGGAAAATGGGCCTGCCGTTTTTGGTTCCCACAGGATGATCCGCGCGCACGATGCGCGCGCCCTCCGGCAGCCTCAGCCGCAACTCGAAATCGATGTCGGCCGCCCGAGCGTTGCTGACCAGGACGCGCAGCACGTTATCGATTTTGACGGAACGCAGCGTCGCACCCGGCACGAGGGGCAGGAGCTTGGCGTGGCCTAAATCGACGTGGGTTTTCTCCACTTCCCCCGATACTTGGACGTCGGGAGCTTCGCCTGCATCGATTTCCACCTCTTCATCGATGGCCGTATCGCGCAGGCCCGATTCGTGTTGCAGCAACCGCTCACCCTGGTATGAGCCGAATATTGCAATCCCGCCTGAAGGCAGCGGCAAGCCAAGGTGATTCGCGGCCGTGTTCGTCGTCCGCAGCCAGCGATGGGCCGACTCCGGAGAAACCCCAGCCGCGTCCGTATCCACCCCATAGATCGTCGTAACCGGAATGGCCAGCTGATCCATCAGCCGCACCTGCTTCGATTGGCGGCTGGAGAGCGTGGTGCGCTCAGGCACGCGATACAGTTTCAGGTCACCCAACTGTTCTTGCTGCACTTTTTTTGCGCCGGTGACCACCACCTCCTGCAGGCTCATCGCAGCCGGCATCGGCGAGTCAGCGCTCCTTTTGAACATGAGGTCCATCGGCCCTTGGGGAAATCGAAGGAACATCGGGGCATCGCTGGTCGAGCCGCGCGGCCAGCACTGCGCAAGGATGGGGCCGCCGACATCGATGGGCTCGACCGCACCGTTCTCGCGGTTGACCTTGCCGGCGACCACCTGCACATGCGCCGAGGGAAATCCGACGCCATTCGAATTGGCCAGCGTCACCCAGGCGCCGAGATCCAGGTGCTGGCCGTCTTGGGACAGCGTTGCCGTGTAGTCGGCGGCCCAATCGAATCCGCGGGCAAGATAGGACAGCGTGATCTGCCGGGTTACGGCGCTTGGACTCCGTACCGCAACCGACAAAGTCGGGCGTGCCGACAGGTTGCCGGCCGGTTCGAAGCTAAAGGTCTCCGGCAGTCCGGAACAGCGCAGGGCCTCGATGCCCTCCTCGGTCTTGAACACGACACCGCGCCCGGCATCCGAGAGTATCGTGCCGGACAATCGCTGTGTGATGCCGGTCCTGCGGTTGGTCCGCAGCAACTCCACCGGTTTGCCCACCGCGGCGGCGATCAGTGCGGAGGGGCTCAAGAGCCGAGCGTCCCGATTCTTCTCGATCACCTTGCCCGGCAGTCCCGTAATGAGCGCGCTGCTCGGCTCAATGCCGTCGGCGACACCCTCGAATCGCACGCGGCTGTCACCCGCTGGAATCCGCACGAGCCGCGTTTCCGTCACCAGGGCAAAGCCGTTCAGATCATCCACATCGATCGATCCCGAATCGCGGTACGGCGCGCGGTAGACGGTGACGATCAGATCAGAGGGCGGTTCGGCAAGCACTTCGCTTGTGCTGCCAATCGCGCTTTCGGTTGCGGCGATCAGGCTTAGACCCACGAGGAGCGGGCAGGCACGCATCCCGGTCCTAGTATCGTGTTTCGAACGTCGCCGTGACGTTTGCCTTGCCGTTGGCGGGCACGGTCACTGGCCATTCAGCCGCTTCGGCATTCAGCCTCGTGCTCTTCTGGCTCTCGGCCTTGATGCTCGAGTCGCCCCACAACCCTTCCTGGCGCAGTTTCACCACGACGGCGCGCGGCAGGGCATTGGTGAGCTCGTAGCGCATCTCGGTTTGCCAGTCGAATGTCGACAGCCGCGTGCGCTTATCGACCACGGCGTGTACTTTGACATCAAAGGCGTCGCCGGTGGCCAGCGACAGCGTCGAGCCCATGGGAGTGTGCTCGATGCGGCTTTCGCCGATGAACTGCGGGTCGCCGCGCTTATCCTTCATGTAGAAGCGCAAGGTGCCGGCCGGCAGCTGATCGCCCAGTCCGGCGTGAGCGCTGGTCGAAAAGCTGTACACGCTCTGCGCGCTCTGCGGCGTTTCCGCGGTCCCCAGCCAGTGGTTGCGAAACTCATAGCCGTGCTCGGCGGGCACGCCATGCACATCGAGAAAACTCACTTGCTTGGTTTGCAGATTGGCGATGGTGGTGCGCTCGGCCAAAGGATAGAGGTAATAGTCCCCCAATCGTTCGCGGCTGCCGCTTTCGGTGCCCGGCAGCTGCAAGGTCTGGCGGCGGAGCGGCGGCCGGCGAATGTTCGGCTGGAAGCCGCCATCCGTTTGGCTGGGGGAGCCGGCAACGAGCAGCGTTTGCGCATTGTCATAGGTGGTGCCGCTGGAATTGGTCAGGGTCACCCAACCCTGCACATCGATTTTCCCGTCGCTCTCGTTGTAGAGCGCCACATAGTCCGCGTTCCAACCGAGTCCAGGCGTGAGGTAGCTCAAGGTGGCGTGTCGCGTACCGGCATGTGTGCCAATGATGCTGACGGAGAGCGTGGGCCGCGCACGAAGATTGTCGGGCACCTTGTTGAAAATGACGCGCACCGGCAGCCCGTCGTCGCGCAGCACCTCGATGCGCTGGCCGATTTTCAAGACTACGCCACCATTGGTGGCCAGCACTTGCGCCTGCTCGCGCGTTTCGGCGCCGGTGGCCGGATTCACGCGCACGATGGTGATTTCCTGGCCGACCGCCTTTTCCATGAGTTTCGCCGGCGTCAACAGGTCGAAATCGAAATTCTGCTCGACGATGGCGATGTCCGCGGCCGACAGCGACACGGTCTCGGGGCGGATTTGCGCCGAGACATCCTGGAATTCGATGCGTTGCCGGCCGTCCTTGACTTCGATATCACGGCGGTCCTGCACCAGGGCCAGATTATCGTTGTAAATCGTTACCGACAGGGCCCGATCGGCGGCCCAGGCCGGATTGACCAAAAGCCAAGCCACCCATCCGATGCACAGCAAACGTACGCGCATATCGACCTCCGGCCCTGGCTATTCCAAGAATCATACTGGCTGTTGTAGCCATTGATCGGAGGATGACTGCATTCGGGGTTGGAATGCGATTTAAAAAAATCGCCCGCCGGTCTCGAACGCCTGCTAGCGGATCGATACCTGGAAGCGCGGGTTGGAGGTGTTGGCCATCCAGGTCTTGATGCGCTGGGCATCGGCCACGCGGGTGTACTTGCCGAACGAATCGAGCAGCACGATGACGACCGAGCGGCCTTCGATGACCGCGGCCATCACCAAGCACTTGCCCGCCTCGGCGATATAGCCGGTCTTCTGCACGATGATGTTCCAAGTCGGGTTGGCCACCAAATTGTCGGTATTTCGGAACTCGACCAGGCGCTTGTGCACCCGCACGGCATAGTTCTTGTCGGTCGAAAATTCGCGGATGGTGCTGTTTTTCGCGGCGGCAATCACCAGCTTCGACAGGTCTTCCGGACTCGCCACATTCTCGCTCGACAGCCCGGTCGGCTCCACGAAGTGCGCGCTGGTCATTCCAAGCGCCTTCGCTTTCGCATTCATCGCCGCCACCATGGCTTTGATGCCGCCGGGATAATTGTTGCCCAGCGCGTGCGCGGCACGATTTTCCGAGGCCATGAGCGCAACGTGCATGAGATCGCCGCGCGTCAGGGTGGTACCCACGGTCAGCCGTGAAAATGCACCCTTGGGATAGTCGCGGTCGGCCTCGGTTATTTGAATCGGCTCATCCAGCGGCTGCTTGGCGTCCAGCACCACCAGCGCCGTCATCAATTTGGTGATGGAGGCGATCGGCGCGGCGACGTCCGGATTGCGCGAGTACAGCACCGAGGAATCCTTTTGATCCACGATGAGCACGGAGCTGGATTTCAATTTCGGCTCGCCGATACTCTTGGCGGAGGCGTGAAATGCCAGAAAACTCAAGGAAATACAGGCCAATGCGCTCAGGTGAGGCCGCAGCGACGCGCGCGAAAGCGCGGATGCTCGAATGAATGACCGCATTAACCCTCTCTCAAATCAAAGCGGAAAGGAGGCAAGCTGAACATATGTAAAGCGTGCCCCGGCGTGATGCAGCGCTAACTTTGCCATTTTCGTTGCAAAAGTCCAGCACATTCAATCGTTTGTTTTCGAGGGTTCAAGCGTTTGCTTCAGCCCCGGGGGAGCGGCGCAGCTCTTTATCGCGGTACATCTTGTCATCCGCCAGGCTGCGAAGATCGCGCATATCCCTCGAATCCTTGGGGTAATTGACGACGCCGATGCTCACGCTGCAGCGAATCATGCGCGACTTAAGGTCCAGGGTGGTCTTATAAACGTTGTGGCGCACGCGCTTGATCACGGCCTCCGCAACCTCGGGCGATGCGCCGGGGAGCAGGACCGCGAACTCATCGCCGCCGAGCCGCGCGGCATGATCCGTCGTGCGGATACTTCGTTGCAGGCATTGCGCCACCAGCGTGATGGCGCTGTTTCCGGCTTCGAGACCGAAGATATCGTTAATGTCCTTGAGCTTGTCCATGTCGATCATGAGCAAGGCGTACACGCCACGGTTGCGTTCGCAGGCATCATGCTCGCGCTGCCATACTTCGTTGAACATCCGCACGTTGTAGAGTCCCGTCAACGAATCGGTCTGCGCCAAGTTCTCGATTCGCTCACGCGCTTCGGTGATGTCCGCCGACAGCGTGGTGGTGAGATAGGCCACCAGCAGAAACGGCGCGAGCTGTCCCACGACCTGGCTGGCGTAAAACAGCGAAATCACATCCAGTCCGGGGGTCGTCATGGCCAGTAACAGGTGGCATACCGCAATGGCCGCCACCTGCAGCAGCGTGATCACGCGTCCCAGCGTCAACGCGCTCAATATGATGGGCAGCAAATACAGATTGAACAGCGGGCTTCCGCCCTTGCCGGTAAACCACAGCACGCCGGTGATGAACACCACCATCGACCATGATTCGATCAACAGCTTGGAGCGGGTACGGCCGGGCAGGAAGCGGCGGCCGCGAAAGCCGACGATCGCGAGCGCGAAGGCCGCGAGCAGTCCTATCACCGGCCACATTTGATTGGTCAACGCCCCGGACCAGATGAGCACCAAAGCCGCGAGCACCAAACACAGGATTTCGATGGAACGCGTGCTGCGCATTGCCTAAATCCCGGCCGCGGTCGTCACCGCGCCAGGGCGTGTACTCGGCGACACTTTCAATTCCTCGAGCGCACGCTTTACGTCGGCATCGCGCTGCAGCAGCGGTGTGCTTTCCGGTACCGCTGCCGGCGGCGCCTTCGAGTCCCGCTGCAGCTCGATATCCGGCGCAATGCCGCGATGATTGATGGAAACCCCTGACGGCGTGTAATAAAGCGATGTGGTCAACTTCACGGCACGATCATCGGACAGCGGGATGATGGTTTGCACCGAGCCCTTGCCGAAAGTCGTGCGCCCCATCAGCTTCGCGCGATGCTGATCCTTGAGCGCGCCCGCGACGATCTCTGCCGCCGAAGCCGAGCCGCCATTGACCAACACGACGATGGGCGCGCCATTGAGTACGTCTCCCGGCGTCGCATCCATTTCGAACTTGGAGTCCGGAGTTCGGCCCTTCGCGGTGACGATGACGCCGCTGTCGAGAAAGGCGTCGGCCACCGCCACGGCGGCCTCGAGGACTCCGCCCGGATTGTCGCGCAAATCCAGCACCAGGCCCTTGAGCGGCGCGCCGTTGTGTTTGCGCAGGTCCTTCAAGGAGCTATTGAGATCATCGCCGGTGGTTTCGCTGAACTGGGAAATTCGCACGTAAGCATAGCCGGGTGCGAGCATTTCCCCGCGCACGCTGTGCAGATCCACGCGCGAGCGCTTCAAGGTGAACAGCATGGGATCGGGATTGCCCGCGCGGATGATGCCGATCTTGACCGAACTGCCCTCGGCGCCGCGCATGCGTCCAATGGTGTCCGCCAAGGTACTGGTATTCACCGGCACGCCGTCGATCGTCACGATGATGTCGCCCGAGCGGATTCCCGCCTGCGCCGCCGGCGAGCCGTCAAAGGGTGCAATCACCACGACCTGATCGTCCTCGATCGACAGCTCTATGCCGACGCCGGAATAGCGGCCGGAGCTGCTGATCTTGACCTCATCGTATTCGTCGCCGTCAAGATAGGCGGAATAGGGATCCAATGAAGCCACCATGCCGCGAATCGCGGCCTGCAGCAGCTGGTGGTCGTCCACGGGATTTACATAGTCATGCTTCACCCGTTCGAGCACCGCAGCCAACATGTGCGCGTCCTGCCAAGGCAGATCCGCGCCGGGAGCGGCCGGCTTCTCGGCCAAGACGCCGTGCGCCAATCCCAAGGACAGGCCGATGGCGATGCCGACGGCCAGCAAGAAGGCGTTGCCAGATTTGTTGCGCATTTGAACCTTAAGCATACGTGCGGAGGCCTCTTGCCGCCAGCCGCAGGGCGTAGTGTTAAATTAAAATTGCCTCGCTGCGTCAAGGGGCCGTCTTAAGCCAGAGCTTGGGATCGACGGTCTTGCGGCCTTCGCGTATTTCGAAATAAAGCGCAGGCTTTGCGCCCTCGGTATCGCTCAAAGCGGCGATCACATCGCCGGGCGCAACCTTGTCTCCGACCGACTTATACAGCACCTCGGCGTGGCCGTACAAAGTCATATAGCCGCCGCTGTGACCGATGATCATCAAGAGCCCCAGTCCCTGCAGCCAGTCGGCATAGACGACGCGGCCGAAGAAGGGCGCCCGCACCTTTGCGCCTCGTTCCGTATCGATCATCACGCCGTTCCAACGAACGCCGCCCGAATTTTCGCGCGGCGCCTGATAGCGCGCGCTCACGTGCCCCAACACCGGCCAGGGCAATTTCCCGCGCATGCGATCGAAGCTCTGCGACGGGTCGGTTGGAAAATCCTGCATCATGCGGGCCAGATCCGCGACCAGCGCTTCGACCGCCTGCTCCTCGTGCTTCAGGTTGCCGAGTTCTTGATTGCCGCTGGCCAGTTTTTTATTCAGCGCCGCCATGGCCACGGTACGTTCCGCGCGCGCGTGCTGCAGACCCGCAATCTCTTGGGTCGCGTCGTCCTGCAGTCTCTGCAAATCCTGCGTTTGCTGCTCAATCAGCGCGACCAGCTGCTGCAGCTGCGTTGCGTCGCTCTGAATGGATTTTATTTTCTGGCGGCGTTGTTCGGCGAAGTAGCCGTAATAAGTGAGCGTTCTGCCGAGACTCGCAGGATTGCTTTGGTTCAACAGCAGTTTGAGTTCTTCCTGGCGGCCGATCATGTACGCCGCTCGAGCCTGGCTCGCAAGCGATGCGCGCTCGGACTGCAGTGCATTGAGGTTGCGGCTCTCTTCGGCGCGCAGTTCCGCGCGGCGCCGTTCCGCGGCAAGCTGCGCCGCATGCAGCTCTTCCACACGCTGCCTTTTTGCGGCGATGAGCAGTTCGGTCTCGCGAACACGGGCGCTCAAGGAATCGCGCTGCGCCAACTGCGATCCCATGCGGCCGGTGAGCTCGGCGATGCGCGCGCGTAGCGCCGCAAGCTTGGCTTTCGCAGCGTCCGCGTGCGCGGAATCCGCAGGTTCGGTGGGCGCCGCGGGGCTGCTTGCGCACAGGACCGCAATCAGTGCCGCGCTCCAAAGGGCTCTAAAACGCTGATTCATGGCCGGTTATTCATCATCCGCATAAGCATACAAGCCGCTGCTATACTTGCGCGCCCAAAAAGCCCAAATTGTGCGACATGCAGCGATTGTTGGAATACCTCGGCCATCATCCCTACCTTGCGGGCGCAACGCTGCTGGCCGCGATTGCCGTGGTGGCTTTCGAGCTGCGAGCGCGCATCCATGCATTTGCCGCGCTGAGCGCCATGCAGGCTGTGCGGCTCATGAATCAGGGCGCCCTCGTCATCGATTTGCGCAGCAAGGAGTTGTACGACGCCGGGCACATCGTCGATGCACGCAATGTGCCGGTGGGCGAGATCGAATCGCAGGCCGACAGCTTGAAAAAGTGGCGCGACAAAAACGTCATTACTTATTGTGATAGCGGCGCCGACGCCGCGGGCGCCGTGCGCACCTTGATGAAGCTCGGCTTCACCAAGGTGTTCAATCTCCAGGGCGGCCTCAATGCCTGGGTAAAGGACAATTTACCGCTGACGAAAACGTCCAGGAGCAAGAGCATTTCGAAATGACGCCTCCGGTTGTCACCGTATACGTATCGGATTGGTGTCCGTACTGCCAGCGAGCCAAGAGCCTGCTGAAGCAGAAACAAGTGGTTTTCGGCGAAATAAATGTCGAGGAAGATGAGAAATCCCGCGAGGAAATGATTGCGCGCAGCAATCGCCGCACGGTTCCGCAAATCTTTATCGGCGACAGGCATGTTGGTGGGTGTGACGAGCTCTATGCGCTGGATCGCAGCGGCGAGCTGGATCGATTAATTCAGGGGGCAGGATGAACGAAGTTACAGCGACCGAGGGGCTCACCGATGTGGGCGGTGTCCAGGTCAGTTTGCAAAGTGTGTACTTGAAGGATTGTTCCTACGAGTCGCCGAACGGCCCGCGCCTGCCGAGCAATCAGCCGTGGGAACCGAAGTTTCAGCTCAACATGAATACTTCCACCGAGGAGCTGTCGCCGGAGGCTCGGGAAGTGCTGCTGACCGTCACGGTGGAAGCCAAACAAGGCGATGTGACGCTGTATTTGGTGGAAGTCAAACAAGCCGGATTGTTTACCATCAGCGGCGCATCGGTCGAGGATTTAAAGCGCTTGGTCGGCAGCTTCTGTCCCAGCGTGCTGTTTCCCTACGCGCGCGAAGTGATCTCCGACCTGATCGCAAAAGGCGGGTTCCCGAATTTCCTCCTGCCCTTGGTGAACTTCGACGCGCTGTTCAGTCAGGCGCAGCAAGCTCCGCAGCCCAGCACGGTGAATTAGAAGGCGGTATGAACCGGCATACGGAACCGATGACGGTCATCGGCGCCGGCTCCTGGGGCACGGCTCTCGCCATTTTGCTGGCGCGAGAAGGACGCCCGACTCAATTGTGGGGTCGAGACCGCGTGCAACTTGACGCCATGCGCGAAAGCCGCCGCAACCTGCGCTATCTGCCCGATGCGGTGTTCCCGGAAGAATTGCGGATTGCGACCGATTTACCCAAGGCTCTCGAAGTTTCGCACGATGCGCTGATCGCAGTGCCCTCCCACGCTTTCAGGGCTACCCTGGAGGGGGTTCGGCCGCATCTGGCGCCCCACGCCCGCGTTGCCTGGGCGACCAAGGGATTCGAGACTGCGACCGGACTGCTGCCGCACCAAGTGGTGCGAGAGGTCCTGGGCGAAACTCCCGGCGCCGTCTTGTCGGGCCCCACGTTCGCGCGCGAAGTCGGCGCCGGCTTGCCGACTGCGATGACCATCGCCTCGGCGGATGAACGCTTTGCCAAGGAACTCGCGATGAGCTTGTCGGGTCCGAGTTTTCGCGCCTATACACAAACCGACATCATGGGCGTGGAAGTCGGCGGCGCGGTGAAGAATGTCATCGCGATCGGCTCGGGGATCGCCGATGGCATGGGGTATGGAGCCAATACTCGCGTGGCTTTGATCACGCGTGGTCTCGCGGAGATGATGCGTTTGGGGGTGAAACTCGGCGCACTCCGTGAAACTTTTATGGGCCTCGCCGGTCTTGGAGACCTGGTGCTGACCTGTACCGATGATCAATCGCGCAACCGTCGTTTCGGCATGGCGTTGGGCCGCGGCGCGTCCCCGACTGAGGCGCAAAGCGCAATTCATCAGGTGGTCGAGGGCGTACCTGCGGCGCGTGCCGTGTACGACGTGGCGCACCGTTTGCAGGTCGACATGCCTATCTGCCGCGAAATATACGGAATCATGTACGAGAACAAGCCGGTCCGCGCCGCGGCGCAGGCGCTCATGGGGCGTGACGTGCGTTCCGAAGCCGAATGAAATTACGGATATTCCTAAACAAAAGCACGCCCGGTCATACGCCGACGTTCAACACCAGCCGCGCCGAGACATTGGCGTCGTTGGATCGATTCAAGCAGCTCGCCACGAACTTAAGGGCCATTGTCATCATTCAGCACGATGCACGCGATATCGGCAAATTGCCGGTTTTCCCCGCTTCCGCGAAGTAACCACCGCCATGCTAGAGTTTTAAGCTATGCACAAAACCACCCTGATTGCCTTATTGATTGCCTGCTCCTTGGGCGCCTCGGCCAAGGATGCGGATCCGGTCGCCGCCAGGATCGCCGCGCAGAACGCGCTGTTCGAGGAGCAATACCAAGCGGATCTCAAAGCGCATCCGGAACGTGCGACCGCGATCGGTGACTACCGGTACAACGATCAGCTGGACGACTTCTCTCCGGCCGCGTTTCAACGCCAGGATGCCGCCGACCGGAAGTTTCTCTCACGGCTGAACGCCATATCCACGGCTGGCCTTCCGGAACAGGACAAGCTGTCCCACGAAGTCATGCAGCGCACGCTGACGCAGCGTATTGCGAACTTCAAATTCAAGGAATTCGAGATGCCGGTGAATCAGATGGATGGGCCTCAAGCTCGTCTCGCCGACATGCCACTGGCTGTCCCGCTCGATTCCGTCAAGCACTATGAGGATTACATCGCGCGCCTGCACCAGATTCCGCGCGTGTTCAACGAAACCGAAGACACCCTGCGCACCGGCATGAACGACAAGCTGATGCCCGTGCGCTTCCTCTTGGAGAAGGTGCCGGCGCAGTGCGAAGGCATCATTGCGGCTGACCCCTTTCTCTTGCCGACGAAGAAATTTCCCGACGGCATTTCTGCCGAGGACCGACAGCGCTTGACGAAGGCGATCACCGACGCCGTCAACAATGAGGTCATCCCGGCTTATAAGAACTTTGCCGCGTTCATCACCACCGACTACGCCCCCCAGGGTCGAACCACGCTGAGCGTCACCTCGCTGCCGGGGGGCAAGGAACGCTACCTCAACGACATCCGCAGCCGCACCACCATCAGCAACCTGACGCCGGAACAGATTCACGCCATCGGCCTGCATGAGATCGAGCGCATTGAAGGCGAGATGCTGGTCATCGCGCGCAAGGAGGGCTTCAAAGATGTCGCCTCGTTCCGGGACTCGCTGAAGACCAATCCCAAGTACATCCCAACTTCGTCGGAACAGATTCTCGATGACTTCCGCAAGTACATCGCGCAGATGCAGCCGAAGCTTCCGGAACTGTTCGGCTATATCCCCGGCTCGCCGGTCACGGTCGAGGCCATACCGCCGTTTCAGTCGGGCAACGCCACCCATTATCAAACCGGCACACCCGACGGCAAGCGTCCCGGGCGCGTCAGCGTCGCCACGTCGCATTTTGAGCACCGCTGGCTCATCGACGATGAGGCCACCGCCTATCATGAAGGCATCCCGGGACATCACATGCAGCTGTCCGTGCAGCAGCAGATGACGAGCCTGCCGAAGTTTCGCCAGCACTCGGGCAACTCGGGTTATGTCGAGGGTTGGGCGCTATATTCGGAGCAACTGGGCAAGGAAGTCGGCTTCTACCAGGATCCGGTGAGCGATTACGGAAGGCTCAGCAGCGAGTTGTTTCGTGCGGTGCGATTGGTGGTCGACACCGGCCTTCATTCGGAAGGATGGAGCCGCGATCAGGTGGTCGAATTCTTCCGTAAATATCAGCCGGTCGATGAGCCCACGATTCAGTCGGAGACCGATCGCTATATCGCGTGGCCGGCCCAAGCGCTGTCATACAAGCTGGGCCAGCTTAAATTTAGGGAATTGCGCGACCGCGCACGCAAGGAATTGGGCCCGAAGTTCGACATCCGCAACTTTCACGATGAGATGCTGAACGGCGGCGTGCTGCCGCTCGACCTGTTGGACGCGCGCACGAATGCCTGGATCCAGGAGCAAAAAGCCGGCATTAAATCCGCGGCGAATTGACGGCCTGCGCGGCCGGGCCGTTCGGCCCGGCTGCATCACCCCGAGGAAGACAGAACGAACTGATTGCCGTCGGGATCCTTGAAGATCGCGAACTCGCCCCAGGGCTGCTTTTCCGGCGGCTTGTCGAATTCCACGCCGCGAGCCTTGAGCTGCCGATAAGTCGCGCCCACGTCGTCGCATGCGAATGAGCCATTGAAGAAGGAGCCGATTCGGCTCTCGTGGCCTTCCGGGGTAAAGAGCACGACCCGCGTTCCCGAGTTGCCGATGCGCAGCTCGATCCAACGCTGCTTGGCGTCGAAGACCTGGTCCGTCGACACGTCGAAGCCCAGTTTCTCGGTATAGAACTTGAGTGCGCGGTCCTGATCGCGGGTCGGTATGCCGACAAATTTGACCTGAGTAATCACAGTGAGGGGCTCCCTGAAGGTTGAGGACACCGCGCCAATTATCGGATATTTCGCGGGTGCCAAATAGCGATAATCGGTATAGTAATTATCGATGCGATACTTCAGTCTGGATCATTACGTGGTCGATGTTCTCATGCCCGACCTGGTGGGACATGACCGTCGGCCGGCCACCTTCATCGTGTACCTGTATTTTTTGCGCCATGCAGCAAAGGGCAAGCGGGACACCCTGTCCGTCAGCCTGCAGACGATTGCCACCCAGACCGGCCTGTCCAAATCGACCGTTCAGGCCGCGATACGGCACCTGCGCCGCCGCAGACTGCTGGATCCGGCAGTGTCGGCGACCGTCACCGACCCTATTCGCCGCGTCCTGCGGCCGTGGAATCGATAGCTAAGGGAGACCAAGCAGGCGGGTTCTGGATCGTTAGACCCGCTATTTTGGCGCCCCCACCAACACGAGAAAGCCATTCGGACCCAAGGCGGGCACATAGAGCCGGTGGGACGTCACGTCCAGCGCCATGGTCTTAGATCCCATCGCTGTAGCAAGGCTCCCCCGCACCAAGTATCGATTGCCGGTTTCCGCGGAGACGACACTGACGTCGGCGCTATCTCCGTTGGAACTGAATACGAGCGAAGCTGAAGGATCAAAAGCAGCGGCGTCGACATGCTTGCCGATCGACAGCTCAGCGACCCGCTTACCCGTTGCGCTGTCAGTGACGATGAGGCGCTGGTTGTGGCATACAGAGAACAACCGGTGCCGCGCCACATCCATTGCCAGCCCGGTGGGTTCCTCGCAAGGCGCAAGACTCCACGTCGATTGAACCGCGCCTTTGGCGACGTCGATGACGGCCAGTTCGCCTTTGTCTTCAAGATTGACATACAAATGCCCCATTCCGTCGCTCACTGCGAATTCCGGGCGGCCCGGCAAGGCAATGCTGCCGATTTCCCGCGCCGAGGCGGCGTCGATGACGGTCGCGTTGTTGCTGCGGCCGTTGAACGTGTAGACCCGCTTGCTTGGTGTGTCGTAAATGATCGCGTCGGGATCCTCGCCGGAGATCTTGATCTCGGCGATCGGCGCGAGCGTTTCGAGATTGAATGCCGTTACGGAGTTGCCCTTGCCGTTACTGCTGAATCCGCGGTTCAGATCCTCCGCGAGCGCGATTCCATGCACGCCTGGTGTGTTCGCGATATCCCCGGCAACTTTCCCTGTCTCAAGATCGACTACCTGAATATGCGTGGCGCGGGAGACGAAAAGACGGTGATGCGGCGAATCGACGATCAGATAGTCCCATTTGCCGGCGCCGCCGATCGGCCATTTATCGATGATGCGATAGCCGCTGTCGCCGCTTGCCCAGGCAACGCTCGAGAGAGCGGCGCCGAGCAGCATCACGGTAACGCACGCACGTGCCGTCGCAATTCTCATGTCGCGGATCTCCCAAGTTTGGCATTCATCAAAACGTAGACGCTACGCAGTTGATTCGCTTTGCGCAACAGAGCTTTGCGTGGAATGTAAAAATTGCAGCGCCCGCGGACATCACTTCGTGTTGCGAAGTGAATCGTCCGATGTAAGAAAAGCGAAACATCGCGCGCCTACGCTGACCGCCCAACTGCGAGTACGCGGAGAAACCAAATGCAGCGAATGCCGTTGTTCCTGAGCCGCGCGGGCATCATGTTTGGAGCCATCGCAACGGTGCTTGCAGCCGGCAGCGGCTTAGCCGCCGCGCAAACACCGCCGCCGAGCGCGCCCGCATCCAGCGACGCGCCCGTTCCAGCAACGAAAAAAACTCATCCCACCGAGACGGATATCGGGCGCGTCACGACCGGGTCTGCGCAAGGCGACGATCAATCGGTGCCAAGACCCAGTTCTACCATCAACCGCGCCGACGCCATTGCCGAAAAACAGCAGGCACCGAACATCATTGAAGTTCAGCCCTTGAGCGAAATCATCAAGCTTCCGGATATCAACACCGCCGAGGCACTGCAGCGAATCCCGGGAATCTCGCTCGAAACCGACTCGGGCGAGGGGCGCTTCGTTCACATTCGGGGGCTGGATGCGGACTTGAATGGCACAAGCTACGGCGGTGTACGGCTGCCGGCATCGAATCCCTCTTCTCCCTCAGGCGGTGGCCGGGCGGTAGCGTTCGATACCTTCCCCACCGGCGTCATTGGCGGTGTGGAACTGACCAAGACGGGGCGGCCCGATATGGATGCCGAGGCGCTCGGCGGATCGATCAATCTGGTGCCCCGAACCGGCGCCGAGCACGGCGGCGCACCATTCCTCGACGCGGATTTGGGAAGCGGCTACGAGCCGCTGCGCCGGACCCCGGTGTACCACGGTGAAGTCAGCGCCGGCCGAAGCTTCGACGGGGGTGACGGCATCGGCGGCTTATTCGCCGGCGCCAACGCCTTCAGCGCCGTCGTGACCGCCGTCTATCATGAAGATTCGCGCGGGGTCGACGACATCGAGGAAAGCTACACGGACCAGCAAAGCAGCGGTGTGCCGGACAAAGTGCTGAGCAACCTGCAGTTTCGGCGCTACGAATACCATCGCAGGCGCTATGGTCTCGCAGCGAATTTTGACGCAAAGGCCTCGGACAGCACTTCGCTGTATTTTCGCCTGATGTGGTCCGGCTATTTGGAACATGCGGACAAGCACTATCTGGTCCTCAACAACCTCGACTCGGATACAGGCTGCACGCCGCTGCCCAGCTGCATTCAAAATCCCGCCAACCCGAATGGCTTCATCGCCTCCTCAGCCACACTGCAGCAGCAAACCACGGATACCTTGGAGCGCATCCAGAATGGGCTCGGGGTCATCGGCGGCACCAGCATATTTTCCACCTTCAAGCTCGACTACCACGCTTCCTTCGCGCTCGGCACGGATCGCGTGTCGACGAGTTACGGCAGCCAATGGAGCGATCCGAATGCCGTGCCGATTGCCTACGACACCACCACCGATGCCCGCTTCCCGAGCTTTCAAACTCTCGACGGCACGAATCCAGCCAACCCTGCCAACTACACGCTGAATGAGATCGACCTGGGCCAGTCCTACGCGCACGACGGCGAGCTCGGCGCGGTGCTGGATGCGACCGTCCCGACGGGCAGCGGCGATCATACCGGCGAGTGGAAAGCCGGTCTGTCACTGCGCGAGCGCCACAAGACCAACGAGTCCACCTCGCCGATCTTTACGCCCAACGGCACGGTTGGCTTGCAGCCATTCACCTTCGGATCGCCGCAAATCTACTACAACAACCTGTACAACATCGGGCCGGGCATCAGCCTGCCATCGGTGCGCAATTTCGCCAACGGCAATATGGGTACCATCGCCGATGATTTGCCCGCCGATGCCTCAGGCAACACGGACGACAGGGAAAATGTCTATGCCGGCTACGTGCAATATTCCGCCAAGTTTGGCCGCATCGGAATGCTGGCCGGCGTGCGCGTCGAGTCGACGCATGCGACCTACGGCGGCAACCTGTATGACAGCGATACGGACACCAATACGCCGGCAACCCAGCGCAACTCGTATACCAATTATTTTCCGACCCTGCAGGGCCGCTTCGAGATTCTCGACAATTTGCTCGCGCGCCTTACCTATTCCACCGGCATTGCCCGGCCGGGATTCGAACAGATCACCCCCGGAGCGTCCATCAGCGTTTCGAACGCCACCGTGACCGTCGGCAATCCGGATTTGAAACCTACGCTCGGCCAGAATTTCGACGCCACCCTGGAATACTATCCGGGCGACGGCCAGATTGCGTCCCTGGGCTTGTTCTATAAGCAGTTTCGCGACTACATTCTTTTGTCGCAGCAGATTGTCCCGGGCTATGCCTATCCGGGCCTGACCGGCGTTACCACGACCGTTCAAACCAACACCAACGGCCCGGCACATGCTGAAGGCATCGAAGGGCAGTACCAGCAGCAACTGAAATTTCTGCCGGCGCCTTTCGACGGCTTCGGCTACAGCGCCAACTTCACGCTGGTCGATTCCCGGGCGGAAATTCACCCGGGCATCTTCGGCCTGCTGCCCTCCACTTCCAAGGTTACGTGGAATGCCGCGGTCTTCTACGAACGCGAGCCATTTTCGGTGCGCCTCGCGGCGGGTTACGTTGGCCAGAATCTGTTCGCCTTCGGCAGCACGATCGGCAATGACACCGATGTATATTCACGTCACCGAACCACGCTGGATCTTGGCAGCACCTATACGATCGATCGCTCCTTCAAAGTTTACTTCGACGCGAAGAACCTGCTGAATACGCCGCTGGAGTTCACCGAGGGCCGCAGCGATGCCCGCCCCATCCAGCGCGAATTCTACGACATCACTTTGCTCGCCGGCGTGCGCATGAGCTTTTGACGCATGCGCTCCTGGCCGGTACGTCCCCGCAAGTCCCCGCGCATCGAAATCATTCCCATGATCGATGTGATGATGTTCTTATTGGTGTTCTTTGTGCTGATCAGCTTGAACTCGCTGCCGTCGCGCGGGTTGAAAGTGGCGCTCCCCTATGCAGCCGATCCGACGCATTTGGATGTCCCAAAGCGCGTGACGCTGACGCTTGCGGCGAACGGCGATACGTATCTTGACGGCGTGAAAATGAGCCTCGCCGATCTGGGCAACCAATTGCAGCAGCTGGCACAACAGAGCAAGCTCACGGTGATCATCGCCGGCGATCAAGGCGTACGCCTGCAACCGCTGGTGAGCGTGCTCGATACCCTAAAGCGCGCGGGAATCGGTTCGGCCTCCATCATTGCCAAGCCGGAATGATGCTGCTCAGCCAAGATAGGATCCAACGTTCCAGCGACGGCGCCGCCATGGTGCTCAGCGCCGGCATTTTGGCGCTGCTGTTCATCGCTAAAGCGCATTCCTCGCGCGACGTTGCGCTGCCGCCGCCCGGCATGAGCCAATCGAGCATCGAGGTGTCGCTGCAAACGCAGCCTGTGGTCACGCCGCCGACGCCGCCTGCGCCCCCGCCCAAGGTGCTGCCGCACCACGTCGTGCCGCAACGAGTGCGGGCGGCGGAAATACCGGTTCCAGCCGCCCCGCCCCCAGCAAATTCCGAAGCTGCGCCGGTGCCCGAAGGCGCGGCACTGGTCGCCTCCGCGGCGAGCACCGCACCGGCCGCCTACGCGCGACCGGATTTGGAAGCTGAATACGCCGCCGGCTTGCGCGCCGATATCGACCACCGAACGCGGCCGCCGGATTCCGCGCAATATCGCTTGCATCATCCCTCGGGCGAGGTGCGGATCGGGTTTGTGGTAATGCGTTCCGGGGAAACCAAGGCCATTCGCCTGCTAAGGTCCTCGGGTTCCGCGCTTCTCGATGAAACCGCTCAAACGATCGTTGCCGCCGGGCATTACCCGCCGATACCCGTCGAAGCTTTTGCCGGCGAGCCGGAGCACCTATTTGCTGTCACCATCGAATTTCGCCCGGCGAGTTGATCGCCCCCCGTTCACAGAGCGTTCAAGCAATGAAGTATGAACTTTTCCATAAAATTACCTTTGACGCCCTGTACGGATGCATCGGTTTGCTGCTGTTCGTCATTCTCGAGCGCGGTATTTATCTGTCATATCTTGGCTGGCGGATGCACCGCCTGGCGCAAATCATCAGCCGATCCGGCAAGTCTGCCGATCGCACCATGCACTCCGTGTCGTGGTCGGATCCGGCGAGCAGCGCCTTGGTGCGCTATGCGCAAATCATGTCGCAGGGTGCGAGCCGCGATCGACAGGAAGATTTCTCTTCTGCGTTGTTCATCGGCGTGGATAAAAAAGTGAGCGGGCGGCTCTGGATCCTCGATACCATCGTGACCGCCGCGCCCCTGTTGGGACTGCTTGGCACGATTTTCGGGATTATGGAGACCTTCAATTCACTGGCCGCCGGGGGCGTCTCAGACTCTGCGGCCGTGAGCCGAGGAATCGGCACCGCGCTGATCGCCACCGCCATTGGAATCGCTACAGCCCTGCTCGGATTACTGGGCAACAATGTGTTGAGCCGCCGGGCACATGTACTGACAGAGGACTTCAAAGCGCTGTTGCTGAGCCTCACCGCCTAGCGACTCGAATCGCCGCGCAGGCTACGCAGCTTTGTGCGCCGCCCCGACGCCGCGAGGAATGTCTCCGCGATAAAGTGTCGCGCCGGTAAAGTCGCGAAATTCGACCGACAGCGAGTCGAAACTCGAGCGGAAGGCGGCGAAGCCGGAGCGCGCCGCACAAAAAAGCGTGCCTTCGACTGCCTGCACCGGCCGCACCTCGGAGCCCGCTCCGCAGCAGAGATAGTCCACGCCGCGGCGGCGAATATGCTGTAGATCATGGTCGTGACCGTTGATGTAAGCCTGAACGCCGTGTTTGCGCAGCAATGGCTCGATCAGTTGGGTGGTCTCGGGCGTATCGCCGTGCCCGCTGCCGCCGGAGTAAATGGTGTGATGGCCAAGAACCAGTTTCCAGGGTGCCTTGGAGTGCGACAGTTGCCGGTCCAGCCATCGCAGCTGTGCAGGCACGTCTTGTGTCGCCACATTCTCCGCGATCACGCTGTGGACCTTTTCCCGGTATTTATGCACGAGCGGCGAGGTATCGATCACGAACAAGTCCAAATGCGGCGCTCCGATCTCGTCGCCGGACACCTTGTAATATCGGCTCGGCATGCGCCATCTCTTGCTGGACTTTGCGTACTCGATCTGAGCTTGCGGCACACCGCGGTAGTCGTGATTGCCCAGCGCGACGTACCACGGAACCTGCAATGACGGGGCTGAGTAAATGGCCTCAAACGAGGACTGCCAGCGCGGATCGGAGGTGGATTGCACGCCGTCTTCATAAAAGTTGTCGCCTACGGACATCACATGACCGATGGCGAGGCTTTGCGCGGCGTTGCCCATCTCGGAGGCGACCTCGCTCTGATTGTCATTGCCATCACGGCCCCAGTCGCCCACCACCAAGAAATTGAGCGATGCGTCTTGTGGGGCGCCGATGGCCTTGGGGATGGCCCGCACCGCCGCCGCCGCCGCGAGGGCACTGAGGATATCCCGGCGACTCAGTAAGTCGTGTTTCATGGCATGTCCGATAGAGTGGGGTCCGACCGATAGTGCGCTCACTGTGTTGCGATTTTATATCAGGCCGCCGCGCCGCCCGGCCGAGGCAAGCCTATAATGCGGGCAAGCCTCGCGAGGTTGCCAAGATGAATAATCTGCTGAAGGCCATGGGCTTTTGGATATGGGGCCTGATCGCCATCGCACTGTCCGTGTCGATGGTTTCAGTAAGCTACAAGCTGGTTTCCCTGTACCGCGCGCACGACGCCACGGCGGACGCCATCTCGAGCACCGCGCCCGCGTCGCCCGCCTTCACCGGCATTTCCTCGTCGCGGGAGAAAGCACCGAGCGCGGTGCCGCTGGACGCACAAGGATTGCGTCCCGCGCAAGTCAGCCGTGCGATAGGCGGCGAGATGAGAGCCGCGCAGAAAGCCATGGACGGCCTGCAATGGTCCGAAGCGCTGAAGGATTTGGACGCGGCCGCCGCCCAAGCTCCGCACAGCGCTTACGATCTAAAGACGATCGACGAGTTCCGCGGCATAGCCTACGTGCGGCTCAACAATCTCAAAGCCGCACAAGCGGCGTATGAGGCAGCGGTTTCAACCGGCGCTTACAAGGCGGAGGAGTTGGCAAAAGTCTTCCGGCTCCTGTTTCAATTGGCTGCGACCAACAAGGACGCCGCCAGGGCCATTGATTACGGTAAGCAAGCGCTCGATGCCGGCCTCATGCAACCCAACGACCTGCTCGTGATGAGCCAGCTTTATTACCAGCAAAAGGATTGCAGGAATTCCGCAGTGTGGGGCGACCAGGCGATCGCCGCTTTCAAACAAGCCGGCGAAGCGCCCAAGGAAGTTCTGTATCAACTGAAGCTGCAATGCGCCGGCGACGGCAACGACACCGACGGCATGAAAGCTGCGCTGTATGCGCTGATCCGTCTCACCCACAAGACTTCTTACTGGAACAATTTGCTAAGGTTGGAGCGCCAGGACGAGCGCGACGACCGCAACACCCTGATGATCTACCGCGTCATGTACGACACCCGCTCCATGAACGCGGACACCGACTATATCGAAATGGCGCAATTGCTCGGCGATGCGGGGCTGGCGGGTGAGGCCGTCGCGGTACTGCAGCGAGCTATCTTTTCAGAAATCGTCAAGGAGGAACACAAAGAACGCACGATGCGGCTGCTGGCGGCGTTGCAGACGCGTGCCGATGTCGATATGAATGGCTTGCCGGCACTCGCCGCCGAGACCCGCGGCAATCCTCTGCCGCAACGCGAACTCACCCTCGGAGAAACGTATTTCGGTGCGGGCGACTACCGAAATGCCATTTATGCCCTCGGCCTCAGCACCATGACCAATCAGCTGACGCGCCCCGAAGAGGCCTTCGTGTATCTCGGCCGCGCATTCATGGCGCGCAATCAGCCCGGCGACGCCAAAGAGGCATTTGGAGAGCTGCGGAAAATACCCAACATCAATTTGCGCGTGCTGAAGCTGTGGGATTTGTATGCCGACACCATTCCTGCCGTCGCCTCAGCCTCGCTTTAGTCCCGCAAAACCAACCTGCCTCCAGGCTTCGTAAACCACCAGCGCCACGGCGTTGGACAAATTGACGCTGCGGTTCTGCGCGCGCATGGGAATGAACAGGCAATTCTCGGCGCCAGCCCGGGCCTGGGTACTTTGCGGCAAGCCGCGTGTCTCAGGACCGAACAGGAAGGTGTCCGCCGCGCGGTACTGCACATCGCTGTAACAGCGCGCACCACCGGTCTCGATCATGAACAAGCGCGAGCCTTGCAGCTGCTCGAGGCAGGCATCCAGGTTCGCATGAATTTTCACGTCCGCCAGATCGTGATAGTCGAGACCGGAGCGCCTCAGGCTCTTGTCGTCCAGACGAAAGCCCAGAGGCTTGATCAAGTGCAGCGTCGCGCCGCTGTTCGCACACAGCCGGATGCAATTGCCCGTATTCCCGGGAATCTCAGGTTCGAACAGCACGACGTGAAACACTCTGCTATTTCTCGATAGCGGTGCGGTGTCTTTCCAGGAAAACCAATTGCGCGGGGTAGGCAAACTCGAGGTCCAGCCGCCGCAGCTCATCGACGATGCGAAAATTCACCGCCTGCTGCAGATCCAGCATCGGATTCGACGCCGGTTCCTGCACGAAATAGGAGAGTTCGAATTGAAACGAGCTCTCGCCCAGGGTTTTCAAGTGACAGCGCTCGAAGCGCGCCTGGGGATGCTCACGCACCACGCTTTCCAGCAACTTCGGCAGCGCTTTGAGCTTCTCCGTCGGGGTGTCGAATCCCAAGCGAATCGTCGCCAGTATCCGTAGCTGCGACAGGCGGCCAAAATTGCGCACGCGGCTCTTCAAGATATCGGCATTCGACAAGACGATCTGCTCTCCGCTTTCGCTGCGCAGCCGGGTGGTCTTGATGCCGATATGTTCGACCTTGCCAATGAAGGTATCGATCGTGAGGTTGTCGCCGATCACAAAAGGCTTGTCGAGCGCGATCGACAGCGAAGCAAACAGATCGCCGAGAACATTTTGCAGCGCGAGCGCCACGGCAACGCCGCCGACGCCCAATCCCGCGAGCAGCGCCGTAATGTTGACACCAAGATTGTCCAGCCCGAGCAGGATCAAGAGCGACCAGATCAGCATGCGGGCCACGAAGCTGATGATGTCGAGCGAGCCGGAAAACACCCGATCGGCGCCGCGCTCCAGTTCCTTCATTTCCAGATAAAATCGCACCGAGCGTCCGGCCCAAAGCCCGACTTGAATCAAAATGAGGATCATTGCGGCGTTGGAGACGATGCGCTGCACTTTGTCCGGCAACGTCAGGCTCCCTTGCGCAGCGTCGAGCGCGACCGCGAAGAAAAAAATCTGCGTGGTGTTGCCGATCAGATAGCCGATCAACCGGAACAGCGTAGGATTCTTCGCCGTGGAATATTTCTTGTAGCGCGATGCAATCAGGTCTCGCAGTATCCACAAGGCAGCCCAGACCACCACGCCCACAATGCCTGCGATCAACCACTCCGTCGGCGGAATGCCGAGCAGCAGCGCCTGCACGGCGTCGAGTTTTTTGGAAAGATAGTTGCCCATGCGTGAATTATAAGCCGCGCGGGTGAAGCTCATTGTGCCGCCGGATTCGTCCGGCCGGCGCCCGCGCGGCCCCCTCGTCTAGCTGAGGTCTTCCATGCCGAGTTCCTTCATCTTGCGCGTCAACGTATTGCGGCCCCAGCCCAGGAGCTTTGCCGCATCCTGCTTGAGTCCGTCCGCTTTGCGCAGCGCCACTCGGATCAGGATGCGCTCCACCTCGGGAACTGCCGTGTCGAGCAGGCGCCGGGTGCCGGCGTCCAGTTCCTGCTCGGCCCAAAGCGAAAGCTTGGCCATCCAGTCGTGATTGGCGGTCTGTCCCGCCGGCACGCCGCCGAGATCGGGCGGAATGTCCTCGGCCCGAACCTCGCGGCCCGGCGCGGTGACCGTAAGACGGCGGCATGCATTCACCAGTTGACGCACGTTGCCTGGCCAATCAAAGGTAACTAGCGCGGTTTCGGCAGCCCCCGTCAGCAGCTTTGGCTCGACGCCTAGTTCCTGCCCCGCGACCGACAAATAGTGGCGCAACAATTCAGGAATATCTTCGCGCCGCTCGCGCAGCGGCGGAATCTCGATCCGAATCACATTGAGCCGGTGCAAAAGATCTTCGCGGAAATGCCCGGATTTAACGCGCATCTCGAGGTCCTGGTGGGTCGCGGCGATGACGCGCACATCGACCCTCACCGGCGTCTGCCCGCCGACGCGGTAGAACTCACCTTCGGCCAGCACGCGCAGCAGGCGTGTCTGCAGAGCCGGCGACATGTCGCCGATTTCGTCGAGAAACAAGGTGCCGCGGTCCGCCTGCTCGAAGCGCCCCCTGCGCAACGCATCCGCGCCCGTGAACGCACCTTTTTCGTGGCCAAACAATTCGGATTCCAGCAGGTCCGCGGTGAAGGCGGCCGTGTTGAGCGCCACGAAGGCCTTGGCGGAGCGCGGACTATGGCGGTGCAGGGCCCGCGCCACGAGTTCTTTGCCGGTGCCCGACTCGCCCGTGATCAAAACCGTCATGCTGGAGCGGGACAATCTGCCGATTGCGCGAAACACCTGCTGCATGGAAACCGCTTGTCCCAGAAGCTCAGGGATGCTGCGCCGTGTGGCCTCAGCGTCGGTGGACAGATTGGCCTGTTGCGCGGCACGGCGCACGAGATCGACCGCCTTGTCGATGTCAAAGGGCTTGGGCAGGTATTCGAATGCGCCTCCCTGATAGGCGGCGACCGCCGCGTCCAAATCCGAATGCGCGGTCATGACGATGACCGGCAGACCCGGGCGCGAGATCTGAATTTCCTTGAGCAGGTCCAAGCCGCTGCGTCCGGGCATGCGGATATCGGTCATCAGGACATCGGGCGCATCGCCGCGCAGCGCCGTCAAAACGTTGTCGGCTTGGTCGAAGCACTTGGCCGACATGCCGCTGCCCTTCAGCGCCTTCTCCAAGACCCAGCGAATGGATGAGTCGTCGTCGACCAGCCAGACTTGCAGGGGCTTCATATTCATGTTGAATCCATCGGCAAGGAAATGACGAATATCGTTCTCCCCGGAGCACTGTCAAACTCAATAAGGCCGCCATGGCGGCTGACCAAATCCTGCGCAATCCCCAACCCCAAGCCGGATCCGTCGGCGCGGCCGGAGACGAGCGGATAAAAGATGGTCTCGCGAATCTCGTTGAGCACGCCCGGCCCGTTATCCTCAAACTGAATCGAGGCGACCAACCGATGGCGGTGCGCGGTCACATTGCTGGATGCGCGGGTTCTCAATATCAATCTGGGCGAGTCCACCAAAGCCCCGGTGAGCGCCTGAATTGCGTTGCGGCCGAGATTGAGCATCGCCTGGATGATGTGATTGGGATCGAGCGTCA
>DASXMG010000124.1:0-15028 GCA_036495805.1 Steroidobacteraceae bacterium | reverse complement strand
AAATAAAAAAGCCCCGATGGGCGCTTGTGGCAACCATCGGGGCAGACCAACCCGGCATGGGGATGACAAACCGGGTCATGCTCGCTCAGGGAGAAGAGCGAGGAGCGTCTTAAACGCTCATTTGGTTAGATGGGGATGCCTCGCAAAAGTTCCAGTCCTTGAAAGCTAGTTTTTTTATTGCTGCGCCCGCAGCAGAATCACGTCCCACGAATGGCGCAATTCTGCGCCATATTTTGTGTGAGCGCACGCGTTTAAGAGGGTATGCAGATTAATGTGCTTCATCCCAATTGCGGCCTACCCCTACATCCACCTTCAGCGGAATGGAAAGATTCGCGGCACGCATCATGTGTGTCCGTGTTTGTCCTACAAGTGTCTCGATTGCTTCATCCGCGACCTCGAGCACGAGCTCATCGTGCACTTGCATGATGAGCCGCGCCGGCGTGCGCGAGCTCTGCAGCCAAGAATCCACCTCGATCATGGCGCGCTTGATGATGTCGGCGGCCGTGCCTTGCATCGGCGCATTGATGGCGCTGCGTTCAGCATATTGGCGCAGCGCAGCGTTCCGCGACTGAATTTCCGGTAAATAAAGCCTGCGGCCGAATACAGTTTCCACGTAGCCGGTTTCGCGCGCTTGCCGGCGCGTCTCTTCCATGTAACGCCTGACGCCGGGATAGCGCTCGAAATAAAGGTCCATGTATTTCTGCGCATCGCCGCGTGGAATCCCCAATTGCCGTGCGAGCCCGAAGGCCGACATGCCATACATCAGGCCGAAATTGATGGCCTTGGCGGAGCGTCGCTGGTCGGCGCTCACCTGCTCCAGCGGCGTGCTGAAGACTTCCGCGGCGGTCGCCTGATGGACGTCGCGATCTTCCGCGAAGGCGCGCAGCAAGGTCGCGTCGCCCGATAGATGCGCCATGATGCGCAGCTCGATTTGCGAATAGTCCGCGGCCACGAGCGAGTGGCCGGGCGGCGCAATGAATGCCTGCCGGATGCGTCGTCCCTCATGGGTGCGGATCGGGATATTCTGCAGATTCGGATCCTGAGACGACAGCCTTCCGGTCGCCGCCACCGCCTGGTGATACGAAGTATGGATGCGACCGGTGTGCGGATTGATCTGCAACGGCAGACTGTCGGTGTAGGTGGACTTGAGTTTCGCCATGCCGCGATATTCCAAAATCAATTTCGGCAAACGGTAGGTCTCGGCCAATTCCTCGAGCACGTCCTCGGCGGTTGAAGGCTGGCCGGACGGCGTCTTGCGCATCACCGGAATGCCGAGCTTGCCGAACAAAATTTCCTGCAATTGCTTGGGCGAGTCGACGTTGAAAACGCCGCCGGCTTCCTGGTGCGCCTGCGACTGCAGCTCCAGCATTCGCGACGCCAGCTCGGCGCTCTGCGCCTTCAGCAGCGCGCGATCCACGAGAACCCCCGCGCGTTCCATGCGGAACAAGACCGGCACCAGCGGCTGCTCGATGTTCTCGTAGACGAATTTCAGTGCCGGAACGGCTTCGATTTGCGGCCATATCGCCTGATGCAGCTGCAGCGTGATATCGGCATCTTCGGCCGAATATTCCGCGGCGCGGTCCACGTCAACCTGATTGAAGGTGATTTTCTTCGCGCCTTTGCCGGTGAGTTCCTCGAAGTTGATCGTCTTCACGCCGAGGTATCTCACGGCGCTCGAGTCCATGTCGTGGCGCGTCGCGACGCTGTTCAGGACGTAGGATTCCAGCATGGAATCGAAGCGCTGACCATTGAGCGCGATGCCGTAGTTGGCCAGCACGTGCGCGTCGAATTTAAGATGATGGCCGAGCTTGGCCTTGGTCATGTCCTCCAGCACGGGCTTCAGCGCGGCCAGCGCCTTGTTTCGATCGAGCTGATGCGGTGCGCCGGCATAGTCGTGTCCCAGCGGTACATACGCGGCGGCGCCCGGCGCAACCGCGAAAGACACGCCGACGATCTGTGCGCGCATGTAGTCCAGGCTATCGGTCTCGGTATCGAACGAGATGAGCGGCGCGGCGGTGAGTTTGCCGAGCCACGCTTCCAGTTCCTCTTCCGATATCACCTTGTGGTAATCGCGTGGCGCCGGCGTGCTGACCACGGCAACCGCCGCCGCAATCGGGGTGCCGCTGGAATCGCTGGCCTCGGCAATCACGACGTCGATTTCAGGGCCGCCTCGCGCCACGGCAGGCTCGGCTTCCGGTCCCAACGACTTGAGCAGTGCGCGCAATTCCATGCGCGTGTACAGCTCACGCAGCCGCGGCACGTCGGGGGCGCCGGAGCTCAGCTGCTCGGGGCTGACGTCGAGTGCCAGCGTGGTGTCGATGGTGGCGAGCTTGCGCGACAATTCGAGCATTGCCAGTTCGTTGCGCAAATTGTCGCCGACCTTGCCGCTGATGTCGGCGGCGTGGGCGATCAGGGCATCGAGCGTTTGATATTGGTTCAGCCATTTTGCGGCGGTCTTCGGGCCGACGCTGGTGATGCCTGGAATGTTGTCGGAGGCGTCCCCGACCAGCGCCAGGTAGTCAATAATCTGTTCGGGAAACACGTCGAACTTTGCCTTGACGCCGATGCGATCGAGGCGGGTGTTGCTCATGGTGTTGAGCAGTTCGACGTTCGGCCCCACCAATTGCGCCATGTCCTTGTCGCCGGTGGAGATGAGCACCTTGAAGCCGGCGTCGGCGCCTTGCTTCGCGAGCGTGCCGATCACATCGTCCGCCTCGACGCCGGGTACGCGCAGCAGCGGCACGCCCATTGCCGCCACGACATCGTAGAGCGGCTGGACTTGCGCCCTCAGATCATCCGGCATGGGCGTGCGATGCGCCTTGTACTGATCGAACAAATCATCCCGAAAAGTGCGTCCCGGTGCATCGAATACCACCGCGATCCGTTCGGGCGCTTCTTCCTTGATCATTTTATTCAGCATGTTGAGCACGCCGAGCACGGCGCCCGTCGGTTCGCTGCGCGAATTGGTCAGCGGCGGCAGCGCGTGGAAAGCGCGATACAAATAGCCGGAGCCGTCGACCAAAATAAGTTTGCGCGCGCCCATGATCAAGCACCCGATCAGGGGTGCGTCGTGTCCGGAGTGGGAGGCGTGCTCGGCGGGGTGGGTGCGGCTGTGGGCGGAGCAGGGCTCGTTGCAGGTTTCGCAGGTGCGCCGGGCACAGTAGGAAGGGTGCGCTTGTGCTTCTGAGCATCGGGCATTACCAGAGGGCCTTTTTGGCCGCAACCGAATCCGCCGCCCGCCAGGCAAATCAGCAGCAAAAGTTGCGCGAACTTCATGATGGTGAGTATACCCGCGCCGCAGCTTGCCCGTTGGGCCGGAACTTCTGTCAACGCCTTCCAGTCGAATGCGTTAGTCAAAGCGGAGGTTTTTATGCGGCTTTCAAAGACCCTTTGGGCAGTTGCGGCGATTGCAGCGTGCGGCGCTTCGGGCGCGGCATTCGCCGACAATCCGGTGGGATTTTACGTTGGCGCAGGCGTCGGCGAATCGCAGAACAGGAGCGATGATTCCCGTTACGGATATCCCGGCTACTACAACGACTACCAGTTCGCCTGGCAGGGGATCATCGGTATCCGGCCGCTGCCGATGTTCGGCGTCGAGGCCGCCTACATCGATTTCGGCCAACCTTATCGGCACAACGGTCGTTACGATTTCAACGTCTCGGGCAGCGATTCTCATCCCACGGCCCCCGCGCTGTTCGCAGTCGGTTACCTGCCGCTACCCCTGCCGTTCATCGATATTTTTGCAAAGGCGGGCGCTGCGCGGCTGTCCACCAATGTCACTGACTTCGTGCAGCAGCCCTGTGTGGCCGGAGGACCGTGCCCGTACTTCGCTCCCACCGATCGCCATCAAGTCACCAGCACGCGATTCGCGTACGGTGCGGGCGTGCAATCCAAATTTCCCTTTGGCTTGATCGTGCGCGGTGAATACGAGCGCATCAGCTCGCAATTCGGGGACCCGGACGCGCTGATGGTGAGCGCGCTGTGGCAGTTCTGATTTGCTGCGGCAGTTCTGACGCGGCACCTTTTTAAAGCTTGAAGTTCGCGCCGCGCGCACGGGTGCGGTCGCTCCGGACGGGCGCCGCACCTTATACTGGGGCGCATGACCCCACGCTCAACTTTACGCGCATCTCTTTCGTTTCTTGGCAGTGCCGGCATCGCGGCCGCCCTTGGCAGCTGCACGCCGGCGAATTTGGCAACGGCGCCGAACGGCGCCGGCACGCCGCTGGGCGTGACGCGCGCGCTGCGCAGCGACATCGACACCATCGTCGTCATTTACGCCGAGAATCGCGCCTTCGACAATTTGTACGGCAATTTTCCCGCCGCGCGAAATTTAAGCGAAGTCGTCGCTCCCGATGGACGGCCACTGCCTAGCTATCATCCGCAGTTGGATCGCGACGGCAGTGTGCTATCCGCGCTGCCGCCCACCTGGGGCGGCGTGACGGCGGCGGGCGTGGTACCGGTCGTGACCCAGCAGCAAAGCGTCGGGCTGCCCAATGCGCCGTATTCGATCGAGCATGGTTTCACCGCGCAATCTCAGGTGACGCTGTCGACCACGACGGTGACGCGCGATTTGTGGCATCGCTTTTACGAACATCAAATGCAAATCGACGGCGGCAAGAACGATGGCTATGCCGCCTGGTCGGACGCCGGCGGTCTCGCGCTAGGACACTACGACTACAGCCGATCGGCGCTGTACGCGCTGGCACGGGAATTCGTGCTCGCCGACAATTTTTTCCAGGGCGCTTTCGGCGGCTCATTTCTGAATCATCAATACTTGATTTGCGCCTGCGCCCCCGAATATCCCAATGCCGACACGGCGGCGGCGAAGCCCGCGATCGCCCTGCTGGAAAGGGATGCCGCCGGCGGCTATTTGCCGCGGCTCAAGACCGCGACCACGCCGCCGGCCTCGGCGCTCGATGCACCGCCGACTTTTGCGCGCAGCGGAGATATCGCGCCGCTCAATTATTTCGGCGACGGCAAGTTCTACGCGGTGAATACCATGCAGCCGCCATACCAGCCGAGCCGCAACAAGCCGGCGCCGCAGGATGCGAGCTTCGCCTACGCGGATCCGAACAATCCGACGACGCTGCCGCCGCAAACCCGGCGCAACATCGGCGATGCGCTGGACGTAAAAGGAATTGCTTGGGCATGGTACGCGGGAGCCTGGAATGCCGCGGTAAAGGATGGCACGCGGCCGCCGTCGAAAATGCGCGAGGTGATCTACGCGCCGGAGCGCGCGGGCGGCAACCCGGATTTTCAGGCGCACCACCAGCCGTTCAATTACTACGCGCGGTTTGATCCCGCCACCCACGCAGAACACCGCGCGGCGCATCTGAAGGATTACGCGGACCTGCTGGCGGACATCGCGGCCGGCCGCTTGCCGGCGGTCGCCTTCTACAAGCCGCAGGGCAATCTGAACCAGCACGCTGGCTATGCGTCGGTCGCCGCGGGCGATGCGCATATCGCGGATCTGGTGGCCAAGCTGCGGAGCAGCCCGCAGTGGAGTCGCATGTTGATCGTGATCACCTATGACGAGTTCGGCGGTGCGTGGGACCACGTCGCGCCGCCGCGGGGCGATCTCCTGGGCCCCGGTGCGCGCATCCCGGCGTTGATTATTTCGCCCTACGCCAAACGCGGTACCGTCGATCACACTCAGTACGACACGGAATCGATTCTGCGCCTGATCGGGCGCCGCTTCGATCTTGAAGTGCTGCCGGGGATTGCGCAGCGCGACGCCGGCTTGCGCGCGCATGGTGCGCCGCCAATGGGCGATCTGACCAACGCGCTCGAACTGCGCTGAGCGTGGCGCTACTTGTGCTTGACCGGCGGCGGGGTGCCGGGCGGAACCTTGGGGGGCGCACCGGCGGCCTCGGCGCTGATCACGCTCACGTCGAAGATCAGCAGTGAGTTGGGCGGAATTTTCTGCTGTGCTCGCGGGCCGTAGGCAAGTTCCGGCGGTATGAACAGTTGGTACTTCGCGCCCGGCTTCATGAGTACCAGCGCCTCCTGCCAGCCCTTGATGACGCCGTTCACGGGGAAAGTCGCGGGCACGCCGCGCGCGTAGGAGCTGTCGAATTCAGTGCCGTTGATCAGCTTGCCGCGATAATCCACGGTCACCGAGTCCGTGAGCGAGATGGGCGGCGCCTTTTTGTCGCCGGCGGCGAGAATTTTATATTGCAGTCCCGAAGCGGTGGTCACCACGCCTTTTTCCTTGGCGTTTTTCGCCAGGAATTCCTTCGCGGCGCTTGCATTGCGCGCGAGCATGGCATCGCCCGTCGACTGCGCATAGGCCTGCAGTTGCTGTTGCTCCGCGGGCGACGGTAGTTTGCCCTGCAAGCCATCCTTCAAGCCTCGGACGACGGCATCGGAAACAATCGCGTCCGGAGCGATGCCCGTGTTGTGCATTTGCGCGCCGAATACCAGACCGATCAAATAGCTGATTTGATCAGGTGTAGGTGCCGGTCCCGGGTCCGCGCCCGACGCCGTGGCCGGCGGCGGTTTCACGGTCGGCGGGGGAGTCTGCGCAACGCCCAAGCCCGCGAACGTCGCAATAATTACAAAGCTGAATGCCTGGCGCCAAAATGTAACGGTGGGTTTTTTCATGGCGCAAAAGATACGCCTCTTGCGGTGACAAATGCCAGCGCAGATTTATGGCGTGAGAGCGCCGCGCTTGATGACCGCCATGGTGATGCGGGAAATACAAACCAGCTTCTGTGCATCATTGACGATGTCGATCGTCCAGACCTGGGTGCGGCCGCCCAGGTGCACCGCTCGCGCAGTCCCGGTGACCAGGCCGCCGCGCGCCGCGCGCACGTGGTTTGCATTGATTTCCTGTCCCACGACCTGATACTCCGTCGCATCGACGCACATGCTCGCACCCATGCTACCCAGGGTTTCGGCGAGCGCCACCGAGGCTCCGCCATGCAAAAGCCCATAGGGCTGCACGGTACGCCCATCCACGGGCATGGTGCCGCGAACGAAGTCCGCGCCAATTTCCGTGAATAAAATGCCGAGATTCGCGATCAGCGTCCCTTCGCGGTTGGCGTTCAGAGACTCGACGGTCTGCACGTTGCGCCAAATGCTCATTCGTTGTCCTTGAGTTTTGCGGCCACCCGTCGGTAGGCCTCGCGAAATGGAATGCCTTCCTGGGCGACCAGCGCGTTCGCGGCGGCCGCGGCGTGAATGCTCGGATCGAGCCGGATATTTTCCGCCCGAAAGCGTACGCCGTTGAGTGCGTCCGGCAGGATTGCCAACGTCTGCAAGCACGAATCGATAGCGCGAAACAGCGGCGGCTTGATCAGCTGCAGATCGCGCTGATAACCTGAAGTCAGCTTTTGCGTGATGCCTAAAACCTCGTTGAGCGCCGCGTGCGCGACGCTGCTGCGGCCGCGCATCAGCTCGAAGACATCGGGATTGCGTTTTTGCGGCATGATGGAGGAGCCGGTGGTGAAGGCCTCCGGTAGGCTCACGAAGGCGAATTCTTGCGAGTAAAACAGCAACAGATCGGCCGCGAGCCGGCCAAGGTCTTGCGCCAGCAGGGTGATTTCGAAGAGCAGCTGCGCCTCGGCTTTGCCGCGTGACAGTTGCACCGCGGTCACCGGCTCCTGGGTGACGGCAAAATCGAGACGCGCACGCGTGGCTTCGCGGTTGATGTCGAGGTTCGGGGTGCCGAATCCGGCCGCGGATCCCAAGGGGTTCTTGCTGCTGCGCCGTTGCGTGGAGAGCAATCCGTCCGCATCGTCGGTGAGTTCCGCGGCAAAGCCCAGGGCCCAGAGCGCGACGCTGCTCGGCATGGCTTGCTGCATGTGGGTGTAGCCGGGAAGTTCTTGATCGCCGTGCCGCGCGGCCAGCGCCTTGAGCGCCTCGGCCACCGCGAGCGCGCCTTGGGCCAGCGCCTGCGCGGCATCGCGCATGTACAGCCGGAGCGCCGCAAGCACCTGATCGTTTCTCGAGCGTCCCGCGTGCAGGCGGCCGCCGGCAGGGCCGATCCGTGTGGTGAGCAAATTCTCGATGGCGGTCTGACAATCCTCCTGCTCGAGCGAAATGCGCCACCGGCCTTGCGCGTGCTCCACGCCGATGACCGTCAACGCCGTGCGTATGGCCTCAAGATCCGCCGGCGAAATTAATTTTTGCTCGCCGAGCATTTCCGCGTGTGCGATGGAGGCGCGGATATCGTAAGCCACCAGGCGATTGTCCAAGGCATGATCGTCGCCGGCGGTGTATTCAAGCACCCGCGCGTCGAGCGAAGTTCCCTTGTCCCAAAGGCGAGTCATGACGCGACGATCATCAATGCTGCGCCAGCTGTTCCGCCGGGCTCAAGGCTTTCAGGTCCGCGACCACCAGCGTGCCGGTGCCCTCGTTGGTGAAGACCTCCGCGAGCAAACTGTCCGGAGCCTTGTAGCTGATCACATGCACGCGGCGCACGCCGCCGCGAATCGCGCTTTCGATGGCCGTCGCTTTGGGCAGCATGCCATCCTTCAAGCTGCCCTGGTCGCGCAGGCGTTTCAATCCGAGGATGTCCGTATACGAAATGACGGAGCCCGGCTCTTCCGCGCGTTCCAGAATTCCCGGTGCGCCGGTGCATAGCACCAGCTTCTCCGCCGACAGCGCGCCGCCGATCGCGGCGGCCACGGTGTCGGCATTGATGTTGAGCAACGTGCCGTTGAAATCCGCGGAGAGCGGACTGACCACCGGCATCAAGCCGCTGTCGAGAAGTTTTTCGAGCACCGCCGAGTTGACCGAGTCAATGTCGCCGACGAATCCGTAGTCCACGATCTCGTTCGAGCCGGCGAGCGCCACCGGCGGCCGTTTGTGGGCGCGAATCAAACCGGCATCGACGCCGCTCAAGCCGATCGCCTCGATATCGAGCGCGCGGCAGATGGCCAATATCCGCGTATTGATCAAGCCGTTGAGCGCCATCGCGGTGACGTCGATCGATTTCTGGTCGGTCACGCGCCGGCCGTTGACCATGCGCGTATCCAGACCTAAGGTTGCCTGCAAGTTATCGAGCTGCGGGCCGCCGCCGTGCACCAGCACGGTCTTGATGCCGACCTGGTGCAGGATGGCGACCTGCTCGATCAACCCACGGGTCGAGACTTCGTCGCTGAACACCGCACCGCCCGCCTTGATGACGAAAATTTTGTTCTTGTACATGCGAATGTACGGCGCCGCGCTCTTGAGCGCGCGCACGGCGACGGTCGGATCGGGTCGGCTCATGATCATTTTAGCAATTCTCCGCTACGGCAAACGGTCGGATCACACTTTAGGCCAGCATGCGGTGCAGGACAGCCATCTGCACCGGCATGCGGTTGAAAGCCTCGCGCTTCACCACGGCGCGCGGACCGTCGAGAACCTCATCGGCCACCGCGACATTGCGGCGCACGGGCAGGCAATGCATGAGCTTCGCGTCCGGCAGGGCGCGCTCGAACCAGCTCTCGCGCACGCACCAGTCCGAAAGATCCGCGCGCAAGCGCGCATCGGCCTCCACATCGCCGTAGTAGGTGGTCGTGCCCCACTCCTTGGCATAGATCACGCTCGCGCCCTGGAGTGCCGTGGCACGATCCGAGGACTCGGTTACCGAACCGCCGGCGGCGCTTGCCGCCAAGCGGGCCTTCTCCATCACCTGCTCCGGTAACGCGAATCCGTCGGGGCGCAGCACCACGACTTCCATGCCGCGCATCGCGGCCATGTGCACCGTCGCGGCCGGGACGGCCAGCGGCAGGGCTTTGGGATGATAAGCCCAGCTTAAGACGAATTTGCCGCGGGCCGGAACCTTGAGCTCATCCAGGGTCCGCCAGTCCGCCAAGGCCTGGCAGGGATGATTCATGGCGGATTCCATATTGATCAGCGGCTTGTCGCATAGCTTGTCGATCATGCCGAACAGCGTTTCATTCAAATCGCTGTCCAGATTTTTTCCATCGGCAAATGCGCGTACGCCCAGCACGTCGCAATACGAGGCCAACGCCGGAATGCCTTCGCGGATATGTTCGGCGGCGGCGCCCTTCATGATGGCGTTCGGCCGGGTTTCGAGCTGCCACGTGCCCAGTCCTGGGTTGATCACAAATGCGCTGCCGCCGAGGCGTGCCATGCCGGCCTGAAAGGAGGCCAGCGTGCGCAGCGAGGGGTTGAAGAACACCAAGCCGAGAATTTTATTCGCGAGCGCCCGCGGCTCAGGCCGGTCCTGCAGCGCCTGTGCCAACGCCAAAAGATCGAGGACCTGCTCGCGGCTGAAACTGGCGAGATCAAGGAAGCGCTTCATGCAGATATTTTCGCCAGTGCATCGCTCAAGGTATCTACATGGCCTTCGTTCAAGATGTAGGCCGGCAGCAGCCGCAGAATGTGCGGATCGCCGCTCGTTCCGGTGAGAATGTTCTTGGCCATGAGCGCCGCCTGCACTTCCTTCGCCGGACGCGAGGTCTTCAGGCCCAGCAAGAATCCGGCGCCCTGCACGCCCGTGACCGGGCCGATGATGCAGCTCAAGCGAATGTAAGCCGAGACCTGGCGGACGTTGGCCAGCAAGGCTTCCGACTCGATGGTATCGATCACCGCTTCGGCCACGGCGCAGGCCATGGGTCCGCCGCCGAACGTGGTGCCCATGTCGTCGTACTTCAATTGACTGGCAATACGCCGCGACAGCAGCAGCGCGGATACCGGAAAGCCGTTGCCCAAGGCCTTGGCCGCGGTAATGATGTCGGGAGTGACGCCGTAGTAATTTGCGGCGAAGGGCGCGCCGGTGCGGCCCACGCCGCATTGCACTTCGTCGAAAATCAAGACAGCCCCGACTTCGTCGCAGCGGCGGCGCAGCGCCTCCAGCATCGGTTTGCCCACATCGTAAGCACCGCCGACGCCTTGGATGGGCTCAACGATGACCGCCGCCGTTTCACGATCGATATGCTCTGCCACCGCACCCGGGTCATCGCGCGGCGTGAAGCGAACATCGAAAGGCGTGCGCGGAAAGCCGTACCATTTTTCGAGCGCACCCCAGGTCACCGCGCCGGCGGCCGCCGTGCGGCCGTGGAAGCTCTGCTCCAGCGCGACCGCCTTGCTGCGCCCGGTAATTTTGAAGGCCAGCTTCAAGGCATTTTCATTGGCCTCGGCACCGCTGTTGACCCAGAACACGGTGTCGATGCCAAGACCCACGAACTTGGTCAAGCGGGCGGCGGCGCGCTCGCGAATGACGATCGGCAGCGCATTGGTTTGAAATGCCATCTGCCGTGCCTGGCGCTCGAGCGCCGCGAGCCAGCGCGGATGACCGTAGCCTAAGCCGGCCACGGCGTGGCCGCCGTAAAAGTCCAAAACCTTGCGGCCGTCGCGCGCATACAGCCATACGCCTTCGCCGTGCGCCACTTCGATCGGGTATTGCGCAAAAACTTGCGCCAAATGAGTCGCGTGCGCCGCTGCGGTGGGATTGGTCGCTGCCATTCGTTTAAGTCCATCCGGGTGCGGGGGTGGTGAGGCCGGTGGTTTCGGCCCAGCCCAACAGCCGGTTCATCCACTGGATCGCGCCGCCGGCCGCGCCCTTGTTGAGGTTGTCGACCACCGACATGACGGCGATCGAATTGCCATTGGAGACCGCGCTCAAGTTGGCATAGTTGCTGGTCGCCACATCCTTGACGCGCGGCGCCGCAGCGGCCACACGCACGAAAGGGCAGCTCTTGTAGTAGGACTGCAAAGCCTCCAATGCGTCCGCCGTCGTGAGCGAAGATTTCAGGCTGGCCTGCACCGTGACGTGGATGCCGCGCGCGAATGGACCGGAATGCGGCACGAAATTGAAGTCGGCCTCGATGCCCGTCGCCAGCTTGGCGCAGGCGGCGATCTCGGGCACATGCCGGTGGCTCAGCGCGCCGTAGGTGTAAAGATCGCTGTGTCGATGCGGATGATGCGTGGCCTCCACCGGTTTGCGCCCCGACCCGGTGCTGCCGGTGATGCCGGTGACGAAGAGACGCGTATCGGTCAGGCCGAGCGCCAGCAGCGGCACGCTGGCGAGCAGCGTCGCGGTCGCGAAACAACCGGGATGCGCAATGTGCGGCGTCGGTGATTTTTGCAGGTGCTCGGGTACCGCGCAGGTGAACTCGCGGATTCTGCCGGGCGCGCCGTGAGCGTGCTTGTACACGGCCTCGTAGGCCGCCTGGCTGGCGTAGCGAAAGTCCGCGGAGATATCCACGCAATGCACCCGCGCGCCGGCCTCTGCCGCGGCTGCCAGCAACCGGTCGACGATGGCGGCGGAAACGCCGTGCGGCGCCGCTGAAAACAACGCCGACACCGGTGCGCGGCGAATCACGGCATGCAGTTCATCCGGCGCCGCGAATTTAAGATCCGGATAGGCGCTGCGCAAATGTGCGAACGCATCGGCGACCGGCGCGCCCGGCTGGCTGTCGGACAGGATCGCCGCCACCTTCAGCTGCGGGTGACCCGCGATCAGGCGCAGCAGCTCCCCGGCCACATAGCCGGTGCCGCCGAGCACGATGGCCGGCATCGGCTCGCTCATTCGCCGACTACCTTGGACTCACGCACGTTGCGCAATCCCAATGAGCCAATGATGTGATCGCCCAGATTCGCCGGATGGCTGATGGCATTGAAGGCCTCGACATTCATTTGCTCGCGGATGATTTCCACGCCCACCTGGTTGTCGGTGGCGGGACCGGTCACCGCGCACGGTTCGATGCCGAAGCGCTCGCGCAGCAATTTGACGCCGCCCCAGGCCGCGACCGGATCGTTCGCCGACAGCACCACCGCCGTGAGCGCGGCCTTGATGTCCGGCTGGCGCAGGATGGATTCCACACCGTAGGTTCCCAGCAGGCCGTCGCCCAACTCGAACACGATGGCGTCCGGCTGGCCGGCAGCCATTTCCGTGAGCATGGTGCGGGTGAGTGCGGGCCCGCATTTCGCGGTGGTGGTGACTATCCCTAAATCGGTGAACAGCATGGTGCGCCGGGCGCCGGAATCCTCGAACGCCATGACGTCGCGGCGCAGGGAAACGCCGGTGGCCTTGAAGGCGTCCACGATCAAGCCGCGGTGACGCATGCGCGCGATGATGGCCGCAGCGGCCGCAGTCTTGCCGGCCTCCATGCAGGTGCCGGCGAGGGCCACGACCGGCACGCCGCGCGTCTCGAGCGAGGCATCGTAGTCCAATGCCTTGTAGCCGACCTTGGCCGGGACTCCGATGCGTTCGCCCAGGTAGGGAAACGTCAGCACGGTACCCAATACCTTGCAATCGAAGGGCTTGCCTTTGTCCTGCGTCGCCGAATCGCATATTCCCAGCACGCCGCCGATGTTGAGCATTTGAATGACATCGCCGGGCTTGAGCGTTGCGGGTATGTGGCCCGAATAACCGAACAACGCCTTGCGGTGGCCCAAGGCGCCGACCACGATATCGCCGCGAACCACTTTCGCCATGCGCCCGCTGATGAGTTCCAAGGTGTTGTAGTTGGCCTTGTTGTTCAGGATCTCGACGACCAGCACCAGGCCTTCTTCGCAGGGAATCTCCGGCGCAACTCGCAGCTCATGCGACAAACCGCAGGCCTGTGTCACCGAGGCGATCTTGTCGACGACCATCGTGCGCATGCTGTTCATGATTTGTTTAGCTCCGCGCCGGCGCGCTGGTAGAACACTCCCGTCAGCGCCAGCATTTTTGAATACCCCAAGGCATCCGTCGGCGTCCATTCACCGGCGGACTCACCATATACGCCCTTGGAAGCGGCCATGAGCGAGTAGGGCGAAGTTACGCCTTCGACGAACACGGATCCCGGGCGGAACAATACTTTCACCTCGCCGCTGACGCGCGCCTGTGAGGACTCGAGCAGCGCTTCGATGTCGCGGCAGACCGGATCCAGATGCTGACCCTCATGCACCAGGTCGCCGTAGGGCTGCGCGACGCTTTCCTTGATGCGCGACTGCTTGCCGGTCAACACCAATTTCTCCAGTTCGCGATGCGCCGTCAGCAACACTTCAGCGGCGGGCGCTTCGAAGGCCACCCGGCCCTTGGTGCCGATGACGGTATCGCCCAAATGAATGCCGCGGCCAATGCCAAAGGGACCGGCGAGGGTTTCGAGCTCTTCGATGACGGCAACGGCGGACAGACGCCTGCCATCGAGACTGGCCGGCACGCCCTCGGCAAACCCAATGACATGGCGCTCCGGAGCGCGCGCATGCGTGAACGCGTCCTTCGACAGCACCCAGGCATCGTCGGGAATGCTGCCCTGCGAAGTCAGGGTTTCCTTGCCGCCGATGGTGACGCCCCAGAGACCGCGATTGACCGAATAGGCCGCCCCGAATGGCGGCACCGGCAAGTCATGCTCTTCGAGATACTTCAGCTGTTCGGGGCGCTTGAAAGCGCGATCGCGTACCGGTGCGATGATCTCAAGCTCCGGTGCCAGCGTGCGCAGCGCGACTTCGAAGCGCACCTGATCGTTGCCGGCGGCGGTGCAGCCGTGGGCGACCATTTTCGTCCCGAGAGACAGCGCCATTTGCGCGATCGTCTGCGCCTGCAATACGCGCTCGGCGCCGACGCACAGCGGGTACACATTGCCGCGGCGGACATTGCCCATGATCAAGAATTTGAGCACCTGCTCAAAATACGCACTCTTTGCGTCAATCAAATGATGTTCGATGGCGCCCAGCTGCGCCGAGCGCTGCGCCAATGATTTGGCGGCTTGCGCATCAATGCCGCCCGTATCGACGGTCACGGTGATGACCGGGCGTTGATAGGTATCTTTGAGCCACGGAACGCAGAACGAGGTGTCGAGACCGCCGGAAAAAGCCAAGAGAATCGGCTCGGCGCCGCGGCCGGAAGTGGATGTCATGGTCAGGAGCCTGTCTGAATATTCAGCGTGAGCCGCGTTGGCAGGGCGAGGGAGCGGATGCAAGGCGCGCGGCGCCGGCCGTGGCGGGCTCCACGGACAAGCCGCGCAACACCGCAGACGCCCCTCACCCTGCCAACCCCTTGGGACCGGGCAGAATTCGTTTCAGGCTTTGTAACCCAACCGCGTCGGCTCCGCCTCGCCTGAAGCGAAATCTGCCACGGTCGCGG
>DASXMG010000123.1:0-5600 GCA_036495805.1 Steroidobacteraceae bacterium | reverse complement strand
GGCGGGCGTCGGGCCGACGAAGCCCGACGCCGGCGTAATGGCAACCAACCCTGCCACCGCCCCGGAGGCGATGCCGAGAACGCTCGGCTTGCCCTTGCTCGACCATTCCGCAAACATCCAGCCCAAGGCTGCGGCCGCTGTCGCCATTTGCGTGACCAGCATCGCCATGCCGGCGCGCCCATCGGCGGCGCCTGCGGAACCGGCATTGAAGCCAAACCAGCCCACCCACAGGAGCGATGCGCCGATCAGCGTCAAGGTCAAATTATGGGGCGGCATGCGTTCACGGCCGTAGCCCAAGCGTTTGCCGAGCACGATGCAGCTCGCCAGCCCCGCCATGCCGGCGTTGATGTGCACGACCGTGCCGCCGGCGTAGTCCAAGACGCCGGCAGCGTTCAGCCATCCGCTCGGCTCCCATACCATATGCGCGATCGGCGCATAGACGAGCAGCGACCAAGCCGCCATGAACACCAGCATGGCCGAAAACTTCATGCGATCGGCGAAGGCGCCGGCAATCAGCGCAGGCGTGATGACCGCGAAAGTCAGCTGAAACATGGCATACACGGTCTCAGGAATGGTCAGTGCCAAATGCGACACCGACAGCCGACTGACGGGGTCGTGCATGAAAGTCATGCCGCCGAATAATGCGCGGCTGAAACCGCCGAGGAATTTGCTGCCGGGAGTGAATGCCCAGGAGTAGCCGACCAACCACCACAGAATGGTGACGATGCACACGATCGCGAAGGTCTGCATCAGCGTGGCCAGGACGTTCTTCTTGCGCACCATGCCGCCATAGAAAAGCGCCAGGCCCGGTATCGACATCATCAGCACCAGCGCGGTGGAGGTCAGCATCCAGGCGGTATCGCCGGCGCTGATCTTGTCGGCGCTGATCAGGATGGGCGCGGTCGGTGCGCTGTCGCCCCACGCCGCGGGCACACCCGCGGTCAACAGCGCGAGAGATGCCAGCATCGGCAGTTTTTTCATAGTGTCCCTTGTTTAGATGGCGCTGGAGTCGCGCTCGCCTGTTCGGATACGCACGACCTGTTCGAGATCAAATACAAATATTTTTCCGTCCCCGACCTTGCCGGTTTTCGCCGCCTTCATGATCGCCTCGATCACCAGGTCAACGAGCCCCTCATCCACGGCGATCTCGATTTTTGTCTTCGGCACGAACTCAACGACATACTCGGCGCCGCGATAAATCTCGGTGTGCCCGCGTTGCCTGCCAAAGCCCCGCACTTCCGTGACCGTCAAGCCGCGAACCCCGATGTCGCTGACCGCGGCTCGAACTTCGTCGAGCTTGAACGGTCTGATGATCGCGGTAATGAGCTTCATCGCACTCAAAGATCCTTGCGCTGCCGGCTGCTGCGTGGCGGAAAGCATCGCTTATGCCAGCAATGAAGTATTGAGTGCGATCAGCAGGTTAAGGAGGCGGTAGGTCCAGAGCACCCGAATTGGTGCACCAACCAAGGGCATCGGCCGGGCCGTGACGACCCATGGCGGTGCGCGACGGCCTTTGCGTCAGCGCAGGGACAATTCAAAGCGAACACGGCCGTCTTGGGCTTTCGCCTTGTTGTTGGCCACCAAAAACACCCGTTCCGGAGCGATCTGCGTTCCCGTGAGCAAGGCTTGCTGCAAGTTCGTCGCCCGTTGCTGACCCAATGCGCTGAGGTCGGACTCGGATACCGCAAGATGCTGATGAATCTCCCGAGCGAGAAAATCAATTCGGGCCGCCGTCTTTTCCGGCTTGGGTTTGATGGCCTCCACCGAGTCCGGGAATTTCGGATCGGCGCCGAAATCGCCGGCGTAGAGCCGGGTCAGCACCTCGAGCTGTGCTGCCGCATCCAATTGGTCAAACGCGATTGCGGGCGATTTTTTACGGGCAGCCATGGCGGACAGCGCCTCTTGAACCTGCGCCCGATACTTCGCCTCGATGAGACTCGGGCGATCCAGTTCGCCGACCACCGCAATCGGGATCTCGATTTTCAGCTGCGGTCGCGCGTCCAACGCCTTGACGATGCTTTGCGCTTTTGCGGCTGCGACCGGATCCAACTCAGCGCCGCCGGGCTGAAAGTCGACAAACTGCAGATCCGGTCCGCCGCCGAACAAAGATCCCAACAGCGCGAACGGTGCGGTGACTGCCTTCTCCAGGATATTCACGAAAACCTTCCAAATGATCGGACCCAACTTGAATTTCGGGTCGTCGAGCGAGCCGGTTACGGGAAGGTTGAGATCGATGACGCCGTCGCGATCCTTGAGCAGCGCGACCGCCAGCTTCACCGGCAGCGAGACCGCATCCTTGCTCTCGGTTTTTTCCCCGAATTCGAGCTGCTCGACGATGATGTGATGCTGCGCATCGAGCTTGCCGCCGTCCACCTTGTAGTGCAGTTCCGTGGTCAACTTCCCCTTGCTGATGTTGTAGCCGGCAAATTTGCCCGAATAGGGATTGAACGTGCTGAGCTCGATGTTGCGAAAGCTCATGGCCAGGTCGGTGTACAGCGCCGCGCTCAACACATTGACTTCGCCGGTAATGCTCACGGGTGCAAACGCATCCACCGAGCCATGCAGGTCGATCTTTGCGCGGGATTTCTCTTTTGAGGATAACCCGAGCACAGTTCCTTCGAGCTTTTGAATGCCGGTGGCAAAGTTAGGCATCACCGACAGGTCGGCAAAGTTGGCCTGGCTGGCTTGTAGCACGACTTTCTTGATGGCCATCGGCATCGCCGGCCCGGCCGCGGGCGCGGGCGCGGCTACGATCGCCGGTGCCGCAGCAGGCTTGCGGCCCTTGCGCGGCAAGGGCGGAGACGGTGCGGGAGCGGCAGTACCCGCGACCGGTGGTCGCGTGTCGCCGCTGGGGGCCACGACGGTGGCGCCCGGCGCCGCCAGGATGCGTTTCACGTTGATCGACTGGTCCGGCTCGATGATGACGCGCGCGTACAGCTTTTCTGCCCTGACCTGATCGATGTCCAGCCGATCGGGATCATGCTGGAAATTGAGTCCCTGGACGTCCAGGCGGTCCCAGTTGATGAAATCCTGATGCAAGGCGTTGTCGACGGTGTGCAGATTGGCGACGCTCAAATTGCCGCTGAACTGCAGCGCAGGTTTCTGCGCACCGTAGTGGACTTTCGCATCGCCGCCTAACTTTCCGCCGAGCAAAGTCATCGAGGTGTACTGCGCAACGTAGGGTTGAATGGCGGCAAGCTCGATACCGTCGAGCTTCAGATTCAAATTCGCCGCCACCGGTTGCGGGGTCATGTCACCCGACACTTGCAGGGTACCGCCGTCATTGATCTTGGTATCGAGCGCCACGCTCACGGGCTTGGCGAGGTCGAGACTGGCGCCGGTCACCTTGATGGACAGCGGCGCAATCTGGACTTTCGCGGTCGGCTTGGTGCGCCGATCCTCCGCCGAAATGCTGGCATCGTGCAGCGCAAATTCGCCGAGCGTAAATTGCCAGGCCGGCCCCGCGTTACCGGCCGGCGAGACAGCCGGCGGCGCTGGTGCCGGTGCTGCGGGCGCGTTCGGCACCGACGGCGGCGCTGACGTCGACACGGGCGCCACGGCGGGGGGTGGCGGCATCGTGGCGAGCTTGAGCAAATTCAATGACCCGTCCGGCTCCAACCAGGTCAGGAGTTTCACGCCGGTAAGGCTGAGCGATTCGCTATGCGCGTGCCGGGGCTTTAGGTCCAATGTCGTGCCGCTCAAGGTCAACTGCGGCACGGTGATCCAATCGACATCCGAATTCTTTGGACGCACCGCCAGGTCCGTCAAGGCCACCTGGGAGACATTGACCTTCAGATCGACATCGTCCTTCAGCGAGAACTGATAGGTCGCATTCACGTCGATTTTTCCGGAATTGACCTGAAAGCTCAGCTGATCTTCCAGATATGACCAAATCGTGTGGGCCTGCAGGCCGGCAATCTGGAATTCACCGTCGGACTCGACCGGCTGAACGGCGAGGTGCCCATGCCACTCGATGCGCTCGCCGAGCTTCGAGGTTCCGGTGAACGTGAAGCGGCCGCCGTCGACGCCGGTGGTGAAATTTTGCAGCTCGAAATTGAGAGGCTGCAAACGCGTCTCGAAATCCGAGGGACGCCGCCGATCATCGAACGCGAGAAATCCTTGGGTCACTTTAAATGAACCGATGCGCAGTGCCGGAATGGGTTCATTGCTCTTCGGTTGAGGCTTGTCGCTCGGCTTGGGGCTCAGTTGCGCGAGATTCAAGCGGCCGTCCTTGAAGATGACTGCATTGGCGAACGGCGCGTCGATATCGATGTTGTTGAAGGTATAAGCGCGATGCCAGAGCGAAGAAACTTCAAAGTCGACGAACAGCCGGTCAAACCCCACCAACTTCGTGCCCTGAGGTCCCGTAAGGTAGAAATCCTTGACCCGCACCTGCAGCAGGAAGGGATTGATGTGAATGTCGCCGACGCTGGGCGTGACGCCCTCCAGCGCCTTCGGAATGTCGCTCAGCAGTGCGCTGCGCACCAGGCGCGGCGCCAATACGAATCCCGCGACCGCGTACAGGCCGAGCAGAAGCGCGGCGATCGCGGTGATTCGGAAAGTCTTTGTTTTGATGAACTGATGCAAGGGACCATCCCCCCTGGTGCCGCAGTCCGATATTACCGCTTATTGCGTTGAATCAACCGTTTGCGTTTACGAACTTGCCGGGGCGTCAAGGGGTTGCGCTTGCCGGCGAAGGGGTTCTCGTCGCCGCGGAAGGCCACTCTCACCGGCGTGCCCATCAAGTCGAATGCCTTGCGATAGACATTCACCAGATAGCGCCGGTAGGCATCGGGAACATGATCGGTCTGATTGCCATGGATCACCACGACGGGCGGATTTCGGCCGCCTTGATGCGCGTAGCGCAGCTTGATGCGGCGGCCGCTGACCACGGGGGGCTGATGGCTTTCGATCGCCGCCTCCAGCACCCGCGTCAGCTCCGGCGTGCTCATGTCGCGCATCGCGGCCGCATAGACCTCGCGTACCGAGGCGAACAGCTCGCCGACGCCGCTGCCGTGGCGCGCCGAGATGAAATGCAGCGGCGCGAAATCGGCGAACTGCAGACGTTGCACGATTTGCTGGCGAATCAGGTCGCGCTGCTCCGCCTCGATGTTGTCCCACTTATTGACCGCGAGAACGAGCGCCCGGCCCTGTTCGATGACCGTGCCCAGCAAGCTCGCATCCTGCTCGGCAACCGTATCGTGCGCGTCCACGACCACGACCACGACATGTGCGGTCTCAATGGCCTGCAGCGTTTTAATGACGCTGAATTTCTCGACCGCTTCTTCGACCTTGGAGCGGCGCCGCACGCCGGCAGTGTCGATCAAGGTGTAGCGCTCACCATCGCGCTCGAACGGCACCAGCACGGCATCGCGCGTCGTTCCGGGCTCATCGAAGGCCACCATGCGGTTCTCGCCGAGCAGCCGATTGATCAGGGTGCTCTTGCCGACGTTCGGCCGGCCGATCACCGCGACTTTGATGCCCTGCATCTCGGGGCCATCTTGCGGATCCGCTGTCAGCCCGGCGAGCGCCGTCTCCAACAGCGAAACCACGCCCTGATCATGCGCAGCAGAAATGGGCAGCGGCTCGCCCAAACCCAG
>DASXMG010000122.1:0-33405 GCA_036495805.1 Steroidobacteraceae bacterium | reverse complement strand
TGATCAGCGGCACGGATACCAGCATCGGCCTTAAGCCCACCCATTTGAACACTCGCCCAAAGATGAACAATTGCGTGATCAGAGAGAAGGTCTGCACCCAGAAGTCCACATCCGAAAAGAAGCGCGTACGCTCGTCGCGAGTCGCAAAGACCTTGGCGACGAATGCCTGCTGTTCAAGATACAGAAACGTCGAAACCCATGAGAGCAGAATCACGAACACCGCGATTCCGAGCAGATAGGGCGAGCGGATCACTTGATGAAAGGCCGCCAGCATGTGGCCGCCGAGCGGCATGTTCACTTCGGCGCCGCGCGCGCCGGATCCGAAATGCTGGTGCCAGTGGATGACGCGCTTCATAAAAAAAAGCGAGCTCGCCAGCAGCGTTGCGGAGATGAGCAGTAGATTGATGGTGCCGAGCGGCACCGCAAGGCGGCCGGCCACCAGAGGGCCGAGCAGGCCGCCGGTGCTGGCGCCGGCCGCGATGAAACCGAACATGCGTCCCGCCTGCTCGCGGGTAAAGACATCCGCCATCAAGCTCCAGAACACCGCAACGATGAAGAAATTGAAGACGCTCACCCAGACGTAGTAGGTGCGCGCAATCCAGGTGTGATCCTGCTGCAGATTGAACCAGAGATAAAAGGCCACCAAATTGGCCGTAAAAAAGGCATACACCCAGGGCAGAAAAACCTGCCTGCGGAAACGCGAGGTCAACCAGCCGTAGACAGGTTGCACGGCCAGCATGCAGACGAAGGTACCCCAGAACAGGTAGGGCAGCTTTTCCACGCCCGAGGTGATGCCCATCGTGTCGCGGATGGGCCGCAAGATGGTGTAGCTGAAGAACATGCAAAACAGTGTCGCGAACGCCGCCAGCAGCGCCGGCAGTTCTTCCGGCTCCACCACCACAAGACGGTGAACGAGGATCGCGATCCGAGAATCGCGCCTCAATGCCCGTTGCCCGGTGCCGTGCGCCAGGCCTCGAGAACGGCCTGTTCGCGCTCGGGTGTGAGGCCGGCGTTCAATTTCGCACGCTCCGCCTCCGGACGTTGCAGGTGCCATGCCAGCGTGTCGTTGACCGTCGGCTGCACCGGCCGGATCGAGAGCCCCTCACGCAACGCGCGCGTAACACTGGCATCGGCGAAGCCGGCATACTCGCCCGCCGCGGGAATCCACACCGGCATGTCCGACCAAGGTTGGACTTTTTGTTTTTCAAGGAAATCCGCGGGCACCCATACCGGGCTTGGCGGCGGGTTGGGCTTCACCGTCGCGTTGGCCGCGGTAATGCTCGCCGAAACCACATCCCCGATGGTGAACATGCCGGGAGGCGAAGTGGCGTTATAGGTGCCTACGGTTTTGCGCTCGGCGAGACGCAACACGAAGACGGCGAGATCCCGGGCATCGATGAATTGGACGCGGTCGCTTGGCTGGTTGGGCGCCACCATGTCAGCGCCGCGCGCCGCGCGCGCGGGCCAGTAGGTGAATCGGTCGGTAGGATCTCGAGGCCCCACGATCAGGCCCGGGCGCACGACGGCAACGCGCCCCGGCATCGCCTTTTCTGCCGCCTTTTCGCACAACGCTTTCAACGGTCCATAGGCGCCGCCGTCGACCTTTTCGGTGGTTTCGTCAGCCAGCTTGCCCACCGGCGAGTCCTCGGTGTTGGCGTTCGCAAAGCCTGCGTACACGGAGATGGTGGAAATAAAGATATAACGCTGCACACTCGGTGCGAGCAATTCGGCGGACAATTTGACGTGGCGTGGCACATAGCCTGAATCGTCGATGACCACATCCCAGCGATGGCCTTTGAGGGCGCCGAGCTGGGCATCGCGATCGCCCTTCAGATGCACGAGCTGCGGAAATATGCCGGCGTTGGTTTTGCCGCGATTGAACAGGGTGACCGAATGTCCGTGCTGAAGCGCCAGTTCGACGATATGAACGCCCAGAAACTTGGTGCCGCCGAGCACCAGAATGCGCAAGGGGCGGCGCGATTTCTCCTTGGCCGTGACGTTGCCCGAGGCCGCCACCGCCGCGGCTGACATGGCATAAACAAATTGGCGTCGATTCATCGGGCTACCTCGTTATGAATTGCGTAATTCTGGGAGGGGGTAATCAATACTACTTGGCCGGCGCTTGAGTTGCGAACGTTTTGCGGCGACTATGTCGCACCTGCATCTTAAGAATGCGACTTTACATTTGACCATGCGCGATCTTGAACACCGGCGCCTAAGTGAATCGGCTCAGCCGCTCGACCGGCGCGTGTGCGTTGCGCCCATGATGGATTGGACCGACCGGCACTGTCGCTTCCTGCATCGGCTCTACGCACCGCATGCCTTGCTCTACACCGAGATGATCGTGGCCGCGGCCATCGTCCGCGGCGATGTGCGTCAATTGCTGGACCATGATGCGGGTGAGCATCCGGTTGCCTTGCAACTCGGCGGCTGCAACCCCGTGGAGCTGGCGAAGGCGGCGCGCATCGGCACCTCCGCCGGGTACGCGGAAATCAACTTGAACGTGGGATGCCCCAGCGATCGCGTGCAGAACGGCTCCTTCGGGGCCTGCCTCATGCTCAAGCCGGCGCTGGTCGCGGACTGCGTGCGCAGCCTGCGCGATGCGACTCATTTGCCGGTGACGGTCAAGTGCCGAATCGGCATTGACGATCGCGACGACTACGAGTTTTTCCGCGTTTTCGTCGATAGCGTGCGTGCGGCGGGCATCGATGCGCTGATCGTGCATGCGCGCGTCGCCATCCTCGGCGGCCTGTCGCCCAAGCAGAATCGGGAGATTCCGCCGCTCAAGCACGATCTGGTGCATCGTTTGAAACGCGATTGCAGCGACTTGACCGTGGTCCTGAACGGCGGCCTATGCGATGGCGCTACGATCAGCGCACACCTCAGCGCAGGGATGGACGGCGCGATGGTCGGGCGAGCCGCCTATCATCGACCGGCGCTGCTGGCCGAACTCGAGCAGGGTCTGATCAATCCTCACTGGACGATTCCGGAGCCCTGGGAAATCGTCGAGCGGATGGTGCCTTACGCCAAAGCCTGCGCACAGCGGGGGATGCGGTTGCATTCGATTACGCGCCACATGCATGGCGTCATGGCCGGACGCGAAGGTGCGCGAGCGTGGCGCCGGTTTCTGTCCGAGGTGGCGGCCCGCCCGGAAGCGGCAGCCGAGACGTTGTTTTCGGCTCTGCCCATCATAAAACAGGGTATTGCAGCCTAAACGCCCTGAGCGGCCGACGTTACGTTAAGTATAATGAACTTGGCAATGGGCAAAGAAATCGAAGTAGCCATCCTATTTGCCGATGTGGTCGGCAGCACCAAGCTCTACGAGTTGCTGGGCGATCTGCGCGCGCGCGATATGGTGGGTATTTGCATCGATGTCATGCGCGCGGCAACCGATCAGAATCACGGCACGGTCATCAAAACGATGGGCGATGAGGTCATGGCCACCTTCCCCACGGCAGACGATGCCCTGAATGCCGCCGCCCAGATGCAAAAGCAAATCGTGACGCACCCGCAGCTTAAGGTCGACGAACAGACGGTCGCCATTCGCATCGGCTGCAATTTCGGGCCGGTGGTGCTCGAGAACCGCGATATTTTCGGCTCGGCCGTGCACACGGCGAATCGCATGACCAGCCAGGCCAAGGCGGGCCAGATCATGACCACCGCCACGATGGTTGACCGGTTGTCTTCCGATTGGCGCGCGCAGGTGCGTCAGATCGACGTCGCGACACTGAAAGGCCGCAGCAGCGAAGTGGCCCTGTTCGAAGTGCTATGGCAGCCCGAGGATGTCACCAGCATGGTGCCCTCGATCGCCATCGCCGCGCGCGAGCGCGAGAAAGGCGCCAGGTCGCAACGCCTGCGGCTTCGCTACCAAGGGCAGGAAGTGCTGGTCAACGAGGCCCGTGCGAATATCACGATCGGGCGCGCCGAGGAAAACGATCTGGTCGTGAAGGGCAATCTCATCTCACGGTTGCACGCGCGCGTCGAGATCAACCGCAACAAGTTCATGCTGATCGATCAAAGTACGAACGGCACTTTCGTTCTCGGCAAGGATGGCGAAGAAGCGTTCGTTCGCCGCGATTCGATGCAAATTCGCGGCGAAGGTTTGATCGGGCTCGGCAAGGCGCCCGACAGCAATTCTTCCCAGGTGATCCGCTACACCTGCGAGGAATGAACGCGCTGCACGGCGGCTCGCAGTTCAGCCCTGAGAGAGGACGGCACGCGCGCGCCGAAGCCGCTTAGGTATTGATCGATTCCCGCGAATTCCTCCTGCCAGAGCTTGGGATTGACGGCCAACAGCTCTTCGAGCGCCGCCGGAGTGATTTCCAGTCCTTGCAGATCCAAATCGGCATGCGCCGGCAAATGGCCAATGGCCGTTTCGCGGGCGCCGGCTTTGCCCTTGCAGCGATCGATTATCCAACGCAGCACGCGCAGATTCTCGCCGAATCCCGGCCATAGGTATTTTCCGGCGGCGTCTTGGCGGAACCAGTTGACGTGAAAGATTTGCGGCGGCGACTTCAATTTGGAACCGACATTGATCCAATGCGACCAGTAGTCGGCGAAGTTGTAGCCGGCGAACGGCTTCATGGCCATGGGATCTCGCCGTACCACGCCGACGGCATCGGTGGCCGCGGCCGTCGTTTCTGAAGCCACGCCGGCGCCGACGAGCACCCCATGCAGCCAATTGCGCGCCTGGTACACGAGCGGCGCCAACGCACGCCGTCGGCCGCCGAACACGATCGCCGAGATCGGCACGCCGCCCGGCGCATCGGCCAGCTTTGAATAACTGGGATTTTGCTTCGCCGCGACCGTGAAGCGGGAGTTGGGCTGCGCAGCCGGTCCAACCTTGGGATCATAGGGGCGGCCCTGCCAATCCGTAATGGGCCTGCCTTCCGTCAAGCCCTCCCACCAAGGCTGGTTGTCCGCGGTCAAACCGACGTTGGTAAAGATCGTGTCCTTGCGAATCATCTCGTAAGCATTGCGATTGGTTTTGGCGTTGGTTCCCGGCACCACGCCGAAGTACCCCGATTCAGGATTGATGGCATACAAACGCCCGTCCTTGCCGGGATGCAGCCAGGCGATGTCATCGCCGACGGTCCACACCTTCCAGCCCTGGTAGCTCGTCGGCGGGATCAACATCGCCAAATTGGTCTTGCCGCAGGCGGAAGGGAAGGCGCAGGCCAGGTAGTGGGTCTCCCCTTGAGGATTCTCGATGCCCACAATCAACATGTGTTCCGCCAACCAGCCTTCGGTGCGCGCTTGCCAGCTCGCGATGCGCAACGCATGGCATTTCTTGCCGAGCAACGCGTTGCCGCCGTAGCCGGAGCCGAAGCTCTTGATCGAGAGTTCTTCGTGGAAATGCATGATGAAGCGGCGTTCCGGATTCAGATCGCCGGTGGAATGCAAACCCCTCACAAAGGTTCCGTCACGCGTGATTCGCTCGAGCGCCGCGCGGCCCATGCGGGTCATGAGGCGCATGTTCAGCACGACATAGGCGCTATCCGTAATCTCGACGCCGCAGCGCGAGAAGGGCGAGTCGATCGGGCCCATGCAATAAGGCACGACATACAAAGTGCGGCCCTGCATACAGCCGGCGAACAGGGCATCCATTTTTTCGTGAGCCTGCTGCGGTGCCATCCAATGGTTATTGGGACCTGCATCCTCCTTGTTCGCAGTACAAACGAAGGTCAGATGTTCGACGCGCGCGACGTCGGAGGGATGCGAGCGCGACAGGACGCAGCCGGGAAAACTTTGCGAATTGAGCGCCAGCAGCTGCTTGTCTGCGATGAGCTCGCGCTTCAGAGTCTCGAACTCAGCCTCGCCGCCGTCGCACCAATGAATTTTCTTCGGCTGCGTCAGTTTGGCAACTTCATCCACCCAAGCCGCGACGTCATGGTTCATCGAGGCGAGCGTTACGTGTTGAGGTGCTGTGGCCATTGACTGTCCCTAGAAGAAGATCGATAAGGATGACACTTGACTGCGCCGCTAACAGAATCTTGCCTGTTCCATCCAGGTTCGATTCCGTTGCCCGCTTCGCGCTTCCTCTGCGAGCACCTGCACCAGAATCTCTTCTGGGCATGCATCTCCCGCATCCACGCACAGGTCCCGGTCGTCACGACCGCCAAGCTGGCGAAAGCCCTCCGCCGGCACTAACTTAAGCCACTCATGCCCAGAGGTCTTTTTCCACTGCGTCAGCCAGCGCGAGATGTCATTACCGTCAAGCGAGAGACCGCATTCGCGATACGCCTCGGTGCGAATTTCGAGCGCTGTGTTCCAAAGCCATCGGTGCGCTCCGAACCAGCGATCCCGCAATCGGCGCTGCGCCCCATTTGGATAGGCGCGAATCCGATAGCTTCGCGTGATGCTTCCCATGCCTCAATACTAACTCGCCGCAGGCCGCGGCGCAGGACTTGACACATGCCGCCGGGCGCATTGCGCGCGTGAGATATCTCCGACATGAGATTGGATTCGCATCGCGCGGGAATTCTGAATTGAAGGTAGAATCTAGCTCCGAAACTGTTTCTAACTTATTGATTATAAATATTTTATAGTGACATATAGCGGTGTCTGTCGTACACTGGCGATATGTACAGAGTACTCCTTCGTCCAACGCGCGGTCCGCTGCTGGTGTTCGCTGGGCTGGCCGGCTTCAACTGCCCTGCGGCCACGGATCCCATCAGCGTCAAAGCCATCGCGGAGGTGGAGCAGGCCAGCCACGTCGAAGGCCGCGAAACGACCAAACTGATGCCGGCCGACCGCGTGGTGTCCGGCGACATGGTCATTTATACCCTCGAGGTGCGCAACACCGCGCCAGTCTCTGTGCGGCGGCCGGTCGTGACGTACCCGATTCCCGCGCACATGACTTACCTGCCCGATTCAGCCATCGGTCCCGGGGCCGCAGTGACTTATTCGATCGATGCCGGCCGCAGTTTCGATGTGGCGGAGAACTTAAAGGTTCAAGAACCCACCGGCGGCCTGCGCGCGGCCACAGCGGCCGATTACACCCACATCCGCTGGCAGCTGAAAAATACTCTGAAGGGCAATTCGGTGGCGTTCGTGCGGTTTCGCGCGCGAATGAAATAGCCGGCGCCATTTCGTCGTACGCTAGGCGAGAAAGTGGCGATCGCATGAATACCGATTACAAAGACGTTTTCTCCATGGGCGGACCGTTGGCACGCGCGCTGCCGGACTACGCCTATCGTCCGGAGCAGGCGGTGATGGCCAAAGCGGTTGGGGCCGCGCTGGCCCGGCTTGAACCGTTGATTGTGGAGGCCGGCACGGGCACGGGCAAAACCTTTGCCTATCTCATACCGGCACTGCTCTCCGGGCGCAGCGTGATTATTTCCACGGGTACGCGCACGCTCCAGGACCAGCTGTTTCGCCGCGACGTGCCCATGCTGGCAAAAGCGCTCGGGCTGCCCGCGAAGCTCGCGCTTCTGAAGGGCCGCACGAATTATTTGTGCCGCCACCGGTTGGACCTGGCCACCCAGCAAGGTTCTTTATTGGGTCCTGAGCGCAACGTGGCACGCCTGCTTGCGCGCGTGTCGCGCTGGGCCGCGACGACACAGAGCGGCGATCTTGCCGAGCTCACCGACCTCCCGGAGCAGTCGCCGATCTGGCCCAGCATCACCTCGACCCGCGAGAACTGTCTCGGCCAGGAATGCCCGCAGTTTTCGCGCTGCCACGTGATGGAAGCGCGCCGTAATGCACAAGCCGCCGATATCGTCGTGGTGAATCATCATTTGCTGCTGGCGGACCTGGCGCTCAAAGACGAGGGATTCGGCGATCTGCTGCCTGGCGCCGAAGCGGTCATTCTCGACGAGGCGCACCAAGTACCCGATATCGCGACACAGTTCTTCGGGCAGAGCTGGTCGGTGCGCCAGGTGCAGGTGCTGATGCGCGACATCACCGCGGAACTGAGCGCCGCGGCGATCCGCGCGCCCTCTCTGGTCGAGGCCGTGCTCGGCGTCGATGGCCACCTCGACGGATTGAGGTTTGCACTGAATCGCGGCGCGGGGCGTTATGAGTGGGCAGATCTGTCCGACGCGTTCCTGGATGCACTGCCCGAAATCGAGACCACCTTGAGCGCCTTAGGCGCAGAGCTCGAGGGTTTGGGCGGCGGCGCAGGCACGGCCAACTGCGCGCGCCGTGCGGCACATCTGGCCAACGCGCTGGCACAACTGCGCGAGCTGTCGGCGGAGGCGGGCCTGCGTTGGGTGGAGGCTGGGACCAACGGGTTGACCCTGCACTTCACGCCGTTTGAAATCGCCGAGCGTTTGCGCGAATACGTCGAGTCCCGGCCCTGCGCCTGGATCTTTACGTCGGCGACCCTGGCCATCGGCGCGGATTTTTCGCACTTTGCGGAGCGGATCGGCTTGCGCGATGCGCGCACGCTGTGCATAGACAGTCCCTTCGACTATCGCGACCAAGCGCGGCTGTTTCTGCCGCCCCGCATGCCGGATCCGCAGAGTCCGGCGTTCGCCGACAAATTCATCGAGGCATGCGCGCCGCTCATCGAGGCCTGCGGCGGCCGCGCGTTCCTGCTTTACACCAGCTATCGCGGCTTGGCGGAAGGGGTGCGGGCGCTGCAAGCACGGTTTCCGAATCCGCCTTTCCCGGTGTTGGTGCAGGGCGAGGCGCCGCGCGAAGCGCTGCTGAACCGGTTTCGAGAACTCGGCAACGCGGTGCTCCTGGCGACGGGCAGTTTTTGGGAAGGCGTAGACGTCAAGGGCGATGCGCTCTCCATCGTGGCGATCGATAAGCTTCCCTTCGCCGCCCCGGACGATCCGCTGTTGAAAGCGCGACTGGAGGGGATTCGTCGGCGCGGCGGCAACCCCTTCTTTGAGTATCAGTTGCCGCAGGCGGTGCTGGCATTGAAGCAGGGCGTCGGGCGCTTGATCCGCGATTTCGACGATTTCGGGGTGATTGTTCTCGGCGATCCGCGCATCAAGAGCAAGGCTTATGGACGCGTGTTTTTGGAGTCGATGCCGCCCAGCCCGGTGGTGAGCGAGGTCGGCATGGCCGCGCAATTCCTCAGAGACCGACTGAGTATTCGCCAGGCGGCCGCGCCGGCCGTTCAGGCGACCTGATGCGAGTGCTGGCACTCGATGCCGCGACCGAAGCCTGCTCCGTGGCGCTGTGGGAAAACGATGCGCTCATCAGCCGGACGATCGAGTCCGGCAAAAGCAATGCGCTGAAGATGTTGAGCATGGCGGAAGAGGTGCTCGCCGAAGCGCAAGTCTCGCTGTCGATGCTCGATGGCATCGCTGTCAGCATCGGCCCGGGCGCATTTACCGGCGTCAGAATCAGCGTGGCGGTCGCGCAGGGTCTGGCATTCGGCGCGAACCTCAAGGTGGCACCCGTTACCACGCTGGAAGCCTTGGCTCTGCAAGTGCTCGACGGTCCGGGTAGTTACGCACTGGCCTGCCTCGATGCACGCATGGGGGAGGTGTACTGGGGCTGCTTCACCTCGGATGCCGCGTGCGGCGTGCTGCAAAGCGGAGCACTGCATGTGGGGCCACCCGGCGACGTGTCGCTGGAGCCTAGCGGGCAATACGTCGGCGTTGGCCGAGGATTTTCGGCATATCCGGCCCTCGCGTCGCTGCCCGGCGTGACCACCGATCCGGTGAGCCGCGCCGCCTTGCCGAATGCTCGGGAAATCGCCAGTCTCGGGGCGCAGCGCCTTCGGGCAGGCGGAGCGCTCGACGCGGCCGACCTCAAGCCCCTCTATTTAAGAGACAAAGTGGCCTTTACGGCAGCAGAAAGGGCCGCACGATCGGCATTGTAACGGAAGTGTCACAATCGAAGCCTGTAATACTCGGCTTTGGAATCAAGGGACTAACCTATGTCGGCCAGGCGCATCCTCATCGTCGAAGACGAAAAACCCATACGGGACATGATTGCTTTCGGGTTGCGGCGCGCGGGGTACGAAGTTCGCGAGGCGGAAGATTGCCGCGAAGCGCGCGCTCGGATCGTGGATGTGCGGCCCGACCTCATGCTGATTGACTGGATGCTGCCAGACATGAGCGGCCTGGAGCTGACGCGCTCGCTCAAGCGCGCCAAGGATACCGAGGAAATTCCCGTGATCATGCTCACCGCACGGGTGGAGGAGCAGGATAAGGTCAACGGTCTCGAGGGAGGCGCCGACGATTACATCACGAAGCCTTTTTCGCCACGTGAGCTGCTGGCGCGGATTCAGGCCGTGTTGCGACGCGCGGCACCGGTCGGCGCGGACGACATAGTCGAGGTCGATGGTTTGAAGCTCGATGACTCGAGCCATCGGGTCAGCGCCGGGGAGCGCGAAATTGCCCTCGGACCCACCGAATACCGCTTGCTGCATTTCTTTATGACCCACCCTGAGCGGGTATTTACTCGCGGTCAGTTGCTCGACCGAGTCTGGGGGGGTAATACTTACGTCGAAGAGCGCACCGTGGATGTGCATATTCGCAGACTGCGCAAGGCGCTCGAACCATTTTCACTGGAAACGTTGGTGCAAACAGTGCGTGGCGCGGGATATCGGTTTTCGACGCGGGACGCCTAAGCGGGCGACTGGCTTATGGCAGCGATGTGGACCTTCGCGCTCGCGCGGCTCGCGGGCATTTTGCTGTTGGGCCTATGCTTGGGTCTGCTGATCGGGCCTATTTGGCTCTGGATACTAGGCGCGGCCTCCTTCTATCTTGCCTGGCAATTGCTGAGTTTATACCGCGTCGACCGCTGGTTGCGGCTGCGCTCGCAAATCGGTCCCCCCAACATCGGCGGAATCTGGGGCGACATCATCGCGCAGGTCGTACGCCTGCATCGACGCAAGCAGTACCACAAGCAACGTCTCATGCAGCTGTACCGCGAGCTGCGCCGCTCGACCGCGGCGCTCCCCGACGGGGTGATCATCCTGAGCACGCAACGCGAAATCGTTTGGTTCAATCGCCAGGCTGCCCGGCTCTTGGGGCTGCGCCGGCCGGTCGATGTGGGGCTGCGCATCGATAATTTGATTCGTGCGCCGGAATTCGCGCATTACCTGCACAGCGATGACTTTGCGCTGCCCTTGGTGATCCGGCCGCCGGTGCAGATCGACATGTTTCTGGCGCTGCAGATGGTGCCCTACGGGGGCGGCCAGTCGCTGCTGCTGGTGCGCGACGTCACCCGTCAAATGCGCCTGGAAGCGATGCGCAAGGACTTTGTTGCCAACGCCTCGCACGAATTGCGCACGCCCTTGACCGTGATATCCGGATATTTGGACACGCTCGCCGAAGATCCGTCGGTGGATCCGGCCTGGGGTGGCCCGATCAAGGATATGCGCGCGCAAGCGCAGCGCATGAATGCCATCATCGCCGACCTGCTCGAGCTATCGCGTCTGGAGTCCGCCGACGGCGAGGCGGCGCGCGATCCGATCGATGTGCCGCGAATGCTCGAGCGGCTGCACCGCGACGCGCTGATCAGCCCGGATCGCCCGCGGCAGGTGCAGCTCGAATTGGACAGCAGCGACGGCTTGTACGGAGCGGCCCACGAGGTCGAATCGGCGTTCACGAATTTACTGGTCAACGCCGTGAAATACACCCTTCCGGAGGGCACGGTACGAATGCGTTGGTGGACGGACGAAGAGGGTGCGTATTTCTCCGTCATCGACAGCGGCATCGGAATCCCAGCGGAGCACATCCCGCGCTTAACGGAGCGCTTCTACCGGGTCCACGCGGGACGCTCGCGGGGGCAGGGCGGGTCCGGCTTGGGCCTTGCGATCGTCAAGCACGCGTTGCAACGGCACGGCGGGTGGCTGGATGTGCAGAGCATCGAGGGCAAAGGCAGCACCTTCACCTGTCATTTTCCGCAGCAACGCATCTGGCGGCTGGAGCTGCCGAACGCGGCGAGCGCATGAAGGTCACAAATTTCATGTACACGGTTGACGTACGCTGCAATCGGATGTAAACGAACGCTGCACGCACATGTAAGAGAGTGCTTCAAGGCAAAATCTATGGAAACCGCCGATCTTACCCATCACATTTCCCGCCGCTTCAATGAAGACTTGGAGAAGGTGCGCAATCAGGTGCTGCAGATGGGCGGCTTTGTCGAGCAACAGCTGCACAAGGCGATCACTGCCTTGGTCGAAGGCGACAGTCGTTTGGGCGAATCGGTCGCGACCGACGATTACAAGGTCAACGGCATGGAGCTGTCGATCGACGAGGAATGCAGCCGGATCCTGGCGATTCGCGCGCCGGCGGCCGGCGACTTGCGGGTGATCGTCGCCATCATCAAGACCATCACCGATCTGGAGCGTTTTGGCGATGAAGGCGAAAAAATCGGCTATATCGCCTCGCGCCTGGCCACGATGGAGCGGCCGGCCGACAAATACCGCGAAGTGAAGCATTTGGGCCGGCAAGTTGCGCAGATGGTGCACGATGCCTTGGACGCCTTTGCGCGCATGGATTCCCAGGCGGCGCTGAAAACCGCCCAGGAAGACAAAATGGTGGACGAAGAGTACGAATCCATTCAGCGCCAATGCATCACCTTCATGATGGAAGACCCGCGCACCATTCGCCGCGCGCTGGAGATCATGTGGATCGTGCGCGCCCTGGAGCGCATCGGCGATCACGCGAAGAATATTTGTGAATACGTGATCTACATGGTGCACGGCAAGGATATTCGCCACTCCTCGCTCGAGGACGTCGCCAAGCAGATCGACGCGGCGCACGCGCTCATGCGCCGCTGATGACGGCGCGGCGCGGGAACCTTCTCGGTTTCCTGGCGTGCGTGGGCCTCCTGGCCTACGCCTACTACGCTCAATTCGTGCTGCATCTGGAGCCTTGTCCGCTGTGCATTTTTCAAAGAATCGGCGTCTTCGCGCTGGGCGTCGTCTTCTTGGCCGCGACGCTTCACGACCCGGCGGCGTTCGGCAGGCGCGTGTATGCAGTGCTCCTGACGCTCGCGGCGCTTGCCACCATCGGCGTGGCGCTGCGCCACCTCTATATTCAAAGCTTGCCGCCCGATGCCGTGCCGTCCTGCGGCGCGTCGCTCGAGTTCATGATGAAGGTGTTTTCCTTGAGCGAAGTGCTGGTCAAGGTGCTCACCGGATCCGGTGAGTGCGCCAAAATCACCTGGGAATTCTTGGGCCTCGCCATGCCCGCCTGGGTCTTGATCAGCGCGCTGCTGTTGGGCGCCTGGGGTTTGTGGGCCAACCTGCGACGTCAACCGCCGGTGCTGCGCTTCTGATGTCCGATACCCTGCAATTGACGCAGGCGCTGATTGCGCGTCAATCGGTGAGTCCCGCCGACGGCGGCTGCCAAGCGCTGATGATCGAGCGCCTGGCCGCCATGGGATTTCACGTCGAAAGCCTGCGCTTCGGTCCGGTCGATAATTTCTGGGCGAAACGCGGCAGCGGCGCCCCGGTCTTTTGCTTTGCCGGCCACACCGACGTGGTGCCTTCAGGTCCCCTGGATGAATGGCGTTCCGATCCGTTTGAGCCCGTCATCCGCGATGGCCTGCTCTATGGCCGGGGCGCCGCCGACATGAAAAGCGGCCTGGCGGCAATGGTGACCGCCAGCGAGGAATTCATCGGGCAGAACCCCAAGCACCGCGGCACCATTGCCTTTCTGATCACCAGCGATGAGGAGGGGCCGTCCGTCGATGGCACCCGTCGCGTCGTCGAAGTGCTGCGCGAGCGCCAGGAAAGCATCGACTGGTGCCTGGTGGGTGAACCCTCCAGCGAAAACACGTTGGGCGATACCATCAAAATCGGCCGCCGCGGCAGCCTGAGCGGGCGCCTGACGGTGCACGGGATCCAGGGGCATATCGCCTATCCGCAGCTGGCCGACAATCCGGTGCACGCGCTGGCACCCGCGCTGGCCGAACTGGCGGCACGCGTATGGGATCACGGCAACGAGCACTTCCAACCCACCAGCTTTCAGGTGTCGAATATTTCCGCGGGGACCGGTGCGCCGAATGTGATCCCCGGTGAATTGCGGGCGCGATTCAATCTGCGCTTCTCCACCGAACAAACAGTGGATGGCTTGAAGCGCACTGTCGAGGAACTCCTGCAGCGCTACCGCGTCAAATACAGCTTGGAGTGGTTCATTTCCGGGCAACCGTTTCTGACGATTCCCGGCACGCTGTCGCAGGCCGCGGCGCGCGCCGTGCAAGAGCAATTGCAAATCAGCCCGAAGCTGACCACCGGCGGCGGGACTTCGGACGGACGCTTCATCGCGCCGATGGGGGCGCAGGTGATCGAACTGGGCGTGATCAATGAATCCATCCACAAGGTGAACGAGTGCGTTCGCGTGGAGGACATCGACAGGTTGCAGCGCGTTTACAAGCGTACGCTAGAACTTTTACTGGTATGAAAATGCCGTCGATTGGCGCCTGGGCCTTGGCACTTTGCATGACGTGCGCGCTTGCGCTAGCCGCGTGTGCGCCATTTGAAAAATGCGGCTTCGCGGGCTGTCCCGGCGATGCCCAAATCACGGCTGATGTACGCGCATTGTTCGATCGGCATCCCGAGTTGGGGCCTTCGGGACTGTTGACCGTGCAGACCCACGACGGTGTGGTTTATCTCTACGGGGTGGTCGATACGGACCTGGTGCGCGAACAAGCAGAATCCATTGCTTTGCAGGCCCGCGGCGTGAAAAAGATCGTTAATTCACTTGGCGTGACCAACGGCGGGCGCTAAGCCTTAGCCTTGCCCACGCCCGGTGCTAAAGCGTTCCGGGGCGATTCGCAACGACAAGCGGAGCGTCGTGCCGCTATTTGGATTGCTGAGGATCTGCAATTCAGCGCCGATCAACTGCGCCTGCTCGCGCAGCCCAACCAGCCCGAAGTGACCCGGCCGCGACAGCGACGCATCGAATCCGACACCGTCATCCGCAATTTCAAGCTGCATGTGTGCAGCGTTGGCGCTGCTCAATGCGAGGCGGACCCGGCTCGCGCGTGCGTGACGCTCTATATTGCGCAATGCTTCCTCGGTCATGCGGAAAATCACTTCCGCCCGTTCGTCGCCAAAGCGCGCCGCGTCAGGATCCATGGAGATCTCGACCGCAAGCCCGGTGCGATCTTGGAAACGCTCGATGGCCTTGGCGATCGCCGGCCCGAGTCCCAGGTCGCGCACCGAGCTGACGCGCATTTGCGCAATGGCCGAGCGCGCTTCGTTGAGGCCGGCCTGCGCGACTTCCTCCGCGCGCGCCAGCTCGTCCGCCAAGGAAGTCGGGTCGTGTCCCTGCAGCTTGCGCAGCAGGCGTACCTCGCTCAGCATGGCCATCATGGAGTGCGCCAGTGTGTCGTGCAGATCACGGGCGATTTGCAACCGTTCACGCGCGATGGCTGCGTACTGCGACTCCTTGGCCAGGCGCTCCACTTCGCGCGTCCGAACGGCAACGCGTCGCTCCAAGTCGCTGCTCAGCTCGAGAAGCTCGCTGCGCTCCTGGCGCAAGTCGTCCAAGACTCTGGCGAAAGCGGCCGCCAATTGTGCGACCTCATCGCGGCCCTTCGGCACTTCGATGCGTGCGACCTCGTTGCGTCCCACGGCGGCGGCTGAGCGGGTCAGATTCTTCAGCCGATTGGTCAGGTGCCGCGCGCCGAGCGTCCCGAGCACAGCCATCGCCGCGCCAAGACAGATCGAGATCCACAAAATTCGTATGGCCAGCGCGTCGGCGCGCTGATAGACGAGATCCTTCGGCTCGCTGAGCTGTACGGTCCACGTGTCCGCCACGCGTGTCGCGTCGAGGCGCAGCGGCGCGCGAGTCACCAGAACGGTCTCGCCATTCGGCAGTCGCTCGAATCGTGGAGGCTCAGAATGCGTGGAGGAAGGTTCGATCGGCGGTGCCTCATCGAGTTTGGCCCCGTTCCAAGGTCGATTGCGCAAATCGGCCGGTCCGACCGCGATGATGCCGGCGCGATCCATGATCAGAGTTTGCGCGGAGCCGCGGCGATCCAAAGTGTCGCTCAGGCGCTGTACATCCGCCGCCGCCCAACGCCAGCTCAAATGCGCCGCAACCACCCCGACGAGGCTGCCCGAAGCGTCGCGCAGCGGCGCCGCGAGATCACCGAGCAATAGCCCGGAGCTGGATCGCCGAGATTCTTGGATCTCTCCGATCCACGGTCGCTTTGAGCCTTGCTGGAACCATGGGCTCGTGGCGGCGCTGCTGCCGGGACGCAGGCTGCCGTTCGTTGCGATCAGCACTCCCTCGGCATCCGCAATCGAAATCCACTCCAGATCCGGATACGAGGAGGTGAGCCTCTGGAAGAGGTCGCCGGGGGACGCGCCGCCCTCGGCAGCGCGAATGGCCGCGAGCCTCATGCTGACCGCTTGACCCAAGTCCGACGCCAGTTGATCGGTTTCCAGCACCAACCGGCGCACATGCTGCTGCACGACGATTTCCCGCGCGACCCGGCCGGCCCAGATGGAGGCCGCAATGGCAAAACTTGCCGCCAGCGCAACCACGAGCCAGATCAGGCCCGCGACCAAGCTTTGCCGCGGATCGAGGCGCCTAAGCAAGTGCTTTACTCATTGCGATGGTCAAGAGACACGCGGCACGTCCAAATAATGCCTGCTGAATCGCACGATTAACAATCGCCAGGCGCCGGAGTACCACCCGGTCAAACGCCAGATTGTTGCAAAATAGATACAGCTGTTCTTGAAAATTGTGATAGCGCTAGCGTAGCGCCATAATCGCAGTAGAATCCGATTCGGCGCAACTGTCACATAGATGTAACAATACGTCGGTTAAATCCAACAATCAAAACACTGGAGTGGAAGCCGTGAATTATGTAAATGCGATCAAGAAACATGGTCTGATGCTGAGCGCTCTGTTGGCGGTGACGGGAATCGCCCATGCACAGTCCGCTGCCTCCGATGACAGCTTGACCATGCACGGGATCACGCTGTACGGCATCGTGGATGTCGGCGTTCAGAATCAAACTCACGGCGCGCCGATCAACGATTATTTCCCCGCCGGCAGCGCCGACGTCGTGCAGAAGAACAGCAACAAGTCCATCACCGGCGTTACGCCCAACAACCTGAGCCAATCCCGCATCGGCTTGCAGGGCGTGGAACCGCTGTTCGGCCTGGGCGACTGGACCGGCGTGTTCAAGCTGGAAACTTTCTTCAACCCGCAGTCCGGCGAGATCAGCGACGCGCTGAAATCGTTGACGCAGAATAACGGCCGCAGCGTGGCCTCGGGCACCCAAACCACGAACCTGGATTCCAGCGTCGCGGGGCAGATATTTCAGCAGTCCTATGCCGGCGTCAGTTCCAAGACTTACGGCACCTTGACCTTCGGCCGTCAGAACACGCTGCTGGCGGACGGCATCAGCAAGTACGACCCGAACGCGGCGTCTCAGGCATTTTCATTGATCGGCCTGTCGGGAACCACCGCGGGCGCCGGCGATACGCAAGACCGCCGCCTCGACGGCTCGCTCAAGTACACGCTGACGATCGCCGGCGTGGCGCACTTGGGTGCGAACTACAAGCCCAATGAAGGCAACGGTATCGCCAATTCAGTGACCGAAATCGACGTCGGCGGCGATTTTGCGGGACTCTCGCTGGACGCGTACTACGTCAAAGCGCACGATGCCATCTCGGCGGCCGCGCTGAGCGCCGCGCAAGTGGCGTTGTTGCCGGGCCTGGGCTTTTCGCCGGACAAATCGCTGGCCGCAACGGTCTCGGACAACACCTCGTACTCCGTGATGGGTTTGTACAATTTCGGTGAGCTCCTTCCCCTCAAGATCTTTGCCGGCTACGAGCACATCAGCTTCGCCAATCCGAGCAGCCCGCTGCCGGCGGGCTACGACGACATCGGCGGCTACTCGCTGGTGTTCGTCAACAACGCGGCGTTTCCGAACGACAAGGTGTTGCAAGTCTTCTGGGCCGGCGTGAAATACATGGTCACTCCGACCGTCGAGCTCACCGGCGCTTATTACGGCTACAAGCAGAACAGCTACGGAACCGGGGCCAACGCGGGTTGCTCCACCAACGTTGCCGGAACGTGCAGCGGCACGGAGGATGCCATTTCGTTCGATGGCATATGGCACATGAGCAAGCGCTTCGATACGTATGCGGGCGTATTCTACACCGGCGTGCATGACGGACTGGCCAACGGCTATCTGTTTCACACCACCGACCTTACCTCGACGGTGGGCGTGCGCTTCAAGTTCTAAAACCTGTCGCAATGACCGCATGGCCGTTTTCGGGCCATGCGGTCATCTTCTCGACAGGCCCACCGCGCCGCGCGTAGCATAGGCCCCCTACCGGAATCCTGTAGGGGAACGCGATGAACACCACAGAAAAAAAACGCGGCGGCTGGAGCTGGTGGTACCTGCTCTTCGTGATCCAATTCGCGGTGGCCTTGTGGCCGCCTTTCTACAACAAGGCCGAACCCTACCTGTTCGGAATCCCGTTCTTTTACTGGTTCCAGATGCTGTGGGTCATCGTCAGTGCCGTGTTCACGGCCATCGTCTACTTTGCCGTGGAAGAATAAGAAAAAATTCAGGGGGCGCCCGTGTCGGAACTCAATTGGACCGCGCTGATCATCTTTGTCCTGCTGTTCGGGTTCATCACTTGGTTGGGTTTCGCAGCGGCACGCTGGCGCCGCGGCGACTTGGATTTGCTGCATGAATGGGGCTTGGGCGGGCGGCGTTTCGGTACCGTCATCACCTGGTTTTTGGTAGGCGGCGATGTGTATACGGCCTATACCTTCATCGCGGTCCCCGCGCTGGCCTTCGGCCAGGGAGCCGTCGCCTTTTTTGCGGTGCCCTACACCATCATCATCTATCCGTTGATGTTTTTGGTCTTCCGGCGTCTCTGGAATGTATGCCACAAGCACGGCTACATCACCGCGGGCGACTTCGTGAAGGGACGTTTCGGCAACCGGTGGCTGGCGCTCGCGGTCTGCATCACCGGCATCGTCGCGACCATGCCATATATCGCCTTGCAGCTGGTGGGCTTGCAGGTGGTCATCGGCGCGATGGGGGTGTCCGGCACCGGATTGATGGCCGATCTGCCGCTGTTCATCGCGTTCGTGATTCTGGCGGCGTTCACCTATTCCAGCGGTTTGCGCGCGCCGGCTTCGATCGCCATCGTCAAGGACCTTCTGATTTACTTGACCGCGATTGCCGCGGTCATCGTGATTCCTTACGAGCTCGGCGGATTCGGAAAAATTTTCGCATCAGTGCCGGCGCAAAAACTTCTGTTGGCGGTTCCCGGCCCGAACACCACCGGTGCCTACAGTGCCTATGCCACCCTGGCTTTAGGGTCGGCATTCGCGTTATTCCTTTATCCGCACTCGCTGACCGGCATTTTGAGCGCCAGCAGCGGCAGGGTCATCCGCCGCAACGCCGCCATGCTGCCCGGTTACACCTTCATGCTCGGCCTGCTCGCACTGTTCGGCTTCTTCGTCATCGCCAGCGGCGTCGACAAGCTCCCCGAGTATGCGGCCGGCTTCAAGCAGTTCGGCAACAACTTTGCGGTTCCCGCACTGCTGCTGCACAGCTTCCCGGCGTGGTTCGCGGGCGTCGCGTTCGCGGCCATCGGCATCGGCGCGCTGGTCCCGGCGGCGATCATGTCGATCGCCGCGGCAAACTTGTACACCCGCAACATTCATCGCGAGTTCATCAACAGAAATCCCAGCGACAAGCAGGAATCGCACGTCGCCAAGTTGACCTCGCTCATCGTCAAGATCGGCGCGCTGGTGTTCATTTTATTCGTCCCCACGAAATACGCGATTCAATTGCAATTGCTCGGCGGCATCTGGATCATCCAGACGCTGCCGCCGGTGATGCTCGGCGCCTACACCCGTTGGTTCAATTCCTGGGCCATGCTGGCAGGATGGGCGGTCGGCACTTTCGCAGGGACCTGGATGGCCTACTCGGTGAAGCTCGCCAACACCTTTCCGCTACATGTGGGCGACCATACGTTCCCCGGATATAGCGCGGTGTACAGCGTGCTCCTGAATCTCCTGATCGCGATCGTGCTGACGCCGGTATTCAACGCCATGTCCGCGGATAAGACGCGGGTGGACCAGACGGTAGCGGCCGACTATCAAGGCTGAGGCGCGCAGGTTTTGCGCCGGGCAGGGCTTAAGCACACGCTAAGCCCTTGTTCCCATTCAGTTGTAACAAAATCGTCACAATTGATCCTGATAATTCCAGCCAACCTAAAGCCTTAGGCCCGCAGAGCGCCGAGGCGGGTATCAACTGGAGCTTTCATCGATGAAAACAATTAAACGCCTTCTGATACTCGGCGTCGCAGCCTCCCTAAGCATGGCGGCATCAGCCGCGGACATCTCGGGCGCCGGCGCAACATTTCCCTACCCGATTTACGCCAAATGGGCCGACGCTTACAAAAAGCTCACCGGCAACGGTCTCAATTACCAATCGATCGGATCCGGCGGCGGCATCAAGCAGATCAAGGCCAAGACAGTGACGTTCGGGGCCTCGGACATGCCTCTCAAACCGGACGATCTAAAGGCGTCGGGACTGATCCAGTTCCCCATGATCATTGGCGGCGTGGTGCCGGTCGTTAACGTCAAGGGTATCGGCCCGGGGCAATTGCACTTGGACGGTGCCACCGTTGCCGCCATCTACATGGGTGACATCAAGCAGTGGAACGATGCGGCGATCAAAAAACTCAATCCCAAGCTGACGCTGCCCAGCACGGCAATCGCACCCGTATACCGCTCGGACGGGTCCGGAACGAACTTCCTGTTCTCGGACTATCTGTCCAAGACCAGCGCCAAATTTCAGTCGAGCATCGGCGCCAACAGCTCGGTGCAATGGCCGGTAGGCATCGGTGCCAAGGGCAACGAGGGCGTGGCGAACATGACCACGCAAACCGACGGTGCCATCGGCTATGTGGAATACGCGTACGCCAAGCAAAACAAGATGTCGTTCACCACGCTGACCAACAAAGCCGGCAATGCCGTTGCGCCCAACGCTGAATCATTCCAGGCAGCCGCAGCCACCGCCGATTGGGCCGGTGCCGACAGCTATTACCTGATATTGACCGACCAGCCGGGCGCCAAGAGCTGGCCCATCACCGGTGCCAGCTTCATTCTGGTTTACAAGCAGCCGGATGACCCGGCGCCGGTCAATGAGGCGTTGAAATTTTTCGCGTGGGCCTACAAGGACGGTGCAGCCATGGCGGCCGAACTCGACTATGTGCCCCTGCCGGCAGCATTGATTTCCCAGGTGCAAAAAACCTGGACATCGCAAATTACCGCGGGCGGCCGCCCGGTTTGGAGCGGCAAGTAAGCGCAGCTTTGCGAATTCGCTAGCCAAGATTTAGATAGTTAAGATACGGTCAGGCCCGGCGTAGCAATATGCCGGGCCTGACCTACTTAAGCGCAACGCGTGGAGCGGAACTGACATCGTGGCGATCATAGATCCGGGACACGCCGCAAAGCAGCTGATTTACGAAAGAGTATTCCGCTCCGCGACGTTGATCGCCGCGTTCTTGGTGTTGTTCATTTTGGGCGGGGTGGCTGTTTCGCTGTTGCGCGGTGCGTGGCCGGCGCTGGCTCACTTCCGCTTCGCCTTCGTCACCCGCGAGATTTGGAATCCGGTAACCGACCAATTTGGCGCGCTCGCGCCGATTTACGGCACGGTGGTGACCTCGCTCATCGCCATGCTGATTGCGGTCCCGACGGGGTTCGGAATCGCGTTGTTTTTGACTGAACTCTGTCCGCCGTGGCTGAAACGGCCGATCGGCGTGGCCGTCGAGCTGTTGGCGGCGGTGCCGAGCATCATCTTCGGAATCTGGGGACTGTTCGTGCTGGCGCCGGTGCTGCAACGGCATGTACAGCCGTGGTTGATCCGCAATTTTGGCGATCTGCCGGGCGTCGGACATCTGTTCCAAGGGCCGCCGTATGGAATCGGCATTCTCACGGCGGGGGTGGTGCTCGCCATCATGGTGCTGCCGTTCATCGCGGCCACCATGCGCGATGTCTTCGATACCGTGCCGCCGATGCTGAAGAAATCGGGCTACGGGCTCGGTGCCACCACCTGGGAGGTCATCTGGAACGTGGTGGTGCCGCACTCGCGGGTCGGGATCGTCGGCGGCATCATGCTGGGGCTGGGCCGCGCGCTGGGTGAAACCATGGCCGTGACCTTTGTCATCGGCAACGCGCATCGCATCAGTCCTTCGCTGCTGGCGCCCGGCACCACGATTTCCTCAGCGATTGCCAATGAATTCACCGAAGCGGTGGGCGACTTGTATACCTCGTCCCTGATTGCGCTCGGCTTGCTGCTGTTCCTGATCACCTTCACCGTAATCGCGCTGGCGCAGGCAATGCTGCGCCGGCTCGAGCGGCGCACCGGGGTGGTGGCGTGAATCGGCGCATTTTCCGCAAGATCAGAAATGGCGCATTCCTCACGCTGTCGTTGGTCGCCACCTTGACGGGCCTGGCCTGCCTGGCCGCCATTCTCTGGACCTTGATTTCGCATGGCGTGTCGGGAATGTCGCGCAGCGTGTTCACACAGATGACGCCGCCGCCCGGCAGCCAGGGCGGATTGCTGAACGCCATTTACGGCAGCGGGGTGATGACGCTGCTGGGCATTCTGATCGGCTCTCCCATCGGCGTGCTCGCCGGAACCTATCTGGCGGAATACGGCAAGAATTCACGCTTGAGCACGGCGATCCGCTTCATCAACGATGTCCTGCTGAGTGCACCGTCGATCATCGTCGGCCTGTTCATCTATGAGATCGTCGTGGTGCGCATCGGGCATTTTTCGGCGGTCGCCGGTGCGCTCTCCTTGGCCGTGCTGGCGATCCCGGTCACCTTGCGGACCACCGAAGACATGTTGAATCTGGTACCCATCGGCATGAAGGACTCGTCCGCGGCGCTCGGTGCCTACCCCTGGCGTACGACTTTGAGCGTGCTGTATCCGGCCGCGCGCAGCGGTATCGTCACCGGCCTGCTGCTGGCCATCGCACGTATCAGCGGCGAAACCGCGCCGCTGCTGTTCACGGCGCTCAACAACCAGTTTTGGAGCACCAATCTGAATGCGCCCATGGCCAACCTACCGGTGGTAATTTTCATATACTCGTTGAGTCCTTATAAAGATTGGCAGTCCTTGGCGTGGGCGGGCGCTCTGATTATCACGGTGACCATCTTGATCCTGAGCATTTCCGCCCGCGTGTTGCTGGCACTGCTGCAGGCTGAACGAGGCGCAGGGCGATGATCCCTTCGACCAAGCCGCCCAAGCATTTGAAGATGCGCGTGCCGTATCCGGTGGCCGCGGAACCGAAAGACCTGGGGCCGCCGAAAATCGAAGTTCGCTCGCTGAATTTTTTCTACGGCGCGGCGCAATCGCTGCACAACATCAACATGACGCTGGCCGACCGTTCGATATCCGCGTTCATCGGGCCCTCGGGCTGCGGCAAGTCGACCTTGCTGCGCGTCATGAACCGCATGTATGCCCTGTATCCCAGGCAGCGCGCCGAGGGCGAGGTGCTGATCGGAGGCCGCGACATTTTAGGGCCTTCCGTGGACGTTGCCGAGCTTCGCTATCGAGTGGGAATGGTGTTTCAGAAGCCCACACCCTTTCCCATGTCCGTGTTCGAAAACGTCGCGTTCGGATTGCGCCTGGCGGGAGGCGTGCGCAGCGCCGATCTGAAGGTGCGCGTGGAATCCGCCCTGCGCGATGCCGCCATTTGGGATGAGGTCAAGGACAAGCTGCATGCGGATGGACGCAGCCTTTCCGGGGGACAACAACAGCGGCTGTGCATTGCGCGCGCGGTTGCCGTACAACCCGAGGTGCTGCTGCTCGATGAGCCGACGGCGGCGCTCGATCCGATTTCGACCCTGCGCGTGGAGGAAACCCTGCAGGCATTGCGCGAAAAATATTGCATCGTGGTGGTGACCCACAATTTGCAGCAAGCGGCGCGCGTATCGAATGTGACCGGATTCATGTTCATGGGCGAGCTGGTCGAGATCGGGCCCTCGAGCCAGATCTTCACGTCGCCCAAGAATCGCAAGACCGATGACTACATCACCGGACGCTTCGGTTGACGCCGGTGAACGACATGAACATGACCGACGGCCCGGGCTCGTCCCCGGCCGCACCCGCGGAGGTCCGCGACAAGGTCTCCGATCCCGTCATGACGGCAAGCAGCGTCAGTGTCACCTACGGCGACAAGTGCGCCGTCAGAAACGTCAGCCTGGATATCGGGCGCAACCAAGTGCTGGCCTTGATTGGGCCTTCAGGCTGCGGCAAATCGACGTTTTTACGCTGCCTCAACCGCATGAACGACACCATCGCGAGTGCCCGCGTCGCGGGCACCATCACGCTCGACGGGCAGAATATTTACGACAAGAAGCAGGACGTCGCGCAATTGCGCGCGCGAGTCGGCATCGTGTTTCAAAAGCCCACACCATTCCCGCATTCGATCTACGCGAATGTTGCGTACGGCCCGCGGATCCACGGGTTGACCAAGAATCGCGCCGACATGGATGAGTTGGTGCAGACCAGCCTCGCGCGCGCGGGGCTATGGGAAGAAGTGAAGGATCGTCTCTCCACCCCCGGCACGAGCCTCTCCGGCGGGCAGCAACAACGCCTGTGCATCGCGCGCACCATCGCGGTCAACCCGGAAGTGATTCTGATGGACGAACCGACCTCGGCGCTGGATCCCATTGCGAGCGCCAAGATCGAAGACCTGATCGATGAGCTGCGCGAAAATTATGCAATCACCATCGTGACGCACAACATGCAGCAGGCGGCGCGCGTGTCGCAGCGCACCGCCTATTTCCACTTGGGCGATCTGGTCGAGATCGGTCCAACGGGCCGCGTTTTCACCAACCCGCAGCAAAAACTGACCGAAGACTACATTACCGGGCGCTTCGGGTAGCAGGACCCTCGCCCCGGCGGCCTAGCGCTGCGCGGGAATGAAGTCTTCGCGCACCGCTGCGCGCATTAAATCCGGCGGCAGCAAGCCTTGGCTCAAGATGAAGTCGTGAAACTTCTTCTGATCGAACTTTTTGCCCAGCGCGGCCTCGGTCTCCTTGCGCAGCGCAAGCAGGCGCGTGTAACCGTAAAAGTAGCTGTTGGCCTGTCCGGGACTGCGGAACGTGAAGCGTTCGACCTCTTCCTTGGCGAAGGCATGGCTCAGCATGACATCCTTCTCGAGCACCGCATAAGCCTGGGCTTCCGTCACCGCACCGCTTTGCAGTTCGGGATCCAAGAAGGCGCGGGCGGCGCGCAGCAGGCGCAGTTGCAGCGTCAACAGTTGGCCTTCCACCGGCTCGTAGGGTTGCATGATGTACTCGGCGTACAAACCCCAGCCCTCGGCGTTGGTGGAGTTGAAGGCGTACAACGCGCGCGCGAGGCTGACGCCATGCTCGACCATGGAATCGAATTGCAGTTCGTGCCCGGGCCGCGCCTCATGCGCCGTCAGCGTCCATGCGACCGCATCGAAAGTGAAGTCATCGTACTTGTCCTCGGCGCCGCCCGTCGCCGAAGGAATGTTGAGCGGCAGAACGAATTGCCCGCGCTGACCGGTGTTGTGCAAAAACGGCGGCGGACTCATGTGCGGTGCCGGCTGCTGCGCGGTTTCAGCCGGTGTTGCGAGACGAATGATGGCGGGGCGGCTCGGCATGCTGACGAGATTTTTCGCAACGATGATCTTTTCGATCTCGTGCAGCCGATTTTCGAAGAACGGCAGAATCGCCTCGCCGGTGATCTGCTTCTTCTTCAACTCCGCAATCACCGCGCGATAGTCGCTTGACGGGTAGCCGTTGGCTTTGGCCACTTGCGCGGCCAGCGGCGCCATTTCATTTTGATACTGGGTGAAGGCAGCGTGCGCCATCTTGGCAATTTGCGCCGGCGGAATATCGATGCCGAAACTTTCGAAGGCGAGCGCATATTTCTCGGGCGGCAGGCGAAAATCGGTGCGCGACTTGGGAAGAATCGTGGTTTTGACCCACGCATCGTAGTCGGCGAGCTGCACTTTCAGTTTTTCGTAAGAAGGCTCCCATCCGGACAGCTTGTATTTTTTGAACAGCGTTGCAATGCCTTCGACGTAGTTCGAGTTGCGGCCCAATTCGGTCTCAACCTCTTCCTTGGCCGGGAAAATGACGTTCGCCTTTGCGATCTGTTCGGCTTCGCGTTCCTTCAACCGATCGGTGAAGGTCTTATAGCCAGGCTCGACGCCAGCGTACTTGCGCAACCGCACCAAGGCCGCCGCGCGCCGCTGCTGCGGAACCTGGTCATCGAGCAGAATACGCAAGCCGCGGAATATCATGGCGCTGGCGTTGTAGAAGGGCACTTCGCGCGCCAGCGCGAAGTCTTCCTGGCGAAATTGCAGGTTGAAGGCCTTTTGCAGAATTTCGATGTCCTCTTTGACATTCTTGTCCGTCACGCCGCCTTGCGCCGCCTTGATCTTCGCCAGCGCGGTCTCGAGTTCATGGCGTTCCGCGATTTCATCGGCACGCGAGGGATTGGAGATGCGATCGTCGAATTTCGCGACTCCCTGCGACGATCCTTGCTCCGGCGAATGCTCGAGCTGCACGCTGAGCAGCAGGTTGGTGTATTCGTTGCTTTGCTTGATCCAGCCTTGTTCGGCGTGATCGCCGCCGGCTGTTGCGTCCGCCATTCCGGCGAAGCAAATGGCACTCAAAAATATGGCGGCGCTCAAGCGTTGGAGCATGGTGTTTCCCGGATAAGTGGCGAAAAAGGGGCGCTCATTGTAAACAATTGGGGCAGCCAGTGCGGGCTGTTCAGCGAGCGGACGGATCGATGTGCGAAGCCGCCGCCGCATCGAGATTCGCCCGCCGAAAATCCCTCTTTGCGGCATAGGCTGCGCCCCTAAACTGGTAGGCGAGCGCATCTTGAGGATTCAACGCAATCGCGGCGGTGAGGTCGGTAATGGCCGCCTCAGCATCATGGCGCATGAGCCACAAATGACCGCGACCACGCAGCGCCTCGGCATCCACCGGGTCAAGCGCGATGGCGCGATCGTAATCTTCCAGCGCGCCTTGGCCGTCACCGTCCTCTTGACGAAAGAAAGCACGCCGCCGATAGGCTTCAACAGCGTCTGCCTTGAGGCCGAGCGCTGCGGTGAAATCCGCGATGGCGCGCCCGGGCTCGCGCTTGGCGCCGAAAGCTTGACCGCGGTTGAGGTAGGCAGCGTAGCTTTTGGGGTCAAGCGCGATGGCGCTGCTGAAGTCGGCGATGGCGAGATCCCAATTGCCGTTCGCGAGATACACATCGCCACGCGCTTTGAAAGCTTGAGCATCCTGCGGATTGAGCCTGATAGCCTGGTCAAATTCGGCGAGCGCGCGCGCGGCGCGATCCGGCCCCTCCGCGCTCAGCCCCAAATCGCGATGCGCGGCGGCCAAGTTGGGGTTCAATCGAATGGCCTCCGCTGCATCCGCTGCGGCTGCCGCCTTGTCGCCCAACGCCCGATACGCGAAACCGCGGTTGCGCCAGGCGGCGGCGTTTGCCGGATCCATTTTTATTGCCGTGGTGAAATCGGCGATGGCGCGGGCCTGGTCGCCGCGCCGCGAATAAAGCGTGCCGCGGCTGACGAAGAGCGCGGAATCCAGGGCATTCAGCAGCGCCGCTCGATCGAGCTCGGCGAGGGCGCGATCGTCTTCGCCGCGCCTGATGTAGATCGTTGCGCGGTTGATATAAGTCGAGACCAATGTGGGATCGAGAGACCCGGCCTTGTCATAGTCTGCCAAGGCAGCGTCCTCATCGCCTCTCAGGAAATACATCGAACCGCGATTCAGATAGGTTTTGGCCTCGAGGCCGTGCTGCTCGGGACGACCCAAAGCTGCCGTGTAGTCGGCTATCGCGTGATCGAAGTCGCCCAATTGCTGATAACGATACGCGCGATTTCGTAGCGCTATCGCGCGCTTGCCGTCGTCCTCGCGTTTGTCCTGGATGATGTTGGTACAGGCGACTACCGCAATTTCCGGCTTGCCGGATGTGCAGCGGATGGCATCGCCGGCGTGTCCCCCGCCGTGGTCGGCCCCCTGTGGATGGGCTGTGCGTACTGCGAGGATCAGCGCGAGTATCAGCGCGAGGATCGGCGCGAGGGTTTTGCGCATGCGCTCTAATGGCCGCCGATAAATCGATAGCCGGCGTCTTTGAGATTCTGAGTGGTCTTGGCAACTTCCGCTGCGTCGGCTTTGCCGATCGTGCGGCTGTCGTAGATCGATCCACTCGCGAGCCTAAGCTCGTCCCGCATGAACGGAACGACATCCGCGCACGGCACCATGCTGCCTTGGGCTTCGCTGGACAGCGCGACGACACAGGTGCGACGGTCACCGTCGAATGTAATAATCGCATCGGGTTTCGCGGCAATCGCCGGCTCCGGCGCGCCGCTGCGCGAGCCGCAACCCCCCAGCAGCGCGGGAGCGGCAACCAAGATCAAGCAAAGAGCAGTCATGGAGCGATTCACGCGAGCCTCCTAAATCGTAATCTCAATCCGGTTTCCGTCGGGGTCCAGGACGACACTCTCAAAGTAGCCATCACCGGTATGACGGGGGCCGTCCACGATCTCGAAACCGTCCTTCCGGAGCCGCCCGGTAAGCTCCTCTACGCGCTCCATTGATCCTACGGAGATCGCCAGATGCGCGAGGCCCATACGCTGAGCGCCCGGTTCGGGCTTCAGCGGGTTCAATGTTGAGCTTCGCATGACTTCAATCCGCGCGCCGCCTGCAAAGCTCAAGAAGCGCGATTCGAAACCCTTCGTCGGGTTGATGTATTGGGATCCGGCCGAAGCGTCGAAGTATTTTTCGTAAAAATGCACGAGTCGCTCGAGTTCCTGAGTCCAGAAGGCGACGTGCTCGACTCGCATTGCCTAATCGATGTTGCGCAGCAGTTCGTTCAGCGAGGTCTTGGCGCGAGTTTGCGCATCCACGCGTTTGACGATGACGGCACAGGCGAGACCGTACTTGCCGTTCGCGGCAGGCAGCGTGCCGGGAACCACCACGGCACCGGCGGGTACCCGCCCATAAAGAACCTCGTCCCGTTCCCGATCGTAAATGCGCGTGCTCTGACCGATGAAGACGCCCATCGAAATCACGGCGCCGGACTCGACCACGACACCCTCGACGATTTCCGAGCGCGCGCCGATGAAACAATTATCTTCGATGATGGTGGGGCCGGCTTGCAATGGTTCCAGCACGCCGCCGATGCCGACGCCGCCGGACAAGTGCACATTCTTGCCGATCTGCGCGCAGGAACCGACAGTAGCCCACGTGTCCACCATGGTGCCGCTGTCCACGTAGGCACCTATGTTCACGTAGCTGGGCATCAAAACCACGTTGGCGGCGATATGGGCGCCGCGCCGCACGGTCGCCGGCGGCACGACGCGCACGCCGGCGGCGGCAAAGCGATCCTCGTTCCAGCCGCGGTACTTCAGCGGCACCTTGTCGTAGAAATTGAGGGCGCCCGCCGGCATCGCTTCATTGTCGTTGATGCGAAAGGCGAGCAGCACGGCTTTCTTGAGCCATTGATTGACGCGCCAAGCCCCGCCGTCCGGCTGGGCCACGCGCAGTTGCCCCTCGTCCAGCAGATCCAAGGTCTTCTCGATCGCGGCGCGCAGCGCGGCCGGTGCATTGCGCGGACTGATTTGCGCCCGCGCTTCGTAGGCGTCATCGATTATCGGCCGCAACTCGTCGTGGGAATTCAAGATCGTGCCACTTCGCGTTTATCGAGCGCCTGCATCAGCGCTTCCTGCACGCGCCGGCACGATTCTTCCTTGAGCAGGCCCCCATCCTCACGCGTGATGTAGAACACGTCTTCGGCGCGTTCGCCCACCGTCATGATCTTGGCGCCGTTGATCGCAATGCGTTCGGCGCGGAACACCTTGCCGACCTCCGACAAGAGACCCGGCCGGTCGGCCGCGATCAGCTCGAGAATGGTGCGGTCGTTGCGGGCGTCGACACTGAAATTGACCTGGGTGGGTGTCCAGAACATGCGGACCTGCCGCGGTGCCCGCCGCATCACTGCCGGCGGCAAATCTCCGCCCTGTTGCAGCACGCGCCACAAGCCGCGCTCGATCTCTCGAATCCGCGCCGCATCGGCGATCACCGCGCCATTGTCCTCGAGCACCACGTACGTCTCGAGGCTAAACCCATTGGCGCTGCTGATCAGACGGGCATCGACGACGTTCAGGCCCATTTGATCGAGCACGCCGGTGGTGCGTGCAAAACTGCGCAGCCGCCGTGGCGTGTACGTCAGCACCGCCGTGCCGCCGCGGTCGGTGAGCTGCCGCACGGCAACCAGCGGGCTGTCATCGTCGGGCGGCCGCTCGGCCAGCAACGCCGTGTGCCAGGCGATTTCCTCCGGCGTGTAGCGCAGAAAGTACGTCTCGGTCCACTGCGCCCATATGGAGCCGGCTTGCTGCAGGACGTCCGCGGGCAACTTCGAGAGCGCTTGATCTTGTGTCTCGCGGATCAGCTGATCCTGGTCGATCGGCGTTTCGAGCCCGCGGCGCAGTGCCCGCTTGGTGCGCTCGTAGAACTCCTCGAACAGCCGCGCCTTCCAGGAATTCCACAATTTCGGATTGGTGCCGCGCACATCGGCAACCGTGAGTACGTACAAATAATCCAAGTGAACCTGATCGCCGACGTGCCGCGCGAACTCCTGGATGATATCCGGGTCGCTGATGTCCTTCTTTTGCGAGGTGATCGACAGGATCAGGTGATTGCGCACCAGCCAGGCGACCAGGCGCGCTTCGTAGCGGCCCATCCCTTGCTCCAGGCAAAAGGCCTCGGCGTCGACCGCGCCCAACTCCGAGTGATCGCCGCCGCGGCCCTTGGCGATGTCGTGAAACAGCGCTGCCAAATAGGCCACTTCCTGCCGCGGCAAGGATTGCATGATCTGGCTCAAGGCCGGAAATTCATGATTGAACTTCGGCATGGCGAAACGGCGCAGATTGCTGACGACGAATAAGGTGTGGGCATCCACCGTGTAGGCATGGAACAAGTCGTATTGCATACGGCCGACGACCCGTCCGAACGAGGGGATGTAGCGTCCGAGCACGCCGTAAAGATTCATGCGCCGCAGCTCGTGCGTGACGCCCACCGGCGCGCACAGGATCTCGATGAAAAGCCGATGGTGCCGGGGGTTTTGGCGAAACTCCTCATCGATGAGCGACACATGGGTACCGATCAGCCGGATGGTTTCAGCACGCACGCCGCGCAGGTCGGGATGTTGTTGCAGCAACACGAACAGCTCGAGCAACGCGGAGGGGTAGCGCGCAAACACCTCGGGATGGGTCACTTCAAGGTAGTCATTGCGCATTTGGAAGCGTGCGTTCAGGGCTACGGGCGGCGCGCTTTGCGTCAGAATGGCCTCGCGAAACAGCTGCAGCAACATTTCGTTCAGCAGGCTGATGTCCATGACCGTGCGGTAATACTTCTGCATGAGCTGTTCGACCGCGAGGGTGAAGCTGGCATCCTCGTAACCGAACATTTTCGCGAGCTTGATCTGATAGTCGAACAACAGCCGGTCTTCGCGCCGTCCGGTCAGCACGTGCAGGCCGAAGCGCACCTTCCATAGGAACGACTGCGCGGCTTGCAGCTTGCGCAGCTCCTCCCGGGTCAAAAACCCATGCGCCACCAGCTCATCGAGCGTGTCGGTTCCGAAATGCCGCTTCGCCACCCAGCCGATGGTTTGCAGGTCGCGCAATCCGCCGGGGCTCGATTTGACGTTGGGTTCCAAGTTATAGGCGGTATCGAAATATCGATGATGCCGCTCGGTTTGTTCTTTGACCTTGGCTTCAAAAAAGTCTTGCGATGACCAAAGCCGATCCGGCGCGAGTGCGCGCCGCATTCCCGCGAACAACGGTTCGGGTCCCGCCAGCAGGCGCGCTTCGAACAGCGTGGTTGCGACGCTGATATCGGCGAGACTTTCACGCTGGCAATCATCGATCGATCGAACGCTATGGCCGACCTCGAGGCCGATATCCCATAAAAATGTCAGGAAGCGCTCGATGTCCGGCTGCCAGTCCGCCGAGTCGCTCTTCGGTAAGAGCACCATGATGTCGATATCGGAACTCGGGTGCAGTTCGCCGCGGCCATAGCCGCCGACCGCGACCAAACCCAAGTCCGCGGTAAATTTTCCCGCATGGCCGGTCCACGCCGCGCGCAGGGCAACGTCCACCAGACGCGCGCGATCGCGCACCAGATCTTCGATGGGTTCATCGGCAACGAAGCGATCTTTCAGAAGCTCGGTGCCCTGATCGAGAACTTGGCGAAAGGTGATCGGAGAGAATTGGCCCTCTTCGAGGGCTGCGGGCACTGCCGTGAGGTAAGACCAGTCGGCGATTTGATCGAGGAACTTGCCGTGGGCGTTCAAGTGGCGGCCACAGCCGAAGCCGCCGCGGAAATTGCGCCGGCGGGCAGGGTCAGCACTTCGTACCCTTCATCGGTGACCAAAATCGTGTGCTCCCACTGAGCGGACAAAGACTGATCTTTCGTCACGACCGTCCAGCCGTCGGGCAAGAGCCGAACGTCGCGCCGGCCCGCGTTGATCATCGGCTCGATGGTAAAGGTCATGCCCGGCGTCAGTTCCAAGCCGGTGCCCGGCTTGCCGTAGTGCAGCACCTGCGGATCTTCGTGGTATACGCGCCCGATCCCGTGACCGCAGTATTCACGCACCACCGAGAAGTTGTTGGTCTCGGCAAACGTCTGGATGGCATGCCCGATATCGCCCAGATGCGCGCCTGGCTTGACCTGCTGAATGCCGCGCCACATCGCCTCATGGCAGGAGGCTGTGAGGCGGCGGGCAAGGATGGCCGCATTGCCGACGAGGTACATCCGGCTGGTATCGCCGTGGAATCCGTCGCGGATCACTGTGACGTCGATATTGATGATGTCGCCGTTCTTCAAGCGCTTATCGCCCGGTATGCCGTGGCACACCACATGATTCACCGAGGTGCAGATGGTCTTCGGGAAGCCGCGATAATTGAGGTTGGCGGGGATGGATTTCAGCTCTTCCACGATGAAATCGTGGCAACGCTTGTCGAGTTCATCCGTGCTCACGCCGGGCAGAACATAGGGTTCGATCATGTCCAGGACGCTGGCCGCCAGACGGCCTGCGGCGCGCATTTTGTCCTGTTCGGCGGGGGTTTTGATGGTCACATTCATAAGATAATGTCGGACAAGCTTCAACAGCAGTCGGGCTTTGTTTCTACCGGGGGTTCATGGTATAAAGCGCGGCTATTTTTAACAACCCCGCACGCGTGTCGTCACAATCGACTGGGTGCCCGGTAAGCACTGAAATGAAGGCTTAAAGCTGCAGTTTCAAGGCAAAACCGGGTTGCCGATTGGGGCACGCGGAGGCTCAACCCAACCAGGAGTTTTTTATGACCAGCGTGTCCATGCGACAAATGCTGGAAGCGGGCGTCCATTTTGGGCACCAAACCCGCTTCTGGAACCCGAAAATGGCTCCGTTCATCTTCGGCGAACGCAACAAAATCCA
>DASXMG010000121.1:0-55735 GCA_036495805.1 Steroidobacteraceae bacterium | reverse complement strand
GCAGCATGCCGTGAAGGACGATGAGAAGAAGTTTCTGGAAACCAGCCGCGAGTCGGCTGAGCAGCTGTTGCACCTGTTCGAGACCGATACCGGCCAGCCGGAGGAGCCTGCCGCACGGCGGGTCGCCGCGAATTCCTAGATTGCTTCGACGTTTGAATTTGACGGATTGGCGAGTACCGGACCGATCAACATCACATGTCGATGTGATCTGAGGAGGTCGGCGACCGCCATTCGAGGGCGTGCCGTCTGTCACTTGAGCCTTTGCCGACCTCGAAGCGCCAATGCTCCGCTCGGACTACTCACCCGTTTGTGATTTTCGAGATAGAGGTGCCTTTAGGTAGAGAATTCCAAAAAGCACGAAGGCAATGCCGCTCCCTGCCAATATCGCAAATTTCAAAAGATCCGCTTGCCCTTTTGCGAGGCGATCCACAGCGACACCAATAAAGATAATTCCTCCAACTATGGAACTGACACCGAATTTTCGGTTTTCCTTAACGAAGGCTTTCGCAAGCGGACCCATGTAACCTCCATCGGTATCCGAAAAACTCTCGGGCCGCCGTTTTGCACCAGGTCATGAACTAGCTCAACCACACTAGCCTCGCGAGTGTCCTAGCTCGGCTAAATCAGAACGCACGCGGGCTGGTCGGGTTCACGGCTTCGGTTGACGATCGATCCGGACCAGGCTTGGGGGCATGGGCAGTTTCAAGGCACTGCTGCCTTTCGTGCCTTGAAACTGCCCATGCCCCCAATCCTAGTGAGGATTGAGCAATACCGTCGTATCAAAACTCTCGAAGCTGGTCAGCACGCGCCGATAGGCATTGTGCATGATGCGCTGCGCGTTCTTGTCGGCACGCGCACCGAGCAGCATGCGGATCACCACATCATCCTGCGGCCGGGCCAGGTCCTCGCCTAACAGCTGGTAGGTGAAGCGCGCCAGCCTTTGGCTCATTTCATTCGCGAACTTGTAGCGCACGGCGTCGCTGCCGTCGCCGTTGCCGACCTTGGCTTCCTCGGCGATCTCGCAAATCAAGCGCGCAATGAAGCGCGCCTTGTCGACCAGGCCGAGATCGCTGAAGAACTCGATTTCGGATTGAATGTTCATCCTGCGGGGAAGAAGTCTATGGGTTTGGTGGCTGTCAGCGCCGCGACATCCTTCGCTTCGAACTTGAACAGGCGGATGCGCGCGACGAGCTTCTCTTCAAATACCGGATCGTGCAGTTCAGAGGAAAGCACGCGTGCCGCGGTGATGTCGCCCGATGGCGCGATGGTCAGCTCGATCACGACCTTGCCCTGCAGCGCGGGGTTGTCGCGCAGCGCGCGCGCGTACATGGCGTCGATGGCGCCCTTGTTCTTGGTGAACACCAGTGCGATTTCATCGGCGCTACGCGAGGCCTTGCCGCTGCCGCCTGCCCGCGTGGCCGCCTGACCCGAGGCGCCGAGATTCGGATCCTTGACCTGCGTCGTATAAATTCCGCGCAATGAACCTGAGCCGGACGCGAGCCCACTGCTCGTGGGCGAGTTGATCCCGCCGCTGGTGCCGCCCGCTTTGGAGCTGATGATGCTGCGGGTCACCTGGGTGACATCGCCCGGGTCGGTGGTCTTTTGCTGATTCTTCTGGAATTTATCCAGGTCAATTTGATCGCGAAGCGCGGCGAGATCGTCGAGATTCGCGAGCAGGCCGCTCTTGGAGGCCTTGACGCGCGGATCGACCGGCTGAGGCGGCGTCGGCACCTTCTGCACCGGCACTTTCTCCACCGGCTTTTCCTTCGGCGGCGGCGGCGGCGGAGGTGGCGGCGGCGGCGGTTCCATGACCAGCTGCACCACGCGTTCCGGCAGGGAATCCGTGTTGTTGACGCGCTCGGTGCGCGGCAGGAAGGGCATGATCACCGCGACGATCAAGAATACGATCGCAAGATTGCGCAGAATGACGCGGAAGCGCCGCTCCGTCTCCTCGGATGGCGCCCACGGCAGATCGTAGCGCCGGTAGTAAGGCACCAGGCCGGACGGGACTCGATTTGCGGGATTTAACGCCGCCATCAGGTCGCCGCCCGTTCTCGTTCGACCACGGCGAAGGACACCTTGCCGTACTCGGCTTCGCTGCAGGTCAACATGATTTTCTTCAGCACGCTGTAAGGCGTGCTCTTGTCGCCCATGATGGTGACTTCCCGCTTGGCGATATCGGTCTGCTGCGCGCTGCGGATGCTGCGGTCGTTTTGCGCCAATAGCGCCGTTTTAAGGGGCGCAAAGAACGGGCCTTGATTGGCGGCCACATCCCGCACGGATCCCACCAGGTTGCCGTCGACGTAGACCGAATCCTTGGTAATCATGACGACCACCGCCGCGCTTGGCTTGCGGTCGGAGATGGACTGCGGAATCGAAATGTTCTTCGTGTTCGGCAGAATGTCCACCTCAGCCGTGTGCGCGAGCAGGAACACGACGAGAATGGTCATCATGTCGATGAAGGGAATCAGCGCAAAATGGTTCGCGCCATGCCTGCGTTCGCGATGCCGTTTTATGCGATAGGACATCATGTCGGCGCATCTCCGATGGCGATGTCCGGGAACAGTTCCGCCTTGGAGTACGGCGGCGTCGGGATCTGATAGACGCGCACGGTGTCCATTACCTGCACCAGAACATCGTAAGGCACCGCGGGTCCGGGCAGTATGGTCGCGTCGGTCATCTGCGGAAATTGCGACTTGACCTGACGCATGAATTCCGACAAATGATCCAAATCATAGCCGGCCGGCGTGTTCTCGATGACTTTCAGCGGGCCCGAATTGCGGTCGTTGACCACCAGATCGTTGGGCCGAATGATCACTTCGAGCTTCAGGCCCTTCGGCAATTCAACAGGAGCGGTGTTGCTTGCCGGCAGGTTGAGCTGAAGGATATTCGTCTTGGAAAACACGGCCGTGAAAATCAGGAAGAACACCAAGATCACCATCATGTCGATCATCGGCACGATGTTCAGATCATCGCGCCCCTGGTGATAGCGGGCGTGATTGCGTCGGACGAGGCGCGCTGCTTTTGACTTCATGAGAGACGACCTAGGATGCTGTCACTTTGAGCTAGATGCTGCCGCGGGCCGCGGCCGGTGTTCTCACCGACGGCGTCGGCGCCGCCGGTTCATGAGTCTTGTCGGTCTGGCGCTCGGTGATCGAGTTCAAGAACTTCACCGATGCGATTTCCAAACTGTCGATGAGCGAGGTGGTCTTCGACTCGAGAAACATGTGCGACAGCAGCAGCGTGATGGCGACGAACAAGCCGGAGGCGGTGTTGTTCATGGCCACCGAAATCGCCGCCGCCAGCAAGCTGGCTTTCTCGGCAGGATTCGCGGTTGCCACGGCGCTGAATGCACCGATGAGGCCGGTGATCGTGCCGAGCAAGCCGATCAACAGGCCGACGTTGGCCAGCGACGAAAGATAGTGCGTGCGCTTCTCGATCCGCGGAATGACTTCGAGCAGGCTCTCGTCCATGGCCTTTTCGATGTCATCGCGGCGGCGGGCGCTGGCGACGCGCGCCACGCCATAATTCAGGATGGTGGCGATCGAGGCCTTCGAGTTGTGGCAAAGGCCCACCACCTGCTTGAAGTTCCCGGCGCTGAGGGCGGGCACGAGCGAGTCCCACAAGCTGCGGTTGCGAATGGTTTCGCGCGTCAGGTACACGTATCGCTCGATGGCGATGGCGACGCCGACCACGAATATCAAGGCCAGCGGGTACAGGAATAACCCGCCGTCCTTGAAGAAATTGACTGCCGAATTCATGAAATTCATCTGCGCGCTCCTAATAAACTCGATCTTGCGAATATACGATTCAACCAGATTCCGTAAAATCGGCTATGACTTACTTCTCACCCTGGTTCGACGGGTGGCCCGGCGCACCATTTTGGGACGTATCGGCCTGCACGGCCTTGTAATAGACGACTTCGCGTTTGAACACGTCCCGGTCGACCGGGGCCAGGATCTCATCGACCAGGCTGTTCATAGGCTTGCCGGCCAGATCCCCGATATCGGATTTCTTCCAAGGGACGATGTACATGACCTTGGGCTGCTCCCGATCGCCGGTCACCGTGGCGGTGCCCAATTCCAGGCGATCCGTGGCTCCCGGAGCCTTTTGACCCGTCCCGGCGTTTGCCCGGCCGCCGGCGACGGCCGGGGGTTTTGACGAGGTATTGGCGCGCGGCTCGCCCGCCTCGGACTGCGGGGTGGCAGGCCGGGAGGTATTGGCACGCGGCTCGCCTGCTTCGGACTGAGCAGTCGCCTTGGACGGCTTTGGAGCCGGCGCCGGCGCAGGGGTGTCGGTCGGGACGGGGGGCGGCGCGGGTTGCTGGGCATGCGTCACACTCATGGCCCCGCAAAGCACGATCAGGCTTGAGATTTTGGGCAGCGCGTTCATGCGGGCTCCTTCTTGGCGGCGGGCGCCGGCGCACCGACGCGTTTGCGTAGTTCAATCATCCAGCCGGAAACCTGCTTGTTCTCCCCGGCTATCTCGACATAGCGTTCAAACTGCTCGAGCGCTTTCTGCGGCTCCCCCAAATACAAATCATAGAGCACGCCCAGATTAAGATGCGCAGGCGCATAGTTTGGTTCAGCGGCAATCGCACGCAGGTACGCTGTCTCGGCTTCCGCGAACTTGCCTAGCTTACGCTCTACGATGCCGAGTTCGTCGCCCGCAATGGGGTTGGCCGGGGTCACTTGCAGGGCCGCCTTGAATGCGGCCTCCGCTTCGGGTAGCCGGGAATCGTTCAAATACAGCAGCCCCAGATTCAGTTGCGGTCCCGCGAACTGCGGATAGGCGACTGTGAGCTGCTTGAACTCGAGTTCCGCGTCCGTGCGGCGGTTGGATTTCATCATTTGCAACGCTTGGCTGTACTGCTGTGCGGCACGTGGGGGAATGGGGGTCGTATCGGCCGCCGGGGGTGCGCCGGCCGTCGCGGTATTGCCCGGCGCCGCGGCGGTCCCGCCGGCAACGTTTGCCGGGCTGGCGCCGACGGGTGCGGACGCAGGCGCGCGCGTTGGCTGCACCGGCGTGCTGTGACAGCCGGACAGCAGCGCAAGCACGCCGAGGCTAACGAATCGATTCGACCTGCTGTTCACCGATCTCCACCTTGCCGTATCGGCCTGGATTGAGCTGCGCGAGCGCCGCAAAGCTCTTCTGCACCCACTCGTCATAGGTTCCATCTTTGGTGCGCGCAGTGTTGACTTCGTGCAACTTGATGGCCTTTTCCTCGAACGGAAAAGCTTGTTCCTCGAGCAGTACGTCGTATTGCTCCAATTCATCCTTCTTGAGATTCTTCGGGCGCTCGGAACTCATCAAGTCCTTGCCCAGCTGGCGATACAGTTCCGCGCTCTCGAAGGTCGCCGCGGTTGTGACCTCGGCGACTTGATAGTCGGCGGCTGCTTCGTACGCCTTGAGCGCAGCTTCCATCGCCTTGCGCTTCTCGGCGAGGGATTTCTTGAGCGGCACCACCAACTTGATGTTCTTGAACTCCTCGCGCGCCGGTGCCGCCAGCGTCAATGTCGCTTTTGCCGCCAGCGTGCGGCTGCGATCGCTGCGCGCGGCACCCGCGGAGCGGTCCGCGGCGATGATCTCCCTGAGCCAATAGTCGCGGCCGCTGTAGTCGCCGGCCTTGACCGCAATCAAGCTCAATTTGTTGCGTGCCTCCAGAGCCGGGCCGAGCGGTTGCGGGAAATGCTTCACGAATGCTTCAAGCATGGCGCGCGACTTGGCGGTATTGCCGGCCTTGTCGTAAAGATCCGCGGCCTGCAGGGTGGCTTCACGCTGCACATCGGGCGTCTCTTTCGGCGATTGCGAGATCTGTTCGAATTCAACCGCTGCCTGCCCGGGCTTGTTCGCCGCCGTGTAGGCCACGGCCAGATTGCGGGTGACGTCCGCCTGCAGAGGGCTCTCGGGGAAATTGCGGCGAAACCCTTCCAGTACGGGGATGGCTCGATCCCACTGCTTCTGGGTCACGAGCAGTGCGGCGGCGTCGAAGTCGGCATTCGCGCGCACCTTGGACGTCGGGGCCAGTGCCGCGACCCTTAAGAAATCATCGACGGCGGCGGCGCTGTCACCGGACTTGCTCTTTTGTTCGCCCTGCTTGTAGATCGACGCGGCCAGCCGCTCGACGATCACCGCCCGTTCCGGATCGTTGGGCGGCATGACGGCCTGTGCGTGCGTATAGGCCGCTTCCGCCTTGTCGAACACACCTTGATCGAAATTCGAATTGCCGATCACGGTCCAAGCAATGCGCTGTTTCGCAACGTCGACGGGCGGCTGCTTGGCAAGCAGGGATTCCGATGCTGCAACGGCACGCAAATAATCCTTCGCCGTGTACAACTCCGTGGCCGCCTTGGTCAGGACCTGCGCGCTCTCCGGATGGGCCGGAAAAGCCTGTGCAAATTTCAACGAGCTGTCGAGCGTCTTCAAGTGCTGCGTTGCCTTCGCTTCGCCCGACAGCGTGTCCTCGTGTTTGCCGTACGCGATGATTGCTGCGTAACCGGCGGCAGCCGCCTTGTCATGATCGCCGTAGTGGTACGCAGTGCTTTCGTATTCCTGCGCGGCGTCGAGATATTGCTTGCTCTCGAACAGCGTGTCGGCGAGCAGATAGTTGGTCACCGCCGAACCCGCCTCATCCGGCCAGGACCGTAGATAGCTGCGATACCACTTCGCCGCCTCCTGATAATCGGCAACATCCTTGGTACGTTGCGCCTGCGCGTGATAGTACTGCGCGACGTCCTTGAGATTGGTCTTCAGCACCGCGACGACTTTCGGCTCGGCACTCGGCTGGCGCCCTTGCCAGTACGCGGTGCCGAAATTGTAGTTCTCCACGAACTCTTTCTTGCCCTGCAACACCAACTGCGGGAAGCCGCCCTTTTGGTACGCTTCGATCGCCTGCATTTCCAGCAACGGCGCCTTCTCGTTATTGCGGTCCTGCGACACAAAGGCGCGATAGCTGTCGGCGGCGTCCGTGTAGCGCTCCTTCTCCATGTAAAGATCGCCCAGCCGTGCGTAGAGAAGGTAAGAGTAGGGCCGCGGCAGGCCGCCCCGGGGCGTGCGGCGTTTCACGAAGTCCTGAATGGTCTTGGGACCATCAAGATAGGAAAACGTAATGGACATCACTCTGAAGGTGTCTTCCACCAGCTCCCGGTTGGCGCGGCTCAAGGTATCGAGCTCTATCAAGGCGTTGGGATCGCGCTTGGAAGTCAGTACGGAATCCAGCACGCCGCCGAAAGAGTCCAGGCTGCGCTCATTCTCGCCTTGCTTGAACAGCGACCAGCCGTGCTTGTACAGGCTTTGGTTGTAAAACGCGGAGGCCGAACCGGATTTGATCACGGCTTCGTAAGCCGCCTGCGCCTTGGGGTAGGCCTTGTCCGAAAACAGCAGCTCGCCGCGCCGAAACTGCGCCTCGTCGATGAAGTGGCTGCTGGGATATTGCGCCACGAGCTGATCCAGGGAGACGAGGGCCCGATCGGGCTGCGCATTCAACTCGTAGGCGCGCGCCAATTGGTAAAGCACCGAGTCATTGCGCTCGTATTTTGGATAGGTCTTGAGCAGCGCCGTGTACAAATGAATGGCTTCCGTGGCGCGCAGTCCTTCGTTGGTCGCAAGTTCACGTTCAATGCGTTCGGATTCCGAGCTCTCGAGATTCAAATCGCCCAGGCGACGCAGCGCTTCGGCGCGCAATGCGGCATCCCCCGCATTCAAATCGAGAAACCGTTTGTAGCTCGCCATCGTCTTGGCCGAATCGACATCCTTCGGCGGATCCGGGTTGACATCAACCTGCTGGTTGTCGAGATCCTTGATGGTCGCCGGTTTCTTCTGTGCGGCCGACAGCGTTGACGGGCCGAGCAGCATCGCCGTCAGTATGGCGGCGCCACATGTCAATTGTGAGACCAAGACCTTCATGGCTTTGCCTGCGGGGGCGTGTCGGGCGGCGTCGCAGGCGCCTCCTGCGGCTGCGCTTTCGGCGCAGCATTCGCCGGGCCGTTGGAGGTGCGGTCGTAAATCGCCGCCAGTTCATAGCGCGCCTGCACTTCGTAGGTCTCGATGCGCTGTTTTTGCCCCTCGAGCTCGTGGATGGCGAGGGACTGCAGAAATTCATTCTGCCGCTCCGAGACGTCGGCCAGGCGTTCATGCAACTGATCGATGCGCGAGCGGATCGCCGCGACGCGCGACGCGTACCCGCCGGTGGTCAGCGGCGTGCCGACGCGCGCCTGACGCACCAGCACGGCGCGCTTCTGCGTTTCCTTCAAGGCGGCCTCGAGTTCCTTGACCGAACGCCGTTCGTTCCACAGCCTGGCTTTGAAACTCTCCGACAGACGCCAGTACATGACGCCCTTCATCAGCCGGTGCTTCTCCCGCATCTCCGCCAGGTCAGGATCGTTGGGATGGGCGGCGAGATAATCTTCTATGTTCTTCAGTCGCGCCCAGGTTTCCTGCTCCTGCGGCGTACCCAAGGCCGCGACGTCATTCGATTTTTCAATCTCGTTGATGCGCGATTCGAAATCCACGCGTCTTTGCGTCAGTCCGTCCAGATCCGTTGCCGCCAATACCGCGTCGGCCTTCGGCACGCGCCGGTTGTAAGCTTCCTGTCGCGTATCGAGCATATCGTCATAGGCCGAGACGTCGTCACGCCAATCGTCCAGATTGCGGCTCATGAAATTGAGCTCGCGATAGTTCTTCAGGCCCTCCTGGAATTCATTGCTTGCCAACAACGCGTACAAGTAACGCGACTCAGGCGCGTTGGGTAGATTGCTGAGTTGCCAGTACCAGGTCAGCGTGTCCTTCTTGTCGTCGCTCAATAACCGATCGAGCAGCTTGCCGCTGCGAATGCCTTCGATCGAGTCGTCGATCTGCTTGAGCTCATTGTCAAAGGACTGGATCGCCGTGTTGTAGTAGTCCGCGGCCTGGCCCAGCGCCGAGAGCTGAACGTAAGCGTATGGCACGGTAAGAAAGGACTCCTGCACGGCAGAGTCGAGCATGCTGCGCTTGCGCAGCTCGAGCCATGGCACCAAAGCCCGCTTGAATTCGCCCATCCCGGCATCGGCCCAGCCGACGCCGAGCAGCGCCTTGCTCGAATACGGACCTTCGAGGCGCACACGCTGCAAAATGGGTTTCGCTTCCGCCGCGCGCTGACCCTGCAACAGCGCAAAGCCGAGCGCGAGATTGGCCTTGTCTTTCAGAGCCAGCAGTTCCTCGCTACGGGTCTGCATCGTGCCGACCCGATCGAGATGCGTGATCGCTTCCTGCAGCCGGCCCCGGCGCACCAGTGCCACGCCCAGATTGAACTGCGCGTAGGCAGTCCAGTCGGGCGCGCCCTTCCAGCTGCCCAGCGCGGCAATGGCGTCGTCGTAGCGCCCTTGGCGCAGCATGAGCTGTGCCAGCAACATGTAGCGTTCCGCGTTGATGCGCGGGTCAGTCTTGTCCGATACCTGGCGCAGCGCCCGCTCGGACTCTTCTAAATAGCCGCGCTGGTACCAAACCTTGCCGAGATAGAACCAGGCGCGGTTGCGCACGAACTCGGAGGTGTTCTTCTTGAGCAGCGCCTCGAATATCCTCCCCGCCTCGACGTGTTGGCCGAGCGACAGGTACAGGCCCCCGAGCAGCAACTCGGCTTCTTCCTGGGTGTGCGGAACCCTTCCTAACTGCCGCGCAGCCAGCAGGCGGGTGATGGAGTCGAAGTAGTCGTCTTGGAAAAAATAAAACAGCACGTCGCCGTACGCCAGATCCTGCACCTGATGCGGGGCCAATCCGTTGGGGTCGGGCTTGGCGTTTTTTGCCTGCGCTACGCCTAAAGGCATTGCCAGCAGCAATCCGCCGAGGAAAAACGGCCCCAGTCTGTTAATCACGCGAAGGCTCCACGCACATCATTCCCAGTCTTTGATCATGAACTCAGGTTGATGCTTGGGAACACGGTCCGTGATCTTAAGTTCAAGATATTTCGCGCCGACGCCCTTGTCGAAATTGATCGTGGCGCCGCGTTTGTAGTTGCGCTCAACCGGCCCCTTGCCGGTGAAAAACGCGACGAGCTCGTGCTTGCCGACCTTCAAATTTCCCAGATAGATCTGTTGCACGCCGCCTTTGAGCAGCGCATCGGCTTCGCGCGCCGTGTACAGGTAATTCTTCACTTCTTTGTTGTCGATTTTGACGGTCACCGAATCCAGCGCAAAGAAGGTCCCTACATCCATGGATATATAGAGCGCAACCTGGGTGTTGGCCGGAAACAGCAACTCCTCCTGCAGCACGAACAGGTCTTTATTCAGATCGACCACGTCCTTCTTCAGGCCCTGAACCTCCTGGTCCAGCGTCTTGAGTTCGGGCGGCGGTGCGTCCGGCGTAGGCGCGGGCGGCGCTGCTTGCGCATCGGCGGGCGGGGCCGGTGTTTCCGCCGGCGGCGGCGCTTGTGCGGGCGGCGGCGTTTGGCCGCTTGCCGGCCCGGCGCACAGCAACACGGCGCAGACGGCGATGGAGACAATTCGATGCTTGAGATTCATAACTGACCTATCGTTTATTCGCGCAGCAATTCGCGGATGTGATCCAGATAAACGCGCTCATCGCCGCGCCTGAAGCCGACGGCCGAGTAGCGCACGACACCGGAGCGATCCACCAGGATCGTCATCGGCATTTTCTGTAAGTAGTAGTCCTTGCCGATCTCGGTTCCGGTATCGAACAAGATGGGATACGAGACGCTCATGGCTGCCGCGAATTCTTTCGATCGTCGCAAATCCTCATCGACCGATACGCCGAGCACCACGAGACCTGCTCGCTGGTAGGTAATGTTGATGCGATCGAGCGCCGGCATCTGCTGGCGGGAATCGCCGTCCGAGCGTGTCCAGAAATTCACCAAAACAACTTGGCCGCGAAACTCGGACAAGCGCAGATTGCGGCCATCCAAACCGCGCAGCACGAAATCAGGCGCCGGCTTGCCCACAATGCTCGGCGCGGCCGCAATCGAGGCCGCGCCGATCGCAAGCCCAAAGATCAGGCCGCCGGCGAGAAATGCTCTACGCATGCGCTGCAACGTTCGAATTGACGCCGAAGCGCCGCGACCCATCAATCACGCTGGTAACCCCGCTGTGCCAGACCTCTCTCTTATAAAGATGGGCCCCGTACCGGAAGCTTTGCGCCCTCGCCTTTCGGCGAGTTTGCCCTGATCAGACCTTATGCAAAATCGCACAATGCGAGCCGCAGTGTCAACGCAACGGCCGCGCGTTCACTAGGTTTCTGTATGACTTAGCGCACATTCGTGCAAAGTCATTGATCAGCGGGTTCGCACCCGTGCTGCGCACGCAAGGGCGTTGCTCATGCGTACCTTACAAGCCAAGCATCGACGAGGTAATTGTCTCTGGAATGAGACAGCGATGAGGCTGTGGTGATGAGAGGGTCTGACGCTGCCGTCAGACCCTCGAGAGGTTTGAGAATTAAGCGACCTTGCCGTTCACAAGGCCGGCGAGCGGCTGCCAAGCAACCAGCGGTTCGAGTGCCGAGCCTGAACCCAGCGTATTGACCAGGTTGGGGCCGGAGTTGCCCGGGCCCGGCCAGAGAGACGGCCACGCCGAAATCGCGTTGGCGTCATGCAGCGCCATGTAATTGAGCACCACCATCTGCACCAGGTTCGGCACGTTGTTGCCGGCCGGACTGGCGGTGGTGTTCTGCGAACCATCGGGATTGAAACTTCCGATCTGGAAACTCAGCTCCGGGTTGGCCTGATTCGACACGGCCTTGCCCGACGGATTGAAGACCAAGAAGTAGGTGGCAGCAACGTTCTGGTTGTCGGCCGTCCAGACGCCCTTGCCCCGGCCGCCGACGGAGTTGTCGACCATGCCGCTGCTTGCCAGCGAACCGTCGGTAAACACATAGATCATGACCGGCTTGCCGACGCGATTCGCGTATTCCAGCACCGCACCGATGCAGTTGCCGAGATTCAGGTCGCGCGCCTCGCCATCCATGCGGTTGCCCGAGTGATAGTCGAAGCCGCCCATTTCAATGGTGCCCGCGGCGGCGTTGCCGTCGATCACCAGCTTCATGACCGCCGCAGTCGTTTGAAAGGACGAGTTTCCCTGATATTCCGCCGTGGTGAATATGCCGCTCGGGCCCACGATGTTCGGGTCCACATCCGGGTTCACCGCCGACGGGCTGTTGTACTTGTCGACGATGTAGGCAGCCTTGGTAAAACTGCAAGCCTGGATGCCCGCGGGCCCGACGGCGGCCGCATTCAAAGCCGCGTCGCTTGGATAGGCCGGCGCCACGGCATACTTGGCATCGCTCATGCGCTTCATGGACTCGAGCACATTGGTCACATCGTTCGGATTGGGCAGCAGCGTGCCGAGTTGTCCCGTGCTGACCAGGCCCTTGCTGTCCTGCGAACTGGAAATCTTGGTGGGCATCGCGGATGCGATGACCATGCTCGGCGGCGACATGGAATTGCCGCCCGATTGCGAACTGTTCGAGCCGATGAGATTCAGCAACGCGCCGCGCGCGCCGGCTTGATAGATGCCGTACATGGGATTGTGCGGATTCGTATTGGTATCGTTCTGCGACAGCGCGGGAATGATCGTGCCGGTCGTGCCCGCCATCGCGGCGGCGCTGGCGCGCAGCTTCATGCCGCGCAGGTGCGCGCTGTCGGAGTGGTAACGCAGGCCGAAGCTCGAGTCGATGAAGTTTCCGGTCGCGCTGGGGTTGGGAACCATGGAACCCGGGAGGCCCAGCTTGCTGTAACCGGCCACTGACAAGAAATCGAGCTGCCCTTTCGGTCCGCCCACCAGCACGTTGGAGCCGGCGATATTGCCGCCGCCCGCCAGGTCGAAGCAGATGAACGGGATTTTGCCGGCGCCGGTGGTGATGTTGCACGCCGTGACCGCGTTTTGGATATCCGAGGCCAGGGTTGCGCGCGCAGCACGCGGATAGGCAAGCATGCCCGCCAGCGTCGGTGCGAGCACTGTGCCTGCGCCGGTGATGAAGCTCTGCGCCAGGAATTCACGGCGCGTGCGCGGCCGGGGATGTTCCTGCAACCGCAGCGGATCGTGTATACCCAGAGGGGCCTTTGATTTCTTGCGCATAAGTAACAGACCTCTTCCGATGCTTAATTGATCAACATGTTGGCGTTGCCGAAGGCTGCGGCGCACACCGCGGCAGTCACGGCCTGAACCCGGGCGACGGTATTGCACGCCGATGTGCTGCAAAGATTGGCAATCAGGCCGTCGAGCTCGCCCGACCCGGGCGTTGTGGGCGTGGGCGCCACATAAGGTCCGGTCATGGTCGAGGCCGCCGGCTGATGATTCAGACCGCTGCCCAATACCCGGGCCGCGAGCGGTCCGGTGACGGCATCGATGCCGCCCTGCGTGGAGAACTGGCTGGCGCTCAAGGTCACGCCCGGCAGCACCTTCGCCAGGTACGTCGGGTTGTTGACCATCTCGTTGCAGTATTGGATGGCCAGCTGCGCAACGCCCACTTGGTTCGCGGACGAGAACGCTTCGATGGTCGGCGTCGCGGGCAGCTGCTGCTGCACGGCCAGGTAAGTCGCGTTGACATTCGCATCCGTCGTGGGCACGCCCGTCAGCACCGACAGGGTCGAGTTGACCTGCGCGAAGGTGCGCACGCCGACGTCGGCAGCCGTTGGGCCCGGCGCGGGCGCCGGCGTCGCGGGCGTCGCCTCGACGACCACGTTGGTGTGATCACCCAGCCGATCGAAGGTGAGGAAGAACTGGTCGGTCAGCGGCCCGGACTGCAGCCCGATGACCGTGCCGATGTTCGACAGCACCTCACCCTGCGGGAATGTGTAGCCGGACGAGGTGATGGTGGTATTGAGCGGAATGTACGCCTGGCCCACCTGCGGGATCGTGCCGTTGATGCCGATGCGGATACCCTGCACCGGGATGTTGTTCGGCACCGCGTTCGAATCCAGCGACACGAACGTGGGGGCGTCGAACAAGTAGGCGTAGCTGTCGTACTGGCTGACCGTGAACATGAAGTAGCCCTGCGACACGCCGGTGACATCGGACACGTTGAACAGCAGGTAGTAGCGCTCGCCGACGCCGGCGTTGAAGTTCTGCATGACCTGCGCGGCCGTCATGGAGCGGCTGTGGATGGCCACGAACTTGATCAGACCCTGCCAGGAGCGGTCACCCGACACTTCATTGCCGAGGACCAGCGCAAAGCTGCTGTCCCAGTTGGAGATCGCGCCGCCCTTCTGCGCGTCGCCGGTGGAAGCCAGCACGCCGTTGACATAGATCTGACGGCCGTTCACGGCGTCATAGGTCAGCACCACATGCTGCAAGGATGCCTGCAGCGCCATCGCCGCGTCCGGGGTCTGCAGCTGCGGCAGGCCGGTCAATGCCGTGTTCGAGTTGCGCAGCATGAAGTCATAGTCTTGGTTGGTCTGACCCAGCGTGAAGTTGCGCGTGGTGTCGCCGCCCGAGTAGCTGACCATATAAGACTTGTCGACCGCGACCAGCGCGGGCGCCACCCAAGCCTCCACCGAGAATTCGCCGGTGGCTTGAATCATGTTGTAGATCTTCTGGCTCGCCTGAGTCGTCGCCTGCGCCTTGCCTCCGGCACCGACGTTGATGCCCCAGCCGCCGGCCAAAGTGACGTTGCCGGAGATGGTCAGGTCGGCTTCCGGATCGACGCCGCTGGTGTCGAAGGTCGTGTTGTTGACGACCGATTGGAACTCATACTTGGCGATGGTATCGGCATCGTAGCGGCTCGCGCCGCTGGCGATCGTACCCTGCGTGAGAGTCAACGCCTTGCTGCTGATCAAGCTCGGATCGAGGTTGGCCGGCGTCAGCATTCCTGCGAATGCCTGAATCGCCAACAGCATGGTATTTGCATCGTTCGCGCAGGTGGTCCAGCAGTTGTGGTTGTCGGTCAGCAGGCGTTGATAGAGGCGCGAATTCGTGCCGCACGAGCCGGGGGTGTTGCCGGAATTGTTGCCGCCCGATCCGGCGCAGCCGGTGAAGTCGATTTTTGGAATCGCCGCCGGGTACGCGACCGCCAGCGACGGATCGGCATGGTACGGCGACTGTTCCACCGACGGATCCGCCGTCGTGGAATGGCAGCGTACGCAATTCGTATGGGTGATGGGCCAAACGGTGGCCGCAAAGTCGGCGCTGTCGGCTGGGAAATTCAAGCTCTGTCCGACGGTCTGATCGACCGGAGCTTGCAATTGCACGGTGGTGGCGGACGAAGCGCCCGCGGCGCCGGCCCAATTCGAAATCCAGGTGGTCAAGATCTGGCCGCAAGCGCCCGGATCCGCCAGCCAGCAGTTATGGCCGCCGGACACCTTGGTGACGATGAGCGAGGTCGAGGGCGTGGCCAGGTTCACCACGGTGTTGGCCTGCGCGTAGGCGAGGTTCACATCGTCGCTGCGCGCGAAGTTCGGCATCTGCGCGGGCGAGGTCGCGTTGTGGCATTGGCCGCAGCGGTTCTGCGCGCGCACGTTGTTCCAGAAGGCAACCTGGAACGCCGTGACATCCGCGGTCGCCGCCGGCGGTCCGGTGTAGGCGTCCACACTCACGGTCTGCGAGGGAGCCGGGTTGGTCGTCGTCGGTGCGCCGGCGCCACCACAAGCACTCAGGGCAATCGACGCCACGAGCGCTGCTAAGCCGGTGATGCGAGTAACGTTCATGCTCAAGTCCCCATGCAGTAGGCGGCGCCTTCAGCGAAGACTTGCCGCAACGAGTAGTTATGCGATTGGAACGAACCGATCATCGAATTGATCTGAGAGAAGTCGGCGTTGCTGTTCGGCGCGCGCAAGCACACGTCCTTGAACACGCGGGTGACTTGGCAGCTGGCGAAGGTCGCGCTGCTTTCCAATTCCGTCCCTAGGGATTTGGCACCGTTGCCGCTGCCGGGCAGCGTCCCGCTCCAACCCAGGATTTCATTCGGACCGTGGCGCCAGCGGTTCTCCCAGGCATCGTCCATGGTGTTGAAACCCTGCGGGAAGTTGGTGTTGTTGATGTGATACTTCGGTTGCACCTGGCCCGCCGTATAGACCAGCTGCCCGACCGTGTCCGTCATGGTCGCGTCAGTGCCCGTGAAGTTGTAGAAGGCGAAGGCTTGGGCCATCGGGTCCATGCCGCTGTGGCATCCGATGCAGTTGGTCAGGAACAGGGTGCTGACGCCGCCGGGGCTGCGCGTCACGTCCTGGCGAATCCGATCCGGCGGACGGGTGATGTCCATGACCAGCTGCAAATCGTTGCAGAGGTGATTCATCATCGTGAAGCGGAACATCGCCCGGTTGGTACCGTTGATGAAGAAGGCGCTGGCGGCGCCGCGCGTGGTCATCACGCCGGCGGTCGCCGCGGCCGGAATGCCGGTGAGCGCGGACTGCATTTTCGAGACCAGGTGCTGGCTGAGATCGACGTTGTTGGCGTCGAGCGCATCGTACATGGCGTTGTTCGAGTTCGAGTAAGCCGGCTCGCCCGAGGTACCGTCGCCGGTGTAAACCAGGTCGGCGCTCAGCAAGGTGTTGAACGGCACGTTGTCCTTCACCATGCCGATGACGGTCGCGGTGTAGTCATTGAGCGGCACGAACACCGATTGGTCGCGGTTGGTCCAGGGTGCCGCAAGATTGCGGATGGTGTTGTTGTAGAACGCCGGATCATTGGTCGCAACCAATGCGGCGCTCACCGGATCCGAGGAGCCGGTCATTTGCGCCAGCTGCGCGGCGGTCGGCGGTACGCCCGCAATGCGGTTGTACATGCGCGTCGCCTGGTCCGCAGTCGGACCCGCGGCCAGCGCGCTCGCTGCGACCAGCGCCAAGGTGCCGGCACCGATGGTTGCGCGTACCGCGCGCGCAACAAGATTCGGCGTCGCTGATTTAGAGCGTGCACGCTGCATCATTGGTTTCTCCATCCCGTTCTTCATATGCACATCCACTCGCGTGAGTTGTGATTCGACTTGGGTTGCGAATATACGCAGCCGACTTAGCTCCAAGTAATGTCTCATCCGAACGACGTCGGTGTTTCGCGACAGTACCGAGGATTAATAGCAGCCCTATATCCTGACCTCGATTCCCGCACGGTCTAGCGCGGCGTGCACAGAGAAACGGATATGGAGAAGTTCTTCTGTGAGTGCGTTAACAGTATGCGTATGAACATCAAACGAAGATGTGCGCATGAGACCGATTAAGTTCAATGACGCCGGTTGCACGCGTACCGGCAGATCGCTGAACCGAAACTATGAGTACAGGTAGTCAAAATGAACACTTTCACACTGCGTGAACACGGTCACGGTTTGCTGAAGCTCGCCGCAATCGCGCTGCCCTTGCTCGCCGCGATCGGATGCAGCAGCGCCTCGAGCGGCCATGCGCCAGGCGTTGCCGGCGGCCAGACTCTGACACCCGGAATCACCAATTTCCCCCTCGCCTACATCAAACGTCCGGTGCTCACCAAAGACATCGACGTGCGCGATCTCATCACTTCCATTACGGGAGGAGACTTATATATCCGCAACCAGGCCAGCGCGGCCGGCGCGGAAATCAACGTCACCGGATCGATCACCAAGGGCATGGGCGATGTGCGCGACCTCGACGTATCGCCCGACGGCACCACGATCGTGTTCTCGCTGCGCCTGCCATTGAATCCGAAGAAGCCCAACACCGACCCGACGCAGCCGAATTGGCATATCTATACATTCAATGCCACGACCCAGGCGGTAACCCAGCTGACCAACGACACCGTCACCGCGGGACATGATGTCGGCGCGCGCTACCTGCCTGACGGGCGGATCGTATTCTCCTCGTCGCGGCAGCTTGCGACCCAATCCATCCTGCTCGACGAAGGCCGTCCGCAATACCAGGCGCAGACCGATGATCGGTCGCAATCGATCTTTCTGCTGCATGTGATGAACGGCGACGGCACGCAGATGCATCAGATCAGTTTCAACACCAATCACGATTTCGCGCCGTCTGTTTTGGGCAACGGCCAGCTAGTGTTCTCGCGTTGGGACTCCGCCAACGGCGGTCAGATCAGCTTGTATCGCGCCAACCCGAGCGGCACCGGGCTCGAGCTCTACTACGGTGCCAACAGCCACGCGACGGGCGCCAATATTGCCGGCACCAACAACAATGTCATTCAATTCTTGAACGCGCGTGAGCTCGCCAACGGCACGATGGTCGCCATCGTGCGGCCTTTTTTGGGAACGCAGCTGGGCGGCGATCTCGTGCAGATCAACGCGGAAGGCTTCGTCGAAATCCATCAGCCCGCCACGCCCGGCGGCGCCGCGGGTACGGCGCAGACCAGCGTCACCAATCTGGGCGTGACCACGGACGCAAACATGCCCTCCTTGGGGGGAAGATTCGCGTCTGTGTTTCCGCTCTATGACGGCACCAACCGGATGCTGGTGAGCTGGTCTCCGTGCTTGGTGCTCGACACCACGGTGACCCCCAACGCCACCAATCTTTGCACGTCATCGAACACCGCCGGTGCCAACGTAACGTTGGCGCCGCCGCAGTACACGCTGTGGATCTACGATTTGGACAAAGGCACCTTGGGGCCGGTGCTGAGCGCCGACGTGGGCACGATGGTGGTTGAGCCCGTGATCCTGCAGCCGAGAAAGCCGGCGCCGGTAACTTTGGTCGACGCGGCACCGGCGCCCGGGCAGGCGACCACGATGGCCAACGCGGGCCTCGGCCTGCTCGATATAAGTAGTGTCTACGATGTCGACGGCGTCGACACCGCCAACCCCAGCATCGCCGGCATAGCGGATCCGAGCCAGTCACCGTTCTACTCACGCCCCTATCGCTTCATCCGGATCGAAAAGGCGGTCGAGATTCCCGGCAAGACCGTGCGCAAGATCGATAACTCCGCATTCGGACCTGCCGGCATGGGGATGCGTGAAATCTTAGGCTATGCGCCCATCCAACCTGACGGATCAGTGCAGGTTCAAGTGCCCGCGAATGTGCCTTTCACCATCGATATCGTCGATATAAACGGCAAGCGAATCACCGCCCAGCACACCAGCTGGCTGCAATTGTTGCCGGGCGAGACAAAGACCTGCAACGGCTGCCACACCACTGCCAATATGACCTCGCACGGCCGCGCGGGTCTGACGAATCCGGTGAATCCGGGCGCGCCAACGACCGGCTCGCCGTTCCCGAACACCAATCCGGCCATTGCCTTGACCAATGCCGGCGCCACCATGGCGCAAACCCTGGCCCTCTCAACCTGTAGCTCGGACGGATTGACGCCGAGCGGCGCGACCACACCCTGCTCGCAGATCCTGAGTTCGGACGTGATCTACGACGGAATCTGGACCGTGGGGACGACGCCGCCACAGATGGACAAGCCCTTCACCTATGCCTACGCGGATTTGACCTCGGCGTCGCCGGTGACCCCGGTGCTCAATCCGAGCTGCGTTACATGGACTGCGCAATGCCGCGTGACGCTGCACTACGCGAACGCGTCCGACGCCGCCATGCGGCTGCCCTACCTGCAATCGGTGTGGAACGTCACGACTCGCATGAATACGGTGAACACCGTGATGACCTCGACCGTTTGCACGGTCTGCCACAATCCGCTAAACGCCGCCGCGATGGCGGCCATGGTGCCCCAAGGTCAGCTCGATTTGAACGGCACGGCCTCGAATGTCGATCCCACCGTCGTCACCTCCTATGAGCAACTTCTGTTTGCACATAATGCACAGACGCTTAATATGGGCGTCCTGCAGGACTTGTTGGTGCCGGCGCCCGGTCCGCCGGACCCGGTAACCGGCTTGCCGACGACCATCATGGTGCCCGTCTCCTTGGCCCCGCCGATGGCAGCCGGCAGCGCGGCGGCTTCGACGGCTTTTTTTAGGATGTTTGACGGTAGCTTCCATGACCCTGTACTCGATCACACCGGCTTTTTGTCTCCCGCGGAGTTGCGATTGATCGCCGAATGGCTGGATATCGGCGCGCAGTTCTACAACGATCCGTTTGTTGCGCCCGTAGCGAACTGACCTGATGCGTCGTCTGCTCGCGCTGGTGCTGTTGGTGCAGGCGTTACATCTAGGGTTGGCAAATGCGGCGGCAAAGAACCTGGTGCTGGTCGTCACCGACCCGTACCTGGAGATGCGCTCCGGTCCCGGGCGGGGATTTCCGGTCGTTTATGTCATTGGGCGCGACGAGGTGCTCACCGTTCTCTACAGCCGCACCGACTGGTTCAAGGTGCGCGCGCCGCATGGCAATGAAGGCTGGGTGCGCCGGGCGGATCTGGCGCGCACGCTGCTCGAGTCCGGCGATCCGGCGCCGATTCCGCCCTACCCGGAATTCGCCTCGCATCGCTGGGAGGCCGGTGCCGGCTACGGCGTTTATAACCGTGAGAATCTCGTCACAACCTACGCAGATTTCGGGCTGACCAACAGCCTCGACGTCGAGTTCGCGGTTCAGCAAGCGTTCGGCACGCTCGATAACCGCTATGTGGCGTCGATCGGCGTGCGCCATACATTTATTCCGGAATGGAAATGGTTTTCTCCCACGGCCGGCATCGGCACCGCGTATCAATATGTGCAGGACAAAGTTCCCCCCGCGCCGCTGCAAAAGAGCAATGAGATGGCCTATGTCTCGTTGGGGGCGCGAGGATTCATTACCCGGCGATTTTTATGGCGCGTCGACTGGCGCCACTACGTCGTCTTCAACGACCTGAATGTGTATGAGGATTTAGAAGAATGGAAATTCGGCTTAGCTGTATTCTTCTAGCCGTCGCGCTGCTGTCCGGCTGTAGCTGGTTTCACCGTGGCCACAAGGCGCCGCCCGAGGTGGTCGCCGAGGAGCCGCAGGCCGAACCGTCTATCATCGAACCTCAGGTCACCCGGCGGGTCGTCAAAACGCCGCACATCAAGGCCAAGGACTTTGAATTGGGCGCCTACTACGGCGCGCTGAGCATTCAAGACTTCGGCACCAATCCCCTTTATGGCGTGCGCGCCGCATACCACGTGTCCGAGGACATTTTCCTGGAAGGTTTCCTGGCCCGCTCCAAGGCCGGCACCACCAGCCTCGAAGATGTCTTCCCGGATATCACGGTTGTCAGCGACTCTGGGAGACGCTTCACGTATTACGACTTGGACGTAGGCTACAACGTACTCCCCGGCGAGATTTTTCTCGGGCGCGGGCGCGCGTTCAATTCGGCCCTGTATGTGACGGTCGGCATGGGCGATGTGAAATTTGCCGACAAGGACCAATTCGCGCTGAACTTTGGAGTGGGTGAGCGGCTGCTGATAACCGACTGGCTGGCCCTGCATGTGGATGTAAGAGACCACATTTTTGAAACCAGCTTGACCGGACGCACCAAGAATGTCGACAACATCGAAGCCACCATTGGTTTATCCGTTTTCTTCTGATCAGGAGTAAAGATCCATGCTGAGTAGCAAAGCTTTGTTGAAACGCTGTGCGATGGCGGCGATCGTCGTCAGCTCCGCTGCGTTTGCGGCCGGCGGCGATGCCGCGGGCCCCGCGCCTTCGTTCACGCTGACCACTCTGGCGGGCCAGCCGAGCGGCCTGAGCGCGTATAAAGGCCAGGTCGTGATGGTTAATTTCTGGGCGACTTGGTGCGGACCCTGCCAGCAGGAAATGCCGCTGCTCGACCAAATGTACAAGAAGTACAAGCCGGCGGGATTCACTTTGATCGGCGTCAATGTCGACAAGGAAGCGCCGCCGGTCAAGCAGCTGCTGGAGCGCAAGCCGGTCAGCTTCCCGGTGTTGCTGGATCCTGCGAACCAGGTGAGCAAGGCTTACCACGTCGATGAAATGCCGAGCTCGGTCATCATCGACCGCAAGGGACAGATCCGCTACATCCACCGCGGCTACAAGCCGGGCGATGAAAACGACTATCAGGATCGAATTCGCCAGCTTATCCGGGAGTAAGTCATGCGCGGCCGTCAATTGCTTCTGTCGGGAATTGTTTTGGGCACCCTGCTGGCTTCGAGCGCCTGCAGCATCCAGCCCTGGGTGAAACCCTATGAACGCGACCGGTTGGCCGATCCCATCATGGCTTGGGACCGCGATGCCATTTCGAGCGCATATCTCGATCACATTCGGGAATCCAGAGAAGGTTCGCGCGGCGCCACCGGCGGCGCGGGCGGCGGCTGCGGCTGCAATTGACGAACACGCATGACGCATAGGCACCTCCTCGCTCGCGCAGCAGTGATCGCTGCTTTGCTGCTGGTTCGCAGCACGAGCGCGGATGTGCTGCCCGACAATCGCGCGGATGTGTTCTACAGCAAGTACAGCGGCGGCGGGATGGATATCACCGGCTATTCGGCCACGGCGCGCGCGAAGATCACCGAGAATTTCGCGGTCGAAGCCAACTATTTCATCGACAAGGTCAGCGGCGCGTCGATCGACGTCTTGAGCCAGGCCAGCGTCATCAAGGATGAACGCAAGCAGAAAAGCGGCACGATCGAATACCTGCGCGACAAGACCACGTACACCGCCTCGTATACCTCGAGCGTGGAGCGCGACTACATCTCGAACACGGCGAGCATTTCGTTGAGCCAGGACATGTTCGGCGACCTGACCACGGTGACGCTGGGATTCGCCAACACCCAGAACAAAGTCGGCGAAAACAACGGCACTGCCAATGATCCGAACGTTGCGTGGCTGGGCCACGCCTTGACCCGCGCCTACAGCGGCGGCGTGTCGCAGATCATCACCAAGAATTTCATCGCCGGCGTAAACCTGCAAGTCATCACCGATGCAGGCTATCTGGCGAATCCCTATCGTTCGATCCGATTTCTCGACTCCACCAATTCCAAGGGGTACAGCCTGGGCAACCAGGTCTATCCCGATACGCACACCAGCACGGCGGTGCAGGTGCAGGGAAAATACTATCTACCGTACCGGGCGGCGGTGACGGCCTTGTACCGCTACTACACCGACACCTGGGGAGTGGTCGGCAACACCTACGAGCTCGACTACACCCACCCGATCCGCAATCGCTGGATATTCGAGGCAAGAGCGCGCTACTACAAGCAGACTGCGGCAACCTTCTACAGCGATTTGTTTCCCTTTGCAGACTCGCAGAATTTCACGGCGCGCGATCAGAACCTCGCGGCGCTGGACAACATAACCGTCGGCGCCAAGGTCACGTACGCGTTTTGGCCCGACGGCTGGAAGTTCTTCAAGCGCGGCACGCTGACTTTGGACGCCAGCCGCATCCGCTTCAATTACCTCGACTTTCGCAACATCAAGGATTTTGGATTGCCTCAGTACAGCCCCGGCGATGAACCGCTGTACAACTTCAATGCCAACGTGTTCCAGGCTTTCGTTTCAGTCTATTTCTGAGCGGCACTGACCCGCTGGCGCCACCAATAAAGCAGCATGGGTGCCAGCGCACAGGCGATCGCGAGCGTATCCGCCACCCAGTCCCAAAAGTCCCGGTCCCGACCCACCGCGGGCAGTCCCTGCACCAATTCAATGAGCGCGCCGAATCCCGAGAGCAGCGCCGCAAGCACCGCCACGTTGCGTCTCGGAAAGGCCGCGACGGCGAGGCCGGTGAGCGCATAGAAGGCGATGAAATGCGTCGCTTTGTCCCAGGGCGTCAGGTGCGGAGCGTGTGCCGGCGGCACCACCGCAGCGTAAAAAGTGAAGATCAACGCCGCGAAAAACGCGACTCGCGCAACTTTGAGCAATAGCGGTATGCTGGGCACTTAGGATTCCAAAAAACGTCAGCATATCAGGAAGGGTATCCATGAGCCGCCACCGCAGCAGCCGTGCAATGAACCGCAGGTCGTTGCTGAAGAATCTGGCCGCCGCGACCGCAGCGCTCGCAATTCTCAGGGGCACCAAGTCCCCGGCCGCGGATTTGCCGCACCTCGATGTGAAGGATCCCCAAGCGCTCGCATTGGGCTACGTTGAGAACGCAGCTCAAGTCGATGCGAAGAAAAATCCGACCTATGTGAAAGGCTCCAGGTGCGACAACTGCCTGCTGCTGCAAGGCGCGAGCGGCGCGGCCTACCGTCCCTGCAACTTGTTTGCCGGCAAACTCGTCTCCGCCGCCGGCTGGTGCACCGGCTGGAGCGCTGAAATATAGGCGTCTCGGACCTGCACGCCGATGGCCGGAAAATCCACGAAAAACCCGTCGATTCCCCGTTCCAGGTAGCGTCGAATCTCCGCTTGCAGATCGCCGTGGGCCGCACGATCGGTACCGAGCTGCAAATCCGGCGGCAAAAATTCGTTCTCGGCGCGAAATGTCCACACATGCACCCGCAGATCGGCGGCATGCGCCGCCGCTATTGCCTGCGGCGTGGCGAGCGCCTTGGCGATGCCGATGGCGTCGGCATAGCCGGCGATCATGCCTGGATCGCCGATCTCATGCTCGAGCAATTGCACCAGCGGCAGCGGCGTCATGCGCCGCAGCTGCTGCAAATTGCGCGGGTCAAACGACTGGATGAATACGGGCGAGCCGCGCGTGGCGTATCGATAACGCCGCAGCGTATCGAGCAGCGACAATTCCTGCGGCAGACCGATGGCGGCAAAATGCGCCGGATGCTTGGTTTCCGGATATACCCCGACGGGCCGATTGCGGCCCGTCTGCCGGTTCGCGCTCATGACCAGCTGCATGATTTCATCGAACGTGGGCACGGCGAATCGCCCATCAAATTGCCGATTCTGCGGCCGCAATTCCGGCAGGCGTTCGCGCGCACGCAGCGTCTTTATTTCCGATAGCGTGAAGTCCTCGGTGAACCAGCCGGTGAAGGATTCGCCGTCGATGACCTGGGTGCGGCGCCGGGATGCAAAGCCGGGATGCTGTGCGACATCGGTGGTGCCGCTGATTTCATTCTCGTGGCGGGCGATGAGCACCCCGTCGCGAGTCATGACCAAATCAGGCTCTATGTAGTCCGCGCCCTCCTCGATCGCCGCGCGGTAAGACTCGAGGGTGTGCTCCGGCCGTTCGCCGCTCGCGCCGCGATGCGCAATGACAACAATTCCAGACACGGGCGCCCCATTTGACCGAGCACGCAAGTCTAGCGCACGCACGACCGGGGCAGGGCTTCTTCAGGCCCCGCCCCGTGAGTCCGGTCTTAGCCTATCGTGGCGGAGCTAGCGGCAGTTCGTACGGCTCATGTGCGGACATCGGGCTGGCCGAGCCCGGTATCCATAGCGACCGCTGAACTACTCCATGGCCCCAATCCGCCCGCAGCGACGTGGGTTGCGCCGCAAATGCGGCGCCGATCCCAAACACAGCGACTACGGCCACCGTAATTCTTCTACGATGCATGGTCGCGGGTCCTTTAGGCGCCAGTCACCGGCGCATGCGGCGGGACGATCGGCGGGAAATCGAAACCGACAAAAGCGGAACTGGTGACTGCGCAAGCGGTGTTCAAAGCGGCTAGACTGACCTTCATTGTGATTGCTCCGGTGTAAAGTTGATAAAGGACCGCGACCAAAAGGCACGCGTGCCCTGCCTGGGTAAGCGACGTTGGCGGGCGATTCCCCTCACATTGCATCTCAATGTATGCTTAGGGGAAAGCCCTAATCGGAGGAGGCTCCAAAAATTGCCTGGCGTTGTGGACAAATGACATTGGAAGTCCCTGCCAATTTCACGCAACTGCTGACCGAATGGCGTACCGGCCATCCTCAGGCATTGGAGCGCTTGACCCCGCTGGTGTACGACGAATTGCGCCGATTGGCACGCAGCTACATGCGTACCGAGCGCGGCAGCCACACCCTGCAGGCCACCGCCGTGGTGCACGAGGCGTTTCTTCGTTTGGTGCAGGCGAATGTCGACCTGCAAGATCGTCAACACTTTTTCGCGCTGGCTTCGCGGCTCATGCGCCGGGTACTGGTGGACCATGCGAAATCGCGCTCGCGGGTCAAACGCGACGGCGGCGTGCGCGACCACGCCGGCGTGGACCTGGCGGAAATATCGCTGCCGACCGATGTCGATGTGGTTGCGCTGGATGACGCCTTGGAGGGCTTGCTGCAACTGGAGCCGCGCTTGGCCCAGGTGATCGAATTGCACTACTTCGGCGGAATGACTTATGACGAAATCGCCGCCGCGGTCGGTTCCTCCGCGGCGACGGTGCATCGCGACATACGCCTGGCGAAGGCCTGGCTGCTCAACGAAATCGGCGCCTAAAGTCGCATGATTCCACGCGCCCGCTGGCATCAAATCAAATCGGTGTTCGAGCAAGTGGCGGACATGGACGGCGCGGAGCGCAGCAAGCAATTGGACAAGTGCTGCGGTGATGATTCCGACCTGCGCTCATCGGTTCAGTCGCTCTTGGCGCGGGATGGCGGCAATCAAGATCCGCTGCTGCACGCGGTCGGCGCCGCGGCCGAGTCTCTGCTGGAAGATCATCGGGATCGGTTGCTCGGCACGCGCGTCGGTCCCTATCGGATAGTGTCGATTCTGGGCCATGGCGGCATGAGCGTCGTCTACCGCGGCGAGCGCGACGATTCGCAATATCACCAACTGGTCGCGATCAAGGTGCTGCAGCACGCGACGGTGCATCCGCGCCTGCGCAGTCGATTGCACAGCGAACGGCACATTCTGGCGACGCTCGACCACGGTTCGATCGCACGCCTGATCGACAGCGGCGACCTCGAGGACGGCACGCCCTACCTGGTCATGGAGTATGTCGACGGCGAATCCATCGACAGCTACTGCGACGGCCGCACGCTGTTCGTGCGCGAGCGTCTCGAGCTGTTTATCTCGGTCTGCGCTGCGGTTCACTACGCGCACCGCAATCTGGTCGTGCACCGCGACATCAAGGCATCGAATATCTTCGTCACGGATGAAGGGAACCCGAAGCTGCTTGATTTCGGCATTGCAAAATTGCTTGCACCCGAAAATCTCTCGCATACGTTGCCCGTCACCCGCCTGCAGGAACGTATTCTGACGCCTGAGAATGCGGCGCCGGAACAGGTTCTCGGGCGCCCGATCACCACCGCCACCGACATCTACGCGCTGGGCGTGCTGCTCTATCAATTGCTGACCGGCCGGTCGCCCTATCGGCTGTTGAGCTATAGCCAGCTGCAGTTGGAACGCGCCATCTGCATGGATGATCCGGCACGTCCGAGTCAAGTCGTGGTTGCCAAGCTCAAAGGCGAGACCGACAGCGATCGCAGCCGCATTTCCGACCGACGCGGACTCTCTCCGCAACGCCTGCGCGCGCGCTTGAGAGGTGACTTGGATGCCATCGTGGGCATGGCCATGCGCAAGGAGCCGGACCGGCGCTATGCGTCAGTGGAGGCGCTGGCCGACGATTTGCGCCGGCACCTGCTTGGCAAGCCGGTGCGTGCTCGCCACGGCGATTGGCGCTACAACACCGCCAAGTTCCTGCGTCGAAATTTGCTCGCCGCGGTCGCCACAGGCGCAGCGTTTGCGGGCCTGGCGCTGATCGCCGGGGTGACGCTCTGGGAGAATCATCGCATTTTGATGGCGCGCGATGCGACGGCACTCGAGCGCGATCGGGCCCAACAGGTTTCGGCTTTCATGGTCGATGTCTTCTCGCAGGCGGACCCGTTCAATGCGCAAGGTAAAGAACCCACCGCCAAGGATTTGCTGGACCAGGGCGCTGACAAAATCAAAGGCAACTTGATTCTGCAGCCCGAAGTCCGCGCCCAACTGCTGGAGAGTATCGGTCTGGCCTACCGCAGGCAGGGTTCGAACGATCGCGCCATCCCGCTGTTCGAACAAGCTGTGGCCATTCGCCGCGAAGCACGGCCCGTCGACAACCCCAGGCTAGCCGCTGCGCTGGCAAATCTGGCCCAAGCCTTTGCCGATGCCGGTCGGCTGGCCGGCGCCGAAGGGTATATCAAAGAGGCGGTCGCACTCTCTTCGATCGGCAATGCGCCGCCCTCGGTCGAAACAGCCGACATTTTGCATCAATACGGGCAATTCTCGCTGAATGCCAAAAGCGATCCGGAACTCGCCAAAACACTGTTCAATCAGGCTTTGGTCATCTATCGCAGCGCTCCCGGCGACCAGCGCTTGGGGATTGCTACGACGCTCGGCGGCCTGTCCGGCGCGGCGCAATGGTCAGGCAATTACGTGATCGCCGAGCAGCTGTTGCGCGACTCGATGAATCTATTGGGCGCCACCGTCGGCCGCAATCATCCCGACTTTGCGGCCGCGATGGCAAACCTAGGTTACCTGCTGATGCAGCAAGGAAAGTATGCCGAGGCGGAACAAACGCTGAACGAGTCCTTGCAGATCGAACGCGGCGATTTTGGGCTCGATAATCAGCGTGTCGCCTCGATCGAAGCGAATCTCGGCACGGTCTACGAGCGTGAAGGCGATTCGGCCCGGGCCATGAAAATGACCCAGGATGCCCTGCGTATCATTTCGCAGCGCTTGGGCCCCGAACATTACATGGCCGGCTATTTCATGGATGCGGTGGCGAAGTTATACCTCGATGCCGGCAACCTGGATGCCGCCGAGAGCACGGCGCGCCAAGTGCTCACGATATATGAGAAGTCGCTGCCCTCGCGGCATCTGTATGTAGCCGCCACGCGACAGCTGCTCGGTGAAGTGCTTTTGCGCCGCGGAAAACTGACGCAAGCCGAAGCGGAACTACGCGCAGCGTTGGATATCGATCTCGCCTCCGCGGGACCCGGCGATTGGCGCGCCGCGCGCACCCAAGCGAGCTTGGGCTGGCTGCTGATTGCGGAGAATAACGCTGCGGAAGGCGAACCGATGCTGGTTGCAGCGCGCGCAAAACTGCTGAAAACCGTCGGACCGCTGCATCCTGAAGTGGAGTTGGCGACCAACCGGCTCGCTGATTATTATCGCGCGCATCATCGCGATGCCGAAGCGGTGCGTGTTCTCGGTGAACTGAAGCCGCCCGCTGCCTCTGTCTTGCGGTAAACTATCCGCAATATTGGAGGGTCCCTTGATGCCAAACAGAAAACACCCAGGCGTGGCGTTGCTCGCGGCGATTTTCGCGGCTGCCTTTGTAAATGTTGCACACTCCGGTGCACGCGAAGAAGGCCGGTTGCTCACTGCCACCGAGGTTCTTGAAGAGGTCAGGGCCATGCCGGACGTGCGCCTGCCCGATACCTTGCTCGCGCATGCCTACGGCATCGCGGTCATTCCCGATGTCACCAAAGTCGCATTCATTTTCGGCGGCCGCCACGGCAATGGCGTGCTCTCGGTGCGCGATAAATTGACCTCCCCCTGGAGCAATCCCGTATTCGTTTCGCTAACCGGCGGCAGCTGGGGTTTTCAAGCCGGTGCCCAGTCCTCCGACATCATTTTGGTGTTCACCACGAAGACCGGCATCGACGGCATCTCCGGCGGCAAGCTCACGCTCGGCGCAGACGCTTCGGTCGCGACGGGCCCGGTCGGGCGACAGGGCTCCGCGGCCACGGACATGAATTTCAATGCGGAGATTTACTCCTATGCCCGCACGCGCGGATTGTTCGGCGGTATCGCGCTGGACGGCAGCGTGATGTCGATCGACCGCTCGGCGAACGCCTCGTTCTATCACAAGAGCGGCGTGACCGCGTCGGAGATCTTTTCGGGGCAGGCTCCCGCGGCGCCAGCCACCGCGCAACGATTCCTCGAACGCTTGTCTCAGGCCACCGGCACCGCGATACGCACTTCGCCCGTGCCGCAGGCCGATGTTCCGGCAACCGCGGGGCAGCCGCCGGGAGTCGCGCCCACCGCAGAGCCCGCGCGTACCTATCCTCTCGAAGAACAAAAGAAGTGAGACTCGCCGACTAGAGCCACTCGGTTTTTTGCGGGCCGACCAGGGTCGAGCCGAAGACATTCCCTGCACCGAGTCGATGTCGATCGGTCGACATCCATTCGCTTAATACCGCCCGTTGCTTGTTGTGTATGATCGCGGCGATGAACAGAACAACAAAGGATGCGACGAGTTGATATTTCGCTGTAGCGGTAAGAGCGGGTACTCCGCCGAGGTCTCTGGCAATCCCCATCATGTCGAGGCAAGAAAACTGGAGCGTGAGGTAGAAGTTCGCTTCACCGACGAAGCCTGTATCGTGCGCACGCCCGAAGGGGTGGTTCACGCGCATCCGGGCGATGCCATACTAACGGGCAACGGCGGTCACCATTGGCGGGTATCGCATGGGAAATTTTCGCATAAATACCGGCCCATCCCGCCCACCGTTGCCGGTACGTCAGGCCGCTACATGAGCCTGCCGTATCACATTCTGGCGCTGCAAATGCAGCAGCACTTCGATGTCTTGCTTGCCGATGAAGTCTCGACGCTCACAGGTCATCCCGGCGATTGGCTGGTGGACTACGGGGACGGCAGTCTCGGTATCGTCGCGCATGACATATTTTCCACCACCTACGAGATCGTGAGTTGACGGCCCATGGCGCTGCACCAAGCAATCCAGCGAGTACTCTTGGTCGGCACCCGATTGCACATTCCGCCCTCACCGCCCGCGGCCAGTCCACCGGAGCGATTGCTGCCCCTGATTGAGGCCCTGGCCCCTGCGCACCTCATGTTCGATGCCCGGGCCGTGCACTACGGCCACCGTTATCGCAGCGGTTTCTGGGCAATTTATTTGTTGAGCGCAGTCGCCGTTCTGTTTGCGGTGCTGCCGCTCGCGCTGGGCTGGGACGATCGGCGCCACCTGATGCATCCCCTGCTGGGACTGTGGGCGCTCGCCGAAGTCCTGGTCATCGGCACGGTGAGCGGCATTTATTGGGTGGGGCATCGCCGCGATTGGCAAGGACAGTGGCTGCGCGCGCGCACCGCGGCGGAGTTGATTTGGTATCTTCCCCTCGTGGCCCCGCTCATCGATTTCTCACAGCCCGAACCCTCCGCGAATTGGTACATGCGGGTCTTCGATCCCGGCAACCACCTGCGCAGCGGCGACGAACTGGAAGCAATTTGCGCAAAAAATGAGTCGCTGGCGAGAACGCTGCTCGACGCCGCCTGGTCCGACCCCGCGTTCGTGGCGAAATACGCCCTGTGGACCACCGGCATCCTGGAAGGACAGGCGCACTATCATCATCGGGTCGCCATCAAGCAGCACGCTCTGTTGCATCGGGTCCATTCTCTGAATATCGGCCTGTTCGGGCTGACCGCGTTCGGTGCGCTGCTGCACCTGGCCGTGCATACGGTTTGGCTTTCGCTTCTGACCACCTTTTTCCCTGCGCTGGGCGCTTCGTTGCACGGCGCACTGGCCCAGTCCGAGGCTTATCGGCTCGGCTCGACTTCCGAGCGGCTGTGGGGAGAATTGCAGCGCGCCATTGCATCGATTCGCGCGACTTTGGAGCCGCCGGGATCGGTGCCCGAGGCGGCGGCGGTCAGAACCTCGATCATGGCTGCCATCGAGCTGATTTTGGAGGAGCACCAAGATTGGCACATGCTGGTGCGCCCGCATCATCTACCATTGGCATGACGGAGCGTAGAATCGCGTTGGCCATTATCCCCGGGAGACAGCAATGAAATTCATCCCTGTTATTCGACTTGTTCCTGCCCTTCTCGCCATCGGCGTCGGCATGCCGGCGCTGGCCGCGGACATCGCCGTTAAGCTCACGGGCGATCAGGAAGTGCCTGCCGTGGCATCTGCCGCCACCGGCGTCGGCACCATCGTCATCAAGAACGATCACTCGGTGAGCGGAAGCATCAAGACCACCGGCATCGAAGGCACCGTCGCGCACATCCATCTGGCCGAGCCCGGCAAGAATGGTCCGCCGATCATCACTTTGACCAAGAGCGCGGACAATTCCTGGTCTGTCCCGCCAGGCGCGAAGCTGACCGATGATCAGTACAAGAGCTTCAAAGAGGGCAACCTCTACGTCAACGTACATAGCGCGGAGCACAAGGGCGGCGAGATCCGCACGCAACTCAAACCATAACGGGGCCGTGGAGCATTCAGCACTGATCGATCGGGCCAGCGAGCCATATCGCGGCGCCGGCGTATTCGCCTACAATTTTGCGCGCGGCAAACTACGCGGCGATCCGGTGTTTCGTGCGCTACTGGAGCGAGGATTGTTGCTGGGCCGCGGCCGCATTCTGGACCTAGGGTGCGGCCAAGGGCTGCTCGCGGCGTGGCTCAAGGCCGCCCTGCTCTGCTACGAGGGCGGCAGCTGGCCGCAAGGCTGGCCGCCGGCGCCAAAGCCGCGCTCGACCCGCGGCATCGAATTGATGTTTCGCGATGTGCAGCGTGCGCGCGTTGCGCTCGGTTCCGAATGCGAGATATCACAGGGCGATATCCGCAGCGTTGAATTCGGCACCACGGACGCAGTAGTCATCCTCGATGTCTTGCACTACATCGGCCAGGAAGAGCAGCTGCAGGTGCTCAAGCGAGTGCGTACCGCGTTGCCGCCGCGCGGCCTGCTGCTCTTGCGCATCGGCGATGCAGATGGCGGGCTGCGCTTTCGCTACAGTCAATGGGTCGACAAGCTGGTGATGCTGTTTCGCGGCCATGCAAGCGTGGCCATGCATTGTAGAAGCGCGAGCCAGTGGCATGAGTTGCTACGCCAATGCGGCTTCGACGTCCAGGCAACGCCGATGAGCCATGGAACGCGTTTCGCCAACGTCCTGATGATCGCCCACGCCCAGTGAGCGGTTCGCTCTGCCGGTATACTAGCGCGCCTGTCAGCCCCCAACGAGTAATACCGATGAACCTAGCGGTTAAGGTTTGCACTTTCGCGATCATGCTGTGTGTCCTGGCTCCGGCGGCCTCGATTGCCGAAGTATCCCCGGCGCTCAAGCCCATTACCCACGAGACGCTATGGATGATGAAGCGCGTCGGCAGCCCGGTCGCAAGTCCCGACGGCAAGTGGGTGGTGTACTCCGTGGTGGAACCCTCATACGAAACCGACAAGGCGGTCAGCGACTTGTGGCTGGTTCCCGCCGATGGACTCAAGGCGCCGCGCCGCATCACCAACACCAAGGCCCCCGAGGGCAACGTGGTGTGGTCTCCGGATAGCAGCAGCATCGCTTTCACGACCAAGCGCGAAACGGATGAAGCCGAGCAAATCTATATTTTAAATCTTGCCGAGGGCGGCGAAGCGCGCAGGCTCACCTCGGTCTCCACCGGCGCTTCAAACCCCAAGTGGCGGCCGGACGGCAAGGCGATCTTGTTCGAATCGTTCGTCTATCCGAATGCGATGGACGATGAGGCCAACAAGAAAATCGCGGCGGAACGCAAGGCGCGCAAATACAACGTGCGTGCTTATGAGCATTTCCCGATTCGTTTTTGGAATCAGTGGCTGGACGACCGCCAGCCCACCCTGATGGTTCAATCCGTCGAGCCCGGTTCACAGCCTAAGGACATCCTATCGGGGAGCGCCTTGGCACGCACCTCGGGATATTCGGGAGCCGAGACCGATTCCGGCGTAACGCTCGCACCGCTCTGGAGTCCGGACGGGCGCGAGGTGCTCTTTGCCGCCACCACGGAACGATGGAATGCCGCGTACAGCCACGTCGGCTACCACCTGTATCGCATGCCCGCGGACGGCGGCGAACCGCGCATCGTAACCCCGGCTGCGGGGGACTACGCCGAGGCCGGCTTCAGCCCCAACGGCAAAAGCCTGTTCTTCAAGTATGAGCTGCAGGATTTGGAAGTCTATCATCTGCCGCGGCTCTACAAAGTTTCGTGGCCTGCGGTTGGTGAACCGGTGCTCGTCGCGCGCGACTTCGACCGCGAACCTTCGCGCTTTGCGCTCACCCCGGACGGCAAGCAGGTCTTCCTGCTGGTACCCGAGGCCGGAAAGGAAAATCTCTATCAAGTTGCCGCTGACGGCGGCAAGCCGGCGCTGGTCATCGAACCCGCCACCGGCGGCTACACCGCACTCGAGATTCCGGAAAAGGCGGCGAAGCCGATTCTAATCGGCACCTACGGCAGTTCAGTCAGCCCCGCCGAGATCGTGCGCATCGAACCGGCACGGCATAGCCACACCAATCTTACCCGCGTAAATACGGCCGCGGCCGCGGCGATCGATTGGCGGCCCCCGCAGCATTTCTATTTCACCAGCGCAAAGGGCCGCAATATCCACAACATGATTGTGCTGCCGCCGGCTTTTGACGCTGCAAAAAAATATCCGCTGTTGGTTTTGATCCACGGCGGCGCGGCCAGCAACAACCCGGATCAAATCGGGCTGCGCTGGAACTATCATCTGTTGGCGGCACCGGGCTATGTCATTTTGATGACGGACTACACCGGCTCGACCAGTTTCGGCGAGAAGTTCGCGCAAGCCATCAAGCTCGATCCCTTGAAAACCCCGGGCGATGAAATCAATCAGGCGGTCGACGAGGCCATCAAGCGCTATTCCTTCATTGATGGGTCCAGGGCGTGCGCCGCCGGCGCCAGTTACGGCGGGCATCTGGCCAACTGGATCGAAGCGACCACCACGCGCTACAAGTGCATCGTCAGCCACGCCGGCGAGGTTGATCTCACCAGTCAATGGGGTACCAGCGACAGCATCTACGGCCGCGAAGTGACCAATGGCGGACCGCCGTGGGAAGGAAACCCGGTGTGGCACGATCAGAGCCCCTTAAGCCATGCGGGGAGTTGGAAGACACCGATGCTGCTCAGCATCGGCGAGCGCGACTTCAGGGTGCCCATCAACAATACGCTCGAAAATTGGAGCGCGCTGCAGCGCATGCGCGTCCCGAGCCGCCTACTGGTCTGGCCGGACGCGTGGCATTGGATTCTCAAACCCGAGGATAGCCGTCATTTTTACGAGGAGGTGCACAAGTGGCTTGCCACCTACCTCAAAGACGCGGCGCCCGCGCCATAGCTACACGCCGAAGCTGGAAGTGTCGCGCAGCGACGGGCGCTGCGCGACACCAGGACCTGTAATACTAAATAGGCTCCGGGCTTCAATTGCCTTGGTTGCTGGTTCTGCGGATGAACGCGGCGACATTGTCGTGCAACAGCTTCAACGACGCGTCCTTGGCATAGACCATATGGCCGGAGTCGTAGAATTTGTACTCGATGTTCGAATGCAGCTTTGCGGGAATCGGCAGATGGTGCATTTCATAGATGCCTTGATAGAAGGGCGTCGCAAGATCGAAATAGCCTGCATTCAGCTGCACCTTTAAGTTCGGATTGACCTTCATCGCGTTCGCAAGATCCGGCATGACGTTGGAACCCTGGCGCGAGGACCCAAACCTCTGATTCTGGCCCGGTTGCTGGTGCACGAAACTCCAATTTCTGCCGGCCGAAATGCTGTGCTTGAAGTCCCTGCCGTCGCCATAGCGAAGCTCCTTGCGCGCATACTCATTGAACGCGGAGACATAGGCAGACCCAAGCGCCGTGGACTGCGGATCATATTCCGCACGCTGGCTTAAAGGGTCGATGTCCGGACCGGAAAAGCGGGTATCCAGGCGGCCGGTGGTCATTCCGGTATCGTCCTGCAAGTTTTGCCGAAACTCTCCGCCATCGATGCGCAGGTCGGCTTTCAAAATGTACTCGACCGATAGGCCGGTGTACTCGTGCAATTTCTGCGCGATCGCGCGCTTATCGCCGTCACTAAGATCGGAGCCCGCCGCCAGCGCGCGCCCGTAGTCCCCCATGGCGAATTGCTCCACCTCCGCCAACAGGGATTCGAGATCCTTGTGATCGCCGGGCAATTTCTTGTGATACCAAGCGGTCGCGGCGTAGGTCGGCAGAACCGTCTGATAGGGCAGGTCGATGCCCGGATTGCCGGTCGGTCGATCAGGGCTCAGGTCAAAATTGAGGATCTGCGACAATAGAATGACGCCATTGAAATCAATGGAACGCTCCGACTCGAGTTGATTGACCAACACTGCCGAACGCGGAGTTCCATAACTCTCGCCGAACAGATACTTGGGGGAGTTCCAACGCCCATACTTGGTGAGAAACTGCGAGATGAACTGCGCGAAGGCGTAGGCGTCCTGATCAACCCCAAAAAACGCCTTTTCCTTGTCTTTGCCGGCAATTCTGCTGAACCCGGTCCCGGGCGCATCGATGAAGACCAGGTCGGAAGCATCCAGCAGGCTCGAAGCGTTGTTGATCAGAGAGTACGGAGCCGCGGGGGTGTGGGCGTCGGTTGAAGTCACGATGCGCCGCGGCCCGAAGGCGCCCATGTGCAGCCACACGGTTGCAGAACCAGGGCCGCCGTTGTAGATGAAAGTCACCGGCCGCGAACCGCCGCCGTTCTTGAAATAAGCAACGTAGAACATCGAGGCTTCGGCGGTGGGATTCTTGCCTTCGCCACCCTCCTCGCCCGCCGGCGAATTGCCCCGATCCGCCTTCGGATCGCGCGGCACATCGTCCCAGTCCTTCGGGTGCACGATGAGCGTGCCGGCGATCGCTTGATAAGCGATGGACTGGCCGCCGATGGTCACGGACCCGTTGCTGCTCACCGATTCTGATTTGAAAGGCTCAAACTTCCCGCCGTCTGATTTTTCAGTGTCGTTTTCGGGCTTTTTGTCCGGAGGGTTCGATGCGGGTGCGGCGGCCAGGAACGCAGGCAACGCCAGCGCGAGGGCCGTGCCCAGGAAAGCACCGATTTTGAATCGATTCATTAATGTTCTCCATATGAGTATTTATGTTGAGCTCTGCGATTTTAGCGGCAGGGAGCCGGGAAGTAACGGGTGGATTCCCTCAACGTCGGCGCGCGCCTATAGTGTGCCTGCAAAAGAGAGGTCATATGAGAACACGGCATTGGCCGGCGCTGGCAGCGATGCTGATTTGCATGGCGGCAGCGCATGCGCAGGTCCCGCAAACGGACAAGGACGGGGTGTATTTCCCGACCGCGGTCGCGCAAACCGAGGCAGATGAATACACGCGCTACGAACTGCTGGCTCCCGAGACGGCGAGTTTCAAGATCTACTATGAAGTGACTGCGACGACCGCCGGCGCGAAATTCTTCTACAATCCCATTCGCAAAGGCAGCGCGGCGAGCGACGAGAGCGTCTATGACGCGATGCGCGGCACGCCGCTGCATTTTGAGGTCGTCAGCGGCGCGCAGGCACGAATGGATCCGTTGATGCCCGATGCGGATTTGGACACCCATTACATCAAGGTCACGTTGCCGCGGCCGGTCCCCTTACACGGCCAAGGCCGGGTACTGATCGTCAAAACGTATAAAGACCCAAAGAGTTACCACGTGGCGGGGGACGCAATCGTCTTCGATCGTCCGTTGGGCATCAGGCGCAACAAGATCGTACTGCCGCCCGGATATGAAGTGACGGGATTGACCGTGCCTTCGCAGATTCTGACGGAGAAAGACGGACGTATCGCGGTCAGCTTCCTGCATGCGGGAAGCGGCGAAGCGCCGCTGGTGCTGCGGGCCACCAAGACTGCGCAGACGGGAGCGGCCGCTCTGCCGAAAGCCTTGACGGACGCGCGCAGTTGGGAGTCACCCTTCACGGGCCAACCTGAGCAGGAACGCCTCTCCGAGCGCGCCCATCAGGACCGGGACATCGTCTACTTTCTGCAGCAGCCCGAAACGCACGCGTTCAGCCTCTATCACGACTACACCGAGGCACGGCCGGGCATCAGCGGGTATGCGAATATCGTTCGCGAAGGCAGCGTTGCGAGTCACCCGTCCGCGAGCATTCTGGACACCGGAGAATCGTTGCAGACATTGGAGATGAGCGGCGCCGAATTGGCCGCATCCAAAATCAATGTCGGTGAGACGGCGCCGCCGACGGCTCGAGTAGTGGTGATTCCATTTCCGGCCCTGCAGCCGGGGCAGACATTACGACTGCGCATCGCCGAGACCTACACCGCGCCGGTGAGCTATAAATTGGACGCCGATGAGCTGGTCTTCGATCGCAGCCTGGGGAGGCCGCGAAACGCAGTCGTGCTGCCGTCGGGCTGGTACTGCACCTTCAGTGCGGCGCCGGCCACGGTGACTCAATTGCCCGACCACAGGGTTCGCCTGGATTACTGGGACGATCGGCCCGAAGCGGTGGATGTGCTGCTGAAGGCAAAGCGGCGTCGCGCCGCCGAGTGAGACGTGAGGATTTGAGCTTAAGGATTCGTCTGACTGACGGTCGGCGACTGCGGATCCTTGGGCGGTGGTGTGGGCTCGACGGGTATCACCGGCAGGTGATAAGCATCCACCTTGGCCTTGGACTCCTGCTCCTGCCGTTTCTTGTCTTCGCTGATCCGCAATTGCTCGCGGCTGCGCTCAAAGTCTTCGACGCGCTTCGCCTCGACCGCCGGATCGACCCGCGCTGCGAGACGCTCGATCGCAATACGCGCGTTCAAGCAGTCCGTATTGTTGCGCGCCTTCTCGGGCTCTTTATTGCACTTCAGAAGCACGCCGTCGAGCGCGACGCGATCCTCCATGAGATCGGATACGCTCATCGGCGGAATGCGTCGGGGACTGCACGCTGCCGTCGACACGACAACGGCGGCAACACAACCGCAGATGATCATTGATTTGGTTGACATTGGCATATAGCTTCCCAGCAGCAATGTTACCCAAAACGGGGCGCCAAGCGACCCTATGGTTGTGACGCGCCTCACGACTTGACAATTTCCTACGCAGGGTTCGTGCCCGCGCCGCGTTTGACCGCGCCGGAGCGCATGTGTACCGTTCTCAAGCCATGCCGACGCCAAAACCCGCCAAACAGGAAACACCGGACTTTGAGACGGCCATGCGCGACCTGGAGGAGCTGGTGGAGCGCTTGGAACATGGCGATTTGCCCCTGGAAGAATCGCTGGCGGCGTTCGAGCGCGGTGTGATGTTGACCCGGGCCTGCCAGAGCGCTCTGAAGGAAGCCGAACAGAAAGTTGAGATCTTGCTGAAAAAAGCCGGCGAACCGGCGGTTGAAGACTTCATGCCCGACGAACCCGATAACGGCTGATCGCAGCGTGAGTGCGGATGCGGTGGAAGCGCGAATGCGTGGCTATCAAGCACGCGTGCAAGCGGTCCTTGACGCTGCGCTTCCGGCGGCCGATTTGGTGCCGCAGCGATTGCACGCCGCGCAGCGTTACGCCGTCTTGGGCGGCGGCAAGCGATTGCGCCCCTTGCTGGTTTATTGCACGGGCGAAGCGTTGCAGGTTCCCCTCGATGTCCTGGATGCGCCCGCCGCGGCGGTGGAGCTCATTCACTCCTATTCGTTGGTTCACGACGATCTGCCCGCCATGGACGACGATGACCTGCGGCGCGGCCAACCGACGACGCACCGCGCATTTGATGAGGCCACCGCAATTCTCGCCGGCGATGCGTTGCAGGTATTGGCGTTCTCTTTGCTGTCGCGCGATCGCACGGCCGGCGTGACGGGCGATGCACGCTTGAAAATGATCCAAATTCTGGCCGATGCAAGCGGTACCGCCGGCATGGCCGGCGGCCAGGCAATCGACCTCGCTGCCGTGGGCCGGGCGTTGACGCTGCAGGAACTCGAGGCGATGCATCGGCTCAAAACCGGTGCGCTGATTCGCGCGAGCGTGCTGATGGCGGCGGCGTGCGCACCGGCGTTAAGCGCGGCGAACTGGGATGCATTGGACGGCTATGCCCAAGACATCGGACTCGCGTTTCAAATTCAAGACGACATACTCGATGTCGAGGGCAAGACCGAGGAGATCGGCAAAACCAGCGGGGCCGACGCCGCCCGGGCCAAGCCCACCTACCCCAGCGTCTTGGGGCTGGCGGCGGCCAAGACCCGCGCCCGCGAGTTGAAGCTGCGCGCCTGCGAGCGGCTGGCGCCGCTCGGCGAAGGATCGCGCGTCCTGGCATGGCTGGCGTCTTACGTGATTCAGCGTCGCGTTTGAAGCCCCGCTTGCCGATTTGCGCGCCAAGTACTTGAAACCGGGAGCACCGCGCCCCATTTCCACCTGTCGGTCGATGTACCCCTACAGCGCATCCAGCCAAATCGGGTCGAATGGTCTAAAATTAGTGAATATGAACGCCGCAGTCTCCGCCAAAAAGCCCACGCCGAAGCCCGTGGAGGATGTCCAGGGACATGCCGACACGCGCCGAATCCCCATCAACAAGGTAGGCATCAAGGACATTTACCATCCGGTGAAGGTCAAGGATCGCGCGCGTGGCGAGCAGCACACCGTGGCCAACTTCAACATGTACGTGAACCTGCCGCACAATTTCAAGGGCACGCATATGTCGCGGTTCGTCGAGATCCTGCATCGTCACGAGCGCGAGATTTCGGTCGAGTCCTTCGGACTCATGTTGGCCGAAATGACCGAGCATTTGGCCGCCACCGCCGGGCACATCGAGATGACCTTTCCCTATTTCGTGATGAAGAAGGCGCCGGTATCCGGCGTCGAAAGCCTCATGAATTACCAGGCTACGATTTTCGGCGAGCATCGCGCCGGCAAAACCGAGGTTTGGCTGAAGGTCGTCGTGCCGACCACGAGCCTCTGCCCCTGCTCGAAGGAAATCTCGGACTACGGCGCGCACAATCAGCGTTCCCACATCACCTTGACGGCGAAGCTCGCCGAGCACATGTGGCTGGAAGAATTGATTGACATTGCCGAGCGCCAGGCCTCATGCGAGGTCTACGGAATACTGAAGCGTCCGGACGAAAAATACGTCACCGAACGCGCCTATGACAATCCGAAGTTCGTGGAGGACACGGTGCGCGATGTCGCGGTGGCGCTGAATAAAGACCGCCGCGTCAAAGCCTATATCGTCGAATCGGAGAATTTCGAGTCGATTCACAATCATTCGGCATACGCAATGATTGAGCACGACAAGGAAAACGCGGCTTAAGAAGCGGCGCTGCGCTCCGCGCTTTGCAGCCGGCCGATCATGCTGCGCAGGAAGACCTGATTGAAGCGCAGCTGACATTCGGCGGACACCTGCTCGAGCAGCGTCGAGCTGACTTTCATGACCGTCACGGAGCCTGAAGCGCAGATCGTCGCGGTGCGTTTCGCGCCGCGCACATAGCTGGTTTCCCCGAAGCAGTCGCCGCTGTCCAAGTAACCGAGCGCCTTGCCATGGCGCTGCACGCCCACTCTGCCCTGGACGATGATGTAGAAGCGATCGTCCATCTCGCCTTCCTTGACGATTTCCTCCGCATCGGCATAGTCCTGCCAGCTGCTGGCGCGCAGCACTTCCCAGATCTCGCCGTGCGAGAATTCATGGAAAAATTTCAACTTCCGCAGCAGGCTGAATTGTTCCTGCTGATCGATCCGGTTGTACTGCGCGCGCAACTTCTGATGCACTCGGGTCAATTCGGCGGCAAAATCCAGCCCGGTCTTGTAGCGTTTCTCGGGGTCCTTCTGCAGCGCCATCGCCGTGACGTTCTCGAGCTCCTCGGGGATCTCGGGCCGCAGCAGGTGGATCGGCGGCGGTGTTGCAAAGACGATCTGATGCAGCAATTTCTGCAAATTGCCCGCCCGGAACGGCCGGGTGCCCGTCAGCAACTCATACATGACCGCGCCCAGCGAGTACAGATCGGAGCGATTGGTCAGCTCGATCGACTGCACCTGCTCGGGAGACATATAAGAAGGGCTGCCGGCAATGCCTTCGATTCGCGAGATCTCCGAATCGGCGACCAGCGCGATGCCAAAATCGATGATGCGCACATCGCTGTCCAGCGTCAGCATGATGTTGCTGGGCTTGATGTCGCGGTGAATCACGCCGCGGCTGTGCGCATAGTGCAGCGCTCGAGCCGCTTTGTAGACCAGCTCCACGACGTCGTCGATGCGCAGCAGATTATCGGGACGGCAATAGGCCGCGAGCGTCCGCGCACCGTGCACATGCTCGGTGACGATGTAGCAATGGCCGTTTTCTTCTCCCGCGTCGTAAATCGGCAGTATGTTCGGATGCTGCAGCATCCCGACCATGTGCGCCTCGGACAAAAACATCTTGCGGGCGATTTTCTTGCGATTTTCGTCGCCGCTGGCATCGACGTTGTAGACCTTGATGGCCACGTCGCGCCCGTAGTATGGATCGTGCGAAAGATAGACGACGCCCGTGCTGCCGCGCCCTACTTCGTTGATGATGACGTACTTGCCGATTTTCTCGGGCAGCGACCCACGGCCCGGCTGGGATTTCGCAAGATTAGTGGAGCGAGTATTGGTCAAGGGTAACGTGCGCCGCGGGCGTCTTTCGACTTCAATGAGGCGAGGATACTGGGGTGGCTTGCGCCAAACTGTGATTTGAGTCGAGGCTTAGGCGAAGTGGTCGTAACCTGAGACACCTGGGGCGAAATCCTCGCCGTTCAGCGACCACCTCACACCCGAACCCGCATGCAGTTCACCGATCGGGGTCAACGTTAAGTTCAATTGATCCGCCGCGGCTTGAAGCTCGCTGAAGCGGCTCGAGGCCACGGCAAAGAGCAGCTCGTAATCATCGCCGCCGGCCAGAGCCCAGTCGCGCGCTTGTCCCAAACTGGCCGATTTGCGCAGAGCCGCCGACAGCGGCAGCGCCTCGATGCGCACATGCGCGGCAAGGCCGCAGGCCTCCGCCAGTTTCGGCAGATCGCCGATCAAGCCGTCGGATAAGTCCATCGCGGCGCCGGCAATGCCGCGCGCCGCCAAGCCGAGCTGTACGCGCGGCGCGGGGTAGTTAAAACGCTCGATCAACCATTCTGCTTCGGGCGGCAGCTTCGCGGCCGGCGGCGCTTGCAAGAATGCAAGCCCCGCGGCCGCATCGCCCAGCGTGCCGCTCACCGCCAGGATATCTCCCGCTTCGCCGCCGCCTCGCCGCAACGCCTTCCCGTGCGGAACAGACCCCAGAATTTGCACGCTCACGGTGAGCGGGCCGCGTGTCGTGTCGCCGCCGACCAGCGCGACCGAATGCGCATCGGCCAATTCGAAAAATCCTGCGGAAAACTTCTCGAGCCAGTCGACGTCGACGCCGGGCATGGTCAAAGCCAGCGTCGCCCAAGCCGGCGTGGCGCCCATGGCCGCCATATCGCTCAAATTGACGGCAAGCGCGCGGTGTCCAATCGAGCGCGCGTCGGAATTTTCCGGAAAGTGCCGCCCGGCGACGATGGTATCGACGGAGGCGACCAGGTCCGCACCCTTGGGAAGATCGAGCAGGGCCGCATCATCGCCGATGCCGAGCTGAACGCCGGATCCCCGTGGAGCGGAGCCGCTCCTGACGAAGAAGCGCCGGATCAGTCCAAACTCGCCGAGATCAGGTTCCATATTCTTGCGGCCGCGACTCCTGCGCGGCTCGGTCCAGGACGGCATTGACGAACTTATGTCCATCCGTCGCACCAAACTGCTTGGTCAATTGCACCGCTTCGGCGAGCGCCACCCGGTAAGGCAGCTCGGGGTGCGACTGCAATTCGTGCAGGCCCAGCCACAGTGCCGCGTGCTCAATGGGATCGAGTTCCTGCGGCGCGATTTCGCACAATCCGGACAGGCGCAAGTCCAAGGCCTCGCGATTGGCGGCGATGCCTTCGATCAGCCCTTTGAAATATTCGAGGTCGACGCGATCTGCTTCGGGATCCCGCGCGAATTGCGCCTGCACATCCTGCCAGGGGAGCGGATTGATCTGCAGCTGATACAGAGCCTGCAATGCCAGCCGACGCGCCAGACTGCGGGCCCGATGGGCAGTTGGCCCTGAAGTCGGAATGTTCAGACAGGCCCCTAGTTATCCAGGCGGCGCAATAGATTTGCCATCTCGAGCGCCACCAACGCGGCATCCGCACCCTTGTTGCCGGCCTTGCCGCCCGCTCGATCTACCGCCTGTTCCGCCGTATCAGTCGTCAGTACGCCGAAGGCGATCGGCACGCCGGACTCCAGCGCGACTCGCGCAATCCCGCCCGCGCACTCGCCGGCGACATAGTCGAAATGCGGCGTTTGCCCGCGAATCACGCAACCTAAGGCAATCAACGCTTCATGGCCACGCGCCAGCGCGAGCTTGCGCGCGACGATGGGAATGTCGAACGCTCCCGGCACGCGCACCAGGTCTATTTGCTTATCGGCGACGCCGTGGCGCCTCAACGCATCGAGCGCGCCGCGAATCAGCGGTTCCACCACAAAGTCATTGAAGCGCGCGGCCACGATCGCGAAGCGCAAATCACGCGCCAGCAATTCTCCCTCGATTATTTTCGGCTGTTCATTCGGCACAAGTCATTCCTCGCGTGGCAGGCTCTTAGAGTATAAGCTCAAGCCGGCTCAATCATTCGCCATCCACATAGCTGGTGATTTCCAGGTCGAAAGCCGCCAACCCCTGCAGCTGTTTCGGAGTGCTCAAGACGCGCATGCGCTTCAGGCCGAGATCCTGGAGGATCTGGGCGCCGATACCATACGTTCTCACCACCGTGGCGCCGCCGCGTTGTCGGGTCGGCTTGGCATCCAACAGGCGCACGCTATCCATGAAATCCCGCGGCGATTCCTCCGGCCGCAGTATCACCACCACGCCCGAGTCCTCCTTGGCGACGCGGCGCATCGCCGCGTGCAGCGGCCAGCCGAGCTTCTCGTTCTTGACCCCCACCACATCCCGCAACGTATCCTTGATATGCACACGCACCAGCGGCGGCAGGGTCGAATTCAGGTCGCCTTTCACCAGGGCAATGTGCACCGTCTTGTTGACGTGATCCTCGTAGCAGCACAGCGTGAAAGCGCCGTATTCGGTATCCACGGGCTCCTGATAGATGCGCTCGACCGAACGCTCGTTCTTCAAGCGGTAGCGGATCAAATCCGCGATGGTGCCGATTTTCAGCGAATGAGCCTTCGCAAAGCGCTCGAGATCCGGGCGCCGCGCCATGGTGCCGTCATCATTCAGTATCTCCACGATCATGGCGGCGGCGGAAAACCCGGAGAGCCGCGCCAGATCGCACCCGGCCTCGGTATGGCCCGCGCGCGTCAGCACGCCGCCGGGCTGCGCCATGAGCGGGAATATATGCCCCGGCTGGCGCAGGTCCTCCGGGCGCGCGTTGGGCGCCACCGCGGTTTTGACCGTGTGCGCACGATCATGCGCCGATATTCCCGTGGTTACGCCCTCGGCAGCCTCGATTGACAGGGTGAAATTCGTGCGATGCGTGTGGTCGGTGTCGCTCACCATGAGCGGCAGGCGCAGTTGCCGGCAGCGGTCGCGGGTCAGCGTCAGGCAGATGAGTCCACGGCCGTAGCGTGCCATGAAATTGACATCTTCGGGCCGCACGCATTCCGCGGCCATGATCAGGTCGCCCTCGTTTTCCGGTCTTCGTCATCCATGATCACTGCCATCTTGCCGCGGCGGAGATCCTCGAGAATTTCATCAATGGTATTGAACGCAGCCATAGGTGCCTTAGGTTCCGGTTTTTGTCATGAGTCGTTCAAGATAGCGCGCAACGACGTCGATTTCGATATTTACCGCATCGCCGATGCGAAGCTCGCCCAGCGTCGTCTGGTCAAGCGTGTGCGGAATGAGGTTGACATCGAAGCACCGGCCCTCGACCTTGTTGACCGTCAGACTGACGCCGTCGATGCAGATCGAACCCTTCGGCGCCACGAATCGCATCAGATCGGCGGGCAGCTCGAATTCCATCCGCTTGGAGCGCGCGTCCTCGCTCACCCGCCGCAGCACGCCGAGTGCATCGACATGGCCGCTGACCATGTGCCCACCGAGCGCATCGCCCGCCCGCAGGCTGGGCTCGAGGTTGACGGTTGATCCGGCTTTCAATTTACCGAGCGTGGTCTTGGCCATGGTTTCGCGCGATACGTCGGCGAAGAAGCTCGTGCCTTGCTTGCGCGTCACGGTAAGACACGCACCTTGCACGGAAATGCTGTCGCCTATGCCCAGACGTGCGCTGTCAAGCCCCGTGGCGTCGACGCCCAACTCCAAGTCCCCGCCCCGTTCCGTGACTGAAGCGAGGCGGCCTTTCGCCAGGACGATTCCGGTGAACATCTTTAATGCTTCTTTGGATTGAGTATCAGGCGCATGTCATCTCCAAACTGCTTCACGTCGCGGTATTCAAACGGCGGCAACGCGGCGTCGCCGAACTTGATGCGCAGCAGCGGCGGCGCATCATCACCCAGCAATTTAGGAGCGACGTATAGAACGAGCTCATCGATGAGTTGCTTGGCAACCAAGGCGCCGGCAAGCGTCGGCCCGCATTCGACCAACAGCTCGTTGACCTCGCGTGCCGTCAGGTTTTGCATGACGGCATCAAGGTCCAGGCCGCCGTCCGCGCGCGGAATCCGCTCGACCTTCAGGTCCTTGAACGATCCTAACGGCGCATCGGGCGCCGCGAAAACCAACGCCTCATCGGGGTCGAAAATCTTCGCGGCGCGCGGGGTGCTCAACAGGGTATCGAGCACCACACGCAGCGGCTGGCGCACCCACGGCCCATAATTCAGGCGCACGTTGAGCTGCGGATCATCGGCGCGCACCGTGCCGGCACCCGTGAGCACGGCGGAACTGCGCGCGCGCCAGGCCTGCACGTCGGCACGGGATTCCGTGCCGCTGATCCAGGCATGGCTGCCGTCTGCCGGGGCCGTGCGACCATCGAGGCTCATGGCCAATTTCAGCCGGATGTACGGGCGACCGCGCTCGTGGCGGGAAAAATAACCCACGTTGAGCCGGCGCGCTTCGTCCGTAAACGCGCCCACTTGAACGGCAATGGCGGCGTGTTGCAAGCGCTCGATCCCACCGCCGGCCACCTTGGGATTCGGATCACGCGTGCAGCACACGACGCGTGCGACGCCGGCTGCAATCAGGGCATCGGCGCAGGGGGGCGTGCGTCCGGTGTGGCTGCAAGGCTCCAGGCTGACGTACGCGGTCGCGCCGCGGGCTTGCGCACCGGCCGCGCGCAGCGCGTTGACTTCCGCGTGCGCCTCGCCGGCGCGCGCATGCCAGCCCTCTCCCAGCACACGCTCGGCACTCGCAATCACACAACCGACCCGCGGATTCGGATCCGTCGTGTAGAGCCCGCGCGCAGCCAGATCCAGCGCGCGTGACAGATGCACTCGATCCTGCGCTGTGATTGCCTGGTTCACTTTTCCTCTTCGTCAGCCGTCTCGCCCGGCAGCAGCGGCAATTGGTCCTTGCTGGGCTCGCGGCGCCGGCGATGGCGCCGCAACTGCTCGATCTCGGTGCGGAAGGCGTCCACGTCCTGAAAGCTGCGGTACACGGAAGCGAAACGCACGTAGCCTACCTCATCCAAGTGCCGCAGTTCCTCCATGACCATTTCTCCGATGCTGCGCGACGCGATTTCGCGCTCGCCCAAACTGCGCAGCTTGTGACAGATCCGCGCCGCGGCCGCTTCGATTGCCTCCCGCGAAACCGGACGCTTCTCGAGCGCCTTTTGCATGCCGGTCAACAATTTTTTCTCATCGAACGGCTCGCGGCTGCGATCTCCCTTGACCACCGTAGGGAGCAACAGCTCTGCGGCCTCAAACGTCGTAAACCGCTCGGTGCATGCCAGACATTCGCGGCGCCTGCGGATTTGCCGTCCCTCGCCGGCGAGGCGAGAGTCGATCACCTTAGTCTCGGTGTGGCCGCAAAACGGGCAGTGCATTGAAGCTGCTCATTGATCGCTAAGCGTAGATCGGTAGACCGGGAACCGCCGGCAGATCTCCACTACCGCGGCGCGCACACGCTGAAGCGCCGCTTCATCGCCCATATGATCCAGCACATCGGCGATCCAATGAGAGAGCTGCCGTGCTTCGGGCTCCTTGAACCCGCGCGTGGTCACCGCGGGCGTGCCGATCCTCAGCCCGCTGCTGATGGACGGCGGCCGCGGGTCATTGGGCACGGCATTCTTGTTCACCGTGATATGCGCGCGCCCCAATGCGGCATCCGCATCCTTGCCGGTGATGTTCTTATCGATCAAATCGAGCAAAAATAGGTGATTGTCGGTGCCGCCGGAAACGATGTTGTAGCCGCGCTGTTGCAGCACCGTGGCCATCGCCCGCGCGTTTGCGATCACCTGCGCCGAATAGGATTTGAATTCCGGCTGCAGCGCTTCCAGGAAGGCGACGGCTTTGGCCGCGATCACGTGCATGAGCGGGCCACCTTGAATTCCCGGAAACACCATGGAGTTGAGTTTCTTGTGCAGGTCCGCATGCGGCCGCGCCAGGATCAGGCCGCCCCGCGGGCCGCGCAAGGTCTTGTGCGTGGTGGTGGTCACGACGTCTGCGAACGGCACAGGGTTTGGATACACGCCGGCCGCGATCAGGCCCGCCACGTGTGCCATGTCCACGAACAGGTAGGCGCCGATCGAATCCGCGATGGCACGGAAGCGCGCCCAATCGATGACGCGGGAATAGGCGGAAAATCCGGCCACGATCATTTTTGGGCGATGCTCTTGCGCCAAACGTTCGACTTGATCGTAATCGATGATGCCGGTCGCCGCGACCAGCCCGTACTGGACGGCCTTGAAGAATTTGCCCGAGAAGTTGACTTTGGCCCCGTGGGTCAAGTGGCCGCCGTGATCGAGGCTCATTCCCAAAATCGTGTCGCCAAGATTGAGCAGCGCAAAGTAGACCGCGGCATTGGCCTGGGATCCGGAATGGGGCTGCACGTTCGCGTAAGCGGCGCCGAATAATTGCTTGGAGCGCTCGATGGCCAGGGTTTCCGCAACATCGACGAATTCGCAGCCGCCGTAATAGCGCTTCCCGGGATAGCCCTCGGCGTACTTATTGGTCAACACGGAGCCCTGCGCCTCGAGTACCCGCGGGCTGGCGTAGTTCTCCGAGGCGATAAGTTCGATATGATCCTCTTGCCGGCCGCGCTCACCTGCAATCGCTTGTGCGAGCTCGGGATCGAAGCCGGCGATGGTCATTTGGGCACTGAACATGAATAGATCTCCAAAGATAGCCGGTAATTGTAACTTATAAGACTAGGGTTCCCTAGCGAGGCGGCCGCACCGTGACAAGCTGCCTTCAGTCGCGGATAATTAGCATGTTTCCCCGCGAATTCACGCAATCAATTCAATACAGGCAATAGATGGCTCAGTTCATTTACACCATGAACCGGGTTGGCAAAGTCGTGCCGCCCAAGCGCATTATTCTGCGCGATATCAGTTTGAGTTTTTTCCCCGGCGCGAAGATCGGCGTCCTGGGTTTGAACGGCTCCGGAAAATCCACGCTGCTGAAAATCATGTCCGGCGTCGACAAGGACATCGAAGGCGAGGCGCGCGCGCAGGCGGGTATCAAAGTCGGCTACCTGCCGCAAGAACCGCTGCTGGATGAAGGCAAGACGGTGCGTGAAGTGGTCGGCGAAGGTGTCGGCGATGTGCAAAGCTTGATCGATCGCTTCAATGCGATCAGCGACAAGTTCGCCGAGCCGATGTCCGACGATGAGATGAACAAGGCTCTGGAAGAGCAGGCCAAGATGCAGGACAAGATCGACGCGGTCGGCGGCTGGGAACTGGAGCGCAAGCTCGAGATCGCGGCCGATTCGCTGCGCCTGCCGCCGTGGGATGCCGTGGTCGGCAAGCTGTCAGGCGGTGAGAAGCGGCGCGTTGCCTTATGCCGCCTGCTGCTGTCCAAGCCGGACATGTTGCTGCTCGACGAGCCGACCAATCACCTGGACGCCGAATCGGTCGCCTGGCTGGAGCACTTTCTCGAGGAGTATCCGAGCACGGTAATCGCGGTGACGCACGATCGGTATTTTCTCGACAATGTCGCCGAGTGGATTTTGGAGCTCGATCGCGGCCACGGCATCCCCTGGCAGGGAAACTATTCCTCCTGGCTGGAGCAGAAAGGATTGCGCCTGGCCCAGGAAGAGCGGCAGCAAGACGCACTCGCCAAGACGCTGAAGCGCGAGCTGGAATGGGTGCGAACCAATCCGAAAGCACGCCAGGCCAAATCCAAGGCGCGCTTGCAGCGCTACGAAGAATTGGCATCGCAGGAATTCCAGAAGCGCAACGAGACCAATGAGATCTACATTCCTCCCGGCGAGCGCCTGGGGGATCTGGTGATCGAATGCAAGAATCTGAGAAAGGGTTACGACGATCGGCTGCTGATCGACTCCTTGAGCTTCAATCTGCCGCCCGGCGGCATCGTGGGCATCATCGGACCCAACGGCGCGGGCAAGACCACGCTGTTCCGCATGCTCTCCGGCGTCGAGAAACCCGACGGCGGCGAAATACGCTTGGGCGCCAGCGTCAAGCTCGCCTACGTCGATCAATCCCGCCAGGCCCTCAACGACAAGAACACTGTGTGGCAGGAAATCTCGGGCGGCCTGGATCTCATCAAGGTGGGCAACTATGAAACGTCCTCCCGCGGCTATGTGGGCCGCTTCAATTTCAAGGGCGTACAGCAAGGACAGATGATCGGCGAGCTCTCCGGCGGCGAACGCAACCGGGTGCACCTCGCAAAAGTCTTGAAGGCCGGCGGCAATGTCTTGTTGCTGGACGAACCGACCAACGATCTGGATATTGAAACGCTGCGTGCTCTGGAAGACGCCTTGGTCGCCTTCCCTGGCTGCGCCGTGGTAATTTCCCACGATCGCTGGTTCCTGGATCGGATCGCAACGCACATCCTCGCGTTCGAAGGCGATTCGCAGGTTGTCTGGTTTGAGGGCAACTATCAGGAATACGTCGAGGACTACAGGAAGCGCAAGGGCGAAGATGCCAGCCAGCCGCACCGAATTCGCTACAAACCACTGACTGGTTGAGCCATGAGCATCTACATCACGCCCCAAGACGAGCTGCACGTCGAATATCAAGGCATCGCGCTGACCTGCCCTCACTGCCAGACGTTGACCCACCTGACCCCGATTGCCGTGCCCAAATTCGAGGAGCTGATGCGTCGCAAGCCGAAGCACATCGGCATCGTGTTCCGTTGCGACACTTGCATCGAGCCGATATTCCTCAAGTTTGCCGTCAAGGCATATACCGCATTGCGGGTGGAGCTGGCGTCAAACTTCATCGAGATCGAACGCGCGCGCGAGCATTTTCCCCTGACTTATCTGCCCGAAGAGGCCGAAGGCTTGTTCAAGGAAGCGCTCAATTGCTACTCGGCGGCCTGTTTCAATGCATTCGGCTCGATGAGCCGCCGCACCGCGCAATCCCTGTTTCGCGAGCTCGGCGAGCGCGGCAAGCTGGAACTCTTCGACACCTTGCAAGAAATCCGTACGCTCGCGGACCTTGACGATGACACCTTTTCGATCCTGCGTGCGGTGCTGTTCGGCACCGACAGCGATCCCTGGCCCAATCAACCCGACTTGACTTCGGAGCAGGCGGGAATTTTATTGGAAGTCATGCGCGATTTGCTGTATCAAACCTTCGTGCGCAAGGCACGCCTGATACAGGCGGTGACGTTTCGCAGGTTCGTTGCGCCGAATCAGGCTGAAGCCGGTTAGGGAGGAGAAGGCGATTCAAGGCACGAAGACGCAGTGCCTTGAATCGACTTCTCTCCCCTGACCAGCGTTGCGCCAATCGGCGCACGATGTCGATGTGCGGCGTGACCGAGCGCAGCCGTGCGAAACCCTCGCCTTCCAGCAGTGTGAGATTTAACGACCCGGGTTGACCGGGGCTAGGGCGATGGAGAGTTTCGAGGCACTGCTGTTCCGTGCCTCGAAGCTTTCCATCACCCTAGGAATACCCGTGCATTGCGAAACAGCCTCAGCCACCCGCCGTCTTCCGCCCACTGCTTGGAAACCCAGGAATTCTGCACGCTGCGAAACACCCGCTCCGGATGCGGCATCAGCGAGGTCACGCGCCCATCGATGCTGCACAGCCCCGCCAGTCCCGCTTCGGAACCATTGGGGTTGAACGGGTAGGCTTGCGTCGGACGATCGCGATGGTCCACGTACTGCAGCGTCACAAGGCGCTGTCCCAGCAGCGCGGCCGCAGTCGTGCCGGGATCGAATTCCGCGCGGCCCTCGCCGTGTGCGACGGCGATCGGCAATACCGAACCGTGCATGCCGGCGAATAAGATCGAATTGGACTGCGGCACCCGCACCAAGGTCAGGCGCGCTTCGTACTGCTCCGATCGATTGCGCACGAAACGCGGCCACATCCCCGCGCCTGGAATCAATTCCTTGAGCGCGGACAACATTTGGCAGCCGTTGCAGACACCCAGCGTAAAGGTGGCGTTTCGCTCGAAGAAAGCTGCGAACTCCTGCCGTGCGCGCTCGTTGAACAGAATGGACTTCGCCCAGCCTTCGCCGGCACCCAACACATCGCCATAGGAAAAACCGCCGCATGCAACCATTCCGTGAAATCGCGCCAGATGGGCGCGCCCCGCCAGAATGTCGGTCATGTGGACATCGTAAGCATCGAATCCGGAGCGCGTGAACACAGCGGCCATTTCCACATGGCTGTTCACGCCTTGTTCGCGCAGGATCGCGATCGCCGGACGCGCGCCGCGTTGAATAAAAGGTGCGGCCACATCGTCACTGGGATCGTAGCCCAAGGCGGCGTGCAGGCCCGGATCGTCCGCATCCTCGAGCCGCGAATATTCTTCGCGCGCGCAGCCGGGGTTATCGCGCAGCGCCTGCATGCGATACGAGACCTCGCTCCAGCGTCGATGCAACGCGACGCGCGAGCCGCTATAAACCTGGCCGCCATTGGCACTGACCCGAACGTCCGCGCCCGGCGTCGGTTCGCCGATGTCGCGCGTCGCCGCGGCCAATCCGTGACGCGCCAAAATGAGCTGCGCTTCGGCGGCGCGCGCCGCCGGAACTTGCACCACGGCCCCAAGCTCCTCGGCAAAGGCGGCGGCAATGATGTCATCGACCTCTCCCAAATCGACTCGCAGGCCGCAATGCGCGGCGAAGGCCATCTCCAAGAGCGTCACGAGCAGGCCGCCGTCTGAGCGGTCATGATAGGCGAGCACCAGGCCCTGATCCTTCATGTCGCGCAGCGCGGAAAACATCGCGCTCAAGAGCTGCGGGGCATCGAGTTCCGCCGCAGTTCCGCCGCTTTGCAGGTGAACCTGAGCCCAGCAGGAACCGCCCAGGCGGTTCTTGCCGTGCCCTAAGTCGATGAGCAGCAGACGCGAGGGCTGCGACAGATCGAGCTGCGGCGTCAGGGTTGCGCGGGCATCTCGCACCGGCGCAAATGCGGAAACGATCAAGGATACCGGAGCAATCACTCGCCGCTCGCTGCCGCCCTCGTGCCATAGGGTCTTCATCGACAGCGAGTCCTTGCCGACCGGAATCGTGATGCGGAGCGCGGTGCAAAGCTCGCTGACCGCGCGTACGGTGGCGTACAGCTCGGCGTCCTCGCCCGGCTCCCCGCAGGCGGCCATCCAATTCGCCGACAAGCGTATGTCCTGTAAACCCTGCACGTCAGCCGCCATGATGTTGGTGATCGCTTCGGCCACCGCCAAGCGTCCGGATGCGGGCGCATCCAGCACGGCGACCGGCGCGCGTTCCCCCATCGCCATGGCCTCGCCGCTGTACTCCTCGTAGCTGCTCAACGAAACGGCGACATCCGCGACCGGCACCTGCCACGGTCCCACCATCTGGTCACGGCTGATCAAACCGCTGACCGTGCGATCGCCGATCGTGATCAGGAAGGATTTGTCGGCAATCGTGGGAAGGCCCAGCAATCGATCGAGCGAGTCGCTCAGCGTAGCGCCGTCGGTGGAGAGTGAGGCGGAGTTCTTGGCGACTGAGCGAACCTCGCGCATCATGCGCGGCGCCTTGCCGAGCAGCACGTCGATGGGCATGTCCACGGGAACTGAATGCAGCAGCGGATCGGAGACCTTGAGCAGGCCATCGGCCGTGATTTCGCCGACGGCCGCGAACGGGCAGCGCTCGCGTTCGCACAACGCCTTGAATTGCTCGACCGTTCCCGGCACGAGCGCGAGCACATAGCGTTCCTGCGCCTCGTTGCACCAGATCTCCATCGGCGAGAGCTCCGATTCGGCGCTGGGAATCTTGCGCAGGTCAATGCGACCGCCTCGATGGCTGTGGGCTATGGCCTCAGGCAGAGCGTTCGACAATCCGCCGGCGCCCACATCGTGAATCAGCAAAATGGGATTTGCATCGCCCAAGGCGACGCAGCCGTCGATCACCTCCTGAGCCCGTCGTTGAATTTCCGCATTGCCGCGCTGCACGGACGCAAAGTCCAATTCGGATGAACTTTGGCCGCTGCCGACGGATGATGCCGCACCGCCCCCTAAGCCAATCAGCATCGCGGGGCCGCCGAGAACAATCAGCGGGGCGCCCGCGACGACCTCTTTCTTCTCTACATTTTGGCGTCGCACGCTGCCCAGACCGCCGGCAACCATGATGGGCTTGTGGTAACCGCGAATCGCGGCGGCGCCACCCTGCGCAGCTTGCTGCTCGAACACTCGGAAATAGCCGCAGGTGTTCGGGCGCCCGAATTCGTTGTTGAAGGAGGCCGCGCCGATGGGCGCGGCAATCATGATGTCGAGTGCCGAGGCAATGCGATCCGGTTTGCCGAAATCCACCTCCCACGGCTGCACCATCCCGGGAATTTTGAGATTCGATACCGAAAAGCCGGTCAGCCCGGCTTTCGGCTTCGCGCCGATTCCGGTGGCGCCCTCGTCGCGAATCTCGCCCCCCGCGCCGGTTGCCGCGCCCGGGAAGGGCGAAATCGCCGTGGGATGATTGTGAGTCTCCACCTTCATCAAAATATCGAGGGGCTCTTTGGCGCCGCCATAGCGCCGCGTAAGCGGGTCTGCAAAAAACCGCGTCGCATCAGAGCCTTCGATCACTGCCGCATTGTCGCGGTAGGCGGACAGCACGCCGGCTGAATTGCGCGCATGCGTCGCGCGGATCAGGGCAAACAGCGATAGCGGCATCGGCTTGCCATCGATGATGAATTGCGCATTGAATATCTTGTGGCGGCAATGCTCGGAATTGGCCTGCGCGAACATCATCAACTCGACATCGGTGGGATCCCTGCCCAGCTTGCCGAACGCCTGCAGCAGATAATCGATTTCCTCGCCCGACAGCGCCAAGCCCCATTGCCGGTTGGCCTGCGCCAGGGCCTCGCGGCCATCCTCGCCCAACACCACATTGCGCAAAGCCCGCGGCGGCGCCGCGTGAAACAGGCCCTCAGGCGTCAGCGAATCGGTCCAGATCGACTCGGTCATGCGATCGTGCAGATGCGCGCCCAGCTTGGCGAGATCCGCGCTGCTCAACGGCGAGGCGGATTGGATGAAATACACGGTGCCGCGTTCAATTCGCGTCACGGCGTCGAGGCCGCAGACATGCACGATGTCGGTGGCCTTGCTCGACCAGGGCGACTCGGTGCCGACGCGCGGCGTCACCAATAGGCGCAGGCCGCCCGGCAACTCGCGCAGCGCCTCCGGAACGCGTGCGCCATAGGTCAAGAGCTTCCCCAGCACCTCGAGTTCGGATTCGCTCAAGGGGCGCGAGGTATCGACGAAGTGCATCCAGCGGGATGAGAGCGCTTGGATACGCGGCTCTTGGGCCGTAAGGGAGCGCAACAGTTGGTCGAGGCGGAATTGCGACAGCGCCGATGCGCCGAAAAGGCTAAACATGCATCATTCTACAGGAAACGGCTATTTGCGGGCGCTGGAGTCTCCGCCGGGCGTATAGATCGGTACCGGGAATTGGGAGACATTCGAGCCTTCCAGCGCAACGATTTTGCTGGTCCCCTGCTTCTTGACCTCATCGATGCGCAGCACCGAGTGCATGGGAAGGTAAGTTCGCTTGACCTCGTTGAATTCCGCCTTGATCTTCTCCTCGGCCGGATCCACCACCACGGTCGATCGCTCGCCAAACACCAGCTCCTCGACCTCAATAAAGCCGAATAAGCTGCCGTGACTCACTTTACGGGCGTAGATCTCATAGACCTTGCCTTGATTCACGAACAGAACTTTGAAAATGTGACTCGCTGCCATTTAGAAGGCTCCGGGCATTGCTAGTATTTCACCATATTATACCGGCACTTAGCGCGAACCTTGCGACCCGCTGGAGGGATTGATCTATGGCCCTGCGCTTACGCGTCGTCAGCGAACACTCAACCCGCCTCGGGCCGCTAGCCTCCAAGGTCTTCGGCGTGCACGGCGGCACGGTCGGGCGCGCGACTGACAACGACTGGATTCTACCCG
>DASXMG010000120.1:0-20076 GCA_036495805.1 Steroidobacteraceae bacterium | reverse complement strand
GTTGCGCGGAAGCGGGCCTCTGTTATCCCCCGATCACAAAGGTGATTTTCCCCACGGTCGGATCACCCGTCGCCGCGGCCAGCGTGCGCCCGGATACCTGGGAAGGCACGGCGATTATCGCCGGTGCATGTGCATTTCTGCTCGCCGGATTGGTGCTGCGAAAGGGCCGCAAGCTCGACATTCCGGCATGAATAACTCCGGTCTGCGCTATCTGGGCGGCGCGTTGGTCGTGCTGCTCGGTATGTGGGCAGGATTGAAGTTTCACTCGGTTCATCGCGCGTCGGAGCCCGAAGTGGCCGTGCCGGCGGGCGTGGCCAGCGTGCCTGAGGCGAGCGAGAATTCCGCGCTCGAAGCCGTTCCACATCCCGTTGTCCCCGCGCGGCTGCCCGACTTCTCGCTGGATGATTTATCGGGCAAAACCACCTCGATCGGCGCGTGGAGCGGCAAGTCCTTGGTGATCAATTTTTGGGCCACGTGGTGTGCGCCCTGCCGCCGCGAAATACCGCTGCTCAAGACATTGGCAGCCGACTGGGCTGGACACGATCTCACGGTGATCGGGATTGCCGTGGACCACGCCGACAAGGTGCGAGAGTTCGCCGGACAATTCAAAATCGACTATCCGGTGCTCATCGGCGAACAGGATGCCCTGGAGGTCGCCGCCAAATTTGGCATGGACGCGCCGGTCTTCCCTTTCACCGTTTTTACCGACCGTCGCGGCGAGATCGTGGCCTTGTTCGTGGGTGAATTGCATCGGCCGCAGGCCGATTTCATCCTGTCGGAGGTGCAAAGCCTCAATCAGGAGCGCATCCGGCTTCCGGAAGCGCGGCGAGCGATAGCGGAGGGCCTGGAAGCCATGGCGGGAAAAAACGTCGGATAAGCGTTTTAGGGCGACGTTCGCCGCCGAAGCTTGCCTTTTCACTTCAATTTCTGGTTATTATCGCGGACCTTTGTAGCGCCACCGCGCTGGGAATTGACCTCAAGATGGCCCGAGTTTTGCTGCTGAACGGCCCAAATCTAAACCTTCTCGGCACGCGCGAGCCGGCCATCTATGGCAGCGCCACGCTACAAGACATCGAGGCGAAGCTCAAAACTCAGTGCAAAGCCCTGGGGCATGAGCTGATCGCCGCCCAGAGCAACGCCGAACATGAAATGATCGCCAAGATTCACGCCGTCAAGCGGGACGGCATCGAATTCGTGATCGTCAATCCGGGCGCTTTCACGCACACCAGCATTGCGCTGCGCGACGCCTTTCTCTCGGTGCAGGTGCCGTTCATTGAGATTCATTTGAGCAATGTGTTCGCGCGCGAAGCTTTCCGACATCACTCTTATTTGTCCGACATCGCGGTCGGCTGCATCTATGGATTGGGCCCGATCGGCTACGAGCTCGCGCTCCAAGCCGCCGTCGCGCGCCTGACCCGACCTTAAAACGAAATTTGAAGGGGTTCGCGGATGGACATTCGCAAGGTTAAGAAACTGATCGAGTTGCTGGAGGAATCAGGCATCTCGGAACTTGAGATTTCAGAGGGCGAGGAATCGGTACGCATCAGCCGTCATCCGCGAACCGGGATGCAGGTGGCCGCCACCCAGGCTATGCCCATCATGCACGCGGCGCCGGCACCGGCCGCGACGCCCGCTACCTCGGCCGGCGAACGGGCGCCCCGCAATGACGAGCACACCGTCACCTCTCCGATGGTCGGCACCTATTATTCCTCCGCCTCTCCCGGCGCCAAACCCTTCGTTGAGATCGGCAGCGAAATCAAAGTCGGTCAAATTCTATGCATCATCGAGGCAATGAAGATGATGAACCAAATAGAATCCGACAAGGAAGGCCGGGTCACGGCCATGCTTGCGAAGAACGGTGAGCCGGTCGAGTTCGGCCAGCCCCTGTTCATCATCGAATAGTCAGCGATGATCGAAAAAGTCGTCATCGCGAACCGCGGCGAGATCGCCCTTCGCATATTGCGCGCGTGCCGCGAGCTCGGCATCAAGACCGTGGCGGTGCATTCCACGGCAGATTTCAATACCAAGCATGTCCTGCTCGCCGATGAGACCGTCTGCATCGGCCCGCCGCAATCCGCGCTCTCCTATCTGAACATGCCGGCGATCATCAGCGCGGCGGAAGTCACGGACGCCGTGGCGATCCACCCCGGCTACGGATTCCTGTCGGAGAACGCCGATTTCGCCGAGCGGGTCGAGAAAAGCGGATTCATCTTCGTCGGACCGCGTGCGGAAACCATCCGTCTGATGGGTGACAAAGTCTCCGCCATCAAAGTCATGAAGGCGGCGGGTGTCCCTTGCGTACCCGGATCCGACGGCCCCTTGGGCAAGGATGCCGATGAAAACTTCCGCATTGCCAAGGACATCGGCTACCCGGTGATCATCAAGGCCTCCGGCGGCGGCGGCGGTCGCGGCATGCGCGTCGTGCACACCGACGCCTCCTTGTTGAATGCGATCGGCGTAACGCAGTCGGAAGCGCTGGCGGCGTTCGGCAATGATCAGGTCTATATGGAGAAGTTTCTCGAGAAACCGCGGCACATCGAATTTCAGGTACTGGCCGACAACTACGGCAACGTGGTGCATCTGGGCGAGCGCGATTGCTCCATGCAGCGCCGCCATCAGAAAGTCATCGAAGAGGCGCCTGCGCCCGGCCTATCCGCCAAGCAGCGCAAAACCATGGGGGAGCGCTGCGCGACGGCCGTCAGTGAAGTCGGCTATCGCAGCGCCGGCACGTTGGAATTCCTATACCAGGACAACGAATTCTATTTCATTGAAATGAACACGCGCGTCCAGGTCGAGCATCCGGTCACCGAGCTGGTGACCGGAATCGATATCGTCAAAGCGCAGTTGCTGATCGCAGCCGGCGAGCCGCTGCCCTACGGACAAAACGACATTCAGATACGCGGCCACGCGGTGGAATGCCGCATCAACGCGGAGGACCCGAAAAACTTTACCCCGAGCCCAGGCCCGATCCGCCTATGGCACTCGCCCGGCGGCCCGGGAATCCGGGTCGACAGCCATGTCTATACGGGCTACAACGTGCCGCCGTTTTATGATTCCATGATCGGCAAGGTCATTGCGTATGGCGACACCCGCGATACCGCGATCGCACGCATGCGCAACGCGCTTGCGGAGATGGTGGTCGAAGGCATCAAGACCAACATCCCGCTGCATCAGGAGATATTCAATCATTCCGCCTTCAAGCAAGGCGGAACGGATATTCACTATCTCGAGCGACGATTGGGGCTGAAGTAACATCTCCCAGGGTGTTGCATCGATGAGATTCTATGAAATCGAATTTCCGCTCGCTGCGTTGAGTTCCGACGCAGTCGAGGCAGCCCTGCTTGAAGTCGGCGCCAGCTCCATTACATTCGTCGATCGCGGCGACGAGCCGGTTCTCGAGCCTTTACCGGGCGAGGTGCGGCTGTGGAGCGACACGCTGGTGCGTGCCTTGTTTCAAGCAACCAGCGACGCGGCGCTGAATCTCGATCGGCTCGCGACCGCGCTGGGGCCGCATGTCACGCACACCGCCCGCGTGCGTGCCGTTCAAGATCAGGTCTGGGAACGCGCCTGGCTCACCGACTGGAAATCGCGGCGCTTCGGGCGCCGGCTTTGGGTTTGTCCGCGCGCCGCCGAGGCACCCCCGGACCCGCAGGCCATCGTCGTGCGGCTGGATCCAGGACTGGCGTTTGGCACCGGTACGCATCCGACCACGGCGCTGTGCCTGCAGATACTGGATTCGTTGCCCCTCGAGGGCCGCACGGTAATCGACTATGGCTGCGGCTCCGGCATCCTGGGCGTGGCCGCGTTAAAACTCGGCGCCACGCATGTCGTTGCCGTGGATCTTGACCCCCAGGCCCTGATTGCAACGCGCGACAATGCAGTGCGCAACGGCGTGGCGCCGAGCATTATCGTCCAGGGCACCGAAGCCGTCCTGCCCAGCGCCTTCTGCGTGGTAGCCAACATATTGGCTGAACCCTTGATCGAATTGGCGCCCAAGCTGACCGTGGCCTGCGAGCCCGGCGGCCACTTGCTCCTGTCGGGGCTGCTGAAGACACAGGCCTTCGCAGTAAAAGGCGCATACGCGCGCGGTTTTGATATGGTGCAAGTCGTAGAGCGGGATGAGTGGTGTTGCATCCACGCGCGGAGACATCCATAGCGTGTTTACGCAATGTTCTAAATGCGAGACTGTCTTTCGGTTATCCGCGGAGGTACTGCGCGCGGCCGGCGGCCAGGTGCGCTGCGGCAAATGCGGCGAAGTCTTCAACGCACTGGCCCATCTCGCGGAGGACGCGAGCGCGTTTACGGCCGGTGAAAACTCAATCGAATTGGAAACGCGGGCCGACAGCATTTTACAGTCGCCCCCCCCGTCTCAGCGGCGCGAGACGCCGGGCGCGGAAGACTCTGCTCCCGCGGGAGTCGAAATAGCGCGCCTGCAAATCCTCGATTGGGATGAGAGCGACGCAGCCGACGCGCGCGGAGCGGCGCCCACGGATTCGGCGGCCGAGCCATTGGGCGAAAGCTCCTTGGAGTTCACCCTGCCCCCCGGAGAGCTGGATCGAATTTTCGTCGAGACCAAGAGAGGAGTTCGAGCGCGGATGCCGCCGGCCCCGCCGCAAGATTCCGAGGAAGGCGAAGAGATCGAGGTATTCAACGCCGCGGAGCCGAGCATTGCCGTTCCGGGTCCGGCCGTTCCGGGTCCGGCCGTTCCGGAGGCTGCCGTTCCGAGTCCTGCGATTCCAAAACCTGCGGCTCCGGCAGCAGCGAGCCTTGCTCCCGTGCCGAGCGGCTTTGAGGTACCGGAAGAAGTCCGGCTTGAAATGCTCTCGGGCATCGAAACTTCGGCCGAGAGCGAACCGATCGCGGAACTGGAGCAGCCGAGGCGGCCGAGCCGGCGGATCAGGCAGCGTACCTCGCCGTTCGATCGCGCGCCGCAAGAGTCTGATCGCGCCTTCATCCCATGGCTCGCTGCCGCGATTGCCGCCGGCGTGCTGCTCATCGCTCAGGTCGTGCACCAAAATCGCGAATGGCTCGCGGCGCACGCACCGCTCGGCGGGTCGCTGCGCGCGCTGTACTCCAAAATGGGCGCCCCAGTCGCACCGCCTGCGAATCTTTCCGCGTATCAGCTCAGGCAATGGGGCGTGACCGGTGATCCGGCCGGCGACGGCACCTTGCGCGTGCGCGCCAGCATCCTCAATACCGCCGCGCAATTGGAGCCCTACCCGCTGTTGCGCGTGACGCTCGCCAACCGCTTCGGCGGCAGCATCGGCACCCGCGACTTCGAACCTTCAGAATACCTGGGCAAGCCGACGGCCAAGCTTCTCGCGCCCGGCGAGCGCGCCGACGCGACCTTGGACATCCTGGATCCGGGAAAAAGCGCGGAAGGCTTTGAAATCGATGTGTGCCTGCGCGGCGCTGATAGAAGGGTTTCGTGCGCGAACGATAAAGCGCCCGCTCAAGCCAAGCGATGAGCGTCAAGATCGGTCCCTACACGTTGCCCTCCAACGTCTTGCTCGCGCCAATGGCCGGCGTGACGGACCGTCCATTTCGAATTCTTTGCCGCCGCTTCGGCGCCGGCCTAGCTGCCTCGGAAATGCTCAGCGCCGACGTGCGGTTATGGGACACGCCCAAATCGCGGCGCCGCATGGATCACAGCGGTGAACCGAGCCCGCGGGTCGTGCAGATTGCGGGCTTTGATCCCGAAATGATGGCGGATGCTGCGCGGCGCAATGTCGATGCGGGCGCGGAAATCATCGATATCAACATGGGATGTCCTGCCAAGAAGGTCTGCAATCGATTGGCGGGGTCCGCACTGCTTCAGGATGAGGAGCTCGTTGCGCGCATTTTGCGAAGCGTCGTACGTGCGGTCGCTGCGCCCGTGACCTTGAAGACACGCACCGGCTGGGACCCGAATCACAAGAACGGCACGCGCATCGCAAGAATTGCAGAGGACAGCGGCATCGCAGCGCTGGCCATTCATGGCCGAACCCGTACCGACATGTATCGGGGCGATGCTGAACACCAAACGGTACGCGCCATCAAAGCACAAGTAAAGATTCCCGTCTTTGCAAATGGCGATATCACTTCTGCGCAGCGCGCGCGACAGATTCTCGAGGAGACCGGCTGCGACGGGATCTTGATCGGCAGAGCCGCCCAGGGTCGGCCATGGATCTTCGACGATGTCAATTTTTTTCTCTCGACGGGAGAAAATCGCGCGATGCTAGCGCTGGAAAAAGTACGTGATATTATGCGCGCCCACCTCGAAGACCTGTATGCCTTCTACGGTGATGAAACCGGTGTTCGAGTGGCACGTAAACACTTGAGTTGGTATTTCCGACAGCATCCAGGACAAGAGGAATTGCGGAATCGTCTCGTGCAAATCGAGACGCCCGAGGAACAACTGTCCACGCTGCTGCAGCATTACGATACGGGTGTGGAGCGCGCTGCGTAAGCGTACATTTGGACAAGAAAAAATCAGCGGGGATTTAAACTTAAGGCCATGGTCGCTAAAAAGAAATCGAAATCGCGTCGAGAAATCGCGGCTGCATTCAACGGCCGCGATCTGAAGGTCAATGGCAAGGGTGTGCCATTGCGTTCGCAGGCCGAAGAGGCCTTACAGTGCTACTTTGAGACGCTGAACGGCCATAAGCCTGCGCATTTGTACGACCTCGTGATGCGTGAGGTGGAAGAGCCGTTGTTCAAAGTGGTGATGGGCCATGTTCAGGGCAATCAAAGCCGGGCCGCAACCATTCTGGGCATCAACCGCGGAACCTTGCGCAAGAAACTCAAAGAGCTCGGCATCAACGAGTAATGCGGACCAACCAGACAGGCTCCTAGTGCTCACGCCCGTACGCCGCGCGTTGCTCAGTGTTTCCGACAAGACCGGCATCGTCGAATTTGCGCGCGAGTTGAAAGAGCGCGGCATCGAGTTGCTGTCGACCGGGGGCACCGCCAAGCTGTTGACGAGCCACGGCATTTCGGTAAAGGAAGTCGCGGAGCATACCGGCTTCCCGGAAATCATGGGCGGTCGAGTCAAGACCTTGCATCCCAAGATTCACGGCGGCTTGTTGGGACGGCGCGGGCTCGACGAGGCGGTCATGCGCGAGCACAGTATCGAGCCCATCGATCTGTTGGCGGTCAATCTCTACCCGTTCGCGGCAACCGTAAGCCGCCCGAATTGCACCTACGAGGACGCGGTCGACAATATCGACATCGGCGGTCCCGCCATGGTGCGCGCCGCGGCAAAAAATCATGATTCGGTCACGGTCGTGGTGGATCCGAACGATTATCGGGAGCTGCTGGACGAACTCGCGGCCAATCAGGGCAGAACCAATCTGACCATGCGCCGCAAGTTGAGCGCGAAGGCGTTTGCACACACGGCGCAGTACGACGCCATGGTTTCCGCCTATTTCACCGGCGCCATCGGCGGCGCGGCCCCGACCTTTCCCGACGACTTGAACCTCTCTTTTCGCAAGCACCAGGACCTGCGCTACGGCGAAAATCCGCATCAGCAAGCCGCGTTCTACGCCGACCCGCGCGCCATCGGCGCATCCGTCGCGCGTGCGACGCAAATTCAAGGGCGAGAATTGTCGTTCAACAACATTGCCGATGCCGACACGGCGCTGGAATGCGTGCGTCAATTCGACAATCCCGGCTGTGTCATCGTCAAGCATGCCAATCCCTGCGGCGCCGCGCGCTGCAGCAGCATTGTAGAAGCCTATGCGCTTGCCTATCGGACCGATCCGACCTCTGCGTATGGCGGCATCATTGCGTTCAACCGCGAACTGGATGCGGCAACGGCGCGCGCCATCATCGAGCAACAATTCGTCGAAGTGATCTTGGCGCCCAGCGTTTCCTCGGAAGCCCAGGCGGTGTTGGCGGCGAGAGATAATGTGCGCGTGCTCGTCACCGGCGATTTGTCGCAGCCGGTGACGCAACTGCTGGAATACAAGAGCGTGGCCGGCGGCCTGCTGGTGCAAACGCGCGATACCGGAGGCGTGCGCGCTCAGGAGCTGCGAACCGTCACCCGGCGCCCTCCCACGTTGGCGGAGCTCGATGATCTGATCTTCGCGTGGCGGGTGGCGAAATATGTCAAATCGAATGCCATCGTTGCGGCCAAGGATAAGGCAACCCTGGGGATCGGCGCCGGCCAGATGAGTCGGGTGATCAGCAGCAAGATCGCCGCTATGAAGGCCAAGGACGTGGGGCTGACGCTGCAATCCGCCTCGATCGCTTCCGATGCCTTCTTTCCATTTCGCGACGGCTTGGACGCGCTGGCCGAGTTCGGCATCAAAGCCGTCATCCAACCGGGCGGTTCGCGGCGCGACGCCGAGGTGATCGCGGCGGCGAACGAACACGACATCGCCATGGTGTTTACCGGGATGCGTCATTTCCGCCACTAGCGACACGGGTATGAAAGTGTTGATTGTCGGCGGCGGCGGTCGCGAGCATGCGCTCGCCTGGAAATGCGCCGCATCGCCGCGGGTACTGCATGTCTTTGTGGCACCCGGAAACGCCGGCACGGCATCCGAACCGAAGGTCAGCAACGTCGGGATTGCGGCGGACGATATTCAGGCTCTGCTGCAATTTGCCATCGCCGAGAATATCGACCTCACCATCATCGGGCCCGAGGGACCCTTGGTCGCCGGCATCGTCGACCGATTCGTCGCTGCCAATAGACGCTGCTTTGGTCCGTCGCAAAAAGCGGCGCGGCTCGAAGGCTCGAAGGCCTTCACCAAGGATTTTCTCAACCGTCATCGCATTCCAACCGCCAGTTTTGCCACCTTCACGGCCGCGAACTTCGACGAGCAGTACGTGCGCGCGCAGCGGCTGCCGCTGGTCGTCAAGGCGGACGGATTGGCGGCGGGCAAAGGCGTCGTCATCTGCGACACCCACGATTCGGCCGTTGCCACCGCCCGCGCCATGCTCGGCGGCAGTTTTGGCGCCGCCGGCAATACCATCGTGATCGAAGAGTTCCTGCAGGGCGAGGAAGTGAGCTTCATCGTCGTGGCGAGCGATCAGCAGGTAATCGCGCTGGCGACATCCCAGGATCACAAGCGTCGCGACGACGCCGACAAGGGCCCTAACACCGGCGGCATGGGCGCTTATTCGCCCGCGCCGATCGTCACACCGCAACTGCACCAACGCATCATGCGCGAAGTGATCGAGCCCACTTTGCGCGGCCTGCGCAGCGACGGCAATCCTTACCGGGGCTTTCTGTATGCCGGATTGATGATCGCGGCGGACGGCACGCCTAATGTCTTGGAATTCAACTGTCGATTCGGCGATCCGGAAACGCAGCCGATCCTCATGCGCCTGCAAAGCGATTTGGTCGAGCTGTGCGAGGCGGCGCTCGACGGCACGTTGCAGCAGCACACGGTTCGATGGGACGAGCGCGCGGCGCTCGGGGTGGTCATGGCCGCGGGCGGCTACCCGGACGCGTTCCGCAAGGGCGATCCGATCAGTGGACTCGAAACGGCAGCGGCCCTCCCGGGAAAAGTGTTTCACGCCGGCACCCGCCGCGAAGGCTCGCAGATCGTCACGGCCGGCGGGCGCGTGCTCTGCGCCGTCGGCTTGGGCAGCAGCGTGAAAGATGCGCAGCTGCAGGCATACAATCTGGTGCACGCCATTCATTGGAATTTGGTGCAATACCGGCTCGATATCGGCTATCGCGCCGTCAAGCAGCAGCCTGTCTGATTACTCGCTAGGAGTTTCGCATGCCACACGTTCGCCCGAGCATTGCCGACAAGCGCCGCGCATTTCATCGTCTGCATCAAGACGGCTGCTTCGTCATTCCGAATCCTTGGGATGTCGGCAGCGCACGGTATCTACAAACCTTGGGGTTCAAGGCACTCGCCACCACGAGCTCGGGATTCGCGTGGTCGCACGGACATCGCGACGGGGGCATGTCCCGCGATCGGGTGTTGGATCACCTGACCGAGATGGTCGAGGCCACGGATTTGCCCATCAACGCGGATTTCGAGCATGGATATTCGCCCGATGCTGCCGGACTCGCCGACAGTGTCCGCCTCGCGGTGGAAACGGGTGTCGCGGGACTCTCCATTGAAGACTCGACCGGGGACGCATCCAAACCGCTGTTCGAATTCGACCTGGCGGTCGAGCGAATGCGCGCGGCCCGCAAGGCCATCGACAAAGCCGGCGCCGACACCATGCTGATCGGCCGTGCCGAGTGCTTCCTGGTGGGCCAACCCGATATCGAGCAGACCATCGCCAGGCTCAAAGGTTACGCCAATGCGGGAGCCGATTGCCTCTACGCGCCGGGAATTCGCACGGTGGAACATATCTCCGCGGTGGTCGCCGCCGTCGCACCGAAACCCGTCAACCTGTTGATTGGCTTCAACGCCGACCTCGGCATGCCGCAAATCACCGCGTTAGGCGTGCGGCGCGTGAGTGTCGGCGGCGCGCTGGCGCGTGCGGCCTGGGGCGGATTCATGCGCGCCGCGAAACTCATCATCGAGCAGGGCAAGTTCGATGGATTCGCGGATGCGGCATCCGGAAATGAGCTCAACTCGGTCTTCCGGGGAAATTAATCCCTAAGATGCCTTCGAATGCTCCTCGACCAGGTGCATGGCCGGCGGCGCAAAGAAGGCCGTCGTCGCTTCCGCGGAGAGCGGATCGCTGTATAGGTGTCCTTGACCCTGCTCGCAGCCGGTCCGCATGAGCTCCGCCTGCTGCGCAGAGGTGTCGATGCCCTCCGCGGCGATGGTTAAGCCAAAACCCTCGCCGAGGCCGATGAGCGCCCGGATGATTGCGGTGCTTTCGCGGGTCGAGCTCATGGTTTCGACAAAGCTTCTGTCGATCTTGATCTTGTCGAGTTTGAAATTTCTCAAATGATATAAGCTGGAATAGCCCGTGCCGAAATTGTCGAGCGCGATTCGCACGCCGGCCTCGCGCAGGGCGCCGAGCGCGTGCTGTGCACCATCGAGGTCCGCCACCAACGCACTCTCGGTGATTTCGATCTCCAGGCGCTGCGGTGCCACGCCGCTGTCCGCCAAAATCTTCACGACTTGCGCCTTCAGATCCCGATCCTTGAGCTGGCTCGGAAACAGGTCAATCGCCAGGCCGATGTGCCGTGGCCAACGTGCCGCCGCGGCGCAGGCATCGCGCAACAGCTGCGCGGCGAGTTGATGAATCAGGCCGCTTTCCTCGGCAATGGGAATGAACCGCTCCGCCGGTATCACGCCATGGGTTCGGTGAATCCACAGCGGCGCCGCTTCGAACCCAACCACTTCGCCGCTCTTGAGATTGAAGGAAGGCAGGAACACCGTGCTGATGCAGCCGCTCTCCATGGCTTCGCGCAGGTCGATCTCGATCTGGTGGCGCTCGCGCACTTGACGGTCCATCTGCGGCTCAAAGAATCGAAGCGCCGAGCGGCGTTCCTCTTTGGCGCGATACAGCGCCACGTCCGCCTTGCGCAGCGCTTCTTCCGGCACGGTCGCATCGTTCGGCACGACCGCAATGCCGATTCCGGCGCCGACTTTGTGCTGCAGCCTGCCGGTGCTGATCGGGACCTCCAACGCCTGGATCACGCGCAGCGCCACGCTCGTCGCCGCTTCCGGCCCGACCAAGTGACGCGCGAGAATCGCAAATTCATCGCCGCCGAAACGCGCGAGCAGATCGCCGCTGCGCACCGCGCCGAGCAGTCGCTGCGCCACCACGATCAATACCTCGTCGCCGATGGCATGACCGTGAACATCGTTGATCTGCTTGAAGCCGTTCAGATCCAGCAGAAATACCGCGTGCACGGCGCCGCCGCGCGGTGGCGCCGCGAGCGCGGCCTTCAGCGCGTCGTCGTACTGCCGTCGATTCGGCAATCCCGTGAGACCGTCTTGGAAGGCGAGTTCTCTTGCGTGCGTTTCCGCGGCTACGCGGCGACCCGTTTCCCGCTTCTGCTCGAGATAACGGCGAACCGCAAAGACCAGCAGGGCAAGCATGAGCAAGCCGCCCAGCAGCAGCAGCTCGTCAACCTCGATCGTTTGTTCTTTTGCGATCGCGCCACCCTCGTTCGCAAAAATGTCGACTTGCCAGGCATAGAACACGGCCGCCAGCATGATGAGGCCGATCAGCGACAAATCCTTGATGCTTCTGCGGTGCCGGCTCATGAAGTGGCGAATCCTCGAACCGTCCATAACCATCCGTAGGCCGTGCCTGGTCCTTGCTGCCGTGAGAGAATGACTATGAGTCAGCCGTTGCGGTAGGCGCTTCGAGCGGCGTCTCATTTCGATCAGTCCAGGCTGCCGCGACAGCGGTCTGCTGCATTGCAATGGCCGACCCAGCCAGGCTATTTCGAGGGAGAAATGCAATTTTCGCTAGTCCCCTGCGCGGCCGACGGCAAGCCGGTCCGGCCGATCGCGGCGGTGCCTGAAGCCATTGCGGCAAGCTTCGCGGCGACTGCGGAATTGTATCGGCGCGTGCGCTTCGTCGAGCCGTGGATCAGCTACATCGCCGTTGACCAGGATCAGGCCGTCGGCGGCGGCGCCTTCGTCGGACCGCCGCGCGGCAACCGCGTGGAAATCGCCTATTTCACGCTTAAAGAATTGCAGGGACGAGGCTACGCCACGCAAACCGCGGCGCAGCTGCTCAACATTGCCCGCTCCTTCGAACCAAAAATAGTCGTCAGTGCACTCACGCTTCAAGAGCACAACGCATCGACCAAAATTCTGCAACGTCTTGGCTTTACTCTTTTCGGCAATGCTCGCGATCCTGACGCGGGCAATGTCTGGGAATGGCGAATCTAATGCGTGCGGCAATCTGGATCACGGCGGCGGCAATGGCATTGAGCGCGTGTGGCGGCGGATCGGGCGGCGTGAACGGCGCGCCGACCGCGCCGCCGACGCCGAACGGGCCTGTCGTGACCAGCGAGGCGGATGCCGTCCTGCACCTGGATCAATTGCGGGCCGCGGGATTTCGCGGCGGCGGCGTGCGAGTGGGCGTCATCAGCACCGGCGTGGTCAACCTCGCGTCCTATCAAGCCGCCGGGGTGCTGCCCGCCGGGATCTACATCAGCCAGAACACGGCGGGCGCCCTGGATGAGGGCAGCTGGATGCTCGAACTCATTCACCAACATGCGCCCGATGCGGTGCTCGGGTTCTGCGACGGGATTGATCTCGATTTCAACGGCTGCCTGCAAGACTTGGGAAACAACTTTCACGCCGACATCATCGTCGACGATATCCTGTTCTCAGGACAATTCTATCCCGACGTCAGTGCCGCGATCATTTCCCAGTTGGAAGCGGCCAACGATCGGCTGGTATTCATCCATCTTTCCGGCAACGAACAGAATGGCGGCTACTGGCAGGGGCCCTTTGTGCCCACGCCGGCGCTGATCGCCGGCTCCCAGGCGATGCTGCTCGATTTTGGGATCGCCGGCGGCGGTCCGAGCGATGCGTTCAATGCGATCACCGTGACCGCAAACGAACGACTGCGGTTCATCCTGAATTGGAACGATCCGCCGCACGATCCGGCCAACCATGCGCTCACCGCCTATCTGCTGGATGGTAGCTCGAAGGTATTGACTCAGATCAGCGGCCAATCGGATCCGACCTTGGTGCTCGACTACGTCAATACGGCCGGCGCGGCGCAACCTGTGCGGCTGGCCGTATCGCTGGATTCAGGTTCATCCCAGGGCTTGGTTGTGCAAGTCACGGAGGGAAGCGCGACCTGCAACATCGAATGCCAGCCGCTGGCGCACGCAAGCGCGGGACTCGCGGGCGGGACGATCGGGGACGTTGCCGATGCACTGGTGGTCGGCGCCACGTTCTCAGGCTCGCCGCGCAGGCTCGAGGCATGGACGAACCATGGGCCGTTCCGCATCGATTTCCAGGCCACTGCTGATGCGGCTTCGCCGGACGGGTTCGATTACTCGCGCCTCGCCACGCCGCTGCAGATTGCTAAACCCGATTTGGTGGCCCCGGACTGCGTCACCACACCCTTCAGCGACGGCAAGAAACTCGCCAACAATCAATTCTGCGGGACCTCCGCCGCCGTGCCGTCGATTGCCGGCGCGGCCGCGCTGCTCGAGAGTGCGGGATTCAATCGCGCCCAGGTGCTCAAGGCGCTGCGCAGCACCGCTGTGCCATTGGGGGCGGCCACTTGGGATCCGGGTTACGGCTTCGGGCTTGCCGATGCCGCCGCAGCGCTGCGTTCGGGCGGCAACTAGGGAACCTGGCGCCTGACCATCGTCTGCATCAGATGGTCCAGCGCCGCGGCCGGTTCGGTACATTGGCCGGTGTGCACGGGTGAGGTTTGCACGATCGTGCTTCGCGGAGCGACCAGCCAATGAAAGCGCGCGCGCGCGGATAACTTGCCGATGTCGCCCGCCGCCTCTCCGCCGGCACAAATTGCGGGAATGCTCTGCAGCACGCTTCTAACGAGGTCCAAATCCACGCCCGGGTCGATGGCGAGCAGCGCTTTCTCGTCCAACTCGATGCTTGCCAGCAAAATGCGCTCGACATCGCAGGAAAGAATGATGCCGGCGTTCACGAACTCGCCACGCTCGACGCGCGGTACCACATGAACGACCGCGTAGTCATACGTGCGAAGCGCGTGCACGAAGAGCCTCCTGGAGGAAAATGTCCGATCCAGCCAGCCTGGCCGTGAAGTAGTTCAGATACGCTTCCCGCTGTTGTGATTTGCCCTCAAAGCCCGGATCATCCGCAAGCCATTCATCGGGAATCAGCGCGACGATTCCCGCGATTTTATCGACGGCGATGCGCGCCCTCATGTCAGCATCGGCTTGCACGAGCTTGCCGGCAAATTTCAACAATACATGATCCTTGATCAGCGCGAACGGCGTCAGCGCATGATGGTCGCGTCGACTCCAGGCATGATGGAAATACAGGGCGGCGCCATGATCGATGAGCCACAGCCGCCGATGCCACATCAACATGTTGACGTTGCGCGCGGTCCGATCGACGTTGCAAACGAATGCATCGAACCACACGATCGCCGATGCCAGTTCCGCGTCGGGCTCAAACACCAGGGGATCGAAGGTGACCGAGCCGGGCAGGTAGTCCAAAGCAAGATTCAAGCCGCCGCTGGCGCCGATGAGGCTTCGAATTTCGGCATCGGGCTCGGTGCGCGCGAGATCCGGCGGCAGCATGACGAAAACGATCTCAGGGATGGGCAGGCCCGCGAGCCGCCCGATCTCCCCTGCCAGCAATTCCGCAACCAAGGCTTTGGGGCCCTGGCCCGCGCCGCGAAACTTCAGGACGTACAAACCATCATCGTCGGCCTCGACGATGGCGGGCAAAGATCCGCCCTCGCGCAATGGCGTGACGTAGCGGCTCGCGGTGACGGTTCTTATGCGGGGCGGTCGATCCGTCACGGGCCTTTGAACGGTACCGCCGAACCCTGTTGCTGGAGGGAATTGACATACTCTTTCCCGCTCAATTCCGCATCCTTCAATTGTTTCAGTGTGCTGCAGCGGGTGCGCTGGAAATGCGTGCCGAGCTCGCGCTCGTCGCGGCAAAACACCAGCGTGCCGTTGCGATTGACCGGCTTGTAGCCCCGACCTCGCATTTGCTTGATCTCAGCCTCGGTGGCGGCCACATTGACCACCTCGCTTTTGTCAGTCTTCGGGGCCGGCTCGGCCGGCGTGCCGGCTGCGGGCTTCGCATCACCGGAGGGCGCATCGCCGGCCGTCGCAGCGCTCGCCGCAGTCGCCGGCGCAGGCGTCGTTTGAGTTGGCGTTTGCGTGGCGGGCGTTTGCGTGGCCGCCGGCTGTGGCTCGTCCGCCGGCGTCGCAGCACAGACGCCGGCCGACAGCGCAAAAAGACAAGCTGCTGCTAACCTCATATTTGGGAGCTCCCTATTTGGCTTCTTGTATGCCATAGAGCCCACAACGCGTCAAACGCGGGGCTAGTTCGAGCTCGCTACCTCGATGCGCGCACTCTGAGTGATCTTCGGATCGCTGCTCGAATGATGTGCGCGGAACAGGCGGCCTTTCTCAGCCAGCAGCACAAATCCGAGACTCACAAATCCGCAGCACAGGGCGCCCGCGGCCAAGGGCACCGTGGTGCCGTTGAATTGCTCGCCAATGAGAATTCCCACCAACGCGCCGCTGAACGTCGAGATGAAGCCCTGCAGCGACGCGGCGATCCCCGCGATCGATCCCATCGGTTCCATGGCCATGGCGCCGAAATTTGACACCGACAAGCTGAAAGTGGCCATGGTCAATGATTGGAACACCACGAAGGTCCAAATTTGCTCGAGGCCCAGGACCGCAATGAGAACGTGCAACCCCGTGACGGCAATGAACAAGAGCAATGCCGTATGCGAGATCAGCCGCATACCTAAGCGCTCGACGATGCGCGAATTCAAGTACGCGGCCATGCCCATGAAAATGGCGCACAGGGCGAACATGCTGGGCATCAACTTGGGCCGGTGAAACACCTCGGAGAAAATCTGCGCCACCATGCCGACATAAGCCATGATGGTTCCGAACATCACCATCATGGCAAGGGTGTAGAAAATCGACGCGCGTGTGCCGAGCACCAGCTTGGCCGCGTGCAGCACGTGCTTGCGCGTGAGCGTCATCCGGTATTCCGGGTGCAGCGTTTCCGGCAGGCGCACGAAGCCCCAGGTTGCGACCATTGCGGCAAAAACGGCAAACACCACGAAGATATAACGCCAGGGGGCAATGAATAAGATCAACTGCCCCAGGCTCGGCGCGAGTATCGGCACGGTCAGGAACACGACGAAGGTCAGCGACATGACCCGCGCCATCTGCCGCCCCGAATACAAATCGCGCACCACCGAGCGGGTGACCGTGACGCAGGCGGCCGCCAGGCCATGCACGAAGCGCCACGCGAGCAACGCCTGAAAGCTGCCGCTCAAACTGCACAGCAGCGCGGCAACGACGTAGAGCGTCAAGCCGCCGAGCAGGATCGGCCTGCGGCCGAATCGATCGGACAGCATGCCCCAGAACAATTGCCCGATGCCCAAGCCGGTCATATAGGCGGTGACGATCCATTGACCGTGATTCGGGTCGCCGACGTGCAGCGCACTGACGATGGTCGGGAAAGCCGGCAGCATCGCATCGATGGCGATGGCCTGGGTCGACATGGTCGCCGCCGCCAATGCCACAAACTCAAGAAACCCAAGCGAATGGGCGGTGCGCGTCTCAGCCATGGATAAGGTTTAGCTCTTTGAAATGCCGGGCGGGCCGGCAGGCGGCGGCGAGCCTGCCTGCGGCTTGCGCGCGATGCTGGTGGCCATGGTGACGACGGAGGCCAGATCGGTCAGATTTGCCGGCACTACCAGCGTTGTGCCCGACTGCGCGAGTTTGCCGAACTGCTTCACGTACTCTTCGCCGATGCGCAGCTGCATGGCCTCGATGCCGCCGCGATCGGACAGGGCGATACCCACTTGCCGCAAGCCTTCGGCCGTCGCCGTGGCCACTGCGAGAATGGCCTGAGCTTGGCCCTCGGCCTCGTTGATTTGCTGTTGCTTGCTGGCTTCGGACTGCTTGATCACGCGTTGCTTATCGCCTTCCGCGGCGTTGATTTTCGCATCGCGCTCGCCCTCGGAGGTCAAAATGACGGCGCGCTTTTCGCGCTCGGCGCGCATCTGCTTTTCCATCGCTGACAACACATCGCGCGGGGGCGTGATGTTCTTGATTTCGTAGCGCAGAACCTTGACGCCCCAGGGAGATGAGGCCTTGTCCAATTCGCTCACCACGTTGGTGTTGATCTGGCCGCGAGCCTCGAAAGTCCGGTCCAGCTCGATCTTGCCGATCTCGCTGCGCAGGGTGGTTTGCGCCAGCTGCGAGATCGCAAAGCCGTAGTTGGTGATCCCGTAGGACGCCAGGTGCGGATCCATCACCTGCATGTAAAGCACCGCATCGACGCCCACCTGCACGTTGTCGCGGGTGATGCAGATTTGTTCGGCAATGTCGATCGCGATTTCTTTGAGGCTGTGCCGGTAGGCGATTCGCTCCATGAACGGCACGAGAATATGAAAGCCGGCCGACAGCGTGCGGCTGTATTTCCCCAGGTGTTCGATCACGTAGGCGCTCTGCTGCGGCACCACGGTCGCTGTCTTGGCAATCACCACCACGATCAGTATGGCGATGATGATGGCCCCGTAGCCTAAGGTCATGTTCACGAGTTTTCTCCATGCAAAACGAGGGTCAAGCCATTGACCCGATCGATACGCGCCCGGTGACCGGCGGCGATGGCGGATTTCCCGCCGTTGAGCGCGTTCCAGGAACTGCCGCAATATTCCAGCCGGCAGGTTTCACCCGGCGGCAGCGTCGCCGGCAGGACCACGGTATCGCCGACCGGCCCCTGTTTCATGTCGGGTAGTTTGCGGCGCATGCGGGCGTAGATCCGCCGCCGGAACGTAACCATGGAGAATGCGGCCAGGACGGCGAACAGCAGCCACTGCATCCAAACGGCTGGCAGCAATCCCGCCAGATCCAATACCCCCACGACCAGAGCGGCTGCGCCGACGAATACCAGATAGAACTGGGCATCCACGAAACCCAACTCAGAACCCAAAAGTATGGCGCCGACCGCAATCCACGCCCACCATTGCATGAAAAACTCCCGCGCCTAGCGCTTCATTGCGTCGAAGAAATCCGTGTTGGTCTTGGTGTCTTTCATCTTGTCGAGCAAGAACTCGATTGCCGCCAGCTCGTCCATCGGATGCAGGAGCTTGCGCAAAATCCACATCTTGGACAGCTCCGAGGGCTCGGTGATGAGCTCCTCTTTTCGCGTCCCCGAACGGTTGATATTGATCGACGGGAACACACGCTTCTCAGAGATGCGGCGATCCAAATGGATTTCGGAATTACCGGTGCCTTTGAATTCTTCGAAAATGACGTCGTCCATCTTTGAACCCGTGTCGACCAGCGCAGTGGCGAGAATGGTCAGGCTGCCGCCCTCTTCGATATTGCGGGCCGCGCCGAAGAAGCGCTTTGGCCGTTGCAAGGCATTCGCATCGACGCCACCCGTCAGCACCTTGCCGGAGCTCGGCACCACGGTGTTGTAGGCGCGCGCGAGGCGCGTAATGGAATCGAGCAGAATCACCACGTCTTTCTTGTGCTCGACCAGGCGCTTGGCCTTTTCGATCACCATCTCAGCCACTTGCACGTGCCGGCTGGCAGGTTCATCGAAGGTCGAGGAAACGACCTCGCCCTTCACCGTGCGCGCCATTTCCGTCACTTCCTCAGGCCGCTCGTCGATGAGCAGCACGATGAGGTACACCTCGGGGTGGTTGGCCGTGATCGCCGTGGCGATGTTTTGCAGCAGCATGGTCTTGCCGGCCTTCGGCGGCGAGACGATCAGTCCGCGTTGGCCCTTGCCGATGGGTGCGACCAAATCGATGGCGCGCGCCGTCAAGTCCTCGGTCGAACCATTGCCGCGCTCCAATTTCAGACGTTCGGTCGGATGCAGGGGCGTCAGGTTTTCGAACAGCACCTTGCCGCGCGAACTCTCCGGAGAGTCGTAATTGATCTCGCCGACCTTGAGCAGCGCGAAATAACGCTCGCCGTCCTTGGGCGGCCGGATCAAGCCGGAGATGGAATCGCCGGTGCGCAGATTGAAGCGGCGGATCTGGCTCGGGCTTACGTAAATATCGTCCGGACCGGCCAAGTAACTCGAATCGGAAGAGCGCAGGAAGCCGAATCCATCCTGCAGAATTTCCAGGACGCCATCGCCGTAAATGTCCTCGCCCTTGCGCGCGTGCGCCTTGAGCACGCCGAAGATGATGTCCTGCTTGCGCGAGCGGCCCATGTTCTCGAGACCCATGGTCTCGGCCAGCTTGACCAGATCGCTGATCGGACGCTTTTTCAGCTCCGTCAGGTTCATCGAGCTGCGGCTGCGCGCAAGATCGGTCGGTGCAATGATCTCTAAGTCATCGCCGCCCTCCGGCAGATCGCCGTAGTCCTCATGCATCGGCCGGCCGCCATTGGAGTTGCCGTTGCGATTGTCGTTGCGTGGTCCACGGTTACGGTTGGATCGGCCGCCGCCCCCTTGGCCGCCACCCTGCTGACCGCCGCCCTGGCCCCCGCCGCGCGATTGATTCCCTAAGTAGCCTCTCACAGGTTGCTGTCCA
>DASXMG010000119.1:0-54634 GCA_036495805.1 Steroidobacteraceae bacterium | reverse complement strand
CCGCCGGCCTGCAGTTCCTCGATGAGTTCGGCGTGTTCGCCCTTGCGTTCCGCAATCGCGGGTGCCAGCAGCATCAAGGCAGTGCCTTCCGGATGCGCCAGCACGGCGTCCACCATTTGGCTCACCGTTTGCGCGGCCAGGTCGATATGGTGATCGGGACAACGCGGCGTGCCGGCGCGCGCGAACAGCAAGCGCAAATAGTCATGTATTTCCGTGACGGTGCCCACGGTGGAACGCGGATTGTGCGAGGTCGACTTCTGCTCGATGGAGATGGCCGGCGAGAGTCCTTCAATACTGTCTATGTCGGGCTTTTCCATCATCGACAGAAATTGCCGGGCGTAGGTGGAGAGCGATTCCACATAACGGCGCTGGCCCTCGGCGTAAATGGTGTCGAAGGCCAGGGAAGACTTGCCGGACCCCGACAGGCCGGTGAACACAATCAATCGATCCCGAGGCAGGTCGAGGTCGATGTTCTTCAGGTTGTGGGTCCGGGCACCCCGGATTCGGATATTTTGCATCTAACCGATTACTATACGCGCCGCGTCAAGCGCGGGTAAACGACCCCGCTCGGAACTCAAAGCGGTGCATATCTGCACCATTGCGCGGCTCAAGGTGAATATTGGGGCGGCGTCCGCCGTGTACAATAAGCGGCACTGAATTGAGGCGGGGGAAAGGACATGGCGCGCGGCGTAAACAAAGTGATTCTGGTCGGAAACCTGGGTGCCGACCCGGAAACCCGTTCCATGCCGAGCGGCATGACGGTAACCAATATTCGGATCGCTACCAGCGAGTCTTGGAAGGATAAGGCCTCCGGTGCCCAGCAAGAGCGCACCGAATGGCACAGCATTGCGCTATTCGGGCGGCTGGGCGAAATCGCCGCCGAATACCTGCGCAAGGGCTCGCAAGTCTTTGTCGAGGGTAAGCTGCGCACCCGCAAGTGGCAGGACAAGCAAGGCAACGACCGATTTACCACCGAAATCATCGCCGATAATATGCAGATGCTGGGAGGTCGCGGAGGCGGTACAGGTGGCGGTACCGGCGGCGGTGGTGGCGAACGCGGTGTCGCCGCTGGGGCACCGCCGCGCGATGACTATGACCAATCACCGGCGCCGGCCGGCGGAAAAGAGGAATTCGACGACGACATTCCGTTCTGAGCATTAGGGGGCTAATTGGGCGCGAGAGCAGTGCGGACACCGGCGGCTGATGCGGGTAGCGGCAAAACCACGCTCTGCTCCTGGATCAAGGCGATTTGCCGCGCATTGGATGCCGCAGGATGCAACAGCGCGGCGTTGCTCGCCGAAGCCGGCTTGGATGTCAAAGCGCTCGACTGCCCCACCGCCCGCTGTCCCGTAACCTACAGCCTGCGCCTGTGGAAGATCGCCCTCGCGGCGACCGGCGATCCGGGATTCGGCCTCAAGGTCGCGAGCTATATCCGGCCGACCAGCTTTCATGCGATGAGTTATGGGATGTCCGCGAGCTCCACCTTGAAGGAAGCCTTCCAGCGGGCGCAGCGCTATTGCCACATCGTCAGCGACGCGGTGGATTATCAGTTCTTTCTGCGCGGTTCCGAATATCACTTCATCATCTCTCCCACCACCGAACTGGGCGATGCCCCGATCGATGCGGTGGTGGGCCTTTACTTGCGGATGTGCCGCTCGCTGATTGGGCGGGAATATTCGCCGCTGCGCATCGAGTTCCGGCGCTCGCAGCCTAAGAAGCTCGATGACTTCGTGAATTTGCTGCGCGCGCCATTGGTGTTCGATGCGCTCGAAACCCGCTTGGTGTTCGACCGCGAGAGCGTCGAGCGACCATTGGATGGCGGCAACCCGGAACTGGCGCGTCACAATGACGCGATTGCCCTGCAATACCTGTCGCAACTCGAGCGCGACAACATCGAAGTGCGCGTGCGCGAAGTCTTGACGCAGCGCTTGGCGCATGGCGAGCCGTCCCAAGAGGACATCGCGGAAATTCTCAACATGAGCGCCCGAACTCTGCAGCGCAAATTGGGCGAATGCGGAACGACTTACAAGGAGATTCTCGACGACACGCGCTACGCCCTGGCGCTGGCTTACCTGAGTGCGCCGAGACATAGCGTCAGCGAGGTCACGTACTTGCTCGGATTTTCCGCGGGAAGCTGTTTTACGCGGGCATTTCGCCGCTGGACGGGACAATCGCCGACCGATTGGCGCGCCGGTGCGCGAGTTTTGCCGCCCATCGGGCCGGTTGCCTAAGGCTCAGGCCGCCAAGAATCAGCTCAACGTGCCGAGCGAGGTCTCCAATTCATTGGCCAAAGCGATGAGCTTGGGGCGAACCTTTTCCAGCAAAAAATCTTTCGAAACCATGTAGGCGGGCGCGCCGCAGTTGATCGGCATGGGGGGCAGGCCGCCGCCGGGCCGTACCGGCACCGCGATACCATTGACATCCTTCTGCCATTCGCCGAACGAGCAGCACACGCCCAGTTCGCGGATGTCGCTCATCGCGCGGTCGACGCCCGCCTTGATTTCCAGCCAGCGATCGTCGGGCACCAGCTCGCGCACCCGTTCCATAATCTCGTTTCGCTCGTCTTCCGAGACCGCGGTCATGTAGGCGCGCCCCATCGCCGAGGTCGCGATTTGAATTCGCGCGCCCATATCCAAGCTCAGGGTCACCGCGCCCGAACCCCGCGCGACATCGATGTACAACATGGACAAGCGGTCGCGCGTGCCCAGGCTCACCATGCATTGACCGAATTCAGCCAGCTCTTGCATGCGAGGATGCGCGAGCTTACGGATGTCCAGGCGCGCCAGCATGGCGCTGCCCAGGCTCAAGGTCGCTACACCCAAGCTGTACTTGGCGCTGTCCTCGACATACACGAGGTAGCCGAGTTTGGTGAGCGTGTTCGTCAGCCGGGAGACGGTCGACTTCGGCAGGCCGCAGGCGCGCGCAAGATCTTGATTGCCCAGCATGCGATCGCCGTGGCGGAAGCAAGACAGGACCTCGAGGCCGCGCCCCAGCGCGTTGACGAAATGCCGGTCGGCTTTGGCGGCCGCCGTAACCGCGGATATGTTCGGCTTCTTCGATAGGATCATTGACAAGCCCTTACCCCCCTCTCCATAATTTTGCACCATTTCAGAATTAAATTCTGTTCTGCAGAACAGAACTTAGACGGAAAATCCCTATGCGTCTAGAATTTACCGAAGAGGAACAGGCCTTCCGCGAGGAGGTGCGGGCCTTCCTTCGCGAAAAGCTGCCGGCGCAGATCCGTGACAAGGTCCTAAACGGCTACGAATTGAGCCGCGAGGACCATGTGCTCTGGCAACGCACGCTGCATGAGCGTGGTTGGGGAGGGGCCGGCTGGCCCAAAGAGTTCGGCGGCCCGGGTTGGAACTCGGTGCAGCAATATATTTTCGACGAGGAGACGGCGCAGGCGGGTGCGCCACGGCTGATTCCCTTCGGCACCAAAATGGTCGCGCCCGTGATCATGGCGTTTGGCAACTCGGCGCAGCAGCAACGATTTCTGCCGCCGATCAGTTCGGGTGCCGAATGGTGGTGCCAGGGCTACTCGGAGCCGGGCGCAGGGTCCGACCTGGCTTCTTTGAAGACCCGCGCGGTTTTGCAGGGCGATCATTACATCGTCAACGGTCAGAAGACCTGGAACACCCTCGGTCAGTACGCCGATTGGATTTTCTGCCTGGTGCGCACCGACACCGCGGCCAAGCAGCAATCCGGCATCAGTTTTCTATTGATCGACATGAAGAGTCCGGGCATCACGGTGCGGCCCATCACGCTCTTGGACGGCGGCCATGAGGTGAATGAGATTTGGTTCGAGGATGTGAAGGTGCCGGTCGAGAACCGCGTCGGGGATGAAAATAAGGGCTGGACGTATGCCAAGTTTTTGCTCGGACACGAACGCACCAACATCGCCGGCATCGGCGGCGCCAAGCGCGAGCTTTCGCGCCTGAAACGCGTCGCGGCCAGCGAACGTAAGAACGGCCGCCCCCTCATCGAGGATCCTTTGTTCGCTGCGCATATCGCGCAGGTCGAAGTCGATCTGTGGGCGCTGGAAATCACCAACCTGCGTGTGCTGTCCGGAGAGCGCGGTTCCAAGGCGCCGGGCCCTGAGGCATCCATTCTCAAGATCCGCGGCACCGAGATCGCCCAACGCATCTCCGAACTCTTGATGCGCGCGGTCGGTCCGTACGCTTTGCCGTTTCGGCGCGAGGCCATGGCGGCGGGCTGGCAATGGGATCCGTCCCGCGAGCCGCCAGGGCCGCGTTATGCCGCGACTCTCGCAGCGGCGTACATGAATCAACGTAAGCTGTCGATTTTCGGCGGCACCAACGAGATTCAAAAAAACATCATTTCCAAGATGATCGTTGGTCTCTGAAGAGCGCCGCACCATGAATTTCGAACTCAGCGACGAGCAGCAGCAGCTGCAAGACACGGTCGAGCGCTATCTGGCCGATCAGTACACGTTCGAAAAATTCCGCGCCGTCAATGCGTCCGCGGCCGGATGGGACAAAGCGGTGTGGGCCGGATTGGGCGAACTCGGCGTACTGGCGCTCAACGTGCCCGCGGCACAGGGCGGTTTGGGGTTCGGGCCGCTGGAGACCTTGAGCGTCATGGGTTCCTGTGGGAAAAGCCTGCTGCTCGAGCCTTTCTTGAGCAGCGCAGTGATCGCGACCGCGGTGCTGCGCGCCTGTGCGGATGATCCAGCGGCCGTTGATTTTATGGCACACATGGCGAGCGGCGCTGCGATCGCGGTGCTCGCTCACTATGAACCAGACTCGCGCTTCGAATCTCAGTGGGTCGCCTCGCGCGCGGCCAGATCGGGCGATACTTTTAGGCTCGACGGCCACAAGGCCGTGGTCATGCAGGCGGGCGCCGCCGATGCGCTGCTGGTATCAGCCCGCGTTTACGGCGAGCCGAACGACGCAACAGGCATTTCGCTGTTCCGCATTCCCCGCGATACGAAGGGATTGAAATTGGACCTATATCCGACCATCGATGGTCAGCGCGCCGCGGACGTGTATCTAAAAGGTGTCGAAGTGCCGGTCGCCAATCGGCTCGGCCCCGACGGCGGTGCGCTGCCGATGATCGAAGCTGCGCTGGATATCGGGCTGGCGGCGCTGTGTGCCGAGGCCGTCGGCATCATGCAGGCGCTGGTCGATGCCACCGTGACTTACGTGCAGTCCCGCCAGCAATTCGGCGTGCCGATCGGCCGATTTCAGGCCTTGCAGCATCGCATTGCCGACATGCTGATCCATCTGGAGCAGGCCCGATCGATGAGTTATCTCGCGGCGTTGCGCTGCATGGATGCGAACGTCTCCGAGCGGCGCCGTGCGCTGTCGGCGGCCAAGGCCGTCGTCAGTCAGTCGGCGCGCTTCGTGGGCCAGCAGGCGGTGCAATTGCACGGCGGCATGGGCATGACCGATGAACTCATCGTCAGCCATTGGTTCAAACGCTTGACGGCGGCCGAATTGATGTTTGGCGACAGCGATACGCATCTGCAGCGCTATGCTGCGCTCACCCGCGAATAGGAAAACACTCAATGGCTCAATTGGCGAAGGCAGTTCTGGCGCGCGCAGTCGGCAAGCCGGTCTTGGTTGAACAAATCGAAGTCGCCGCCCCGCAATATGGCGAAGTGACGGTACGCATCGCCGCCTGCGGCGTTTGCCACAGCGATCTATCAGCGACCAACGGCACCATCAACTATCCGCTGCCGCTGGTCTTGGGCCACGAAGGCGCGGGAGTCATCGTCGCGATCGGCGACGGCGTCGACAATTACGCGGTCGGCGATCATGTGGTCAGCTCCTTCGTAAGCATGTGCGGACACTGCCACTACTGTCAAACGGGGCGCCCGCAGCTTTGCGTGCAGTCATTGAAGTCGTTATTCACCCTGCCTGACGGCACCGTGCGTACCCGCGATTCCGCCGGCAAAGATCTCAATGTGTTCTGCGGCTGCGGCGTCATGGCCGAATATGCGACGGTGCACATGGGCAATGTGGTCAAGATCGACAAAAGCATGCCTCTCGACCGCGCGGCATTGATTGCCTGCGGCGTGATGACGGGTGTGGGCGCAGCGGTCAATACCGCCAAGGTCGAGGCGGGTTCCATCGCGGTCATTTTCGGTTGCGGCGGCGTCGGCTTGAACGCCATCCAGGGTTGCGCCATCGCCGGTGCGGGCATGATCGTGGCCGTCGACACCAGCAACGAGAAACTCGAGATGGCCAAGCAGTTCGGTGCGACGCACGGCTATAACGTCACGGGTCAAGCGAACGCCGGCAAGGATTTGTACAAGTTATGCGGCGGCGGCGCGGATTACGCATTTGATTGCGTGGGCAACGGCAAGAGCTCGGAAATGGCGTGGGGCGTCTTGCGCCGCGGGGGCACTGCGGTCATCGTCGGCATCGCCGGCCCGAATGATCAGATCGTCTTGGGCGCTCAGCAAGTCGCAACGACGGAGAAAACGCTCACCGGCAGCATGTACGGATCGGCACGGCCGCAGCTGGATTTTCCGCGTTTGATCGGCTTGTATCGCAGCGGACGCCTGAAACTCGATGAACTCATTACGCGCACCTATTCGATCGATGACGCGCCGCGTGCCTTTGCGGATCTGGACGCCGGCAAGCAGGGGCGAGGGGTCATTATCTTCGACAGCGCCTGAGGTGAGTCCTGGGGGGATGGGGAGATTCAAGGCACGGAAGAGCAGTGCCTTGAAGCTTGACATCCCCCTAGGCGTCACGTCAGGGGCCGCTCAAAGTCACTGTGCGCACGGCCTAATGCCGCCGTCGTCGTTGTGGTGACCGGCGGCAGGGGCTCACGCCAGGAAGTGTAAGAAGACTCCAGGCACTGTTGCCTTCGTGCCTGCAGTCTTCTTACCTTCCTGGTCTAGTCCTCCTTCATCACCACACCGGGGAATAGCGCATCGTTGAAGCCGAATTGGCTCAGGTCGCGGATGCGGCGCGGATAGAGAATTCCATTCAAGTGATCGACCTCGTGCTGCACCACGCGGGCATGAAAATCCTTAACCGTGCGATCGATCGGCACTCCCGCCGCGTCGAATCCCGTGTAGCGTAAATCGCGGTAGCGCGGCACCAGGCCGCGCATCCCGGGCACCGACAGGCATCCTTCCCAATCCTCGTCCTGAATCTCGCCGAGCGGCGTCAATTCGGGATTGATGAGCACGGTGTAGGGCACCGGATCGGCCTCAGGATAGCGCGGATTCTCCTCGAAACCGAAGATCACGACCCGCAAGCCGACGCCGATTTGCGGTGCGGCGAGCCCCGCGCCATTGAGATTTCGCATGGTCTCCCGCATATCGGCCAGCAGGTTTTCCAGCTCGGGCGTACCGAATTCGCCGACCGGCTGCGCGATCGCCAGGAGCCGGGGATCGCCCATTTTGAGAACTTCGCGTATTGCCATGGTTCCTAGTATCTTAGCGGCCTTTTCCTTGCGAGCACATGCCAGAAGACACGCGCCGAATGCCCGGGCTTTTATACATAAAAACCTTTGGCTGTCAGATGAACGAATACGATTCCGGCAAGATGCGGGATGTACTCGAAGCCGCGCATGGCATGAAGAGCACGGATGACCCGGCGCAAGCCGACGTCCTGTTGGTCAATACCTGTTCGGTGCGCGAAAAGGCCCAGGAAAAGGTGTTCTCGCTGCTGGGCGAGTGGCGGCTCCTCAAGCAACTGCGCCCCCATGTCGTCATCGGGGTCGGCGGCTGCGTGGCGAGCCAGGAAGGCGACGGGATCACGACGCGTGCTCCGTACGTGGATCTGGTGTTCGGGCCGCAGACCTTGCATCGCTTGCCGGCGATGATTCAAGGGCTGAAGGACTCCGGTCGATCGCAAATCGATGTCAGCTTTCCTGAAATCGAGAAATTCGACCGCCTGCCGGAAGCCCGCTCCACCGGCGCCACCGCTTTCGTGTCCATCATGGAGGGGTGCAGCAAGTACTGCACGTTCTGCGTCGTGCCCTACACGCGCGGCGAGGAAATCAGCCGCCCGTTCGAGCAAGTACTGTCCGAGGTTCGGCAACTGGCGGGGCAAGGCGTGCGCGAAATCACGCTGCTCGGGCAGAATGTAAACGCCTACGCGGGCCCGATGGCGGATGGCACGGTCGCGGACCTCTCGACGTTGATCCATTTCGTCGCGGCCATCGAGGGTATCGAGCGTATCCGCTTTACGACATCCCATCCGCTCGAATTCAATGACAGCTTGATCGAGGCATACGCCAATGTTCCACAGCTGAACAATTACCTGCATCTACCGGTGCAAAGCGGCTCCGACCGCATTCTCGCCGCCATGAAGCGCGGGCACACCATCCTGGAGTACAAGCAGAAGCTGCGCAAACTGCGCGCGGTGCGGCCCGACATCTGCATCTCGACCGACCTGATCGTCGGCTTTCCCGGCGAAACCGACCAGGATTTCATGGCGACCATGAATCTGGTGGCGGAAGTCGGTTTCGATCAGTCGTTCAGCTTTCTCTACAGCCGCAGGCCCGGCACGCCGGCCGCCGCGTTGCTGGACGAGGTGCCGCATGAGACCAAGCAGGGGCGCCTGGAACTGCTGCAGCAGCGTCTCAACGCCCAGGCGCGCGCGATCTCACAGCGCATGCTGGGCAGCCGTCAGCGCGTGCTGGTCGAGCGCCCGGCGAAGCGCAATCCCATGCAATTGGCCGGTCGCACCGACAATAATCGCTGGGTTAATTTCGACGGGCCGCGCGATAATCCACGCTCACTCATGAACAGCTTCACCGACGTCATCATCACCGAGGCCATGCCCAATTCGCTGCGCGGGCGCCTCGCCGCGGTTGCTTCCGTATGAGTTCGGTCCCCTTGACCCGGGACGTGCTGCTGGCTCCCGCGGACAATGTCCGCCTGGTCGAGCTTTGCGGTCCCCTGGACGAACACCTGCGCCTGATCGAGTCACGCCTCGGCGTCGAAGTCAGGCGGCGCGGCAATCGATTTCAATTGGTGGGCTTGGAGCCCGCGATCGAGCGCGCGGAGTCCGTGCTGCAGGACCTGTACGCTCGCGCGCAGCGCGAACCGGTGGATTCGGAGCGTGTGCACATCGCGCTGCAGGCGCTGGACATGGACGGCAACGGCGCCGAAAGCCAATCGGAACCGGAGGATCTGAAGGTCCGCACGGCGCGCGGCGCCATCCGTGCACGCGGCGCCAATCAAACCGAATACCTGAATAATGTGCGTACGCATGACCTGACCTTCGGTATCGGCCCTGCGGGTACGGGCAAAACCTATCTTGCTGTGGCGTGCGCCGTCGAGGCCCTGCAGTCGGAAAAGGTGCGGCGCATCGTCCTGGTCCGACCGGCGGTCGAGGCCGGCGAGCGTTTGGGTTTCCTTCCCGGCGACCTGTCGCAAAAGGTCGATCCGTATTTGCGGCCGATGTATGACGCGCTGTATGAGATGCTGGGGTTTGAGCGGGTTGCCAAGTTGATCGAGCGCAATGTCATCGAAGTTGCGCCGCTGGCCTTCATGCGCGGCCGATCGTTGAACGATTCTTTCGTGATCCTGGACGAGGCGCAGAACACCACCAACGAGCAGATGAAAATGTTCCTGACCAGGATCGGCTTCGGATCCAAAGCCGTGGTCACCGGCGACATCACGCAAATCGACCTGCCGAATTCGAAACAATCGGGTTTGCGGACCGTGATCGATATTTTGCGCGGCGTGCGCGGCATTGCATTCACGATGTTTACCTCGCGCGACGTGGTGCGCCATCCCCTGGTGCAGCGAATCGTACAAGCCTATGAGGCGAAATCGCCCAACGACTCCGCCTGAAGTGGCGCGGCGGCTCGAACTCGACGTGAGCTATGCGTCGCGCAGTCCGTGGGCGCCGAGCGCGCGGCTCTTGGGCAAGTGGGCCGAGGCGGCGCTTGGTCCCATCGCCGGACCCCTCGTCCTGTCGGTGCGCGTCGTCGGCAACGCCCGCAGCCGCAGCCTGAACTTGCGCTATCGGCGCAAGGACAAGCCCACCAATGTGTTGTCATTTGCGGGCGCCGGACTGGCGCCCGATGGACGGTCTTTCTTGGGCGAGCTGGTGATCTGCGCGCCGCTCGTCGCGCTCGAGGCGCGTGCCCAGGATAAAACGCTGCGCGCTCATTGGGCGCATCTTACGATCCACGGCGTCCTGCACCTGATGGGATTTGATCACGTGCGGCGGAGGGAGGCCCGTAAAATGGCCGCCCGCGAGATTCAAATCCTTGATCGGCTTGGTGTTTCAGATCCCTACCGCTGATCCGGTATGCTCTCTGCCCATGTCCGAACAGCCTCACGGCGGCACTACCGGCCGCTGGTTAAAGCGCATCACTCAGTCCATGTCCGGCGAGCCGCGGGATCTTGCCGAGCTGGTCGAGAATCTGCGCGAGGCGAGCGAGCGCGGACTTTTCGACGGCGACGCGCTGGTCATGCTCGAAGGTGTGCTCGCGGTCGCGGACATGCAGGTGAGAGACATCATGGTGCCGCGCTCGCAAATGGTGTTCGTCGAGCGCGACGAGTCGCCCGAGAAGCTGGTCGAGCTGGTGGTGGAGTCCGGCCACTCGCGCTTTCCGGTCATTGGCGAAGATCGCGACCAGATTCTGGGAATACTGCTCGCCAAGGATCTGCTGCGCCTGCAGGCTGCAGGGGACGAGGATTTCGAGATACGCGAATACATGCGCCCGGTGGTGTTCGTGCCGGAGAGCAAGCGCCTCAACGTGCTGCTCAAGGAATTTCGCCGCAGCCACAATCACATTGCCATGGTGGTCGACGAATACGGCGGCGTATGCGGCTTGGTGACCATCGAGGACGTCATCGAACAAATCGTCGGCGAGATCGATGACGAGCATGACGTCGAGGATGACCAAACCATCCGCAAAGAGCGCCCGCGCGAATTCACGGTGCGTGCCCTGACGCCGATTGCCAATTTCAATCAATATTTCTCCACCGCGTTTCCCGACGAAGAATACGACACCATCGGCGGCCTGCTGATGCAGGAGTTCGGCCGGCTGCCGCGCCGCGGTGAAACCATCAAGGTCGGCGATCTTGAGTTCCGCATCCTGCGTGCCGATCGGCGGCGCATCGATCTATTGCACGTGACCGTTCCTTTCGATATCGAACCGCCGGCCAACGAGTCGAGCGCTTGAACGTCGCCATGCGCGGCCGGGAAACCGCGCAGTGGAAACAAGTCCTGGCACGCCTTATCGCCGCGTTCGCGGCCGGCGCGAGTTTTAATCTTGGTTTCGCGCCTTTTGGCTGGTGGCCGTTGGCCTTGGCTGCACCGGCAGCGCTGTTTGCGCTGATCCGCGGTGTGCCGCCGCGCCGCGCAGGCTGGACGGGCGCTTCATTCGGCTTGGGGCTGTTCGCTTTCGGCACCTATTGGCTGTACACGTGCCTGCATGTCTTTGGGCTGGTGCCGGTTTGGTTGACGCTGCTGCTGCAGGCAGTCTTGGTTGCGGCGATGTCGCTGTACGTGGCGGCGCTGTGCTACCTGTCGAACCGATTTTGGCTCAAACCTGGTGCGACGCGCGACTGGCTGGTGCTGCCGGCGCTGTGGGTGCTGCTCGAGTGGCTGCGCGGGTGGCTGCTTTCCGGCTTCCCCTGGCTGTCGGCCGGCTACGCGATGATCGATTCGCCCTTGGCCGGCTGGGCGCCTCTGCTTGGCGTGTATGGCGTGACATGGGCCGCGGCGCTGATCGCCATCGCGCTAAACGTCGCGTTCATGCCGGCCGTGCCGCTGGCGCGACGTTGTCTCGCGCTCGGCGCGATTGCGTCATTGTTTGCGGTGCCCGCATTGCTACGGCAGGTGCAGTGGACGCACCCGTCGGGTCCGGCCATTCCCATCGCCGCCGTGCAAGGCGCGGTCCCCCAGGATCAGAAATGGCAGGCGAAAAATCGCGAACTCACCATGCAGCGCTATTTAAGGCTTACCGGTGAAGCGTGGGGCGCCCGCCTCATCATTTGGCCGGAAGCCTCGCTGCCCGTGCTGTCGACCGATATCCCCGATTACTTGCGGCGTCTCAAAGAGTTGGGACGCGCGCACGGCGCTGATTTTGCGATTGGCCTGGTCGACTATCGGCCCGCAACCAAACAATACTTCAACGGTATCTTGGTGCTGGGCAGTGCCGGCGATGGCTGGTACTACAAGCGGCATTTGGTGCCGTTCGGCGAATACTTTCCGGTGCCGCCCTTCGTGCGCAGCTGGTTGCGTCTGATGAGCCTGCCCTACGACGACTTCACGGCAGGCTCGTCTCACCAGCCGACCTTGAGTGGAGCCAGAGAAAAGCTGGCATTGAGCATTTGCTATGAGGACGCCTTCGGCAGCCAACAGCTCGAGGCGCTGCGGCAAGCCACCTTGCTGGTCAATGTCACCAACAATGCCTGGTATGGCGACTCGACTGCGCCCCATCAGCATCTGCAAATTGCACGAATGCGCGCGCTCGAGGCGGGCCGATTTCTGGTGCGTGCCGCGAACGACGGCATCACGGCTGCGATCGACCCGGAGGGCAAGATCGTCGCGCGCTTGGCGCAGTTCCAAGAGGGCGTGCTGCGCGCCGAGGTGCAGCCCATGACGGGCCTGACCCCTTACGCGCGCCTCGGCAACTACCCGGTGATCATCGGCAGTCTCCTGATGCTCGCCATTGCCGTCTGGCGCCGGCGCCGCACTTAGCCTCCGGGTCTTTCACTCGAACAGCGGTTTGATTCCCGGATCGCGCGCAATGCCGCCGTACAAATTGAAGCCCCGATCCAGCCAGTCGCGCAAGGAGTCGTCGCGCTCGAGCAGCGGCAATGTGCCGGCACTCGCTGCCCAGTAGAATCCGCCGAGCGCAATGTAGTCAGCGAAGTTCGGTGTATTGCCGCCGAGAAACGCAAACTTCTGCAAGTGGGTGCGCAGCGGCGCGAGCGACGCGCGAATGGCCGGCAAGTAGGTCGCGCGATCCGCCGTGAAGCTCTCCAGCGTCTTGCCCTTCATGTTCTTCTCACGGCTCTCGCGAAAATAGGGGCGATCTTCCGGGCGCGCGGCGTCGTGCACATCCTTGACATAGACTCTGAACATTTTTCGCAAGACCTCGCTGATGAACCAGACGTCCATGAAACGTACCAGAGCGAGTTCAGCGGGCGTGTTGAAAAGCAGCGGCTGCTGCGGGAAGGCCCGATCCAAGTACTCGGCGATGTCCCAGCTTTCCGAGAGCGCCGTGCCGGCATGCTCCAGGATCGGTACGGTCTTGAATTTTCCGCCGAACACCGTCGGAATTTCCGTGAATCCCAAATAGACGGCATCGAAGGGAATTCTTTTATGCGCCAGCGCATAGCGGATGCGCCACACGAAGGGACTCGCCGAGCGGCCGTCCTGGAGTGCGAGCTCATATAAGCGAACTTTTTTATCGGTCGATGTATTCATGGAATCTTCCTTAACCGCCAAGCCAGCGCTTCATCCACGCTTCGACGGTGGCATACCATTGGACGGAATTTTGCGGCTTCAGCACCCAGTGATTTTCGTCCGGGAAATACAGCAGCTCGCTGGGAACGTGCCGCAGCTGCGCTGCGCCGTAGGCACCCATGCCTTGGTCCAAGGGCACGCGAACGTCGCGGCCCCCATGCACGACAAGCATGGGCACGCTCCAGTCGGCCACGTGATCGACCGGATTGAAGCGCTCCACATTCTCAGGCTTGACCCAGGTCGGCGCATCGTCCTGCGACTGCTGAAATCCGGGAATATCCGTGGAATAGGACATCAATCGGATGTCGAAGACACCGTCGTGGTTCACCAGGCACTTCCAGGGTTGCGTCCAGTTCCCGGCGATCCACGCGACCATGTAGCCGCCGTAAGAGCCGCCCAGCGCGCAAGCCCGATCGCCGTCCAGGAAAGCATAGTGGCCGAGCGCATAGCTCCAGCCTTTCTGAAGATCAACGAGCGGCCGATCGCCCCAATGGCCGATGATGGACTTGCCAAACGCCTCGCCGTAGCCGCTGGAGCCGTGAAAGTCCACCATCACCACGGCGTATCCCATGCCCGCCCAGACCTGCGGATTCCAGCGATAGCTCCAGGCGTTACCGAAGGATCCATGCGGACCGCCGTGAATGAGGAAAGCAACCGGGTATTTTTGATTGGGATGATAGTTGGCAGGCTGAACGACATAGCCGTGCACCGTCTCGTCGTTCCAGCCTGAAAAGCTGAACGCCTCGAAGGAGGAAAACGGCGTTTGCGACAGCGTGTCCTGCCCGGCGTGCGTCAGGGCTCGCGGCGTTGCGCCGATTTTCAATTCGTAAATTTGCGCCGGTGAATCGAGCGCATCGCGGCTGTAGATGATCCAATCCTTCGCGAGATCAAAGCTGCCGACATGGCCATCACCGGTCATCGGTCTGACGGCACCGGTTGCGACGCTGATGGCGAAAATGCGGCTCTGCCCCGAGTCTTCCGCGCCGGCATACAGAGTCTTCGAATCAGCCGACCATGCCAGCGAATGTGCAGAGCGGTCGAAGGATTCGGCCAGCGCCCGCGTCGCACCTGTTTTCAGGTCGCGGATCATGATCCGCGACCGCGGCGCGGTGAAGACGGAGCCTTTTTGCGCGAGGTAGGCGAGTCTTGTACCGTCGGGCGAGACGGCCGGCGTCGTGTCCGATGTGGCGGCGGCCGGATCGAGCCGCTGTGCGGGCTTGCTGCCGTCGAGCGGCACGGAATAAAGACTGTTCGGTTCTCCCAGCCCTTGCGCGGACCCGGAGGGGCGTGCCGAAAAAATGACCGCGCCGCCGGCTGCGGCGATCACAAACGAGGAGTCGTCCCCTTCGGGCCGGGCAACAATGTCGGCTTGATAGCCCCGCGTGAGGGGGACCCCATCGCCGGCAGCATCGGCGCCCAGGCGCACCGTAAATAATCCGATATAGCGGCCGTCGAGGTACGTGTCCCAGAAACGCGGCGTGGCCGTGTCGTACACGATGCCCGAGGTCTTTTCCTTCGCCTTTGCCTCGTCCTTGGCCTTGCTGCAAGCCAGGGTATTGCACTCGGCATGCACGTCAATCGCCGCAACCAAGGACTGACCGTCCGGTGCGAGGCGGTAGAGGGCCACATCGAGCGGCAGCTTCGTCATTTGACGAGACTCGCCGCCCTTGGCCGGCGTGCGCCAGATCTGGGTTGAGCCTGAGCGCGATGAGAGGAAGTAGAGCCATTGTCCGTCGGCGGACCATCGCGGCGACGTCGAGGATCGTTCTTGATCGCGCACCAGCCGCGGCGCGGAGCCCGGCGAGCTACGGTCCAGCACCCACAGCGCGTTGAATCCGTGATTGCCGTCCCAATCGGTCGATCGCAGGTTATATGCCACGAAACGCGCATCGGGCGAGACGTGGGGATCCGAGACCCGATCCAGCAGCGCCAGGTCTTTGGCGGTGAATGGACGCGCCTGCGCGGCGCCGATGAGCACGAGCGCAAGCACCGTGCCGGCCGTGATTGTTTTGAACATGCCTGAGTGCTCCTCCGCTGTGCAGCGGGCAAGCCTAAACGCCATGTGTGCGCGTGACAAGCCTGGGATCTGGAGGTCGTTGCAGACGCGCTGCTACATGCGGCGGACTTTGCCGTGGCGCTGTGGCTGATCTGCTGCCGCGGGCATTGGGACACATCGCGCGCGATGCCGGGAATCATTCGAGCCTACAACGAGGCTGCCGGCGTCGCCAACACCGATGGCGAGAACCGCTGCCGTTCTAAGAAAAAGCCGGCAGTTCGGTACCCGAGGATCCGATTTTCGCTTCCGCAAATCGAACGGGCAGAGCGCTCAACACCTTGGAGCGCACGGCATCGCGGCTGCCGGCATCCGCGGCTTTGAAGCGCAGCTCCAAGGTGATGGCGGCGGCATCGATCTTGGTCAGGAAGCAGCCGACCACAGCGGCCTCGCCGGCGAGTTCAGCGGCCACGCTGAGCGCCAGTTTCCGCGCTGATTCAATATCGGCGTCGCGGCTCAATCGAATGGTGATCGTAATCGGCCACGGCGCGTAGTTCGTGCTCAAGTTGATCGTGACCTGGCTGGCCGCAATGGCGTTCGGCAGCACGATCATGTGGCCATCGGGCGCGCGCAGGGTGGTGTAGCCCAACGAAATGAGTTCCACCACACCGATATCCGTGCCGGTGGGTGCGGTGACTTGCAGCGTGTCGCCCAAGCGAAACGGCCGATAAATCGCGATCGAGATGCCGGCCACCAAATTGCCGAGCGTGCTTTGCGCCGCGAGGCCGATGACTACGGACACGACGCCCGCACCGGCGAGCAGCGCGGTGCCCATCGATCTCAACATCGGTATGAGGTGTGCGTACAAAATCAGCACGACCACCCAGATGAACACAGAACCGAACTGCTGCAGGAAGCTGATGGTCGTGCGATCGAAGTGGCCCTTGCGAGTCAAGGACGCGTGAACGCCGGCGCGCAATATCCGCGACATGAGCATGGCAAGAGCCACGAAGACGACCAGATAAATCAGCGCGCCCCAGAGCGAGTCGGGCTTCAAAAAAGATAGAATGTCGCGTTCGCCGAGCTTGACGTCCTGGATGACGCCCTCATCGGTCATTGCGCAATCCGATTGGACGGCGGCATGTATTTCTCGCAATCCTCGATGCGCATGCAGCGGCACTGGAAGCTGTCGTTGAGAATCGACTTCATTTGCGCCAGCCGCGTCATTTGCGCATCCAGCTCGGTGAGCTTCTTGGCCGCGAGCGTGCGCCAACGCTCCGCGGGCGTGGTGGTTACCGGGTAGCCGCTGAGAAAGGTCTTGGTCTCCTTGACGGTAAATCCGGCATCCAACGCCAGTAAAATCACCCGAATTCGGCCGAGCACCTTTGAATCGTAGATCCGCCGCTTCGACACGCGGGTGGGGGGCGGCAACAACCCGACTTTTTCGTAAAAGCGCAGTGCCGAGGTCGACAACCCTGCGCGCCGCGCGACTTCACCAATCAGTAGTCCCACGAGCGTCTCCAGTAACCGATGATGCTTGACTTGAATTGCACTTTAACTCGTACGCTTTGAGTCCCGCACTTGAGGGACCCGCCATGTTGAAATCAGTTCCGTATCCCGCCGCATTGCTGATTGCGGCGTTTTTGCTTTCTCTGTCGGCGCATGCCGACAGGCAACCGCCGAGCGCCATGGCCCGTGCTCTTGCGGACCCGCGCCGCCCCGCGGCGCAAGTCAGCCTCGACGCGACGCGCAAGCCCGCGCAAGTGATCGCGTTCGCGCGTTTGAAGGCCCCGCTCGCTGGAACATGACCCGAGCTATGCCAATGTGTCGATTTTGAGCGATGCAACGGCAAACTTTCGCGTGCCTGAAAAGCTCGACCTCATCTGGACAGCGCAGAACTAGCACGACTTGCACGACGCATTCATGGGGCCGGCGGACATGGCGGCGCTCAACAAGCGATTCTTCGCCGCATTGAAACCCGGCGGCATTTATCTGGTCATCGACCATGTCGCTGAAGCCGGGTCCGGATTGCGGGACACCGAATCGCGGCACCGGATCGATCCCCAGCGTTTGCGACGCGAAATCGAAGCCGCCGGGTTCGTATTCGATGCCGAAAGCAGCGTGCTGCGCAATCCCGCGGACGATCATAAGGCGTCGGTGTTCGACCGCGGCGTGCGCGGCAGAACCGATCAAGTTGTGTACCGGTTCCGTAAGCCGCGATGAGGGCTGCGGTTGGCATGAAACCTGCTTAGGTTATCTGCCTATGCAGCATTTAACCGATCGAATGCGCTTCAGAGTGTCTTGCCGCCGACAGAGGCGGCAAGACCGCGCCGCTGTCGACCGACCGCGGCAAATTGTTGCCGCTCGACAGTGATTTTATCTATCAAGAGGATAGCCCATGTCATCACTTCCCATTCCCTCTGCCATCACCTCCACCCTGCCGGCCGCGAATATTCACCCTCATGGCCACGGTCATAAAAAGGGTGGGGCGCTGGACCCGACCGCGGATTCCTCGAGCAGCACCACGGCTCAGATTCCGGCCGGATCCACGCAGAATCTTTTCGGCAGCTTGTTCAATTCGCTGGCGCAGTTGATCGGCGCACAACCCGTGCCGGCGGCCGCCAACACTGCCCCATCGACCGGTAACGCGGCCGCTTCATCCGCTGCGGGTGCTGCCGCCGCGGCAGCTGGCAAGATAAACGTCATGGCTTGATGCCTGAGTCGCGGATCGCAGCTTTGAACGGCTCCGCGGTTGTCGCGTTGCGGCAGGCGCGGGCCGGAGTCAGGCGTTACGGCGCCGGCGAGTGCGGACAAATGCGGCACCTAACAGCACCAAGATGCCCGCCAAACACAGGTAGGCGAATAGATTGCCGACCGCCACGAACAGCGTGCGGCCGCCGGCCATCTTGGGCGCGCTGACCAACATGCCATCGGCGCCGCGGGGATGGCGATACGGATCGTCGGCATAGGTCTTTTGCGTCACGCGACCATTCGGATCGATCAATGCCGACACGCCCGAGTTGACTGCGCGCACCATGCTCACGCGCAGCTCCACACTGGCGAATACGGCGAGCGCCAAGTGTTCCCAAGGCTCGGTGTCCGCGCCAAACCAGGAATCGCTGGTCAAGTTGACCAGCAAGTCGGGATGCAGCTTGCCGACGCCGCGTAAAAATCCCTGCAAAATATCCTCATAGCAAATGACCGGGCCCAGCGCCCAAGCATCGCCGTCCGGACCCTGCAAGGAGATCACGCCGGGACCTGAGCCCGCGGTGAATCTTCCCGCGCCGGCTGGTAGAAATTTTCGCAGCCACGGGAATGCCTCGATGCCCGGCACGTACTCGCCAAAGGCCAACAGTCGCACCTTGTCGTAATGCCCCGCGACTTTGCCGTTGCGATCGAGCAGGAGCGCCGAATTGAACGCATCCTCGCGGGCCGCATCGTACATTTCCGCGCCGATCAGGGTGGGCACGCTGAACCCGCGGCGAATCATCGCCAGCGATTCCGCCGGAAAATCGGCGTTGAAATCCCGCGGCACGGCAACCGGAAAACTGCCTTCGCTCCACACCAGCAACTGCGCGCCTTCCTTCTCCAAACGGCGCGATTGCTCCTGCAGGGCCGTCAACTGGCGCAGTGCCTCCGCGCGCGAGAATTCTCCATCGATGGTGTAGGCAAAGTTTGGCTGAACCAAGCCGACTTTGAGGTGCGGCGCGCGCGCGGCGATTTCGTCGGTTTGACGCATCCGCACGGCGCCGAAGATGAGCGCGGCAGCCAGCAACGCGACGGATGCCATGGCCGGATAGCGCGCGGCGCGCGGATTGAGCATGAGATCGTACAGGGCACCGTTGATCATCATCAGCAGCGCGGTGACGCCCAAGGGTCCTGTCAATTCGCTCACTTGGATGACGAGCGGATTCCAGGCTTGGCTGATCCACTGGCCGCACGGGAACAATTGCGGTACCAGCAATTCGCAGCTCACCAGGGCGATGGGTGCGAGCAGGGTCATCGGAACACGAATGCGCTTGCGAATCCCGAGCACGATGCCCGTAAACAGCAGGAAAATGATTGCGCGGGTCGCGCAAAAAAGCAGAAATACCGCCGCCGCGCCGATCCATGGGAAATCGGCGAAGCGGCGCATGACATCGACCAGCCAATAAAAACCACCCGCGGTCTCGACGACCCCGGCCCACCAGCCCAGGAATAGCGCGCCGCGAAAACCTGGCGTGCGCTCGATTGCCACGAACATGGGGACCGCGGCGATCCAGGCAAGGCCGGAGAAATCAAACGGCGTGACGGCCAAGAACCACAGGCAGCCGCTCAAGGTGCTCAAGCCCAGCGCGCCATAAAAATTTAAATTTCGCATGCGACCTTGGTTAACTGCAGTTCGCGGCCGTCGGGCATCTCGGGTATTCTGAGGCCCAATCATGCAAGAAAGATACGAACCCGCCGCTATCGAAGCGGAGGCACAGCATTATTGGGACCAGCAGCATAGCTTCGAGGCCAAGGAAGACGACAGCCGCGAGAAGTATTATTGCCTGTGCATGTTTCCCTATCCAAGCGGACGCTTGCACATGGGGCACGTGCGCAATTACACCATAGGCGATGCGCTGACGCGATACATGCGCATGCACGGCCGCAACGTGCTGCAGCCCATGGGCTGGGACGCGTTCGGCCTGCCGGCCGAGAATGCCGCCATCGCCAATGGCGTGCCGCCTGCGAAGTGGACTTTCGACAACATCGCCCACATGAAGGCGCAGTTCAAATCCTTGGGCTACGGGCTGGATTGGAAGCGCGAGCTCACGACTTGCCGGCCCGAATACTACCGCTGGAATCAATGGCTGTTCCTGCGCATGTTGGAAAAGGGCATCGCGTACCAGAAAACCGGCGTCGTCAATTGGGATCCGGTCGATAAGACCGTGCTGGCGAACGAGCAGGTCATCGACGGCAAGGGCTGGCGTACCGGGGCGGTCATCGAAAAACGCGAAATCCCCATGTATTACCTGAAGATCACCGCGTACGCCGAAGATCTGCTCGATGAATTGAATCGCATGCCGGATTGGCCCGAGCGGGTGCGCGTCATGCAGGCCAACTGGATCGGGCGCAGCGAAGGCGTACGGCTGGGTTTTCCGCATGACATCGGCGAGGGCGGCGTGCTGCGGGTATTCACCACGCGCGCCGACACCATCATGGGCGCGACATTTTGCGCCGTGGCGGCGGAGCATCCGCTGGCCGACTTTGCCGCGCAGGACAATCCGCAGCTGGCCGCGTTCATCGAGGAGTGCAAGCGCGGTCCGGCACTCGAAGCCGAGCTGGCTACCCAGGAAAAAAAGGGCATGCCGACCGGCTTGCATGTACGTCACCCGATCAGCGGCAAGCCCGTGCCTCTGTGGGTCGGAAACTATGTGCTGATGAGCTACGGCGACGGGGCCGTCATGGGCGTGCCGGCACATGACGAACGAGATTTCGCATTCGCGAAAAAATATCGGCTGTCGATCCAGCCGGTGATTGATGTGCCGGGGCGCACGTATTCTCCGGCGGCGTGGGAGCCTTGGTATTCCGACCATGGCCGCTGCGTGAATTCCGGGCCCTATGATGGGCTCGAATATCAAGCCGCCGTCGATGCCGTCGCGAGGGATTTGGGGGCCAAGGGATTGGGTGAAAAGCGTACGACCTGGCGGCTGCGCGACTGGGGGATCTCGCGGCAGCGCTACTGGGGCTGCCCGATTCCCATCATTCACTGCAAAGGCTGCGGCGCGGTGCCGGTCCCGGATGAGCAATTGCCCGTGATCCTGCCCACCGACTTGGTGCCGGACGGCAGCGGCAATCCGCTGCTGAAGGACGAGCGCTTTCTGAACGTGAAGTGCCCGAAGTGCGGAGCGGATGCGCGCCGCGAGACGGATACCATGGATACCTTCGTGGATTCGTCTTGGTACTTCTTGCGATTCGCCTGCGCCGACAACGATCAGGCCATGCTCGATTACCGCGTTCAATATTGGCTGCCGGTCGATCAATACATCGGCGGCATCGAGCACGCCATCCTGCACTTGCTGTATGCGCGTTTCTGGACGCGTTTCTTGAGAGAGATGGGCGCGGTTTCATTCAAGGAACCCTTTGCGCGTCTGTTCACCCAAGGCATGGTGTTGAACGAGGTGTTCTTCCGCAAGACCGATTCCGGACGGATCCAATACTTCAACCCGGCCGACGTAACGCTCACGGCGCACAAAAGCGGCAAAGGCAGCATCGCCGTGCTCAAGGCCGACGGCAAGGAAGTCGAATCGGGCGGCGTGGTAACGATGTCCAAGTCCAAGAACAACGGCGTCGACCCGCAGGTGTTGGTCGACGAATTCGGCGCCGACACCGCGAGGCTGTTCATCATGTTTGCCGCCCCGCCCGAACAGACCTTGGAATGGTCGGATGAAGGGGTGCAGGGCGCATTTCGCTTCATCAAGCGGCTGTGGAAAGCCGTTTACGATCACGTCGCGTCCGGTCCGATAGCGCCGCTCGACAAATCGGCGCTGACCGAGCAGCAACGAGCCTTGCGCCGGCAGTCGCACCAGACGCTCGCCAAGGTCACCGATGATATCGGCCGCCGGCGCACCTTCAATACCGCGATCGCCGCGGTCATGGAACTGTTGAACGCAGTGGCCAAGTTTCCGCAGGGCACCGCGCAGGATCGCAGTGTCACGCAGGAGGCACTGGAGGTTGCCGTAATGACGCTGTCGCCGATCATCCCGCATGTCACCCACGCGCTGTGGCGCGGACTTGGAGCCGGCACTGCGTTGATCGATGAGCCTTGGCGTGAAGTCGACACTGAGGCGTTGCAGTCGGCGACCGTGCAGATGGTCGTGCAAGTGAACGGCAAGTTGCGGGCGCACATCACGGTTGCGGTGGGCGCGGACGAAGCCACCGTGCGCGCCGCCGCGCTTGCCGATGCCAATGTGCAAAAATTCATCGGCGCCTCGGCGGTTCGCAAAGTCATCATCGTGCCGGGCAAGCTCGTGAACATCGTGGTGTAATGCCCCGTGGCTCGCTCGCGATATTTCGTTCTGATCGGCATCTGCGCGTTGTCCGGGTGCGGCTTCCGCTTGGCGGGCAGCGAGCCGCTGCCGGCGGTCATGGCCCGGCCTTACTTGTCGTTGAAGGACCCGTACACGGATTTTTCGCGGGAATTCGAGCATCAGCTGAAGACCTCGGGGGCGACGCTGCAGTTGGCGCGCGAAGGCGCCACGGCGAGCGTCGATGTCACGAAGGACTTGGTCGAGCAGCGCACGCTCGCCGTCTCGGCGAAGAACATTCCCACCGAATATGAGCTCACCTACACCGTTACGTTCAGCGTGCATGGCGGCGGCAAGGAGCTGCTCGCGCCGCAGACCATCAGCCTTTCAAAGGATTTCAGTTTCGACGAGACGCTGCAGCTCGCCAAGGAGCACGAGGCCGATATCCTGCGCCAACAAATGGCGCGGGACCTGGTATCCATCACCATGCACCGGCTCACGAGCTTGAAGTAGCGCCGGCGCGCGGTCGCAAGCGTGCTTCTGCTCAACGGCATCGATCGGCTTTCCCTGCGGATACTCTTGGAGCGCTATGGCTTGGTGCTGCAGCTGGTGGCGCCCGAAGAAGTCATCCGGGGTTCTTACTGGGGTGAGCGCGAGGCGGGGTTGATGGGGTCCAAGCTTTTCGCGCGCCTCGATACGCCGCTGCACTCGGTGCTGCATGAAGGCGCTCACTTCATCTGCATGACGCCGGAGCGGCGCGCCGGCTTGCATACCGACGCGGGTGGCGATCATGCGGAAGAAAACGCGGTTTGCTATTTGCAAATCATCCTGGCCGATGTCCTGCCGAATGTGGGAAGGCAACGAATGTGCTCTGACATGGATGCATGGGGATATACCTTCAGGTTGGGCAGCGCAGCGGAATGGTTCGCGCGCGACGCCGACGATGCGCGCGACTGGCTGATCCATCACGGCCTGCTCGATTCCGCAGGCCTCCCCACCTATGCCTGCCGATAGCGAGGATCGCCTGTCACGCCGAACCGTGCTTGCCGGGATGTCGGCACTGTTTCTGGCGGGATGTTCACGCTTGGGATTTTTTGCGGCCAATTTTCCGGCGGCCTTCGGTTCTTACAAACGGCACGCAAACATCTCCTATGGGCCGGAGCCGCAGCAGCGCCTGGATGTCTACGTACCCGGCAGCGTCCCCGCGCAGCCTCGGCCGATGGTGGTCTTTTGGCACGGCGGGCGTTGGCGGTATGGAGACAAGGCCGACTATCGATTCGTCGGTGCGGCCCTGGCAGAGTCGGGCTACGTGACGCTGGTGGCCAATTATCGCCACTACCCGCTGGTCAAAATGCCGGGCTTCCTGCAGGACGCGGCGCAGGCGGCGCTGTGGGCCGCCGCGCATGCGAATGAGTATGGCGGAGACGGCGAGCGTCTGTACCTCATGGGGCATTCGGCAGGCGCGCACCTGGCCGCAATGGTGACGCTGGACCCGCGCTACTTCGCGGCCGCCGGGCGGCCCGCGCCGCACATCGCGGGAGTCATCGGCTTGTCCGGACCGTACGATTTCTTGCCGCTGCGCGAGGCGGATGTGCAAGACATGTTCGGACCGCCGCCGCTCTACCCTGAGTCTCAGCCGATCAATTTCGTGCGCGCCGATGCGCCGTCCATGTTGCTGGTGCACGGGCTGAAAGATGACACGGTGTTGCCGAAGAACTCGCGCAATCTGGCGGCGGCACTGCGCGCGCTGGGCGTGCCGGTGACCCTGAAGCTGTATCCCAAGGTTTCGCATGCCGATACCGTGGCCGCGCTGACCGCGCTGTTGCGCGGCCGCGCACCCACGCTCGCCGATATCACAGAGTTCGTAGCGGGCGCGAAGCCTCGCAGCGTCTAAGCCGCGTGCACCGCGGCCGGCGCCGCCATCGCGTATACGCGGCCGAAGCGATTTGCCAGGAACGCCTTCAGGCCGATCTCTTCCTGGCGGATCAATCCGGACTGCGGCAGCTCGCCGGCGCTCAGCATGTCGAGCACCGCGCAAATGCCGCCCGCAGTGGTGATTTGAATGGCGCTGCGAACTCTGCCGCCCATCGAGGCCGCATAGATCTTGTTGGCATAGGTCTCTTGCATGAGTTGACCTGCGCGCATGCCGCTCACGGTGACGAATACAATGACGACATCCTGAAGCGTTATGGGTACCGCATTCTCGAGAATGTCCTTGAGGAGCTCGCGCCGGTCGCGCAGCCGCAGATCGTTCAACAAGGCCTTCATGATGGCGGCGTGGCCCGGATAGCGGATGGTGCGATAGTTAAGATTGCGCACCTTGCCGGCCAAGGTTTCGCACAGCGTGCCGAGTCCGCCTGAAGTGTTGAAGGCTTCGTACAAAATTCCGTCAAGCGAAAATTCTTCCAATTCTTCCAGCGGCTGCGTCTCGCGCAGCTGGCCGTTGACGATGGCTTCGCAGGGTTCGCAGTACTCGTTGATCACACCGTCCGTGCTCCAGGTCAAGTTATAGTTGAGCGCGTTCGAGGGGAATTCAGGCAGTGCGCCGACGCGCATGCGCACATCGTTGAGTTGCTCGAATCGCGACGCCAAATCGGCCGCGACGATGGTGATGAATCCCGGCGCCAGTCCGCATTGCGGAATAAAGGCGGTGCGTGCGCCCGCCGCCAGGTGCTTGACCGCGCGCGTGCTGGCCACATCCTCGGTCAGGTCCAAGTAATGAGCGCCGCCGCTCTTGGCGGCCTCGGCGATGAGACGGGTCGCGTGATAGGGCGCCGCCGACAGGACCGCGAATTTACCCGACAGCAGTTTGCGCAGGGCGTCCCCCTGCGTGATGTCGAGCGCGGCTTTCTTGATGGGAGCGGAAGTCTCGAGCCGATCCAATTGCTGCTGCGAGCGATCGGCTACCGTCACGGCGTAGTCGCCGCAGCTGCCCAAAAACTCCGCAATCATTGAGCCGATTTTGCCCGCGCCTACGATGACAATGTCTTTCACGCCGCCTCCCCAGAATCCCGCCATTTTTGCCTGCCGCCATGGCAAATGGTAGGGTCGTTTTGGGCATTTTTAAGGTATAATTGCTACATTAAGAAGGGTAAAAGCGGCGAAGTGCCATGGATTCGATCGATGAGAAGCTGCTGTCAGCGTTGCGCGAGAACGGCCGCGCCTCGACCGCCATGCTGGCGAGACTGGTGGGACGGTCGCGCACCAGCGTTCAGAGCCGAATCGAGCGGCTGGAGAAACAGGGCATCATCACCGGCTACGGCGTGCGCCTGGCGCCGGAACTCGGAACCGGCGCGGTTCGCGCGCACGTGATGATCAAAGTGGGCCCGAAGGAAACGCGCGCCGTGACCGCCGCGTTGCGCGAGATAGCGCAAGTGCGGCTGCTGCATTCCGTCAGCGGCGATGTGGACTTGATTGCGGTTGCGGTCGGCGCGTCGGTTGCTGAAATGGATCAGGTCATCGATCTGATCGGCGCGCTCGACGGCGTGGAGCGCACCAACTCCTCCATCATCCTGTCGACGAAGTTCGAACGTTGAACGTGTTGTTGCCGACCATGGGCAGCGCGGGCGATGTGCATCCTTTCATCGCGCTCGGCGCAGCGCTGCAAGCGCGCGGCCATCGGGCGACGATCCTGACCAACCCGATTTTTCAGGCGTTGATCGAGGCTCAGGGCATCGGCTTCCTGGCGGTCGGCAGCGCGGCGCAGGCCAATGCGGCCATCGCCAACCCCGAATTGTGGCATCTGCGCAAGGGCTTCAAAGTCATTGCGCAGGTGATCGTGCCGGCGATCGCGGAAATTTATCGGTTGATCGAAAAGCACGCGGACTCCAATACCGTGGTGGCTTTCTCGAGCCTGGCTTTCGGCGCCCGTGTCGCCCAGGAAAAGCTCGGCGTGCCGAGCGCTTCGGTGCATCTGCAACCCAGCGTGATCCGCACATTCGCCGATCAGGGAATGATGGGCAACGTCAGGCTCTCTGCCTCCCGCCCGAAATGGTTCAAGCAGGGCTTGTTTCGAATAATTGACGCCGTGATTCTCGATCGCAGGCTGAAGGCGCCGCTGAACCGGCTGCGCACGAGGCTTGGCCTGGCGCCCGTCGATCGCGTCATGCATCGTTGGGTGCACTCACCGCAATTGGTGATTGCTTTTTTTCCCGAATGGTTTGCGGCGCCGCAGCCGGACTGGCCGGTCAATGCGCACGCGGTCGGATTTCCCTTATGGGATGCCGATGGCGAAGCGGCGCCCTTGGCGGAGGCCGAGGAATTCCTGAATGCCGGCGCCGCCCCCATCGTGTTCACACCTGGATCGGCCGGGTCGACGATGCAGCGATTCTTCAGGGAGTCGGTCAAGGCTGCGCGGCGATTGGGCATGCGCGCCATGCTGGTGACCAATTATGCGGAGCAGGTCCCGCCAAATTTGCCGGCCGACATCAAGGTTTTCGGCTACCTACCGTTCAGTCAAGTGCTGCCGCGGGCTGCGCTGTTGGTCTATCACGGCGGCGTGGGCACCCTGGCCCAGGGGATCAAAGCGTGTATTCAACATCTGGTCGTGCCTCATGGCTATGATCAATTCGACAGCGGCTGGCGAATTGAACAACTCGGATTGGGAAGGAGCATTCCTCAGAGCCGCTATCGGGCGGCACGCGTGGCGCGCGCCATTGAGAGCATTCTCGGAGACGGCACATCGGCGCGGCGGCGCGCGGATTATGCCGCACGCATCGATTCCGACGGTGCGGTTGCCCGCGCCTGCGCACTGATCGAGGGGCTGGCGCCGGGAAAATAACCGGGGCAATGCACCGTCAAGGTGCGGTGTTATTCGCGTGCGGCTCCTGCGCCTGTGCATCGAGCAGGTGATCGAACAGGTCGCCGCGCACCGGAATCTTTCCGACGCCGCACATCGGAAACGGAATCACGCCGTACAGCACGACGAAGCAGCGATCATTGAGCCAAAGAAGCGATCCGCCGCCTTCCATCCCTTCCACGCGACGGGTTCGGGCGTGATCCCAACCAAACTCGGGCGTGCCCCCCTGATCGAGGCCGGAGCCGTCGATGTACATGCCGGCGAGGCGCTTGTCCAAGGCACGAGGCGGCGGTGCCGCGGCGGATTGCGCTTGATGCTTGGCCGAAAGTGCCGCTTCAGCGTTCCAGTCGATGACTGCGGGTGCTTGTTCGGCCGGCGGCGGTGCCGTGGGCGTCGGTACGACAATCAGTTGCGTGTCATGCGCCGGCTCCGGCTTCTTGCGCGGCACACTGGGCGGCGGCGCTGTCTCCTCGGCGGTTTGCATGTGGGCGGGCAGCGCCAGAAACACCAAAGGCTCTTCGGTGCGCAGGTCGAGGCGAGCCTGCCAACGCGACGCAATCAGCAGTAGCGCGGCGTGAAGCGCCAGGACCAGAGCCAAGACGGTGGGCCGAAGCAGCCGCGCCGCGGTTCTTTCTGGTCGCTGGTGCAGGCTGAGTGCGAAGGCGGACACGCGGATCTGGATACCAGAGTCGCGCGACTAATTCCACCGCGGGATTAAGGGGGTGTGAGCCGAAGAAAAAACGGCGTGGATTTTGTCCACGCCGCCGGGATATCGCACCAGCGGGGGAGTTGGCTGGCTTGCCGGCGCGAGGTTCTCCTAAACTTCGCGAGCATCGTGCCAAAAACCCCTACAAGACAGAAAGGTACATGTTGTATCGGATAATTAGATTTTAATCATTTGTCAGTAAATCGGGATTGTGATAGCAAATTTGAGGTTATTGAAATAATTGCGGTCACGCGACCGTCGTGGCGGCAGCACGCGGTTGACGCAGCCGCCGCACAATCCAGTAGGCAACGATGGCCGCGATCAGGGTGATGCAACTGGCGTTGAAATCCTGGCGTTGACCGGGGGTGAATGCCATCGCGATCAACACGGCAGCCATGCAGCCGATCGTGGCATAGCTCAAGTAGGGGAATAGCCACATGCTGACCGCGGGCTTGGCCTCGCCATTGCGTTCGCGTCGCCGCCGTAGCGCTATTTGCGCGGCAACGGTGATCATATAGACGAAGACCATGAGCGCGCCGGAGGAACTCAACAAAAAGTCGAATACTCTTTGCGCCCCTTTGGTCGCCGCGATGATGCCGAGAAATCCTGCCGCCGCGCCGATCAACACCGAGACCACGGGCACGCGACGCTTGTTCAATTTGACCAACGCCTGCGGCGCATCGCCCCGCGCCGCCAAGATAAAGAGCACCCGCGAACTGACATAGAACGCGGAATTCAGGCACGACAGCACCGCGGTGAGGATGATGACGCTCATGATGATGCTGGCGCCCGGCACGTGCATGGTATTGAGCGCCAGGGTAAATGGCGACTCGCCGGAGCGAACCGCATTCCAGGGAACCACCGCTACGATCAAAAAAACGGACACGACGTAAAAAATCAAGATGCGCCAAATCACGGTGCTGGTCATTTTGGCGATCGCGCGATCCGGTTGCGCCGATTCCGCCGCCGCCACGGTCGTGATTTCGGCGCCGGTCATGGCAAAGAACACCGTCGGCGCCGCGCCGATCACGGCGATCCAGCCGCTCGGCGTGAAGCCGCCGTGATTGACGAGATTGCCAAAGGTCGCGCCCGATGGCCCCGTCCAGCCGAACGCGAAAGAAGCCGCAATGACGATGAATACCAGGATCGCCGCAACTTTGATGGAGGCGAACCAGAACTCAAACTCGGCATAGGAACGCGCCGACAGGAGGTTGACACCCGTCATGATGGTCATCAAGCCCAGGCCGATCTGCAGCTGCGAATAAGACGGCATCCAGATCTGCAGGATCTTCGCACCGGCGATGGCCTCCACGGGCACGACGAGAACCCAGAAATACCAATACAGCCAGCCCACCACAAAACCTGCGCCATCGCCCAAGCCTGCGCGCGCAAACTCGGTGAAGGAACGCACATTTGGCAGCGCCGTGGCCATTTCGCCCAACATGCGCATCACCATGAGAATCAGCATCCCGGTGATGGCATAGCTGATGAAAACCGCCGGGCCGGCGGCTTTGATGGACGTGCTGCTGCCGACAAACAGCCCCGCACCGATGATGCCGCCAATCGAGATCATCGCCAGGTGACGGCCTTTGAGCGACCGGCTGAGCTGATGCGCGGGCTCGGATTGATCAGGAAGGGTCGGCTGAGTCATGGAAGGCCCTCGGGGAAACTCGCCGTATATTACGCACCTTAAGGCATGCCATGCGCCGCAATTACAAGCTGTGCAGGAATTCGATCAGCGCCTTGTTGACCTCGTTGCGGCGCTCCTGCTGCGTCCAATGACCGCAGCCCGGCAGCATGATGGTGCCTCGCAGCTGCGGGATGTAACGTGCCAAGTCGGCGATGACTTCTTTCATGCGGGGGAAGGAGACCACGAGATCGAGATCGCCCGCCATGTACAGCGCGGGCACGGTCACCGCTGCGCCGGCATACGGCGCCAGCAACTCCCAATTGCGATCGATGTTGCGGTACCAGTTGAGTCCGCCGCGAAATCCGGAGTGCATGAATTGCTGCGCGTAGAAATCCAAGTCCGCGTCCGTGAGCCACGCGGGCAATGTTTCCGGGCGCGGCATCCGCGCGAGCCATCCGCCGGCACGCGGCACCATGCCGACAGCCGTGCCCGGGCCCCCGGGATTGCGCCTGGGCACATCGCCCGAACCCGAATACAAGACTTTGCTCAGCGAGATCCTAGGATCCGCCTCGAGTTCAGCTTCCGCCACGCCCGGCGCTTGAAAGTACAATTGATAAAAGCTCGCCTCGGCGTTTTGCGGCATCACCGTCGTCGGTGCGACGCTGCCGCGAGGCCGATAAGGAACGCTGAGCCCGACGACCGCACGGAACCGGTCCGGGCGCATCAGCGCCGCATGCCATGCGACCGGCGCGCCCCAATCATGTCCGACAATCACGGCCGTCTTTTCACCGAGCCCATCGAGCACGCCGATCATGTCCCCCACCAGGTGAAACAGCGTGTAGCGCTCGATCTCCGCAGGCCGATCGGTCAACCCATAGCCGCGCATGTCAGGTGCAACGGCATGAAACCCTGCCGCGGACAGCGCGCTCAATTGATGGCGCCACGAGTACCAGGATTCCGGAAATCCGTGACAGAGCAGCACCAGCGGGCCGCTGCCTTGCTCAGCGACATGAATGCGGATGCCATTGGCATCGACGCTACGGTGCGTTGGCTCGCTCATGCCGCCAGCGTATCAAAGTTGCGGCGCAGGGTCTTTCATCGCCGCGAGCTTGGCTTCCAATTCAGCGCCGAAGTAAGCCTGCGGGTTGGACGCATCGACGCGCTCACGGCGCTCGCGCACGGCGATGGCCGACTTGGCCCGGTCGAACGCATCGCGCAGCGAGCGCGCCGCCGGCAACGCGTCGCGGAAAAACGCTTCACCAAAGTAGGTCAGATCGCGATCGTTGGAACAGCCAAACGAGGTGCGGTCCGCGGCGGCCGCGGTTATCACAATGGTACGAGGATTCTTCAGCGCATCGATGAACCCGCCCGCATAGCAGGCGGAAATGACGATCACGCGCCATTTGATCTGCGAGCCGCTCAGGGCTTCGGCGAGATCCTCGTCCGTCATGTCGTTCAGCGGCAGGTCCGAGTTCGAAACCGCAATAGCCGGCTCACTTGAGCCGTGCGAGGAAATGACCAGAAACAATACGTCGCGATCGAGGTTCATGCGGGCCGCGAGGCCGCGAAGCGCGAACTTCAATCCCGAGACGCTGGCCAGGGGCGCGCCCTCCAGGTCGCGCTCATCGTTGATCAGCGACAGTGCGCGGCTCTGCATGCCGTAGCGTTCGGAAAGCACCCGCGACGCCAGGCCGATTTCCTGTGCGAATACCTTTTGTTCTCCCACGCCGGCAAACCCCAGAAAAAACGTCTTGGGACCGGGTGAAGCATCCGAGCGAATGGCCGCGAGCGCCTGTTGGATGCGCATGGGCTGCTCGAACAGCACCGTTTCCGCGTCGGCAAGCGAATCGGTGCGATCCGCAGCCTCGGCGACTTCCGGGGCTGCCCAAACATCGGGAATCACATCCAGCGCATCGGTGAGCCATATGAAAGCCATGAGAAAGGCGACGCCGGCGAACGCGGCGCGGTATTGCGACTCGCCGGTGAAGGTGCGCAGGCCGCGGGTGAAGTAGAAAAATGCGTAAATCAAAACGCCAATGGCGGCGATTCGCCAGTCAAGACTCAAGAAGGGTATCGCGAACGCCGCGAGCAGCAGCGGTAGCGGCACCAATCCCAGCGACAGCAGCAGTGCCGCTGCAAAATCAGGCCGAGGGCTGGATCGCGCACGTAGCAACGCCCCCATGCCGAGTACCGCCAGCGCATACCAGGGAAATAGCGGAACACCGGCGATGAGAAATTCCGGTTTCGGCAGCGCTTGCCACCAGTCGATCGCCACCCACAGCGACAGCCAGAGGAGACTCAGGGACATCAGGACGGATATCGAAGGTCTGAAGTTGGCTTCTGCCTTACGCAAGGCCCACAGCCGCAGCAGCAATGCCAGCGAGTTCTGCCGAGGTGTCGCTGAGGCGGGCGCCGGGTCCGGCGCCGCGTCCGGCGGCTGATTCAGGGATTCATTGTCATGCATGGCTTATGATGCGGCAATTTATCGGAGGTCGCTATGAAGGTTGACGGCCAGTGTCACTGCGGACAAATTCGCTATGAAGCAGAAGTGGACGCCGATAAGGTCAATGTCTGCCACTGCACCGATTGCCAGACACTGACTGGGACCGCCTATCGGGTCAGTGCGCCGGCACCCGCCGCGAGCTTGGTATTTTTGGCGGGGCCGCCGAAGATCTATGTCAAGACGGCAGATAGCGGCAATAAAAGAGCGCAGGCGTTCTGCGGCAATTGCGGCACGCCGATTTATTCAGCCGATGCGCAAAATCCGCAAACCTATGCATTGCGCGTGGGGACCATGCGCCAGCGCGCGGCGTTGCCCGCCACGCGACAAATCTGGTGCCGCTCATCTTTGCCGTGGGTCTCGGACCTCAGCGGCCTTGAACGCAGCGAACGGGCATGAGCGTCTACATATTGGGCGCCCATGCACCCGTATTGGCCGCGAGCGCCTACGTGGCGCCGAGTGCCGCGGTGATCGGCAGGGTAATCTTGGGCGAGCGCGCCACGGTCTGGTTTGGCGCCACGCTTCGAGGCGACAACGAAACCATCAGCATCGGCGCCGGCAGCAACGTGCAGGATTCCGCGGTATTGCACACCGATCCAGGATTTCCCCTAAGCGTGGGCGCCAACGTATCGATCGGACACCAAGCGATGATGCACGGCTGCACCATCGGTGACGGGACGTTGATCGGCATTCAGGCGATCGTGTTGAACGGCGCCGTCATCGGACGAGGATGTCTGGTCGGCGCGGGAGCGCTCATCACCGAGGGCAAAGCGTTTGCCGACGGTAGTTTGATTTTCGGCGCGCCCGCCAAGGTGATTCGCCAGCTCAGCGCAGAAGAGCGGGAAAATCTACTCGAGGTCGCGGCAAACTATGCCGAGCGCGGCGCGTATTACCGCGATCATTTGCACGCTGTTTAACATGATTCGTTCACCGAGGAGAGAAGCGAATGGCCAATGACCCAGAGCGTGAGTTCAGCAGGCGTGATTTTGTGCAAGGCGCGGTTTCCGGCGCCGCGCTCGCGGCAGTGCCGATGGCGGTGTTCGCCGCCGCAGCGCCAAATGACGCCGACAAGGCGGCCGTACTGGCACAGATTCCCAAAATGCATGCCGCCAATATCAAGCGGTTGCAGGAATGGATCGCGTTGCCCTCGATCGCCGCCGAAAACAGGAATTTTCCACAGGGTCCCGAACACATGGCGAAGCTCGCCCAAGAGGCAGGCTTCACCGGCGTCAAGCTGATACCCACTTCGGGAAAGCCCGGCGTCTTTGGCAAGATCGAAGCCGGCGCGCGCACGACAATGGCCATTTATTTCATGTACGACGTGAAGCAATTCGTGCCGGAAGAGTGGAGTTCTCCGCCGCTCGAGGCGCGCTTGGTGCAGAAGGAAGGATTGGGCACGGTCTGCATGGGGCGCGGCGCGGTCAATCAAAAAGGCCCGGAAAATTCCTTTCTCAGCGCCTTGATGGCCTTTAAAGCAGCGGGCCGGAAACTGCCGGTCAATCTGGTGCTGGTCTGCGAGGGAGAAGAAGAAATAGCCTCACCGCATTTTCAGGAAGTCGTCAGAAATCCCGAAGTCATGGCTGAGTTGAAGAAGTGCGTCGGCGTTTTCATGCCCGAAGCCGGTCAGGATCGCGATGGCGGTGTTCAAGTTTCCCTGGGCGCGAAAGGCGTGGTCGAGCTGGAATTGATTTCGAGCGGCGAAAAATGGGGCCGCGGCCCTATGCATGATGTGCATTCGAGCCTCGAGGCACAGGTGGATTCCCCGACCTGGCATCTGGTCCAGGCGCTGAACACGCTGGTGGAAAAAGACGGTCACACGCCCGCGGTCGAAGGATTCTTCGAGAAGGCGAAGCCCTTGAGCGCGGCGCAAGAGCAGATGATCAAAGAACACGCCGCCAAGACCGCGGAAAGCACGGTGAAGAAGGCGCTGGGCGTGCAGCACTGGATACACGACAAAAATTGGCTGGATTCACTGATGCTGCTGGAGTCGCGCCCCACCATCAATATCGAGGGGTTGGTGGCCGGCTACACGGGTCCTGGCGGCAAGACCGTGCTGCCGCACAAGGCCGTCGCGAAAATCGACATGCGCCTCGTGCCGGACATGACCGCTGCCGATACGCTGGCGAAGCTGAAGGCACACTTGGCCAAACACGGTTTCGGCGACATTGAAGTGAACATGAGCGGCGGCTATAGCCCCACGCAAACCGATGCCGATAGCAAACTCATCAAGACGCAGCTCGCAACCTATCGAAAGCTCGGGCTCGATCCGCAGTTATGGCCGCGCTCCGCGGGATCGTGGCCCGGTTATGTGTTTACGGACGCCCCCTTGAGCTTGCCGGCGGGTCACTTCGGTCTGGGCCACGGCACGGGCGCGCACGCGCCTGATGAATACTATTTGATCGAGTCGACCAATCCCAAAATCCAGGGCTTGGATGGTGCCGTCGCGTCCTTTGTGGAATATATGTACGCGCTCGGCTGAGGGGCGCTGCATTGCGCCGCCTATCGGCGGCGCAATGCACCCGTGCGAAGCAGCACGAGGAAGCCGATCAACATCGAAATCGCCCATCCCGCGGGCGAAATAATGAGCGCGCCGTAGGGGCGCGACTGTTCGCCGACGACGTGCACCACGGTGGCCGTGGTTGCCAGCACGGAGGGCATGATCCATGCCGCGAGGGCGCCCAGGGCCACGGCCAGAGCGATACGCCGCATGCTTTGCCTGCGCCGCGCCCGCTGCATTCTCGCCAGAAAGGACTGCATAAATTCCGCGCCGGGCAAAGTTTCCTGCGCCCCGGCAAACAGGGCGAGCAGCCGCTCATCGATTTCATTGGACATGGGCGTCACCGTAAGCATGGAGCAGCTCGCGCAAACGCACGGCGCCGCGTGTGATATGCGATTTCACCGTTCCCAAGGGAATTGAGGTGGTCTGGCTGATCTCGCCATGGCTCATGCCTTCATTGTAGGCGAGCACGATGCAGACGCGCACGTCGTGTGGCAGTTGTGCGAGCGCTGCGTCGAGATCCAAACGCCGAGACAGGGTTGAAACCGGATGCTCGGCGCGCAGGTCTTCGTCCAGCGGCACTTCTTGCTTTGCGCTGCGTGCATGCTGCAGCCAGAAATTCACCGCCAGCTTGCGCAACCAGCCGCCAAATGCGCCGGGCGATTTCAAGCCGCGGATCGATTGCCAGCCGTGGACAAACGTTTGCTGTGCAAGATCATCCGCCAGCGACGCCTCGTGCGTCAGGCGCCGCAATAGATTTCTAATCGAATTCTGCCGGCGGCGCACCAACTCGCCGTAAGCCGCGTCATCGCCATTCATCGCCAGTAACACAATTGATGTCTCGTTTGCCGCGGCCAACGCGCCGGCCGGCAATGCCGGCGTCACGGGGTGGACTTGTTCAATCGCTCATGCTCGCGAGCTTCAGCGATCACCTTGGCGCCGATCATGAGGCCGAGGCCGACGAAAATCGTCAGCGTGCCGCCGGCCAGCATCGGGTACAGAGCGACGGGCGCGAGCCGGCTGATGAAGTAGGACATCAAGCAGATGCCGACGCCCGAGGCAGTGGTAATGATCCCGCCGAGCTTCAGATCCAAGGGATCGATGCGCTGATCGAGCGCCTCGGGCGAGACCAGTTTTGTGACCAGGGCCGGGTCAAGTGCCTGGCCCTTCTCGATGATGATGCGCAGCAATTCGACGTTCAAACGGCGCTTCTGATAGTCAGTGACCAGTCCCGCAATGGAGACCACGCCGACGAACATCCAGAAAGCGACGCCGAGCAGGTAGGGACCTAAGCCGGCAAGCATTGAGTTCTCCTCAAGAACGGTGATTCGTGCTTGTAAGATGCATGTCGCCGCCCGTTTGGATGCAGCCGCAGCGAGAATTTTTATCGCGTCGGCGTTTTGTCCGGAGTCGTCGGGGACCTGTCCGCGGGCTTGGCCGGCGGACTGGGGGCCTTGTCGCCGTTGACGGCTGCCTTGGCTTTGGCGGCGCCCTTTTTGGCGCTTGCCGCGACCTGTTTCGCGCCTTCCTTGGATGCCGCCGCCACCTCATGCGCGACTTCCTTGGCGGTCTTTGCGACCTGTTTCGCGCCATCTTTGGCGGCATCGGCCACCACCTTCGCATCGTGTTTCACGGTCTCGCTTACCGCTTTGGCTTGATCCCTCGCCAATGACGAATCAGCCGGCGGGTCGTCCGCGGCCCGCGCGCAGAGCAGCGGCGATAACGCCAAGCTGAATACCGCAGCGAGAACAAGGCTTTTCATGAATGACCTCCGGCTAGTCGAAGACATTGCCATATTTTTCCCGCAGCAGCGCCTTCTGTACCTTGCCGGTGCCGCCGACGGGGAGCGATTCCAAAAAGATGACTTCGTCGGGCACCCACCACTTCGCCATGCGCTCGGCGAGATACGTAAGAATCTCCTCAGATTCCAGGCTGTGCCCGGGCTTGAGAACGAGAAAGAGCAGGGGGCGTTCCTGCCATTTCGGATGCTTGACGCCGATGACGGCTGCCGCCGCGACGGCGGGATGCGCGACGGCGTTATTTTCCAAATCAATCGAGCTGATCCACTCGCCGCCCGTTTTGATCAAATCCTTGGCGCGGTCGCGTATCCGCAGTACGCCATCGGAGTCGATGGTCGCGATATCCCCGGTGGGAAACCAACCATCGCGCAGCGGCGAGACATCATTCTTGAAATAACCGCTGACGATCCACTGGCCGCGCACCATGAGCTCGCCCTGCGAGATGCCGTCTCGAGGCAAAGTCGTGCCATCTTCCGCGACGACTTTGATGTCGATGCCGAACACGGTCTTGCCGCAATTGGCCGCGGCTGCATGGCGGTCTGCCGGCGCCAATTGCAGCTGCTCTTTGGTCAAGCAGCTGATCGTCGCCGCCGCCGTGGTCTCCGTCATGCCCCAGCCCTGTCTTACCTCGATGCCGAAGCGCTGGTCGAATTTCGCGATCAGGGCGAGAGGTACGGCGGAGCCGCCCGACAGGACCCGCTTAAGGCTCGAGAATTGCAAGTTGTGCTGTTCGGCGTATTGCAGCAGTGCAAGCCATACCGTCGGCACGCCCGCGCTCACCGTCACTTGCTCGTTTTCCATCATTTCGTACAAGCCGGCACCATCCAAACGCGGTCCGGGAAGCGCCAATTTCGCGCCGCCGACGAGGCATCCGTAGGGCGCGCACCAGCCGTTGATGTGAAACATCGGCACCACCGGCAGCATGCAGTCCCGGGGTGACAGGCCCAGCATTCCGGGCATGCAGATGGTCATGGCGTCGAGGACGATCGCACGGTGGGAATACAGCGCTCCCTTGGGATTGCCCGTCGTGCCGGAGGTGTAGCAGAGCGCGGCACTCGCGCGCTCATCGAACTGCGGCCAGTCGAACTGCTCCTCTTGCACCGCAATCAATGTTTCGTAGCAGTACACATTGGCGATTGCATCGAGCGCCGGCATGTTCTGCGCATCGGTCATGCAGATCCAAGCCTCGATGTTCGGGCAATGTCCGGCGAGCTTCTCGACCAATGGCGCGAAGGTGCAATCGAAGAAGAACGCGCGGTCTTCCGCATGATTGATGATGAAAATCAGTTGATCGAGATGCAGCCGCGGATTGCAGGTGTGGACGACCAGGCCGCTGCCCGACACCGCATAATAAATCTCAACGTGACGGTGATTGTTCCAGGCGAGAGACCCGACTGCGGCACCCGCCGGCAGACCCAGGTCGAGGAGGGCGTTCGCGAGTCTTTTGACACGGGCCGCGCACTGCGCAAAGGTGTAGCGAAACACCGGTCCGTGGGTCTCGCGCGAAACAATTTGCATCTGGCCGTGTTGCGCTTCGGCATGCTCGAGGATCGAGGAGATCAGCAGGGGCCGATCCATCATGAGTCCGGGCTGCAGCATGGTCATTTATGCGCGGCTGCGCTTTCCTGTGCCCGGTAAGCGATCCAGCTTTGCTCGATCAGGTATGCGTGCACATTGTCGGCGTCCTTGTCGCTCAAGATGTCGTTGAAGCGCTCCATGCCGGCCGGCGCCAATATTCCGCGCAGTAAAATATCCTTGAACTGCATGTGCAGTCCCTCATTGAGGGTGCGCAGATCGGGAGTGGTGCTCGGTCCGAGTTGATGGCAGCGCGTGCACTGCTCGATGAAGGTCACCTCGCCCGCGGCAATCTGTGCCGGAGTCGCCTTCTGCTCAGGCGGCTTGGGAAACGGCGGTTCGGATCGGATCGGAGGCATCGGCACCGCGCCGCCTCCGAGCTTGAAAGCGATAATACGGTTGGTATTTTGATATTTGCGCGCGGCGCTGCCCGGCGGTATGGGGGCGACGGTGATGGCGGTGCCGCCGTATCCCACTTGAACCGCAACATATTGCTCGCCTTTGACGGCGTAGGTCATCGGGGCGGCCATGATGTGGCTGCCGGTCTGCAAAACCCGCAGCACTTTGCCCGTGTCGGCCGCATAAACCCACAGCCCGCCGCTGCCGCGGCCCTGGAATACCAGATTTCCGGCGGTCGACATCACCCCGCCGTCATAGCCGCGGATCCCGGACGAGGTCTCATGTTCCCACACGACCTTTTCCGCCACCGGATCCCAGGCACGGATCAATTCTCGCACCGGCTTGACGTGGCGAGCGGCCTTGATTGCTTGCTCATCCGGCACCGGACCGTACAAGCGGGTTGCATCCTTCGCATCATAGGTGTCGTCGGGGACGATGCCCTGCGCCGTAAAGAACCCCTCGACATACTTCACCTGGCTGCCATTGTGCAGCAGGTCGACCCATATGGTAGGAACGTCGATCACGGGAATGTAGGCCAGCTTGGTGCGGGGGCTGTACGACATCGGATTCCAGGTATGAGCCCCGAACCAAGACGGGTACACGAGCTTGGCCGTGTTGTACCAATCGGATTGCTTGGTCGTTACGGGCCTGCCTGTCTTCATGTCCACATGGGTGGCCCAATTCATGAACGCATAGTTCTTGGCGGACAGCAATTTCCCGGTCTTGCGATCCAGCACATAAAAGAACGCGTTCTTGGAAGCCTGCATGATGACGGAGCGGGGCTGGCCATCGACGGTCATGTCCGCCAAGACCATCTTTTGAACCGCATCGTAGTCCCAGCTGTCGTGCGGAGTTTCCTGGTAGTACCACGCCATTCGTCCCGTCGATGCATCGAGCGCAATGATGCAGGTGGCGTAAAGGCTGTCGAGTTGCTTGGGTCCCAACTGGCGAAGATCGTAGGGCGCCGCGTTGGCCGTGCCGAAGTAAAGCAGGTTGAGCTTGGCATCGTAGGCAAAGCCATCCCACGCAGTCGCGCCGCCCTTGAATTCAGGCTTGCGGTGCGGATCCCAGGTTTTGTCGGCAGCCGCCAATTCCGGATTTTCGTAAGGCTGGCCGACTGCCGGCGGCACGGTGAAGAAGCGCCATTTGAGCGCTCCGGTCTCCGAATCGTAGGCCGAAATGTAGCCGCGCACGGCGCCGTGCCCCATGTCGGCGCCGCTGTTGCCGATGACGACCACGCTGCCGGCAATCTGCGGGGCACCGGTGCTCGAATACGGCAGCTTGCGATCGACGATGGTATCGGCTTCCCAGAGCTTCTTGCCGGTTGCCGCGTCGAGCGCGTGCAGCCGCCCATCCACGGATGCCACGAAAACTTTGCCCTTCCACACGGCGACGCCGCGGTTCACCAGATCGCAGCACGGATTTCTTCCCATGAAGGAATCGGCCTTCGGATCGTAGCGCCACAGCTCTTTGCCGCTGGCTGCATCCACGGCGTAAACATAACCCCATGTTCCCGAGGTATACATGATGCCGTCGATCACCAGCGGCGTGGCCTCTTGGCCGCGCTGCGGCTCGCCCAGATCGTAGCTCCAGGCAAATCCCAGCTGCTTGACGTTGCCGGCGTCGATAGCCGTCAAGGGCGAGAAGTAGGTGCCGTCCTTGTCGCGCCCGCCCGTGAACCAGTTCTGCGGCTCGGCGTCGGCCCCGGCCAGCCGTGCCGCATCCACATTTCCCGGGCCGGCCGCTGCAAAACTCAGCGCCGGTCCGAGCAGCCAGGCAAGTACGGCGACACGCCAAATTATTCCTATTAGCAAGACGGATCTCCTGAAACCGCCCGCGAAGCTTAGCTAACATCGAGTTGGATGGGTACTTTCCCCCCTTACGCGTAGGCTGGCACCGACACAAGTTGATAGCAGCGGGGAATTGCCGCATCCAGGGGAGGGCCCATAGCATGGCGCTTTCAATCCTGAACAACGAGGAAGCGACACATGCGCCAGCATTTTTGGAAACCGATTTTGCTCACCTTGACGGCTTTGGCGATGAGCGGATTGAGCCCGGCGTTGCTTAGCGCGCAGGATCGACCCGACGAGCATCGCCCGGATGCTCAACACGCCATGCGTGCAGACGACCATCGGGATGATCACAGCCGCGACGCGGGCAAGGGTGATGACCAGATTCAGCGTTATCGGCACGATCATCCACACTCCTCGGCGCGTTGCCACGACGGCTTTTTCACGAGCACTAAGGATCGGGATCGCGCCTGCAGCAAGCACGGCGGCATCGATATTTGGCTTTCTTTATAGTTCGCGGGCGCCGAATTCGGCGCAATCGCCGGACTTGAATTCACGGCCCGGCAGCGATGCCGGGCCGTGCCGTATTTGCTGTCCTGCCACACGCGAACGTAAACTCCGCGCCATGGCAGTGATTCTGAGCATCGACGATTTTCGCAGGCTCGCGCGGCGCAGAATCCCGAGGGCGATTTTCGATTATGCCGACGGCGGCTCGTATGATGAGCGCACCATCCGGCGCAATGCCGCCGATCTCGACGCGATGAGTTTCCGGCAGCGAGTCATGGTCGACGTGTCGAAGATATCGCTTGCCACGACCCTTCTCGGCTCTCCGGTCTCCATGCCCCTGGCAATCGGACCGACGGGCCTCGCGGGACTGTTTCATGCCGACGGCGAAATATTGGGCGCACGCGCGGCCGCCGCGTGCGGCATCCCCTTTTGCCTGAGCACCATGTCGATCTGCTCGATCGAGGATGTGCGCGAGGCCACGAAGCAACCCTTTTGGTTTCAGCAGTACCTGATGAAAGACCGCGGCTTCAATCAAGAGCTCATCGACCGGGCCGCGGCCGCACAGTGTTCGGCCTTGATGTTGACTCTCGATTTGCAGGTCATCGGCGAACGGCGCCGCGATCCGCGCAACGGCCTGACCATTCCCCCGCAATTGACGCTGCGCAATGCCTGGGATGTCGCGACCAAACCCGCGTGGGCCATGCGAGTGCTGTTCGGCAAGCGGCGCACCTTCGGCAACCTGATCGGCCGGATCGGCGGCTCGAGCGGCATCAATACGCTGGCCGAATGGACCGCGACGCAATTCGACGCTTCGGCGAACTGGCGCGACGTGGAATGGGTACGCAGCCGTTGGCCGGGGAAATTGATACTGAAAGGCGTGCTCGACGCCGAGGATGCACGGCTGGCGGCCGCGACCGGAGCGGATGCGATTGTCGTCTCCAACCATGGCGGACGCCAGCTGGACGGCGCGCCGTCGTCGATTTCGGTGCTGGGCGAAATCGTCGAGGCCATCGGCGGACGCTGCGAAGTCCTGTTCGACGGCGGCGTCCGTTCCGGTCAAGACATCGCCAAGGCACTGGCGCTCGGAGCGAAAGGTGCGCTGATCGGCAAAGCGTTCCTGTATGCCTTATCGGCCGCCGGCGAAGCGGGCGTGACCAAGGCGCTCGAAATCATGCGCAACGAACTGCGCGTGACATTGGCCTTGACGGGGACCTCGAGCATCGAGGCAGTGGGACCGCATATCCTGCGCAGCGCAAGTCCGGCGGCCTAAATCATCGGCAGTCCGCGCGGCGCCTTTCCCTGGGGGAATGCGGCATCGATCTTGGCGATGTCGGAATTGCTTAAGCGCACGGAGTACGCCCCCGCGTTCTCGGTGACGTGCGCGATATCCGCCGCCTTGGGAATGACAAGGATCTCCGGATGCCGCAGCAGAAAGCACAGCGCCACCTGCCGAGGCGTGGCGTGATGGGCATCGGCAACTTCGCGCAACACCCGGCCGGCCTTCGATTCGCCCGCAAAGAGGACGGGCGACTGGCCGAAAGGCGTGTACGCAACCACGGCACTGCCGTGCTTGCGGCACCACGGAAGCACGGCATGCTCGATGGCGCGCTCCTTGAGGTGATATAGCACCTGATTGCATGCCGGATGGCCGGGGCCGGCTATTGCGGCAACCTCGGCCAAATCCTGCACGTCAAAATTACTCACACCCCAGGCCAGGATCTTGCCTTGGCGCACCAGTGTTTCAAATGCGGCAATGCTCTCTTCGAGCGGCACGCTGCCGCGCCAATGCAGCAGGAAACAGTCGAGCCGGTCGGTGCGTAAATGTGCCAGCGATTTCTCGCAGGCGGCGAGGGTGCCATTTTTCGATGCGTGATTGGGCAGCACTTTTGAGACCAGGAACACCGCGTCGCGCCGACCCTCGATGGCTTTGCCGATGATCTTTTCCGACGCGCCGGAACCGTACATTTCCGCCGTATCGATGTGCGTCATGCCGAGGTCGATTCCGCGGCGCAACGCCGCGATGGCGTCGGCGGCGGCCGATTCTTCCGTCTTCCAGCTTCCCTGCCCGATGCTCGCGACCTGCCGTCCAGTCGACCCGAACGAACGCGTGGTGTGTTTGGCAGCCATGGATCCTTTGGAGTATTGCAAGAAACTGGCGCACAATCATCAGCCATCAGGGAGGTCTTGAAAGTGCCTACGCCGACCGCGCCCGCAGACCGGCCGCCAGGGCTCGAATGGGATTTCACACGCGGCGGAATGGCCAAAGGCGCCCGGTCTCTTGCCGTCTTTGCCGGGCTCTATTTGCTGCTCGTATTGCTCGGCCTGAAGCTGACTGAGAACGTCGAGCGGTTGACGATCATCTGGCCGGCCGCCGGCCTTTTGTTCATGGCCTTGTGGCTGTCGCCGCGGCGCAACTGGATTTGGATTTTGGGCGTGCAGCTGACGGTCGAAATGTCGATCAGCGCCGTTCATGCACAACATTTCCGCTTCTTCCCCTACCTGACATTTGCCGTTGCCAATTCGATCGACGGCATGGTCGGCGCGTTCGTCGCCTCGCGGCTCATCGAGACTCCGCGGGCTCCACGGATGCGCAACGTGCTGTTGTTCATTGCCTCGGTTGCCGTCGGATCCGCGGCCAGCGCACTGGTCGGCGCCTTTGCCACGACGCAAACACTGGGCGGCCCTGCCTATGTGCGCGAATTGCAGATCTGGTGGGCCGGGAACTGGCTGGGATCCTTGTGCGTCGCGCCGATTGTCATGGGCTGGGCGGTACGCCTGCACGCGCGCCAGCATTCGGCGCCGGCGGGACCGGCCATCGAAATGATTCTGATCGGGTTCGGGATGTTGGCGATGACCATCTGGGTGTTTTCCGCGCCGCCGGGCGGCGTCACCACGATCCTTGACATGCCGTTCGTGCTGCTGGCCATCGCGGTGGTGGCGGCATTTCGCATGCCGCCGCGCTGGTCGACGCTGCTCGCCGCCGCGACGGCCGTTTTCGTGTCTTACTTCGCCTGCCGCGGGTTGGGGCCTTTTGCCGGCGATCCGAATCCCTTCGTCCGGGTGGGCGCCGTGCAGCTGTATCTCGCGACCCTGGTCGTGATCAATTTCCTGCTCACCGTCGTGCTGCTCGAGAAAAGGAACGCGTTTCAGCAATTGCACGCCAGCGACGAGCGCTACCGAAATTTCATTGAGCGCAGCTCCGAGGCGATCTGGCGTGTCGAGTTGTCCTCGCCGATGGACCCGCGCCTGCCGGCGCTCGAGCAGGTCGCATGGCTGCAGACTCATGCCTACGTCGCCGAGTGCAATTTGACATATCTGCGCATGAGCCGGGAAATGGGCCTGTCGGAGGCCGACGCGCGGCAGTGGCGCAGCGACATGCCCTGGTTTGCGATGTTCATCCAGCACTGGGACGCTGCCTCGCATCAGGACTACTCGATGGACGGCATGCAGTTCTCCGTCTCGGTCAAATCCCGGCCGCGTGCCTTCATCACCGGATTTCGCGGCGTGATCGAGCAGGGCTACCTGGTGCGAGTCTGGGGAGTCGCTCGCGATGTCACCGAGCTGGTCGAATTGAACGAAAGGCTGCGGAAGAATCAGGATCGCCTCAAGCTCTATGCGCGGGAATTGGTGGGTGCCGAGGAGCGCGCGCGGCGCGCCACGGCGGTGGATTTGCACGATGGCATCGGCCAGCAGTTGGTCGGCTTGTCGATGACGCTGGACGCGCTCGTGGCGCGTTCGCCTCCTGAAATTCGGCTGTTGCTCAGCGAAGCGACCAACACCGTGCGCGAAGTGCAGGCCATCGCGCAGCGAGTCATCGCCGACTTGAGTCCGCCGGGACTCTATGAATTGGGGTTGGAGCCGGCGCTGAAGTGGCTCAGCGTCTATATGCGCAGCAAGGACAATCTGCAGGTCGATCTTCAGGTCACGGCCGAGGAGTCGGCCATCGACGTCGGTTTGCGAGTGCTGGTGTTCAAAGTCATCCGCGAATTGCTGCGCAACGTGGTCAAGCATTCCGGCGTGCAGCTCGCCTCGGTCACCGTAACGCGCGACGCGGATGCGTTGCGCGCCGTGGTCGAAGACCGCGGCTCGGGCTTTGAATGGCAGTTGAGTCTGTTCGAGCCGCGTGCGCACGGCTTTGGCCTCTGGAGTGTGGCAGACCGGGTGCGGGACGCCGCGGGAGAAATGACGGTGGACACCGGCCCCGGCCGCGGTTGTCGTGTGACGGTGGTGTTCCCGCTGGGTAATGCCAGACGGACCACTCAAGCGGCCGATTCGGCCGCAGGTCGTAAGGGCGGGACGGCCCGTTCGGCGTCTTAGCTTTAGGTTTTTGCCAGCTGCCGCGACATGCGCAGCGCCGCTTCCCGGCCTTGATAGTAGCCTTGGACCACGCCGAGCTGATCAAACCCCAGGCGCCCGTAGAAGATTCGCGCCGCATCGTTGTGCGTGCGCAATTCGAGATTGATGCGAAAGACGCCGGCCTCCAAGGCGGTCCGGGTGAGCCAGTCCATGAGCTGCGATCCCAAGCCTTGGCGACGATGTTCCGGAGCGACCGCGAGCAGGTTCAGATGCGCCACGTCGTCGCCGAAATGCATGATGGCGAAAGCCGCAATCCGCTGCTCGCGGCGCGCCACCACGACGGAGGATTCGGGGCCGGAAATGAAATGCTGCACTCGCGCCGGGGTCCATGACCAGGTCAATCCCTGTTCGATGAAATCGCGGGACATTTCCGCGATTTCGCGCGCGTCCGTTGCGCGCGCCAAGCCGATGAAAGCCAGTTCGGACACGTATTACCCCCTAAAGGCGCCGGCTAGCGGCTCCGGTATCGATCGGTCGCGAGCACCAGTTCGTGAGTGTTGCCGGGTTCGAATGCGGAGTGCCCCGCATCGGGCACGATCCGCAGATCCGCCTCCGGCCAGGCACGATGCAAATCCCAGGCGCTGGTCGCAGGGCAGACCACGTCATAGCGGCCCTGCACGATGGTCGTTGGAATATTTCGAATGCGCGGTACATCGTCGACCAGCTGGCTCTCGCTGCGCAAGAAGCCGCGGTTCACGAAGTAGTGGCATTCGATGCGCGCGACCGACAGAGCGAATTGGTCTTCGCCCCATTTCTTGATGTTATCGACGTTGCTGTGCAGAAAGCTGCACGCTGCCTCCCACACGGACCATGCGCGCGCCGCGCTCAGTGCGACGCGCTGATCCGTGCCGGTCAGACGTTTGTAGTACGCACTCAAGTAGTCGTCGCGCTCGTCGAGCGGGATGGCGTCGCGATAGGCTTCCCAGGCGTCCGGAAATATCTCGGAGGCGCCGTGCTGATAGAACCAGCGTATTTCGGCGTAGCGCAGCAGGAAAATTCCGCGCAGGACAATTTCACTGACGCGCTCCGGATGCGCTTCCGCGTACGCGAGCGCCAGCGTGCTGCCCCAAGATCCGCCGAAAACCAGCCAGCGCTCGATGTTCAGGTGCTTGCGCAAGCGTTCGATATCGGCGACCAAATGCCAGGTCGTATTCTCGATGAGGCTCGCACTCGGACGGCTGCGGCCGCAGCCGCGCTGATCGAATACCACGATGCGATAGTGGCGCGGGTCGAAAAATTGCCGCGCGCGCTTGTCGGAACCCGCGCCGGGGCCGCCGTGCAGGAAAACCGCCGGCTTGCCGGCGGGATTGCCGCTTTCCTCATAGTAGATCTCGTGAATGTCCGAGACTCGCAAGTAGCCGTGCCGATACGGGTCGAGCACCGGATACAGTTCGCGGCGCGGTGCGCTGCGCGGATTGGGGCGGGAAATTTCCCGCGCTTTCATGGAGCGCGTGGTTTTCGCGGCGCTGACCGATGGCCTTTTGGATTTGGCTCGCACGGCCTTTTTCTTCTTCATCGCTGATCCTCGTTATTAAGCTCGCGCCACCATCGGCCCGAGAGGGCGACCGCCCAAAAGATGCACATGCAAGTGATACACCTCCTGGCCGCCATGTGCATTGCAATTGACGATCAGCCGATAGCCGCTCTCCGCGATGCCTTGCTGTCGCGCAAGATCGCGCGCCACGATGAACATGTGGCCAATCAGCGCTTCATCCTCATCGGCAATATCATTGGCTGTGGGTATGGGTTTATTCGGGACAATGAGTATATGCACCGGCGCCGCCGGACGAATGTCCAGAAACGCGACTACCCGTGGGTCACGGTAGAGCACGGTCGCCGGCAGGTCGCCCGCGATGATCTTCTCAAAAAGCGTAGGCATTTCATACGCCTCCGATGGTTCTAAGGATGCAAGACTATCAGGAACTGCCTCAGCCGAAGGGCAGGAATGTGACCCCGTAATAGTAATGGGAACGATTCTCATGTAGAATCGCGTTCATGCTGGCAGCACCCTCAAAGCCCATTGCGCCTTCGGTGAACGCCGATATACCGCTTGCGGACCTGGCATCGGGAGCATCGGCGCGCGTGGTTTCCGTCGCCGGGGCTGATTCAAAGGCACTCGCCGAGGTGGGCCGGCGCTTGGCCGAGCTAGGATTCCTACCCGGCGAGGCGGTGCGCATCGTAGCCCGAGGGCTGTTGGCGCGCGCACCGATCGCCGTGCGCATCGGTACCGGCACCTTTGCCCTGCGACTTTTCGAGGCCGCTTGTATCCGCGTATGTCCGGAGCAGCCGCAGCTGCCTTAAGGCCCGTCACTCCATGGACGTCGCGCACCGCGCTCCCAGTCCTCTGATCGCTCTGGTTGGAAATCCCAACTGCGGCAAGACGGCGTTGTTCAATGTCCTGACCGGCAGCCGCCAGAAAGTCGCCAATTACGCCGGCGTCACCGTCGAGCGCAAAGAAGGCTCGCTGCTCACGCCGTCGGGCGCGCGGATTCGCATCCTGGATTTGCCCGGCGCCTACAGCCTGGATGCGCTGACCCCCGATGAACAAGTCACGGCCGACGTCCTTCTGGGGCGCCGGAGCGGCGAGACTGCGCCCGATTTTGTCGTCTGCGTGACCGACGCGACCAATCTGCGCCAGAATTTGCGCTTGGTTTTGAGCTTGAAGCGGCTCGGACTACCCATGGTGGTGGCGCTCAACATGACCGACATTGCGCGCCGCAAGGGCATCGTCATCGATGTAGATCGCTTAGGCGTTGAATTGGGTGTGCCGGTGGTGGAGACGGTCGGCGTCAAGGCAAACGGCGTCAAAGCGCTGGTCAAGATGCTCGATTCTATTGCCATGCCCGAACGAGCGGCGCAGAGCGTCGCCTGGCAACCCTTGAGCAGAGGGGATCTAGAGCGCGATCAAGCGGAGGTGCGCCGAATCTTAGGTGCGGTCGGGGGCGACCGGCTCAATGGCGTCACCTTGAGCGACCGGCTCGATGCGCTGGTTCTGCATCCGGTGCTCGGACCGGTGATCCTCGCGATCATCCTGTTCCTGGTGTTCCAAGCGGTGTTTGCGTGGGCGCAGGTGCCCATGGACGAAATCAAGCTCGGCATCGCGGCATTCGGAAATTGGCTGGGATCGGTGCTGCCCAGCAGCCTGATCAAGGATTTGCTCGTCAACGGCGTTCTGGCCGGGGTCGGCAGCGTGCTGGTGTTCTTGCCGCAAATCATCATCCTGTTCTTTTTCATTTTGGTGCTCGAGGATTCGGGCTACCTGCCGCGCGCCGCGTTCCTGCTCGATCGCGTCATGGGCAGCGTCGGCCTGTCGGGCCGCGCGTTCATTCCGTTGCTGTCGAGCTTTGCCTGTGCAATTCCGGGGATCATGGCCACGCGCACCATTCAAAATCCCCGCGATCGGCTGGCCACCATCATGATTGCGCCGCTGATGACCTGTTCCGCGCGCCTGCCGGTGTACGCGTTGATCATCGGTGCCTTCATTCCACGGCGTACCATCTGGGGCGGTCTGGAATTGCAGGGCGTGGTGCTGTTCGCGTTGTACGTTCTCGGCGTCGTCAGCGCGATGGGGGTGGCCTTCGTGCTCAAACGCTTAGGTAGGCGCGGCGGCTTTCAAGCGCTGATGCTCGAGCTGCCGGCGTATCACTGGCCGAATTTGCGCAATTTGGGCATCGGCCTCTGGCAACGCGTCGAAATTTTCATGAGCCGCGTCGGCACCATCATCCTTGCGCTGATGGTCATACTTTGGGCCTTGAGCTCCTTCCCGGCACCGCCGCCGGGCGCGACCGGGCCCGCGATTCAGTACAGCATTGCCGGGCATTTGGGCGCATGGCTCGCGGTGCTGTTCAAGCCCATCGGATTCAATTGGCAGATATCCATCGCGCTGGTGCCGGGTCTGGCCGCGCGCGAAGTCGCTGTCGGCGCCCTGGGCACCGTGTACGCCTTGTCGGCCAACGGCAACGACGTCAGCGGCGCATTGACGCCGCTCATCACCCAATCATGGAGTCTGCCGACGGCGCTGTCACTGCTGGCGTGGTACGTATTCGCGCCGCAGTGCCTCTCGACTTTGGCCACCGTCAGGCGCGAGACCAACTCCTGGCGCTACCCGATCATCATGGCGGCCTATTTATTTGCCATGGCGTACGTAGGATCGTGGATCACGTTCCGCATCGCCACCGCGCTAAGCTGAGCTCGCGCACCCATGAACGCCGTACTCGATAATGTTCTCGTCGCCGCAGTGCTGCTGGCCAGCGTGGCCTACGCGCTCGCCAAGCTCGGGCCGCGAACATTGCGCCGGCGGATTCTTCAGCACTTAAGCCGGATTCTCACAGCGGCGCCGCCGGTCTTGGGACTGCAAGGCGTAGCGCAACGGCTCGCGGCGGCATCCGGCAAGGCTCAAGCGGCGTGCGGGGGTTGCGATACCTGCGGCACGGAGTCTTCGTCCGTGCCGCAGTCGCCGTCCGAGGTCAACGTGCCCGTCGCGAAAATCGGCCGACGGATTTAAAGGCTGCTGCGCGGCTATTTCCCCGCGCCGCCCGGCGCCAACGCGCCCTTCAAGCTCACCGCGCCGCTCACGGTCTTAGGATCGACCGTGATGTCCTTGAGCTTGGCCGCGACATCCGCCGGCACCCCCTTCTGACTGCGCCCACCGAGATATTGCGCAAAGAAATCTTCCATCGCCGTCACGTAAGCCAAGGTATTGATGGGGCGTGCGAAGCCATGGCCTTCATCCGGCGCCACGAGGTATTTGACCGGCTTGCCGTTGTCGCGGACTGCTGCGACGATCTGATCGCTCTCTCTGACGTTGACGCGCGGATCGTTCTTTCCCTGCACCACCAACAAGGGCGTGACGATCGCCTTGGCCTGCGTCAGCGGAGACTCCGCCACCAGCAGCGCCTTGCCTTGCGGTGTCGTGGGATCGCCCATGCGCGTATACATTTGCTTGCGGGCTGCCTCCCAGTACGGCGGTATGGCATCGAGCAAGGTAATCAGGTTGGACGGGGCGACATAGGCGACCGCTGCGGCGTAAACCTTGGGTGTGAACGCGACACCGGCGAGCGTGGCATAGCCGCCGTAGGATCCGCCGGAGATTCCGACGCGCTTCGGATCGACCGTTCCCGAGGCCACCAGCGACTTGACCCCCCAGGTAATGTCGTCCTGCATTTTTCGGCCCCACTGGCCATTGCCGGCGTTGAGGAATTTCTTGCCGTAGCCCGTCGAGGCGCGGAAATTCGGCTGCAGCACGGCGTAGCCGCGATTGGCGAGAAATTGTGCATTCGTGTCGTAGCCGAAAGAATCCCGCGCCCAGGGGCCGCCGTGCGGATACACCACGAGGGGGAGACTTTTTGCCGACAGCCCCTTCGGTAAGGTCAGGTATGCCGGAATGTCGAGTCCATCGGAGGACTTGTAGTGATAGGGCTTGCGCTGCGCCAAGGCCTCGCGCGGGATCTCCTCGCGCACGCGGTACTGCTGCACCAAGGTCTTCGCCTTGCGGTTCCAGACATAAACAATGCCCGGCTCCGTATCGCCGTGGGCGCTGACGATCCAAATGTTCTCATCGTTTGAGCGGGCGCCGAAACTGATTTCCAGGCCCGGCAGCTTCGTCTGTAGCCAGTGATAGTCGGCTTCGAAGGGGCCATCCTTGAAGTAGCGCCGGAACATGTCATCTTCGTATTCGGTGAAAAGAATGCGGTGGTCGAGCTGCGAGATCTCCACGTTGTACAGATCGACGCGTTTGTCCGGATCGCCCTCGACTTTGGCGGTGGCGCCCGTGGCGAGGTCCATCATTTCCAGTTCGGTCAGATCCAGCGCGCCCTTGTTCGTGGCGACATACACGTTCTTGCCGCCGGCATCGAAATCGAACGCGCCGCAATTTTCCAGCACGCTGCAGCTGTAGAGAGGCTTGAATCCGTCGGCGTCGACCCGCAGGATTTCGGTGTCGCCGCTCTTGGTGGTTCTGACCGCGAGGCGCAATGTCCCCGCGTCGTCGAACTGCCAGGCCGCGATTTCATCGGTGTTCTTGCGCAGCAGTTTTTTCGCGCCGCTCGAGATGCTGAGCTCGTACAAATCGTGCCACTTTGGATCGCGGTCATTCAGCCCGATGTACAGGATGTCGGGCTTGGTCCTGGGCACGGCAAAGATTTCGGTGCGCACCCCTTTCAAGCTCGTCAGAGCGCGGGTCGGCGGTGCGCCGGTTTTCGCATCGGCCGGCAGCTTCGGGTCGATCGCGTAAACATTGAAATTTTCGTCGCCGCCGGAGTCCTGCACGTACAGGATGTACTTGGAATCGTGGCTCCAGAAATAACTGCGGATGGGCCGGGTCGCTTCCGCGCTGACGGGCCGCGCGGCGCTGAACGGCTCATCGGCTCCCTTCACCCAGATATTGCGGGTTCCCTTGTAGGGCTTGAGGAACGAAAGGTAGCGCCCGTCCGGAGAGATCTGTGCGCCGGCGATGGTGACCTCGCCATAAAAGAGGTTCCGATCGATGAGGGGCGGTTGCTCGGCTAATGCGGCCAAGGAGGAGCCGGCCGCCGCCAGTATCAAAGCCAATGCCATGTGTTTCAAATTATTATCCTATGCGCAGTTGTCCTATGCGCAGTTGTTCGCCGGAGTGCGCCATAATGCCAGAGTGGCCCCGGACAAACCTTAAGTTGCAGAAGCCCTTGGAGCCTGTCTAGTCAATGCCCATCCCTGAGATTTTGCGCGGTCGTCTGCGCTTGCCCGTCATCGGTGCTCCGATGTTCATCGTTTCCACGCCGCAACTGGTCCTGGCGCAATGCAAGGCCGGCATCGTGGGTGCATTTCCGGCACTGAATGCCAGGCCGGTCTCGCAGCTCGACGATTGGCTGGCGCAAATAACGCAGGAGCTGGCCGCGTTTCAGGGAGCAAACCCGCACCTCAAGGTCGCGCCCTTTGCGGTCAATCAGATCGTGCACAGCAGCAACAATCGCTTGGAGCAGGATGTCGCGCTGTGTGTAAAACACAAAGTTCCCATCATCATCACCAGCTTGCGCCCGCCGGCTGAAGTCGTGGCCGCGGTGCATGGCTACGGCGGCATCGTGTTTCACGACGTCATCAATCTACGTCACGCGGAAAAGGCGGCAGCGCAAGGTGTCGATGGCATCATCGCCGTATGCGCCGGCGCCGGCGGCCATGCCGGCGTGCTGAGCCCATTTGCCCTGGTCAAGCAGATTCGCGAGGTTTATCCGGGCGCCATTATCCTGTCCGGCGCCATGAGCAGCGGCAGGGATGTGTTGGCGGCGCGAGCGCTCGGCGCGGATCTGGCTTACCTGGGTACGCGTTTCATTGCGACGGAGGAGGGCAACGCGCCGCCCGAGTATAAGCAAATGCTCATCGACAGCGCCGCCGAGGACATTGTGTACACGTCGCTGTTCAGCGGCGTGAACGGCAATTACCTGCGCGGCAGCATCGCGCGCGCCGGTCTCGATCCCGATCGCCTCCCTGAAGCGGACAAGACCAAAATGAATTTCGGAACGGGCGGCAATACCGCGGCCAAAGCCTGGCGCGATATCTGGAGCGCCGGCCAAAGCGTCAGCGGCATTCATGAGGTCGAGAACGTGGGCGCACTGGTGGCGCGAATGGAGGGCGAGTATGCCGCAGCACGCGCCAGCTTCGACTATTAACCGCCCGCACGCGAGCCGCCCAAACAGGGCGCGGAATTAATTGCGTATACGCGCCGAACAATTGCCGAATATCTTGGCCCGCGGCCTGGCTGGGATCTACCTGGTTTCCGGCGATGAGCCGCTGCTGGTCGCCGAGGCCGCGGATGCCGTTCGCGCCGCCGCGCGCACCGCCGGGTACGCGGACCGGCAGGTGTTCTTCATTGATCGCAGTTTCAACTGGGATGAGCTGCGCCTCGCCAGCCAATCCTTGTCGTTGTTCGCGGAGCGGCGGCTGTTCGAATTGAGGATGCCGAGCGGAAAGCCGGACAAGGGCGCTGCGTTGCTGGCGGATCTCGCGGCCCGATCGGCGCCCGACCTGCTCTATCTCATCATCACCGACAAACTCGACAGAAAAGTCACCGATGCCGCCTGGGTGCAGGCGATCGAAAAGCACGGCGCCTGGGTGCCGATTTTCCCGGTTGAAGCGGCCGCGCTGCCGGGCTGGCTGCGCTCGAGGGCCAAGGCGCTGCACCTCGAAATCGATCCCGAGGCCTCGCAACTGATCGTCGATCGCGTCGAAGGCAACTTGCTGGCCGCGCAGCAGGAACTCGAGAAACTTGGGCTTTTGGCAAACGGCGAACCCATCGGCGTGGAGCTGGTGCTGCAGTCGGTTGGCGACAGCGCACGCTACGACGTGTTCCAGCTCGCTGAGGCGGCCGCGGCCGGTGATGCCGCGCGCGCGTTGCGGGTGCTGCTCGGCCTGAAAAGCGAGGGGGTGGAGCCGACGCTGATCCTGTGGGCGTTGGTGCGGGAATTGCGTGGCATGTGGCAGGCGCGTGAACGCGACCGGTTGCGTTCCGCGGCGCGCAGCAGCGGCTGGAACCTGGCGGCGAACCCCTCGGCGCGCGCGCAGGCGCGGTTGAAGAAGCTGCCCTTGGCGCCGTTGCTGCTGCAAGCCAGCCATACGGACCGCGTCATCAAAGGCCTTTCGCCGGGCGATGCGTGGAGCGCGCTCACCGGACTCACCGGGGCGTTCGCCGGCGCTTTGCAAGCCAGTGGGATTTAGGGCAGGGTAACCCGATGAACCCTATGGGCATTTTCGGCGGTACGTTCGACCCTATTCACTATGCGCACCTGCGCACGGCGTTCGAACTCCAGCAGGCGCTGCGCCTCAAGGAGATCCGCTTTCTGCCGGCCGGCAATCCGCCGCACCGCGATCAACCCATCGCGGATGCCAAGCTGCGCCTGGAAATGGTGCAGTTGGCCGTCGCGGGCCAGCCGGGGTTCCTGGTCGACGATCGCGAGGTGCGTAAAGAAGGGCCGTCCTACTCGGTGGAAACCTTGGCTGAACTGCGCCACGAATATCCGGACCGCAGCCTCTGCCTCATCGTCGGCATGGATGCATTCCTAAGCCTGCCGAAGTGGCATCAGTGGCAGGAACTGCTGCAACTGGCGCATCTGGTGGTCGCGCACCGCCCGGGGTGGCGCGCGCCGGGCATGGGCCCGCTGGGGGAACTGCTGGTGGATCGAGGCACGGGCCGCATCAACGATTTGCATGAATCGCGGGCGGGCTGCATCTTCATCCACGCCGTGACCCAACTCGAGATTTCCTCCACCGAGGTCAGGCAGCTCATCGGGATGGGCCGCGATCCGCGCTTCCTCATGCCTGATCCAGTGCGTAAACTGATCCTAGACACCCATTGTTACTCCAGGACCCGGACCACGTAGTGCCAGCAAAGCCAAAGACTTCGACCCGCAAGATTCGAGACGGCAAAAAAACCGTCGCCCCGGCCAAAACGTCGCGCACGCCGAAAGCACCTTCCCTCAAAACCGTGATACTCGCCGCCCTCGATGACATGAAGGCTTTGGACGTGAAGTTTCTGGATGTCCGGGGTCTCACCGACATCGCCGATTTCATGGTGATCGCGAGCGGCACCTCCGACCGTCATGTGCGCTCCGTCGCGCAGCGCGTGGTCGAAAAGGCCAAGGAATCCGGCTTCCGGCCGCATGGCGTCGAGGGCCAGCAGGACGGCGATTGGGTTCTCA
>DASXMG010000118.1:0-8959 GCA_036495805.1 Steroidobacteraceae bacterium | reverse complement strand
CCTGGAGCAAGACCAAATAGGGAAGCGAGCGGCTTAATCGCCGCTACATGTGGCCCACATGGGCTTCCGGGTAGGTCGCTTGAGCTGCGCGGCGACGCGTATGCCAGAGGAATGACTGTCCTAGACAAAACCCGGCTTATCGGCAGACTCCTTTTTTAGGCGCGTGCGCGCCAACTAATCCCGGGGCCGAGGCGGCCCCGCCCGGAAGCGCGGCCAAATAGAAGGCAATTCGCGGCCAAAGAACAAGAAAAACAGCGCTGACCAACCTCCCGGCAAAAGCAAAGTCGATTTTTTGACAAAAATTTCGATGACGATGGTGCTTTGCCAACAAAAATTGCACGTTAGGAGCAGGATCGCCGAATTTTCCGGGAGATCGCGACATTTGCTACGTGCGATTGTTTTTATAAAAATCTCCTAAGAGATTGATTCCTCTCATACCTCTAATCGCAGCGCGGCACGCTGTCCCGAAATGTGACCTAAGTCACTGTCGGTACGGGTTTTTTTTACCATAAGGCGTTGACAGTACTCTCCTTCGATCCCTATAGTGGTGGCCGGTGGGAAATTGTGGGAGAAAATGGGTTTTCGGGCCCATCAAAGTATGTTCCGGGGTGCCAACAAACTAACGCTCGATGTGAAAGGCCGGCTGGTCATGCCCACCCGCTACCGCGAGCGCCTGCAGGAACGTTGCGGCGGCAATTTGGTCATTACGGTCGACAAGGACCAGTGCCTGCTGCTCTACCCCCTCCCAGATTGGGAAGACATCGAGCGCAAGCTCAACAAACTGCCCACCCTGAACCCTCAGGTAAGGCGCTTGCAGCGCCTGATGATCGGCCACGCCACGGATCTGGAGCTGGACTCACACGGACGTGTGCTGCTGCCCGCCAACTTGCGCGAATTCGGCGGCTTGACGCGCGATGCCATGTTGATCGGCCAAGGGATGCGATTCGAATTGTGGGATGAAGCGCGCTGGAACGAGCGATGCGGCGAATGGCTGGCGAGTCCGGAGAGCACCACCGACTTGCCGGCTGAACTCGACACCTTGTCGTTCTAGCCGGTTGGTGCGGTGGTAGAGGTTGCGGGGGTTCACACGGCGGTCCTGTTACCCCAGGTACTGACGGCGTTGAACATTCAAACGGGTGGCACCTACATGGACGCCACTTATGGCCGAGGCGGACATGCAGGGGCGATTTTGGAGAAGCTCATCGCGAACGGCCGACTGATCTGCCTCGATCGTGATCCCGAGGCCGTTGCGGCGGCCCGAACCCGCTTCTCGAGCGATCCGCGCTTCTCGATTTTTCTCGCGCCATTCTCATCGCTCGCCGCCGTCGCCGATCGGGTCCGCGTCGGCCTCGAGCTGGACGGCATTCTCTTCGACCTCGGCGTCTCCTCGCCGCAGCTCGACGACGCGGCGCGCGGCTTCAGCTTCATGCAGGACGGCCCGCTCGACATGCGCATGACAGCGGGCGAGGGCATGAGCGCCGCAGACGTGGTCAACGGTGCACCGCTCGAGGAGCTGATCCGCATTTTTCGCGAATTCGGCGAGGAACGCATGGCGCCGCGCATTGCGCGCGCCATCGTTGCGGATCGCCAGGTAAAGCCGTTCGAGCGCACGCTGCAGCTGGCCGAAATGATAGCGCGCGTCGCCCGCAGCACCGAGCGGCACAAGCATCCTGCGACGCGCGTGTTCCAGGCGCTGCGCATCTACGTGAACAGCGAGCTCAAGGAGCTCGAGACTGCGCTCGAGAGCGCGCTCCAGCGGCTGGCGCCGCACGGCAGGCTGGCCGTGATCAGCTTTCATTCGCTCGAGGATCGCATGGTGAAGCAATTCATGCGCCGTCACTCGCTCGCCGATCCCATGTACGCGGGTTTGCCCAATATTCCCGTTCACGCGCAGCCCAAGCTGCGCCTCGTCGGCAAGGCTGTCGAGGCCGACGAGAACGAAGTCTCCCTCAATCCGCGCTCGCGCAGCGCGCGCCTGCGCGTCGCCGAACGTCTCGATCAAGGACTCGCCGCATGAAATATCGCCGCTGGCTGCCGCTGATTCTCCCCTTGCTGTGGTTGGGCGTCTTGGGGTCCGCCGTGCAAGTGATATACGAACGCCACAAGGCGCGCGACATGTTCGTGCGGCTCGAGAAGCTCAACGCTGAACGCGATTCGCTCGACATGGAGTGGGGGTGCTTGCAGCTCGAGCAAAGCTATTGGTCGTCGCATGCCTTCGTCGAGCGCGTCGCCAACGCCAAGTTGCAGATGAACATCCCTCAGATGCGCGATGTGAGGATCGTCCGACCGTGAAATTGCGCTCCGGCGAAAATGGCGCGCAAGCGAAATCCTACCGCTGGCGCTCCGCGGTGGTATTAGGCCTCGTCGTGCTCGGCGCCATCGGGCTGGCGGCGCGCGCGGTCGAGCTGCAGCTGCTCGATCATGGGTTTCTCGCCAAGCAGGGCGACGATCGTTCGATGCGGGTGGTGAAAATCGCGGCGCACCGCGGCGCGATCACCGATCGCAACGGCGAACCCCTCGCGGTGAGCACGCCCGTCGACAGCATCTGGGTCAATCCCCAGGAGATCAATGAAAACATCGATCAATTGCCGAAGCTTAGCAGGGCGCTCAAGGAAGACCAGCAGACCCTCGCGCGCCGCATCACCAGCAATCTCGATCGCGAGTTTCTGTACCTGGTGCGCCATATGCCCCCCGAACAGGCGGCGCGCATCAAGGCGTTGGACATTCCCGGGGTGTACCTGCTGCGTGAATACCGCCGCTACTATCCGGCGGGCGAAGTGTCGGCACACGTGGTCGGATTCACCACGGTGGACGACAAGGGCCAGGAAGGATTGGAGCTCGGCTTCGATCAATTGTTGAACGGCGAAGACGGTGCGAAGCGCGTCATTCAAGATTCTCTCGGCCGCTATGTCGAGAATGTTGAAAGCATCCGCGCACCGCGTCCGGGCCGCGACCTTACCACCAGCATCGACTTGCGCATCCAGTACCTGGCGTACCGCGAATTGAAGGCGGCGATGCAGGAATACCGCGCGCGTGCCGGCTCCGTGATCGTGATCGATGTCGACACGGGCGAAGTGCTGGCGATGGTGAACCAGCCCTCATACAACCCCAACGATCGCGAACAACTAAAGCCCGGCTTATACCGCAACCGCGCCGCGACCGATATTTTCGAGCCCGGCTCGAGCATCAAACCCTTCATCATGGCCGCGGCGCTGGCCTCCGGGCAGTACCACCCCGACAGCGTCGTCGACACCTCGCCCGGATTCTTCAAGGTCGGCAACAAGGTGGAGGAGGACGAGCACAACCTCGGTGTCATCGACCTGGCGACCATTCTGGCGAAGTCCAGCAACGTCGGCACCGCCAAAATCGCCCTGTCGCTTCAGCCTGAACAAATCTGGAGCACGCTGACCGGGTTGGGTTTGGGACAGGTAACAGGCAGCAACTTTCCCGGCGAGTCGGCCGGCATGTTGAGCAACTACGCCCACTGGCGCCCCGTCGGCATCGCCACGCTGTCGCACGGTTACGGCGTGTCGGTGACGCCGCTGCAGCTTGCGCATGCCTACGCCACCATCGGCGCGGGCGGCATCAAGCGTCCGATCTCGTTCGAAAAAGTCGCCGCCCCGGTAGCCGGCGAGCGCGTCATGGATCCGAAAGTCGCACGCGAGTTGGTGCAGCTGATGGGGCAAGTCGTGGAAAAGGGCGGCACGGCGACGCGTGCCTCGCTCATCGGCTATCGCGTCTCCGGCAAGACCGGGACCGCATTCAAATCCATCGCCGGCGGCTATTCCACCGACCGGATCATGGCGGTGTTTGCCGGCTTGGTGCCGGCCTCGCACCCCAAGCTGGCCACGGTGGTGGTGATCGACGAGCCCAGCCGGGATGTGCAGGAGGGCGGCACGCTGGCGCAGGGCGGCACGGTGGCAGCACCGGTATTCGCCAGCATCATGTCGGGAACGTTGCGCTTGATGGATATTCCGCCGGATGACTTGCAAAACGTGCCGGCGGCGACGCTGGTGCGGGCGGATGACGCGCCATGAGCGCCGCACTCATGTGGCTGCTCGACGGCATTGCGAAGATTCCCGCGACCGAAGCGCGCGTCTCGGATTTGACGCTCGACAGCCGCCAGGTGCGCGCGGGCAGTTTGTTTTTCGCGCTGCCCGGGCGCAACGAGCACGGCCTTAAGTTCGCCGCCGATGCCGCCGCCCGCGGCGCGAGCGCGGTTCTCTGGGAACCTGACGCCGATGCGGCGCCGCCGACCCTGCCATCCGGCGTGTTCGGGGCCGCGATACCGAATTTGAAGGGTCTCGTCGGGCGTATCGCGGACCGCTTTTTCAACTGGCCTTCATCGCAGCTGCGAATTACCGGCATCACCGGCACCAACGGCAAGACCACCTGCGCCTACCTGCTGGCGCAATGCCTCGAACACCTAGGCTTGGCCGCGGCCTACATCGGAACCATCGGCTGGGGACGTCCCGCGGCCCTGGCGGAACCGACGCATACGACGCCCGATGCCGTCACCGTGCATCGCACGCTTGCGCAATTGCGCAGCTCCGGCGTGCGCGAGGTCGCCATGGAAGTGTCCTCGCATGCGCTGGACCAGAGCCGGGTGGATGGCGTGCGATTTCACGTTGCGGCCTTCACCAATCTGACGCGCGATCACTTGGATTATCACGGCAGCATGCAGGAGTACGGCGCGGCAAAAGCCAGGTTGTTTCAAGCGGCCGATCTCAAGCACCTCGTGATCAACATCGGCGATGAGTTCGGCCGGGCGTTGGCGCGGGAGCATGCCGGCGGCGCATCGTTGATCGCGGTGTGGGTGGGGGCGGCGGGTTCAGGCTGGCTGGCCGATCGCTCGCTGCATGCGACGCAGGTACGCATGGAGACGCGCGGCATTGCGATGGAGTTGGACGGCAGCTTCGGCAAATTCACCGTCAAAACCCAGCTCATGGGCCGCTTCAACGCCGAAAACTCCCTGGTGGTCCTGGGCTGCCTGCTGTCGCTCGGCGTGTCTTTGGAGGAGGCGGCAAAGGTATTGGCCGCGTGCCAGCCGGCGCCGGGGCGCATGGAGGTGATCAAGGCCGATGCGGCCAACAAGCCGACCGTGGTGGTCGACTATGCGCACACCCCGGATGCGCTGGCAAAGGCTTTGAGCGCGGCGCGCGAGCACTGTGCCGGTGCGCTCTGGTGCGTCTTTGGCTGCGGCGGCGACCGCGATGCCGGCAAACGCCCCGTGATGGGCGGGATTGCCGAGAGCCTCGCCGATCAAATCATCGTAACCGATGACAATCCGCGCTCCGAGGATCCGCAGGCCATCACGCGCGACATTCTCAAGGGGATCAAGACTCAGAGCGTGCGGGTGATCCATGATCGCGGCGCGGCCATTGCCGCCGCATTGCTGGAAGCGCAGGCGATCGATCTGGTCTTGATCGCCGGCAAGGGTCACGAGGACTACCAAATATACGGCGAAACGCGCCGCTCGTTCAGCGACCGCGGCGAAGCGCTGCGCGTCTTGGGAGCGGCGGCATGAAGCGCACCTTGAGCGATGCGGCAAGAGTGGTCGGCGGCGAACTGATCGGCGAGGACCGTCGCTTCGGTTGCGTGTGCACCGACAGCCGCACACTGAAGCCGGGCTCGCTGTTCGTCGCCTTGCGCGGCCCGAACTTCGACGGCGCGGCGTTTGTGCAGGCAGCCGCTGCACAGGGCGCCATCGGCGCGCTGGTCGAACGCGCGACCCCCGGCGCGTTGCCGCAGGTGCTCGTGCCCGACACCCTGCGCGCGCTGCAGGAATTGGCCAAGAACTGGCGCGCCGATTTCTCCTTGCCGGTAATCGCCGTCGCGGGCAGCAACGGCAAGACCACGGCGAAGGAAATGACCGCCGCCATCCTGTCGCGCATGGGTCTTTGCATGGCGACGCACGGCAATCTCAACAATCACATCGGTGTTCCCGTGACGCTCATGCGGTTGGAGGCTTCCCATCGCAGCGCTGTGATCGAGATGGGTGCGAACGCGATCGGCGACGTTGCCGCACTGATGAGCATCGCGCGGCCCACCGTCGGTTTGATCACCAACGCCGGTGCCGAGCATCTGGAAGGATTCGGCAATTTGGATGGCGTGGCCAAGGGCGAGGGTGAAACCGTGTCCTGCCTCGCGGCCGAAGGCACCGCCATCATCAATGCGGACGATGCCTACGTAGGCTATTGGCGCGGCATTTCCGGTGCGAAACGCATCGTGACCTTCGGCGTGCACGCTCAGGCGGATTTCGCGGCCAGGAATATTTTTCAGGGCATCGAGCGCGGCGAGTTCGCGACGCGCTTTACCTTGATCTCACGCCTGGGTGAGCGCGCCATCATGTTGAAGGCCGGCGGTGCACACAACATCGGCAACGCGCTCGCGGCGGCGGCGGCGGCCAGCGCGGCCGGCGCATCGCTCGAGGATGTTGCCTTGGGCTTGGCCGATTTCCGCGCCGTGGCGGGACGCCTGCAGCTCAAGCCGGGGACCCGCGGCAGCTGGATCATCGACGATTCCTACAACGCCAATCCCAGTTCGGTGCGCGCCGCGATGGAGGTGTTGCGCGCGCTCACCGGCCCAACCTGGCTGGTTTTGGGCGACATGGCCGAGCTCGGCGAATCGAGTCAAGACAGCCACGCGCACATCGGCTCCTACGCGCGCGACTGCGGCATCAAGCGGCTCTTTGCGATGGGACCCTTGAGCTCCAGAGCCGTCGAGACATTCGGCGCAGGGGGCGAGTGGTTTGCGGAGGCCGATTCGCTGGCGCGCCGTCTCCAGGCGGAGCTCGCGCCCGGCGTGACGGTGCTGATCAAGGGCTCGCGCATCAATCGCCTGGAGCGCGTGGTGCAAGCGCTCACGGGCGGCGGCAACGGGCCCAAACCCATGATGAGAGCGAGCTAGCGCATGCTGCTGATCCTTACCGAATATCTGGCGAAGTTCTACAGCGGATTTCATGTCTTCCAATACCTGACGCTGCGCGGAATCCTCGCTGCAGTGACCGCTTTGCTGATGGCCCTGCTGATCGGGCCGCGCATGATTTCACTGTTGAGCCACTATCAGATCGGCCAGGTGGTGCGCAGCGACGGGCCGCAATCGCATTTGCTGAAGAAAGGCACGCCCACCATGGGCGGCGGTTTGATTTTGGTGGCCATGGGCATCGGCACACTGCTGTGGGCCGACTTATCCAGCCGCTTCGTCTGGGTGCTGCTCGGAACGACGCTGGCCTTCGGGCTGATCGGTTTCTACGACGATTATTTGAAGCTCGTGGTGGGAAATTCAAAGGGACTGGCGGCGCGCTACAAGTATCTGGCGCAGTCGATTGCGGCTCTCGCCATCGCGTTCTCGCTGCACAACATGCATCAATCTCCGGCCGAAACCTCGCTGTACGTGCCCTTCTTCAAGGCCGTGGCGGTGCCGATGTCGACCCTGGCGTTCGTCATTTTTTCCTACTGCGTCATCGTCGGCAGCAGCAATGCAGTGAATCTGACCGACGGCCTCGATGGGCTCGCCATCATGCCGGCGGTGATGGTCGCGGCGGCGCTGGGCGTTTTCGCCTATGCCACGGGCAACACCAATTTCGCGCACTATTTGCAAATCCCCTTCATCAACGGCGTGGGCGAAGTGCTCATCTTCAGCGCGACGCTGGTGGGCGCGGGTTTGGGTTTTTTGTGGTTCAACTCCTATCCGGCGCAAGTTTTCATGGGCGATGTCGGTGCGCTGGCGATCGGCGCTTCGCTCGGCACGATCGCCGTCATCGTGCGCCAGGAACTGGTGCTGTTCGTGATGGGCGGCGTGTTCGTGCTCGAGACCGTATCCGTGGTGCTGCAGGTTGCCTCGTTCAAGCTCACCGGCAAACGGATATTTCGCATGGCCCCGATCCATCATCATTTTGAGCTCAAAGGATGGGCCGAGCCGAAAGTCATCGTGCGTTTCTGGATCATCAGCTTTGTGCTGGTTTTGGCGGGTCTTGCGACCTTGAAGATCCGCTGATGAGGAGCGTTGTGGTCGGCTTGGGTAAAACGGGCGCCTCATGCGTGCGCTATCTGGTCAAGCGCGGCGATCGTGTGAGCGCTACGGACTCGCGGCGCTCGCCGCCGGGCCTTGCGGAGCTCGGCGAGCTGGCCGCGTCGGTGGATTTGCGGCTCGGCGGTTTCGATCAGTCGCTGCTGGAGGGCGCATCGCAGGTGTTGATGTCTCCGGGTGTCTCGCTCGAGGAGCCCATTGCCCGCGCGGCGCGTGCACGCGGCATCGACGTGCTGGGGGATGTGGAACTGTTCGCGCGCGCCGTGCAAGCCCCGGTGATCGGCATCACCGGCACCAATGGCAAGAGCACCGTCACCACCTTGGTGGCGCGCATGGCGGCCGCCGCGGGACGCCGGGTGCTGGCCGGTGGCAATCTGGGCGAGCCGGCGCTCGATCTGCTTGAGCGGCCCCAACCGGATTTGTATGTGCTCGAATTGTCGAGCTTTCAACTGGAGACCACCGCTTCGTTGGTGCTGCAAGCCGCGGTGGTGCTGAACGTCAGCGCCGATCACTTGGATCGCTATGCCTCGGTCGCGGACTATGCCGGCGCCAAGGGCCGGATCTTCGCCAAGGCATCGACCGTGGTGTTGAACGCGGACGATCCCTGGGTGATGGCGATGCGCGACAGCGCGTATCGCAGCGACGCCGCGCGCACCCTGACTTTTTCCATCGAACGCGCGGATGCCGATTTCTCGCTATTGCGCCGCGGCCCGCAAGTTTTCCTGGCGCGCCGCGGCGAGCAGCTGCTCGACATCGCACGCATGAAAATCACCGGCATGCACAACGCGGCCAATGCGCTGGCGGCCTTAAGCTTGGGCGAAGCGGTCGGGCTGCCGATGCCGGCAATGCTCGAGGCGCTCGAGTCTTTTCCCGGATTGTCGCATCGATCCTCGTGGGTGGCCGATGTCGGCGGCGTGCGCTTCATCGA
>DASXMG010000117.1:0-22136 GCA_036495805.1 Steroidobacteraceae bacterium | reverse complement strand
GAATGTCGAAATCCCCGGTGAAGTCCGCCACAATGGGCCAAATGCCGATGTCCGGAAAGCGGTGCCTGAGCGATATCACCGCTTGATCAAGAAAAGCGCCGGAGATATCTACCGGCACATACAGCCGCGGCGCCTGCAGCGAGGCGATCAATATTTCCGTCTTGATGCCCGCGCCCGCGCCATATTCGATCAGCGTTGCGCCCTTGCCGACGAAGGCGGCAATTTCCGCGGCGTTCGCGCGCAGAATCCCGGTCTCGACGCGCGTCGGATAATACTCCTCCAACTGCGTGATCTCTTCGAACAACTCCGATCCGCGCTCATCGTATAGCCAGCGGCACGGCAAGCTTTTGTGGCGATTCGATAGCCCTGCGATGACATCCTGGCGAAATAGATCCGGCTGGGAAAGCCGATAGTCTGCTGTAGCAAGCATTACGCGTCCTCCGCCAATCGCAATCCAGTGAATTGCCACCGAGCATGCGGTACAAAGAAGTTTCGATAAGTCGCCCGCACGTGATTCTCCGGAGTGACACAAGAGCCGCCGCGCAACACGAACTGGCCCGACATGAACTTGCCGTTATATTCCCCCAACGCTCCTTCCAGCGGTCGAAACCGCGGATACGGCATGAACGCGCTGCGCGTCCATTCCCACACATCGCCGAACATCTGCCGCAAATCGCCCGCGGGCGCCGGCGCGGGACGCGGTCGCAGGCGATCGGAATTCACAAAATTGCCCGCGACCGGCAATCTTTGCGCGGCGGCCTCCCACTCCGCTTCCGTCGGCAGCCGCCGACCTGTCCAAGTGGCGAAGGCATCCGCCTCGAAATAGCTGACATGCGTGACCGGCGCATCAAGATCAACCGGCTGAGCGCCGCGCAGTGTCATGGTCCAAAACTCGCCATCACGCGCGACCCAGTAGAGCGGCGCCGACCACGCTTCGTTGCGCACGGCGGCCCAGCCGTCCGAAAGCCACAACAGCGGATTGCGATATCCATCATCCGCGATAAATTCGGCCCACTCGCCGTTCGTGACCAATCGATCTGCGAGGCGATACGGTTCGATGTGTACGGTGTGGCGAGGCCCTTCGCAATCGAATGCAAAGCTTTCGCCCTGGTGCCCAACTTCGATCGAGCCGCCCGGCAAGCTCTGATAGGTGAGCGACCGATCGATGCGCTCGACCGGAAGGGGGACGGATTCCCGGTACGCAGGGCGCAGCGGATTCTGCGCGAATAAGTGCAGGATGTCGGTCAGCAAGAGTTCTTGGTGCTGCTGCTCGTGATGGCAGCCCAGCTCGATGACCTTAAGCGCCCTCTCGGTCGGCGGTTCGCGCAACAACCGCGCGATCGCCGAGTCGACGTATTCGCGGTACGCAAGGACCTCCGCGAGCGTGGGCCTGGTGAGCAACCCGCGCAGCGGCCGAGGCTGCCGAGATCCCACGGATTCATAGTAAGAGTTAAAGAGAAAATTGAAGCGCTCATCGAAAGCCTTGTAGTGCGGCAGGGCGGTTGCCAGCACCATCGACTCGAAGAACCACGTTGTGTGTGCCAAATGCCATTTCGCGGGGCTGGCATCCGGCATCGACTGAACGGTCGCATCCGCATCCGATAAGGGCATGGCAAGCGCCACGGTTGCCGCGCGCACCTCGCGATATCGGCGTTCCAACGCCGATCGCTCTTCATGCGGCTCCGCAGGTGAAACGATATTCGTTTTTTGCATAGAGCTAGCCCGGGAGTAATAACGACGCAACGAACTCCCATCCTAACGGGTACAAATGCTTCATGGGGGCCTATGTAAGAACCCCAGGTTTCACGTGACGCTGATTTGCGTGTAGGCGATCTCCGACGTGATAGCCGTAACTATCGAAAATGGCTGAGAAAAGCTAAGGCTTTGCCGGCGGTCGCGCGGCAAGTTCCTTGGCAGCCAGGGCCTGTGCGGTGCTGAGCGCATCGGCTGCGGGGACCTTGACATCCGGCTCGACACCAACGCCTTCCCAGTTGGTCTTGGTCGTTGGATTGATGGCGCGCGCAAACGGAACCCCGATGGTGAATCGATCATCGATACGATGACCCGTCACCGGATGCGCGCCGCCGCCGGTCACTTCGCCGACGATGGTGGCGCGCTTAAGCACTTTGAGATTATTCGTAAACTCTTCGCCGCCTGAGAAAGTCCGATGCGAAGTCAGGACGAACACCGGTACGGTAGGTAAACGCTTGCCGGGAACGTAAGGCAACGTCCAGTACTGGTGTGTTTCACCGCTCTTGCGCTCCCACAAGTCATTGAGGTGGGTCGGCGTCGCAAACAGGTACGTGGACAGCAATGCGACCATCTTCGGATCGCCGCCGCCGTTTTGACGCAAATCGACGATGAGCGCGGCGCCATTGGCCAGAAAGTTCATCGCGGCCGTGGCCGTGTCGCCGCAGACCTCGGGATCGGCAAAGAAATTGAGCTTCAAATATCCAACATTGCCGTTCAGGTGTTCCACTTTCTCAAAACCGCAATTGGCCTCTTGCATCGCCGCGCGGTAATGTGCGACGGCGTCCGGGCCCGGCGCGGCCGATTCCTCAGGCAATCGTATGGGACTAAAGCCGACAGAGAGATGCTTGTCGTGGCTGACGTCTCTAAAATGCTCGGTCAATAGATTGGCAAACGTAGTGCCATCGGTGACCGAATCGTATTCGCCGTGCTTGGCGCGGCGCCGCACCGCCATCCCCATCTTCTTCGCAACGTCGGGAAAGACGTAGAACTCATCGATCTTGGCAATTGCCGCGTCGATAACGCGCGCGCGGGTTGCCGCATCGATGTCAAAGCCGATCACAACCGCTCCCGGACCAATGCCATGCAATTCCGAAGTGGTCACGCGCGGCGGATCGGAATCGCTTACCTGAAATTTGCCTATGGCCCGCATCCCGCTGTTTCGCTCCTTCAAGAAGAACACGATGCGCAGCGGGTCGCTTTTCTCGATGGACACGAGCTCAAATCCCCCGACGCGATCGCGGAAAGCCATGACCTCGTCCGCGTGCTTCTCCGGCTCGTATTTCTTAAAATAGTCGTCCAGCTGGGCCCGATCGCCGCTGTTGAAGGCCGCGAGCCACGCACTTAAGGTCCTGCCTGCCGGCGTGTCGGGAATCGTCACCTCAGCGGACGCCGCGTTCAGCCCTAGGCCCAGTGTGCAGCTAACTAAAAGCAGCGCCATCGCTATGCGTGCCATGCAAGACTCCCATTCACATCAGTCGAGCAGCATAATCGAATCCGATGCTTCATACTCTCGCCGTTTCCAACTACCGGTCTTTACGACAATTCGTCGCGCCCCTGGGCCAGCTGACCCTCATCACCGGACCGAATGGCAGCGGCAAATCCAATGTCTACCGCGCCCTGAGGCTTTTGGCCGAAACTGCGCGCGGCGGCCTGGTCGCATCGCTCGCCAAAGAAGGCGGGTTTGCATCTACGTTGTGGGCCGGCCCTGAATCCTTTTCCGCCGCGGTGAAACGCGGTGAACAGCCGGTGCAAGGCACCCGGAAAGTGGAGCCGCAGGCCTTGCGCTTAGGGTTTCGCGGCGACGACTTCAGCTACGCCATCGACTTGGGGCTTCCCTTTCCTTCTGCATCCGCTTTTTGCGGCGATCCCGAAATCAAGACCGAAGTCATATGGCACGGTGAGCACTTGCGCCCCGCCAGCCAATTGGTCGAACGGCGCAACGCCGTGGCGCGTATCCGACGCGAGAACGGCGAATGGGACCTCATCACCAGCCGCTTGCAACCTTTCGAAAGCATGATGGACTTGATAGCCGATCCGCAACGCGCCGCCGAAGTTGTAGCGCTGCGCGATCAGATCCGCACCTGGCGGTTTTACGATCATTTCAGAACCGATGCCGAAGCACCCGCCCGACAACTTCAGATTGGCACATACACGCCGGTCCTCTCGCACGACGGCCGGGACCTTGCCGCGGCGTTGCAAACCATTGTCGAGATCGGCGATGCCGCGGCTCTCAGGACCGCCATTGCGGATGCGTTCCCGGGCGCGAGGTTAAAGATCGAGGCCTCCGATGGCCGATTCTCCGTCTCCATGCATCAACACGGCCTCCTTCGCCCCTTGAGCGCCGCCGAACTATCGGACGGCACCTTGCGCTATCTTCTCTGGATCGCCGCCATGCTGACACCCCGGCCACCGCACCTCATGGTCCTGAATGAACCCGAATCCAGCCTGCACCCGGACCTCTTGCCCGCACTCGCGCGCCTGGTCGGCGTCGCGGCGAAGTACACTCAGATTTTCGTGGTCTCGCACGCCTCACGGCTCATTGCGGCGCTGAAGGAAAACGCTGCGTGCCTCTCGATAGAACTCGACAAGCAACTCAGCGAGACACAGATATTGGGTCAGGGAACATTGGACGCGCCTTCGTGGCGCTGGCTGAGCCGCTGAATCTTCCGGCGTTGCTTTAATTTGGCGGTGCGTGAGATAGCGCGAAGCGCGCTAGAATTTCGTGCGGGACCTGAATGGCGCTCCTCATGCGGAAGGCCGGGCGATTCGGCCCAGTGTTCGCCTCATGATCCGGCGACTCAATAATTCAGGCTGAAGCGAATCAGGCCGCCGATGATTCCGATCCACACGACGCCCAGCAAAGCCGCCGCCGTCACGAAACCCCGCAGCCGCAATCGACGTGGTATGTTCAGTCCGAACAGGCGCCAAGCGCTCCAGATTCCGAGCGCAGCGGCCGCAATGGCGAATAGCCCCGCGACTTCCATCGCGCCGAGAATCGGGTCGAGGCCGGCATTGTAAAAACCCAAGTCGAGGCTCAGGACCGGCCGCAATATCACGAACCAGCAGATCAAGTAGACAACGTCGACCGCCACCGCGGCACGCAGGAACAGGCGCAACCGCCTGAGCTGCGGGACCAGGTCATCTGGAACATTCTTAGGCGCCCGCAGCCAAGGAGAGAGCAGCCAAGCGAACAGCGTCCAGACCAGGATCAGGCAACTGACGCACAAGATGGTCAGATTCAGCGCCGAGGACCGTTTGAGCGGCACGGCCTGCAGTACCGAGGTCGGATCGCTGCTGTCGAGGACGGTTTTAACGCCGCCGATCGTCTGCAGCGCGAGCTGCTGCGTACCGCCGGCCCGTCGCCAGACCTGCGGGCCAGTCTCACGAAAGGTCACCGGCTCGGGGGTTAAGCTGCCCGGCACGGAGATGGTCCCATCAGCGTTTGCGGCGATGACGGATTGCTGCAGGATATAGAAGAGACTCAAGAATCCGTGCTCGATGCGGCGCGAGCTCTCGTAGCGTCCGGCGATACTTTGTGCATCGGCGATGGCAGTCGGCAACGCCGGCGGGTCCAGGGGCTTGGTGGAAGGCGGAAAATATCGATCCATGAAGCCGTCGAACAGCGCTTCACGCGCCAGATACACGGCTTCTTCGCGGCCTCTGCTGTTGAATGTGAATTGGATGCCGACCCCTTCCTCAGGCAGCAGATTGAACTCGTTATGAAAATATATGGTGTCGCCGCCGTGACCGATCACCGTGCGGCCATTATGCCTCTCGAGGAAAAAGCCATGCGCCATGGTGGCAAATCCCGGCAGCGCCTTCTCCGAGGCACTGTGCATGCGCTGGGCCGTATCCACTTGCAAAATCGTTGCATCACCGACATGACCATCCTGTAGATGAGCAAGCATGAAGCGCGACATGTCCGCCGCCGTTGTCGTGGCGCTGCCCGCGGGCCGGGTCACGATCTGCTCATAGGGACCCGGCGGTCCGGATGCCGTTCGATAGCCGTGCGATACCGCACCAGCGAAACGCTCGGGGAGCGGCTGATCGAAGGTGGTGTGCGTCATGCCCAGCGGCGCCAGAATATGACGCTCGATGTATCGCTCAAACGGTTCTTTGGACACGCGCTCTACGATGTAACCGGCCAAGGACGCGCCGTAATTTGAGTAGGCGGGCACCTCGCCTGGCGCGAACAGCATCGGGCGCTTGTGCTCTTTCAGGTACGCTTCGGTGGAGGGCACGCCATGCGGGTTCGTCCACAAGACATCCTTCAGCCCTTCTTCGAACCCGCCGCGATGATTCATCAAGTCGCGCATCGTGACCGGTTTGCCGAAATCCGTCGGAATCGTAAAGTCCAGATAGTCGTTGATATTGCGGTCGAGATCGATCTGCCCCTTTTCCACCAGCTGCATGACCGCCGTCCACGTGAACAATTTTGAGGTGGACCCGATACGAACCATGGTTTGCTCGGGGTCCATTGCCCGTTTCTTGCTCACATCCGCATAACCGTAGCCCTTCTGCAGCAGCACGGTTCCATCCTTGACCACAACGATGACCGCGCCGGCCATGTCGCCGGCCTTAAGCGCATAGGGGACCATGCCATCCAGCCACGCTTCGAGGTCGGCACGGTCGAGTGGATGTGCGCTCGCTAAAGCGGGCGCCGCCACAGGAGCGGCCGGGACCTCGCTGCTCGCGGGTCTGGCCGCAGATGACTGCAAAAGGGCCGCCGCGGCGCACGCCGCAAGAGCAATGCTGTTCCGGACATTCATCTCGTTCACTCCCAATTTCACCAATACCGACCGAATTGCTTTATTTGGACTTCTGGACCACCGGCGTGAATAAGAGGTCTTGGTAGTCGTAGCTGAAATCGGCTAGCGGCGACACCGCTTTCAGGGTGATGCGCTCGACCTTGCCGTCCGCATTCAAACCGAATGTGACGTATGCCGGCTCGATGGTCTTATCGTCGAAGCGCGTCACGAAGCTGTCGTATTGCCAGTGTTCCAGGGGACCGCCCATCCGCGGCGTCGATTTGAAGTCGATGGTGAGCGCGCCATTGGCTTGGCCGATCTCGATGTTGCCGTACCACGGATCGCTATAGGTCCCGACGTAGCGATCGAGCGGCAGCGACGGCCCGATCCTTGCCGGTTTCGCCGCGGCCGACTGATAGGCCTTCAGCGCTTCTTGCACGCGTTGCTGCCGCTGCGCGAAGATTTTCTCCGGCCAGGTATCCTTGGGCAGCCCAAGGTAATGATCGAGCAGCTCGTACATCAGTCCGATGATGATCCCGCCATCCTCGCTGTTGATCTCGATCGAGAATCCGACGTTCCTTTCCGGAATCAGCACCACCGCCGTTAGAAATCCGAAAACCGCGCCGCCGTGCCAGACGATCTTGGCGCCGCGATAATCTCGGACATCCCAGCCGAGTGCGTAGGTATTGAACATGGGCTGGGTCGGCGCCATCACACCTCCTCGCGGGCCGACCGGCTGCAATACGACCGGCTTCCACATCTGATCGTGCGCCTCCTGGCTGAACAGCCTGCCGCCCTTGTCGGGAAGCGCGCCGCCGTCGAGCTGGATCATCAGCCAGCGTGCCATGTCGTTGGCGCTCACCGCGAGACCGCCGGCCGGTGATGCATTGCTGCCCAGATTGTCGCGCTCATTGAGCACCGACTGATCGCCCACACCGCGCAATCCGCCGTTCATGCGGGCATGCGGTTGGGCGCGATCGGGACTGGAGAAGTGACCCTCGTCGTCGGTGGTCGAATGCAGCATTCCCGCCGCCTTGAGCACGTGGTTGGCGGTGAATTTCTCCCAGGTTTCGCCGGTGACATCCTCGATCAATTGGCCCGCGACCATGTACAAAATGTTGTCGTAGGCGTAGGCGCTGCGAAAGCTGGTCGCGGGTTTGATGTAGCGCAGCCGCCGCACGGACTCTGCACGGCTCAAGTTGGTGCGCGGCACGAACAGCAAATCGCCGGCGCCCAGCCCCAAGCCGCTGCGGTGCACGAGCAAATCGCGAATCGTCATCTCGCGGGTCACCCAGGGGTCATACATTTGAAAGCCCGGCAAGTGATCGATCACCTTGTCGTCCCAGCGGATTTTTCCCTGATCGACCAGGATGCCGAGCGCCGCCACGGTGAACGCCTTGCCCGTCGAGCCCGTGGGGAAAATCGTGTCGGCATCGACCGGTTCCGGTGACCCGAGCCGCTTGACGCCGAATCCTTTGGCGAGCGTGACTTTATCGCTCTCGACAATCGCGATGGCCATGCCGGGAACGCCGATCTGCTTGCGCAGGCTTTCCACGCGGCCTTCGAAGCCTTTGGGGGGCGCCGCGACGGCCGCCGAGATGCCAAGAAACGTCAATGAGATTAACACGAAAATTTTCATGCGAGCTCCGGCTGAATGGCGTTCAAAGCGATGATTTCGGCAGCGCGAGCTGCCTCGACGCGTCGTATCGCGCGATCGAGCGCGAACAGCATGGCCGCGGCGATCGCAGAGATCAGGGTCAAAATGGCAAAGAACCCGGCGTGACTGGTGCGGGCCCACAACGTCCCCACGAGGCCCGCCGAAAAGGAACCGGTGAAAATCGCGCAGTACCACGCGGCCACGGTGGTCGCGGTGTAGCCGGTAGGCGCCAAGCGCGCGAACAGGCCGAGCCCGGTCGGCAAGATATAGAGTTCGCCCAACGTAAAGACGGCAAAGAACGCCGCCAGCCACAGCCAACTGGCCCGCCCCGTTCCAGCCGCGTACGTCACCGCCGCGAGCAACAGATACGCCGCCGCGACGATCAGCGCGCCGAGCGCCATTTTCCTCATCGCGGAACCGGCCGATCCGGCTTGTGCCCGCCGCCGCCAATGGGCGAGCAAGAGCGGTGTCATGACGATGACCAAGAGAGGATTCAGGCTCTGGAACCAGGTCATCGGAATGCTCCAAACCCCAACGGCCCGATCGATGCCGACATCGGCCCACAGCGCCACCGTGTTGCCAACCTGTTCATACGCGCCGCGAAACACCGTGACGGCGAGTCCGACGGCAAACAACAGAATGAACGTGGATCGATACTTGCCCGACGGAGCCGCCGCCGCGGTCGGCGCGAGCGGCTTCTTTACGGCGCGCACTTGCTCGGGCAGATATTGGCCGCCGAGAACATAGATGACCAGACCGAGGACCATGCCGACGCCCGCGGCGCCGAAACCCCAATGCCAGCCATAGAGTTCCCCCAGCGTGCCGCAGATCAGCGGCGCCAAAAATCCGCCGATATTGATGCCGACGTAGTAGACGTTGTAAGCCCAGCCGCGGCGCGGATCGTCCGCCCGGTACAGGCCGTCGATTTGGCTCGGCAAGCTCGGCAGGAACAATCCGTTGCCCAGCGCGATCGTCGCGAGCGCCGGGTAAAACAGCGGTTCGAAGGTCATCATGAAATGGCCCGCGGCCATGATGCTGCCGCCGATGATCACCGCGCGCCGCTTGCCCAGCCATCGATCCGCGATCAGGCCGCCGAAAATCGGCGTGAAGTACGCCGTCGCGGTGTAGGTGCCGTAAATGAGCGACGCTTTTTCCTGGCCGATCAGCAGTTGCTTGGTCATGTAATAGACCAGCAAGGCGCGCATGCCGTAGTAGGAGAAGATCTCCCACATCTCGGTCAGGAAAAGTATCGTGAGGCCGCGCGGCTGACCGAACCAAGTCTGCTGGTCCGCGTTCATCGCCTTAAGCGTGTGTCCCGCCCCACACTTGCTCGCCGCTCCACGCGCTGCCGTTGGTGTACGTCATGCTCGGCGTACGATCCTTGGCGAGAAAAATCGGACCATCCAGATCCACGACGTCGCACAATTGTCCGAGCACGAACGCCGGCGCCATCGCAAGGCTTGTGCCGACCATGTTGCCGACCATGACGCCCAACCCGAGGCGCCGCGCCTCGTGCGCCATCGCCAGCCCTTCGGTCAAACCGCCGCACTTGTCCAGCTTGATGTTGACGACATTGAAGCGCCCGACGAGCCCGGGGATGTCGCCCAGCTGCAGCACGCTTTCGTCGGCGGCGATGGGAATCTTCGATTTAAAACCGGTGAGATCAGCTTCACGTCCGCGCTTCAACGGTTGCTCGAGCAGGGAAACCTTTGCCGATTCGAGCACGCCCATCAGCGACCCCAGCGAGTCGATGCCGTAGCCTTGATTGGCGTCGACGCCCATCCACACCTCGGGACGCGCCGCGCGCACGGCGCGGACCCGCTCGATATCGTCCTTGAGATCGCCGGTCAGTTTCAGCTTCAGCGACCGCGCCTGGGCGAATTTGCGCGCGCCGGCCGCCATGGTGGCGGGAGCGTCAGCACCCAAGGTGAACGTGGTGACCAACGGCTTCGGCGCACCGATGCCGGCCAGTTCCCAGACCGCGACGCCCAGACGACTTGCGTCCAGTTCCCACAACGCGCAATCGACTGCGTTGCGCGCGCCGCCCGCCGGCAACAATTGTTGCAAGGCCGGCCGATCGATGCCTTGTTCGATGGTGCCGCGCACCGCTTCTATCTCGGCCACCATGGTCTGGGCGGTGTCGCCGAGGTAGTACACACCGGAGGCTTCGCCGCGGCCGCGATGCTCGCCATCCTCGAGCGTCACGACCACGACCTCCTGCTCCTCGAACACAAATCCCGAGATCCGAAACGGCGCCGACAAGCGCAGCTTTTCCACCTCGACCTGCAGCTTCAATGCGGACATCAGAAATAGACCCGGAAGCTGAACAGGTTGAACGTGAAGGCAATCCACAGCACGATGAAAGCCGACAGCGCGAGCACGATGCTCCAGACCTTGGCGGGCCAGCGGCGCGTTCCCTGCCACACCGTCCACAGATTCCAAGCGATGAAGGCGGATCCCAATAGGAACGCCAGCATGCCGAACACCTCGGTGAAACGAATGCTGCCATTGAACTTGTTGCTGAGGTTGTTGAAGTCATTGAACATGCGGATGACGGTGAATCCCCACCACGCCAGCCCGGCGAGCAGCAAGATCGACCCGACCTTGCTCAATCGATAGGCGCGCAGCGCATCCGGACCGAGCGCCAGGCTCGCGCCGAAGCGGCGACGCACGATGGCGGTGACCGGCCAAAACACGGCGGTCAGAAGCAGTGCCGCCAAGGCGCAGTAGAGCGCCGGCAGCAGCCACGCCGCGTCCTCGGTCGCCGGTACGCGGTCGAATACCATGAATGGCGAAATGCCATCGATGCTGAAACGTACCGCTTTGCCGTCGACGACCTTGGCCGCCAAGCGCTCGTGGCTGTCCGCATCGCGCCACACGAACGGTGCCGTCTCGACCCAGTGGCGCGGTTTTCCGTTCAGCCCGTTCAGGGGCGTGGCGAGCTCGCCCTTGGCATTGACGCCGAGCTTGGTTTGACCTATCAGCCCGACCGCGGCCAGGAAGCTCGACTGCGAGCCGCGCGAATTGATCCAGTGACCCGCGAGCATGGCTGCATGAGCGGCCGAAGTCTTCGCGTCGACCGTGGTCGCGGCGGTTTCCGCCGCCGGGAAGTAACGATCCGCGAAGTCATCGAACATTGCGCTGCGCAACTCACCGGACGCGCCCGCCTTGCCGAGGCTGTTGAACGAGACGTAGAAACCCACGCCTTCCTTCAGGAACAAATGCAGGGAAGTATGAAAATTCTGTGTGTCGCCCAGGTGCGCGATCACTTCGCGGCCGTTGATGTTGGTTTCGAAAAAGCCCAGCTCCATCCGGTTCAGCGGCGGCAGGATGGTGAGCGGGCTGTTGTGCATCATTTCTGCGGTTTCCGCCTTCAGAATGCGGTTGCCGTGATATTCGCCGTTTTGCAGATGCGCGATCATGAAGTGCGCCATGTCTTCACCCGGCGAGGACAGCGCTCCAGCGGGCGCGGGCCCGACGATCTCGAAGGGCTTGGCCGGCTCGGATGCCAGCGAGTACCCCTTCGACATCAACGGTTCCAGATTCGCCGGCAGCGGCTGGCGGAAGGTCGAATGCGTCATGTCGAGCGGCGCGAAGATATGCTTGTCGATGTAGTCGTCGAACGATTCGCCCGATACTCGCTGCACGATATAGCCGGCCAGCGATGCGCCGTAGTTGGAATACGCCGGTGTGCTATTGGGCGCAAACACGCGCTCCGGAACCCACTGCTTGAGCAACGCCTCGAAGCCCGGCGAATTGGGATCATCCGACATGATGCCCTTGGCTTGCTCTTCGAAGCCGGCAACGTGCTGCATCAACTCGCGCATGGTGACCGGCTTGCCGTCGCGCGCCGGAATTTTAAAATCGAGATACTGATTCACGTCTCCATCGAGATCGATCTTGCCCTGCTCGACTTGCTGCATCACCGCGGTCCAGGTGAAGAGCTTGGACACCGATCCCGGCCGGAACAAGGTCAGCTTCGGATCCACGGGCGCGCGTTTTTCCACATCCGAATACCCGAATCCGCGCTCGGTGACGATCTGCCCATCCTTGACCACGGCCACAACCGCGCCGGCGATGTCGCCGGTGTGCAGCGCATACGGCATGTATCCGTCCAACCAGGCGTTGAGGTCGTCCGCGGTCAACGTCGCCGCGGCTGCGGCGGCCGATGCTACCGGCGCGGCAGCCGTCGGGGGGATCGTTTGCGGTGCGGTCGCAGGCTTGGGAACAGGCGGCGCCAGACTCGGCGCGGGAACATTTTTCTGCGCGGTGGCGGTCAACGTTCCCAAAGTGAGGAGCGCGGCCGCCAAAAATGTGAATATTCGCATGGACTCTCTTCTTGCGACCGGGTCGCTGTTATCTAAGGGATTACGCGAGACATTTGTCGACGAGCTTTTCCAACGCGGCGCCGGCCCGCATGGGGTCCGCGACGGGCACACCGAGTCGCGCGCTTTCGGTCTCCAGCAGTCGCGCGGCATCGTTCGGATTGAGCTTCGAGGTGTTCAAGGTGACGCCTGCGCAGCGGATCGCCGCATTCGTGCGGCGGCCGAGGCGCAGATTCAAATCGATGGTGTCGAAAACGTCGGGCAGCTGGTAGCCGGGATGGCCCAGCATTTCCTTGCGCTCGATATCATGGCACACCACGATCACATCCGGCTGGCTGCCGTGCAGCAGACCGAGCGAAACGCCGGCGTAAGCCGGGTGGAACAAAGAGCCCTGACCTTCGATCACATCCCAGTGTTGCGCGGCAGCGGCGGGACTCAATATCTCAGCTGCCCCGGCCTCGAAATCCGCGACGACGGCATCCATCGGCATACCGCCGCCCGCGATCAAGATTCCGGTCTGTCCGGTGGCCCGAAAGTCCGTGTCGAGCCCGCGCTCCTTGAATGCACGCGCGAGCGCCAGAGCGGTGTATTTCTTGCCGACCGCGCAATCCGTTCCCACGGTGAGCAGGCGTTTGCCGCTGCGTTTGGCACCGGTTGCGATCGGGATATTTTTCGGCGGCGTGCGCACGTCGATGAGGCGGCGGCCGTGACGCTCCGCGGCCGCTTTCAACTGCGGCACGTTGCCGAGCTTGGCGTGCATGCCGCTGATGAGATCGAGTCCCGACTCGAGCGCTTCGAGCAGCGAGGGGAGCCAACTGTCGGCGATCACGCCGCCGGTGTTGGCCACGCCGATGACGAGTGCGCGGGCGCCCCGTGCGCGCGCTTCCTTCGGCGTCAAGCGCGGCAGATCCGTGGTGACGGTTGCTCCGGCGCACGCCCATTCTCCGACGCAGCGATCCGGCGCCCAGTCGCGCAGCCCAAACGCCGTCTTGGCGTAGCCCTTCTCCGTGGTGTCCCCAAGAAAAAGCAGATACGGGTGGGGTAAATCCAGCACCTGCGACATTCGAGCCTCCGTGTTCAATTCGCGTTTCGTATTCATTCCCTAACCTTTAGAACTTCGTAGATAGTGTGACGCCGAACGTGCGCGGTTGCGTGATGGCGACTTCGCCGTTGAGGCCGGGAGCCCCGCCGCTGCCGTAGGCGGTGATGCCGCGGGAGTCGCTTAAGTTTTTGCCGTACAACGTCCAGCGCCAGCGATCGTTGTCAAACCCGACGCGTGCACCGTAGGTGTTGTAGCTCGGCAAACTCACCTGGAGCATTTGCGTGACGTCGCTGCCGAAGTCGGTGCTTCGGGCACCGACGTAACTCCAGGTGGCGCCGACAAAATACTTGTAGTCCGCAAACGCGGCAGCCATGTACTCGCCGTCCAGCGAGGTGCCCCACTTGGGCGCGTAGGGCAGCCGGTCGCCGCTGACGCCATTCACCGCCGGCGCGTCCGTGGTCAGCTTCGCGTCCGTGTAGGCTCCGGTCCACTGCAGGGTGAGGCCGTGCACAGGAACATAGCCGACCGTCCATTCGAAGCCTTGGCTTTTTGCCTTACCGCCGTTGCCATTGATACCGTTGTTGTCGACGATCTCGAGCAGCTGAATATTGGTCCAGTCGACATGGAACAGCGCCGCGTCGATCGACAGCAGCCCGCTGAGCAAAGTGGACTTGATCCCCAGCTCAAGGTTGTTGGTTTTATCGGCGCCGTACGAACGAGGCACGTCAGGCGGCGCCACCGGCGGCAACGCGTTGGGCCCACCGGGCCGGTAGCCCGTCGCCCAGCGGAAATACAGCATGTTGTCGGCATCGATGTGCCAGCGCGGCGCTACCGAGTACGTCCAGACATGTCCGGCCGAGGGCGTGCTGAAGGCCTGTGGCGGGGTGGCGAGGATGCCCGAAATGGTTTCCGTGACCGCCTGTTCATTCTTGGAAAAGCGGCCGCCGGCTTGAATGTCGAACTGCGGGATGATGTGCACCGTGAGGTTGCCGAACCCGGATGTCTCCTTGTAAATGGAATCCAGCGTCGCAAATTGCAACGGTGGCAGCGCGGTGATAGGCGCACCGCTCGGCAGCGACATCAGATTCACGTGTTGATACAGATGACCTTGTTCGCGCGTGAAGTATGCACCCACCTGCCACTCGAGAAAGTTGGTCGTGGGCGAAGAAACCCGGACTTCCTGCGTGAATTTCTTAAGATCCACGAGATTGTCGAGATACCCGCCGGTATTGGGCAGCCCCAAGACCAACGCCGCGAAATCCTGGAGCGTAAGACCCGGCGCGAGCTGCCCATTGGTGTCATCGGTGATGGCGTCCGAGTTCAGGATGCCGTAGCTCGTCGTCGACAAGATGCTGAAGGGCCCGGCATCCCAATTGATGGTCGCGTTATAATTTTTGTACTCGAAGGTGCTGGGTTGATCGATGATGCGCTGCTGCTGCAGATCGCCCTCGGACGGCCTCAAGGTGACGGGGTCGATGTCAACCTGCGGAGTGCCGTTGTATCGTGATTGCTGCGAGCTGGCCGTCAGTCGGATGGTGAGACTGTCGATCGGTTTGGCGAGCAGCGATACCCGTCCGCCGTACTTTTCACCGCCGTTGATGTCAGTCTTATTGCGCGAAACATCATCGACGAAGCCCGCGACGTCCTGCTTGAATCCGCCAACGCGCAAGGCCATGTTGTCGCCCAGCGGCAGATTCACCACCGCACGCAGATCGCCGCCGGTGCTGCCATGATCAACGACTTCGCCGGTCACCTCGGCGGCGCCTGAAAATACTCCCAGCACCGGCGGGGCCGTGACGAATTTCAACAAGCCGCCTTCGCTATTGGCGCCGTACAGCGTGCCCTGCGGCCCGCGCAACACTTCGACGCGTTGCAGGTCCCAGGTGTCGAAGTCGCCGCTCAAGATGGAACCGTTGAGCAAGGCGCTGCTGGAACCGAACGGCGATTCGTCCAGATACACCGCGACGGTGGATCCGACGCCGCCGGCGTTCTGGCCTCGCAAGGTCAGGTTGGTGTACCCCGGTTGAGAGCTCGACAGCGACAGGCCCGGCACCATGGCCGCATAGTCGCTGAAACTGCGGTATTGCAGATTGTCGAGCGAACCGCCGCCCAAGGCGGTGATGCTCATCGGCACATCTTTGATCTTCTCTTCGCGTTTTTCGGCGGTGACGACGATGGTGGTCAGCGCGTCGTCCGACGGAGCCGCGTCGGCGGCCCTGCTCGCTGGCGCGAGCAAAGGTCCGACCAGTCCCAGCGCTGCGAGCATTGCAAGTTTGTGAATTCCCTTCATGGCTTCTTCTCCCCTTTTCTTTATTTTGACTTTATTTCCACGTAGTACCCAGCAGCCGGCGGAAATTGCCGCCGAGCACTGCCTGAATATTCGAATCGCTATAGCCGCGGCGGATCAAGGCTGCCGTAAGGTCGTAGACCTTGCGGGGATGATCGAAGCCGTCGGTGTCTATTTTGTCGCGAAATGCATAGGACGCTTTATAGCTCGCCTTCAACTCCTTGTATTGGTCCGGCGGCATGTGATCGTACCCCATCAAGTCGGAATCGGAGCCGATCCCGACATGGTCGATTCCGACCAGCTTCACGACATGATCGATGTGATCGACGATGTCTTCGACCGTGGTCGGTTCCTTGTCCTTGACGAACATGCGCACACCGGTGATGCCCATGACACCGCCCTTCGCCGCGAGCTTGCGAATCGCCTCGTCGGTTTTGAGGCGCGGATGATTGTTCAGCGCGCGACAGTTCGAATGCGTAAAGGCAATGGGCTTCGGGGACAATTCGATGGCATCCAACGTGGTCTTGTCGCCGCTGTGCGAGACGTCGACGAGCATCCCCACCTCATTCATGGACTTGATGATCTGCTCACCGTAGTCGCTGATCCCGCCATCCACCCGTTCCGTGGAACCGCTGCCGAGCAGATTCTGGGTGTTATAAGTCAGCTGCGCACAGCGCAGCCCTAATTCGTAGAACGCCTTGACGTCCTTCGGTTCTCGAAATTCATCGGCATTTTGCAAGCCCATGATGACGGCAATCTTCTGCTTGGCCTTCGCGGCCTCCAAGTCGTCGGCCTTGCCCACCAAAGAGAATACGTGCGTATTACGGCCGACAAACCCGCTCCACGCGGCGATGAATTCCAGCGCGTCGTCATAGGCGCTCGCGCCGCCGACGCCCACAGAATTGTGAAATCCGGTAATGCCACACGTCCGAAACATGGCAGCCTCAGAATCGGTCAGCGGCAGCGCATAAGCCTCGGGACGAAAATCCAGCTTAAGCGGCGCAAGCATGTCGATCACCAGCGAGCGTTGCACGAGATCCAAGACCTTGGCCGGATATTTGTTCTTGAGTTCTTGCGCGGCAGGGGTTTGCGCGGCTTCTACCTCCGGCAACGCGAGAACGGCCAATGCGCCGGCCATTGCTTGCAAAGTGCGGCGGCGGGTAACGCGAAGGGAAGAGTCGGACATCGTTTGCTTATCCTGATATCATGTCGCAACCAAGCCAGAATAATCCTGTATAGACAATTGTCAATGTAATTCTCTATACAGGTCGGTTGCATAAATTGTATGATGAATGGGGATTTATGCGCATTGCAGCGGTTGACCCACCGCAAGCGGTAGGTATGCTGCGAGCGGTCAACGGAAACGTCATGTAAGGGCGGCTTAGATGGATATGAATACGCGTCACCCAACGCTGGGAAGCTTGCTGCGCTCCTTGCGGGCACGAAACGGCTGGACCTTGAGCCAGATGAGCGAACGAACCAGCATTCCTGTGTCCACCCTGTCCAAAGTGGAGCACGACCGCCTTACCTTGAGCTACGACAAGCTGGTGCAGTTAAGCCAGCGGCTTGAAATCCGCGTATCCGAGTTATTCGCCGATCCGACCGAAGCAGAACCGGCCGTGACCGCGCGCCGCAGTATCGGGCTCACTGACGATGCGGTGCGGGTGAATACAAAAAACTACGACTACTATTACCTGTGCCCGGAGCTGCGCCGCAAGCGGATGATCCCGATCTTGACGCGCATCCGCGCCAAGAGCGCCGAGGAATTCGGCGAACTGGTACGCCACTCGGGCGAGGAATACATCTACGTCCTAAAAGGCGCCATCAAGGTGCTCACGGAGTTTTACGATCCGGTGGTCCTGAATAGCGGCGAGTCGATCTACCTGGACAGCAACATGGGGCACGCCTACGTCACTGCGGAAGGGTGCGACGAGGCGGTGGTGCTCGGAGTGTGTTCGAGCACCGATGAAGGGTTGATCCACTCCTTGATGTCCTTGCACGGCGAGACAGAACCGGCTACGACCGCGAATTCTCCTGAGCCGGCACGCGCTCCGACTCCGGCCAAGGCGGTCAAGAAGGCCAAAAGTCGTTAGGGTTCGAGCGCGAAGCTCAGCGCCCGGCTGATCGAGGCCGGGACGACAGTCAGGTGATCCTCGGCGCTGAAATCCTGGAATCGCACCACGAATCCGGAGTTCGCGCCGGCCTTTGAGAGCCGCTGCGCCAGGTCATGCGCGTTGTCCACCATGCGCGCCTCCGCGACCTTCTTGTTGACCTCGCTCAGCGGTAGGTTCCCGGGCGGCGCCTGAGAATACGGGTCCTGCTCCTTGGCGCCTACGCAGATCAACACGCGGATCCGCTGCTTGGCGCGCTTTGCCTTCGCCAAGAAACTGCTTTCTCCCTTCAACACCGACTTATTGTCCCACCAGATCGAAGGGCTGCTGGCCACATAGTTATTGAAAGATTCCGGATGCTTGAACATCACGTTGAGAACGAACAGTCCGCCCAACGAATGGCCGTACAAAGTCTGTCGTTGCGCGTCGAGCGGATACGCGGCCGACACGGCGGGCCGCAATTCCTCGGCGATGAAGCGGTAGAAAAGCTCGGACCCGCCGCCTTGGTCGGCTTCGGGGAGCGGCGGCTGCGTTGGAAACAGTGTTTTGTCCTCGGTCACCGGCGTGAGGTCCCGATAGCGCAGCATCATCGGCCGCATAAAGTCGTCGCTGGGATAGCCTATGCCGACGATGATTGCGCCCTTGCCCGCCAGTCCCATGAGTGCCGTCTGCGCCGCGGCCAATGGGAACATGCCGTTGCCATCGGTCACGAAGACAACCGGATAACCGGAGGGCGGCGCCGGCGTGAGCGGCGTGTACACAAAAATCCGATAGGTCCTGCCGCTGATTTTGGAGGCCAGATCGAACTGGGTTGCACCGAAGAGCGGGACGGGTGTTTTCACGTGCGCATCCGCCGGTGTGATTGCCGGTGCGGACGCGGGTGCGGCCAACGCGCTCTGCGTCAACCACGCTGCGCTGATCGCTAGCAGGGCGAAGAATTTCAAGAGCCCCGCCGCGGCTGCCCCAGCGGCACGTACAGGGTGCTGGGATGCGCTTTGTCATGCAGCAGGGTGACCGTCACAGGCCGTGCGTCGGCCATGCTCTCTTCCGCTACCGCCTTCCCCGAGTTGTAATTCTTTTGTGTATAGATCGAATTGATGGGCCCAACCACCAACCGCAGCCGGCTCCCCGCGGCCAATTGCCGCGACACGAACATGAAACGCTTGAATTCGTACAGCAGCGGCTTGCGCGTCGTGACGAGAGCGGCAACTCGCAGGCTTTCACGATAGCGGGCACGAATGCGATCCGTGGTCAGCACAATGCTGCGCCCGTTGGCGGTGATTTCGTAGATCTGCGCTTGCAGATCCGTGTCGGGCTGATCGAGCGCGATCCAGGCCGATAGGCGAAAGAAACCCGACACTTCCGTGTTCTTGTCGAAGGGTTCTGAATGATAGACAAGCTCTGTACCTTCCTGGGCAAAGAGCATGCGCTGATCGGTCAGATCGCTGGGATCGATGCGCGACTCGAGCTCGGCCGTCGAGACATCGCGTGGATCGTAGATAAAGTGATCGGGTTGCCCCAACGCGCGCTTCGAGTCTGGCGATTGCAGCATGCCCGAATTCAAAATCTGCGTCGGGTTGCCCGCGGAATTGAGCAGCAGCGGCTTCATCTCGGCGGTGACCTTCTCGAGGCTGCCGGCATAGCGCCAGTCTTCGGCGCCCATGACGTAGTACGCGACCGCATCCTTGAGAAACTCCGGCTTTGCGCCGCCGGCCATGGTCCAGTGGTACCAATCAAGATGCAATTTCGGCAGGTCAACCAAGCTCGCGGGGCCAAATTCGATGCCGCCGATCGGGGTGCGCGGCGTGCGCGTCGCGGCATGATCCCAGGGGCCGATGATCAAAAAATGCTTGTCGCGTTGTGCGGCGGACGCCACGCGCATGTAATCCCGATAGTACTCGAGCGCACCGGGCTGATCGTCATCGTAGCTGCCGGTAATCGTCAATATGGGGATATCCAAGGCCTTGAACTGGTCGGTCGTCGGCGTCATCCGATCCAAATATTCATCGACTGACGGATGACGCAGCCATTCGCGCAGCGAGGTTTGCTCCCCGCCCAGCGCGTGCTCGAGATTCGAAAAAGGCTGGCCGGTCGTGAATCGCTCGCGCCATAGGGCGCCCCAAAACTCGCCATCCGCGAACAGCTTGGACTGCAACGCGTGGCCCGCCGTGTAGGTCAGCCATTGCATCAGGTATTGGTAGGAGATGTTGTTGCGCGCCGGAAAATCCACGCCCGGGAACGCCGCCGCGGCCGGGACGATCGTGGCCAAGTGCGGCGGGCGATTCTTCGCCGTGGCCCACTGGTCATAGCCGGCATAGGATCCGCCCCACATCGACACCTTGCCGTTGCAGTACGGTTGCTTCGCCAACCACTCAACGACGTCGTAGCCGTCGTTGACCTCTTGGGAGAACGGCGTGAATGTGCCCTCGGAATTGCCGCGGCCGCGCACATCGACCAGCAAAAAGGGTAAGCCGTGCGACGCGAAGTACATGGCGCGGTCGTGATAGCTGTCGCCGATATACGGCGTCAGCGTGAAAATGCACGGCGCGGGTGCGCGCTGTCCTTTGGGCCGGTACACCGTGGCGTTCAGCCCAATCCCATCGCGCAGCGGGATCCGAACCGACCATCGGATGTCGACGGCGCTTGGCGCAGCGCCCTCGGCTCGCGCCGCGCTTAGGTCGACGCAGGCGAAACCGAGGAGCAACACAAGCGCGAAGGCCGGCGACCGCGCGCTCGATCGCAAGCTCATCAGAACTTGACCCCGAGCTCTATGCCGATGGTCCGCGGCTGAATGAATGAGACTTGACCGGTCTGATTCGCGCCGCCCTGGTTGGCGTAATCCGTAATGCCGCGCGCATTGGTCATGTTATTGCCGTAGAGCTCCGCGCTGTAGTGATCGTCTTCGACGCCGAAGCGCACCTGCACGGTGTTGTATACCGGCAGCTTGACGTGGGGTTCGATTACGGCGACCGTGGGCGAGAACCCGGTATAGCGCACTCCGGTGTAGGTCTCCGAGGCTCCGACATAGGCCGAGTAACTTCCGAACGCCGGCCAGCGATAATCGAGGTTCAGAGTCGTACTGACGTCCGGCACAAAGGGTAGTTTTTCGCCCGAGAATGCCCCCAACCCCGGCGCATCGGAGGTCAGGTACGCGTCGGTGTAAGCGCCCAGCAATCCGATCGTGAAGCCCGTAAACGGCCGCCATGAAAAGTTGTATTCGACACCTTTGCTCTTGGCGCTGCCGGAATTGCCATTGATGCCCACCGGACCGGACGGCGTATTCACGACGCTCAAGATTTGGATGTCCTTCCAATCGATATAGAACACGGCCATGTCGATGGAGAAGGTTTTGTCGAACAGGTCCGTGCGCAGGCCGATCTCGTAGTTCTTGGTCGAATCTGATTTGAACGTCGGCGGGTTCGGCAACGTGGGCGTCGGGAAATTCGGACCGCCGGGACGAAAGCCCGTTGAGACCCGGACGTAAGCCAGCGTGTCCTCATTGATGTGCCAACGTGGCGCAATCGACCAGGTGTGGCTGGTTTCCGAAGAAAACAGTGCCGGATAGTGCGTGTCGGTGGGACCATAGAGAAAGCAGCAGAACAGATTGACCTGCGAATCCTGCTTCACGTTCGTACCGCGGCCGCCGAGCTCGAGGTCCAAGGCGGTGTTGAAGTGATACGTGATGTCGGCAAAGTAGGACGTTTCCTTGTAATCGCCCGGGATGATGGCGCCGCCCAGCGCGGGGCTCAGGATCGTCTGAGGATTTGCCGCGTCCCGCCCGGTGTAGGGCTGCGTAAGAGTGGTCGACTCATGCGTAAAGAACCCGCCGACCTGCCAGTCGAATCCGTGGCCGAACAGCTGGTTGCCGGGATCCGAGGTGAGGCGAAGTTCTTGATTGAACTTGTGCACGAACTCGACTTGATCGCCCAGCATCAGCGCCGGCTGGCCATACAGCCCGCCGAAAGCTGCGGGTAAGGAAATCAAATCCCCGTAGGTAAAGCCCGGCGCCAGATTTGAGTTGGTCAGATTCTGAGTAAAGTGCAGATTGAAGCGGCCATAGCTCGTGGCCGACATCAACGTCGCCCAGTGGAAGTCGTAGGCCAGATTCAACGCACCATACTTGAGAGAATTGTCTTCTTCGATCCCCACGGCATTGTTGTTGACGAAACCATCGACGCGGTCGAACTGGTTGGGCGGCGGCGCCATGGGATTTG
>DASXMG010000116.1:0-3590 GCA_036495805.1 Steroidobacteraceae bacterium | reverse complement strand
ACACGTCCCAGCATTCGCCGCAAAATCATCAACGCAAAACTCGCAAATGTCAGCGTTGCGCGCTAAACTTGTGCCCAATTTATCGCAACAATTGCTGTCTCGTTGCGCAAAACAGCCGTTTCGCGACAGAAACTAGACTAGTGGAGGCTTCATCATGCGATATCTGCACACCATGCTGCGCGTGCGTGATCTCGACGCCGCGCTCGACTTTTATTGCAACAAGCTTGGCCTTAGAGAGGTCCGCCGCCGGGTTGACGAGAAGAGCAAATACACGCTGGTATTCCTGGCGGCTCCGGATGACGGCGATCTCGTCGCAAAGGGGCCGGCCAACCGCCAGGCGCCGCTCGTGGAGCTCACCTACAATTGGGATACTGAGGATTACGGCGAGGCCCGTTATTTCGGCCATCTCGCCTACGAGGTCGACGATATCTATGCACTGTGTGAACAGCTAATGAAAGCCGGCGTCACCATCAATCGGCCGCCGCGCGATGGCAGCATGGCGTTCGTGCGATCGCCCGATAAGCAGTCGATCGAGTTGTTGCAGAAGGGGAATCCGCTGCCACCAAAGGAGCCGTGGGTCTCGATGCCGAATACCGGGAAATGGTAAACGCCGACGAACGTCGCCAGTGCTTTCTTGCCGCCTGCAGCAAACGGCTCTATATGTTGCCCCGATGGCGCTGCATTGCACTTGCGCGTCGCGCCCTTCGTCTAGCGGTCTAGGACATCGCCCTTTCACGGCGGAAACACGGGTTCGAGTCCCGTAGGGCGCGCCAATGATTTCAATAAGTTACCCAACAAAGCGTCAGCAGGTGTCCCGGAAGTGTCCCGGATCACTCTCGCGCCTCAGCCTACAGCCGCCAGCAGCAGCAAGACCGCTGCCGGATCAAGCAGCAAAGCCACCACAAGGATGAACCACCGCATTGTCGTATCATCGCTGATGCCGATTAGGGTCGCGAGATAACGGACCGGACCAAGGTCGGCGTCGGCAACCTTGCGCTCGCCTGTCACCTTTACCTGCTCAATTTTGAGATCGGCGAGCTGTTCAGCCGCCACCTCGCGCTGCCGTTCAAGCTCGACGCGGCGGGCCGACTGGTCACTGACGAGAGTCATCGCCGACTTGGTGCGGCCGCGCTTGGTGGCGGTCTCCACCATGTTGTCGAGCTGGCCAATGCGCCGGTCGATATCGGCCGACCACACCAGTCTGCGCCTCAATACGCGCCGCGACGTCCGCCGCCTTGGCGTCCACCGTGACCGCGCTGGTGACCGCGTGAGCCAGATGAGCACGGGACAAAAACCCGAACGTCCCGACGCTGTTGAGTGCCATCAGGATGAAGACCAGACCGGTCAGCGCGGCCCTCAGGGCGCCATAGCGGTGTCCACGGGCGTGTCCAAGCCACGCCACGGCAGACAGCTTGCCAAGTTCGAGTGCCGCGCCCATGCCGATGACCGCTGCGGTGGCACCGGCAAAGGTCGCGGTCAGACCTGAAATACTCATGCCCGCAGAACATGTTGCCAGCGACAGCGCGGCCACGATGGTCGCCAGCCGGACAGGCGCGGCTATAGGCGCGGGCGTGGACACGTGTCCGTCCGGGATGCGCGACCGCCATGTCCATGGGCACGACAGCTTTGGCGCGGGGCCTGTCCGCAGGCGGTGACCATCCCTTGGCCAGCCGCCGCTTGATTGTCCGCTTGCTGACATGAAACCGTTTCGCCAGCCCGCTGACGTAGAGCGGCGTCGACAATGGCGTCGGCGCATCGGGCGGCACGAGCGCGTGGTCGTCGCCAAGTGGCCGCACGAGTGGGGTCGATTCGTCTTCGGCGGTTCTCAGCATCAATTTCCTTTCTTCGTCGCAGCCGCCGCCGCACCGAACATCACAAACAGCCCAACGTTGCCGCTCATCAAGGAAGCGAGAGCGACAATAACGCAGACGGCGTGAAGGGCGATCCGAGCGATGGCGGCAATTGCGATCTCTCTAATCCTGTGATATCACATCCTTGTGGGAAAATCCAGCAAAGAAAAGCCGAAGACACGCCGCTGGTGGCGCGGGGAGGTGCGCGGCATCCCGGTTTTGGTGCGCCTTCAGCCCGACGACATCGCGTGGCTCGACGCCTGGATCAAGCGGCAGAAAGATCGACCGACCCGACCGGAAGCCATCCGCCGCCTGTTTCGTATCGCACGCGGGAGGGCGAAGCGATGACCGACATGCAAATCGCCGTCGCCCTTGCCTTGCTCATCGTCATCGCGTTCGCACTGCTGCACAGCACCAACAACACGCCACGCTTCTAACACCGCGCCGGCACCATCAAACACCGGAGGGACCATGAACCTAACAGCGCGACTCATCGCGCCTGCCATCCTGCTCGCCGCAACGATTGGCACGGCGCGCGCGCAGATGACACCCAAACAAGCACAGGATCGACGCGGTCTCTATCTGCGTCATGACCGTCCAGCACGACGCGCCGGTGCGGCCGGAGTCGATGCCGCCGTTCGACACCTACCCTGTAGCGGCGCAAGGTCGAGTGAGCATAGCGCCGGCAACCCCCGATGCGATTTATCTATTCGAAAAATGCCTAGCAGGGCGTGGCTACCCGGTAACAGGAACGAACCCGAACTGAGCGGAGCGACCAAACAATGCTGCGCGCACTGCGCTTGCTTCGTCCAGCGGCGCGGATCGTTGGTCTTGAACCACGTCGTCCACTCACGGTTCGGCTTTTCGGGCAGCGCCAGTGCGCGAAACTGAAACCGTAAAGCAGCGGCAAAGTCATCGTCCACCGCGAGCTTGCCACCACGCTGGCGCTGACGTTTCGGCATGCGGCCCTCGACCTTTTGCAGCCGCATAAGCAGCAGGTCGTACCTCGTCTTGCGCATCCCCATGGGCTTTAACGGCCATGCACCGCCCACGTTGCCGGAGCTGTCTCCCAACTGCGTTCGGATCTTCACAGCATGCCTCCACGCCCGCCGGAGCGGCGAAACACTCGCGCACGAATACCGCGCGCCACCATCAACGAGGCAATGCTTGCAGCCGTAACGATCCCTGCAGAGAATCGTATGGACATTCTTCCCGCAGACACAGCGGAAGGCGTGCGGATATGAGCCAAAGCTGCCGGTCGGCGTCCGGTTCATGCGCCACTCGATAACGAAGTGCTGCCATGTGCTCCCGCGTTGCAGCTCGAACTGGTTGGGCAACCACTCCACCGAAAGCCGGTGCGGATAGATTTGCAGCCGTACGCCGGGCCATCTCGAGCGGTCTTCGTGCGGAAACGGCTGGCCGGTAAGCCAGTCCAATGCGCGAAACTCGGCGATGTCGAAGTAATTCCCCGAGGCCGCCAGCACCTCCACCGTGACCATGCGCGAGACACCGGTTTGGCAGTCGCGGCCGTATTTCATGATCGGGCGGGGCATCGTTCTCGCTGTTCCCCAACATCCGCATCAAGCACCACGCGCTTTATCGGATGCCCGACCTGGTCCGCCTCGTTGCGCCAACGATGCAAGAGCTTGAACAGCAACTCCTCGTCCGCATCGAGCTTTTTGAGCGGCTGTCGTTTGATGCCGGGAACAACCGCGGCTACCAACCACTTCGATTGAGCCA
>DASXMG010000115.1:0-45718 GCA_036495805.1 Steroidobacteraceae bacterium | reverse complement strand
CCGCTGTGCGCGCGGATGATGCGGGCAATGCATCATTTTTCAAAGCTCGCCGTCATGAGGAAATCCTTCGGTGAGGATGGAAGCCGCACTGCGCTCATCTGCTGGTCGTGACGCCGCATCCCGACGATGAGATTTTGGGCGCGGGTGGCCTGATCCGTGCCTGCGCGATGGCGGGACGCAAAGTCACCGCCTTGAGCGTTACAGACGGCGAGGCCGCGGATCCTACGCAAAGCGACTTGACTTTGCGCCCACCGCCGTCGCAACGGGCCGGCTAAGACCCGGCAGGGTAATTAGTTCTCACGCAGAGTTGAGTCATTAAGGCACTGGGAAGTCCGCGCTTTTGATCCAATCTAGAGCTTTAAATTTGAAGGAAGAACCATCATGGCTACCACCCGTACCGCAGCACCTGAGCAGGATGCGATAGCACTACTCACCGCAGACCACAAGAAAGTAAAAGGTTTGTTCTCTCAGTTCGACAAGCTGAAAGAGGACGGCAGCGACGAAGACAAGTCCGGCGTTGTCGCGACGATATGCAACGAATTGAAGATTCATACGGCGATCGAAGAAGAAATTTTCTATCCGGCGGTCCGCAAGGCCATCGAGGATGCGGATTTGATGGATGAGGCCTTGGTCGAGCACGCCGGAGCAAAGGAGTTAATTGCTCAGTTGGAGGGCATGGATATCGACGATGATCTATATGATGCCAAAGTGACCGTGCTTGGCGAGCAGATTAATCACCACGTCAAGGAAGAGGAGGGGGAGATGTTCCCGAAGGCCAAGAAAGCCAAAGTGGATACGGGTGCATTGGGAGCGAAAATGCTCAAGCGTAAAATGGAGCTCGTGGGCCAGATCGACATTTCAGGAGAGGAGGGCTCGGCCAACCGAACAAAACGCAAGACGGCCGGCAAATAATTAATCAAAGCAGGCGGCGTCCGCCTGGAAGGACGCCGCTTGGCAGAGGAGCTGAGTCTACCGACCTTGTAGCGGTGGGCGCACTCATCTCATCTAGGCGAGTCGCAATGTGAACGCTCAAATACCAAGCTAACTCATCGCTGTTTTTTGTGATCGCCGTCGCTGCGATCTGGCCGATCCTTTGAAGCGCATCGCTAGAATCCACGGAGCGGCGGGTAAACTGCCGTGCCGAATTCGCAGCCAAGGTGGCCGCCCCCAACAAGCCCAAACTCCGAGGCATCAGTTGAGTCGTACTGACCAGGGCCGCCACCCGCCACGAGCGCGGCTCTCCGATTAGAGCGGCTAAGCCATCGCAAACGCAGCAGGCGACTTGCCCGATGAAGCCACATTGAACCAAGCTAAGCGCTTGCGTTCGATCAGCAATCCGTCCCATCGCCGTACGCAGCATCCAGAGCGTCGCCCGACTAATATTGTCTGAATCTCGGGCAGGCCCTCGGCCGGCGACTTTCAAATTCCGGGATCTCAAATACGCTTCCAGTGGCGCACGCTTCAGACTAGCCTGCAGCGCTCCATTCCAGTGTTGAGCAATCCTTTCGTTGGGGAATACGAGTGCCACGCCGCGACCTATATAAGCATCCGTTGTTGATTCGACATTAATCAGTGCAACGGCATAGCAAGAAGGTTCTACAGGCATACTTCCCTCAATAGGTGGAGTACGTCACGAAATGGATTATGCGTACAGCTAAAAACGTCGATTCCCTGCACCCCCGCATTTTTTGCAGCCGCGCCTGCGAAGCGTCGCCGCGGCATCAGCCGAACTCTGATTCGACTGTCGGAATTTCAGTATTGATCGCATCATCTCAAGTCCTTTTTTGTGAGCTTTGATACCGGCAACAGCGTCTGGCGAGTCTCAGCATCACAATAGGGCTCAAAAAAAGCCGGCGCATAAACGCCGGCTTGCGAAGCAAATCGAATCCGACTTAGCGCTGATTTTTGTCAGTGCCCCGCGTCTCGCCGGAATCGTCCGAAACATCATTCTGCACTCCCCCTTGCTGCGAACGCCCAGAACCCGACTGGTTCGATTGGCCTGAGCTTCCGCCGTGCGAGGATTGACCACCCTTTTTGCCGGCCTCGCTCGCTTTCTGCGGATCGTTGGCGAAGTTGCCGGAACCGCCCTGTTGCTTCGACTTATCTTCAAAGCTGCCACTCTGTTTATCATTTGCCATGACAATTAGCCTCGTTTGATGAAATTGACGGACTGAGTGTGGTCAATTCGCGCAAGTGAGCGTATGCGAGGATTCACGCGTGAGTGCGTCAGTAAATTGCACCGTTGCACGTGAGCCAGCTGCTCGCGTCGCTCGGATTTGTTTGCCAGTTGCGATTCGCGAAGACTAACAAAGGTTAATTTCAGTGCCTCACCACAACGCTGACATCCCCCTCGCGCCGCGTCTGTGTAACGGCGATTTCGTTGCCCTGTCGTTTGAGATAAACATCCACCGATCCGCACGCCAGGCGCAGGTTGCGCAAGTGAAGTTCCTCGAGAAATCCGGGCAGCGCGGGACAGTCAAACGAAATTTCCTTGTCAATCTCAGATAATTTCAGTCCCAACGATGCCTGAAGCAGGGCAAGAAAAGTTGCACTCGCCCATGCCTGGGGAGAGCACGCTACCGGATATTGCGTGGGTGCAGTATGCTGAAGCCGCAGGAATCCACAAAAAAGCTCCGGCAGGCGGCGCAGATCCATATAACTAGCCGCATCAAAAAGAGCGCCGAAGATTTGCGAGATTGCCTGCTTCTGACCGTAGCGGGCAAACCCCAACGCGATCAGCCCATTGTCGTGCGGCCATACCGAGCCGTTATGATAGGACATGGGGTCGCCGCACGACCAGTTCGTCTTCCGGACGTTTGACCAATCCTTCGCCAAGCGATTCCATCCTTTCCCAGTACGGCGCTCGGCGGGTAAGCAATGATTGACTCCGGACAGCGGCAATCGTGTCTCAGCATCGCGACAGTTTGGGCATTGACCGGGTTTGGTCTAAAAGTAGATCATGACTGCCGAAATAGCGAGAGGCTCTGCATCCCATTCCAATACCGGGCAGGAGGTTCAAATGGACATGAGTTATCGATTGAGCACTGTCACTCTGCCCATGACATTGAAAAGAATTGTCTCCGGCGGGCAGACGGGCGTCGATCGCGGCGCGTTGGATGCTGCGCTGGGCGCGGAATTTTCTTGTGGCGGGTGGGTTCCAGGAGATCGGACGGCCGAGGATGGCGTGATATCCGATCGATACCCTTTGATGGCGTTGCCCTATGGCAATTCTCGGCAGCGCACACGATTGAATGTGGTGGACAGCGACGGCACGGCTATTCTCTACGGTGGCTTTCTGGGCGGCGGAGCTCGCCTGACCCACGATTTATGCCAACTGCTCGAGCGGCCCTGCATTCTCATTAGTGCTGCGGAGACACCGGATCCGATCTTAGCTGCGAAGAAGGTTTTGCAGTTCATCGAGGACAACAACATCGAAACGCTGAATGTCGCGGGACCGCGAGCGAGCGGATGGGCTGAAGGATATCGCTTTGCGTTGGATATGATGAGTCGCGTGATTGCAGACATCGTCGCGAGAGGATTGCGACCGGGCGAGCCCGACCGACTGAACGAATCCCGCGGCACGGAAGTGGCTACGGACTCGATGGCTCGCAAGCCAACATTCCGAGAGGCGAGTTAGAGTCAAGCCTCTAACTCGCCGGTGCCGGGTGGGACACGCCGGTCAGGACGACTTATTGGCTCCGATGTCCCAACCAGGAGGCGTGCTGGTTCCGCCGTCATCGATGGTGCTGCCGGCTTGCGTTACCTCGACTCCAGAGAATAGAAGCGTGGCATCGACATAGGCCGTTCGCGCGGACATCGAATTGGCGGATGTGGCAACCGCCGTCACGGTACTCACGTACACCGTGCTGAATGTAAATTGAATCGCCCCACCATTGGATCCTAAGGTATCCAAAGTGCAGCTCGAGAAGGGAACGCCCGCCGCCACGGCTCGAAACAGTGTCGAGTAGGAACCGAGCGCGGCGTGCAAACTAAGCGGCACCACGTTATTTTGCACCCCGCTCGCGTTGGCGGCCGGTGAGGTCAGGGACGCCCCAACGGCGAAGTAACTGAGATTGATGCTGACATTACCCTGATTGCCGGTACAGGTGAGATTGGCGACGCTTGCCGCGTAGCCCCAAGAGGCTGTGGTTAGCGCCAAAAAGAGGAAAATAGCTTGTCGCGATTTCATGACGAGGTCTCCCTGGATTGCTCGATTTAGTAGGTCTCCTGCACTAAAAACCGAGCGCGGCCCCTAAAACCGCCATTGATCATTGAACTTTTGCTCAAATGACTGGACTCTTCAACTTAATCGTTTGATAGCCATGACATTGGACTGATTGGCGGTGGGATGTCCGCACACGGTGGGGTTCCAGCTGGTGGCGACGACGGCCCATCCCGAAGGAACGGGTCCTTTGCAGCCATAAACGACCGCGCCCAGCGGTTGATCGCTTAGTTGCTCAATGATCCACACGTTATAGGTGATTGTGGGTGGCTTGCCGCAGACCGTGGGATTCCAAGCGTCATTGATTTTGATCCAGCCCGGCGGTGCGGAGCCCGCGCAGACATTTTGAGTGCGCGAGATTGCGCCGAGGGTCAGGGGAGGCAGCGCCGTACTTTCGTTCAACGGGGATTCGCGCTGTTCGGGTAGTGGCGCCGATACTTCAAGGGTAGCGCTGCTGATGGGGCCTGGCCTCGAGTCGCCGTTGCTGCAGGCCACGCGCATGGCGCTAAGGGGCGGGAGACTGGGAGTCAGTACGCCGACGCGCGTGCCGTGAGCGTCGAGCAGATTCATCGATGCGGACAAGCGCGCGTAGGGATGTAAATTAACGAGATAAAACAGCCCGGGGGGTTTCGCTCCCGCGGCGCACTCGTTGATGCCTCCTTGCAGAATGAAGGCTGCGAATGAACGCGGATCCTGCAGCGGTGCTTCGGTGGCGCCGGCATCGACGTACGAGGCGCTCTGTTTGGTGATCACAAGGGGTACGCTTAAGAGTCCCGGCGGTTGGGGTGCAGCGCGATAGGTGTAGGTGCATCCGATCCTGGCGGATTCCTGCGGACCTAAGCGACGCACCTGAGATTTCGGGAAGCGATCGGTAATGGGATTGAGATTCGCGTCGAACAATATGAAGTGCTGTTGCGCGGGATTCGAATCGTATTTGAAATTAACGTCGATGCTTTGGGTTGAGTTCAGGTTTGTCGCGTAGACGACGGTGCTCTTGTCCTTTGCTGGCGCTCCTTCGCAAAGGTCGCGGCTGACTTCGAGTTTGATGTCGTCGAGCGCCGCGGCAGCCACCGTGTGGGAAATCGTGACCAGCGTGGCGAGCATCAACGTCGCAAGGTGCCGTTTCATGAATAGTGCTTCAGCAGTTGGGCGAGCTTTTGGATTGCTTGCGCCATGGTGTTCGTCCACGGATGCCCCGTATTCAGCCGCAGGTAATTTTGGAATTGCTGGCGTGCGGAAAATATCGGACCCGGCGCGATGGAGATCCCCAGGTTGAGCGCGCGTCGATGCAGATCCAGCGAATTCACTGCGGCGGCGCATTCGACCCAGAGAAAATAGCCGCCGGGCGGCGCCGCCACTCGATAGCCCGTCGGAAAGTATCGCCGCAGCGAGTCCAATGCGGCACGCTGCGAAATGGCCAAGCGGCGACGCAGCCTGGTCAGGTGCGCATCGTAGCCGCCACTACGGAGCATCTGCGCGATCCCCTGCTGCACCGGCAGGCTGGTGGCGATGGACGTCTCCATCTTGCGCCGTGACAACTCTTGCGCATAACGGCCGGCGGCAACCCACCCTAGGCGATAGCCGGGAGCCAAGCATTTGCTGAACGACCCGCAATGAAGAACGTAGCCGTTGCGATCAAAGGCCTTTGCCGGCGGGTCCGCCTTGGCCGCGAACTGTAGTTCTGCGTACGCATCGTCTTCGATGAGCGGAATCCGCTCATCGGCCAGCAGTCGCACCAACTCGGATTTGCGTGCTTGCGGTAGAGTGGCGCCGGTCGGATGCTGCAGCGTCGTCATGAACCAACAGGCACGAATCGGGAACTTGGGGATGGCTGCTTTGAGCGCTTCAATATCCAGGCCGTCAGTCGGATGCATGGGAATTTCGACAACATTCAGTCCCAATCGCTGTGCGGCCTGCAGGCATCCATAGAAGGTGGGCGATTCGATCGCAATGGTGTCGCCCGGGCGGGTCACGCATTGTAACGCGAGGTTCAGAGCCTCGAGCGCGCCGGCGGTGACGATGATCTGGTCAATCCCGACGGATATTCCGAGGCTAAGATATCGTTTCGCGATCTGGCGTCGAAGATCGACGCTGCCGGGCGGAAGGCTTTCGACGGTGGACCAGGGGTCCAGGTGACGTGCGCTACTGCCCAGGCATCGAGCCAATTTTGGCCAGGGAAATTGCATTGGACTTGGAAACGCAGAACCGAGCGGTACCACTTCCCGATTTCGCGACGCCTCCAGCGTTTCGAACACCAAATCGCTGACCGCGAGACGCGTGGAAGCGGTCCTGGGACGTGTGGTTCGGGGCAGCATCGGCTGTGGTTGCGGTTCACAGACGTAATAACCCGAACGCGGACGCGCCTCGATCAGCCCGTTGGCCTCGAGTGCCTCATAGGCTTTCAAGATGGTGGCAGGGCTGACCTTGCGAGATTGGGACAGTGCTCGAACCGAGGGTATCTGATCGCCGGGCGGCAACGATCCGTCGCGAATCATGCCGCTGATTTCTTGCGCTACGCTCCTGTAAAGCTTCACACCGAACACAATACGGCGGCGGCGGATCCTCCGCCAGTGCCTTCATCAACGCACGAGGTGCGGCGCAATCCAGCCAAAATGATAGCTAAGAAGCACGGTAACGAACAAAGCCACCGACAATCCAATTCGCCAGCTCAGTGCTTGGACCACGCGCGCCGCGTGCTCGGGACCGGACGACATTGAAAAGAGTGCTTTCCCCAGGCTCGCAATGATGGCGAGCAGCGTCAACATGATGAGGGGCTTCATAAAGACCTTGATTTGGAGGCGCGTTCCTCACGCCGAATGGTCGCAATCACGGTTCCGAAACCGGCTGCGACAACACCGACCATCGCGACCATCAAAAATAGCAATCCACCGGCCAACTTGTAGCATTCATAAAATCCGTCCAGCAGACCCAACGGGGTCGTGATCAACAGCAGCGGTTTCGCGATTCGCATAAGTCATCTTCCTTGTTCCGGCCGCGCATAAATGGATTCGCGTCCATGCTACGGAGGCAGTCAAGAATTAACAGATACACGTTGCGATGAAAAAGTGCGGTACAGAGAATAGGACTCCGCCGGGGCCTGTCATCCCAGGCCTACAGCCTTGGCGCGCAACTGAGCGTAAATTCGCGCATTCCTATGCCGCATAAAACACAAGCTTTGACCCTCGCCGCCATGAGTCTGGGATTCGGCGTGGTGCAGCTCGATGTCACGATCGTAAACACCGCGTTGACCACGATCGGCTCAGGGCTGCAAGCGGATACCGCGGCCCTGCAATGGGTGGTGAACGCCTATACGATTGGATTGGCCGCATTCATTTTGACCGCGGGTGCGCTCGGCGATCGGATCGGCGCCAAGCGCGTTTTTATCGCAGGGTTTGCGTTGTTTACCGCAGCTTCAGTCGGTTGCGCGCTGGCGCCCAGTCTTGGCGCTCTTATCGCAGCGCGCGGTATCCAAGGGGTGGGCGCGGCAGTCCTGGTGCCCAATTCTCTGGCGCTACTGAATCATGCCTATGCCGATCCTGCCGAGCGCGGACGCGCCGTCGGCTTCTGGGCCGCAGGCGCGAGTGTCGCGCTGACGGCGGGCCCGCTCGCCGGCGGATTGCTCATCCACTTTAGTAACTGGCGCGCGATCTTTCTGGTTAACCTCCCCATCGGTCTGGTCGGGCTATTCCTGACCTGGCGCTATGCCGAAGAGACGCCGCCCAAGCAGAATCGCCGATTGGACCTTCCCGGCCAGGCTTTTGCCATGCTCGCTTTGGGCCTTCTGGCGGCGAGCATCATCGAAGGCGGCAAAGCTGGTTGGCACAGTCGCTTCGTCGAGATCGCGGCCGTGCTGGCGGTGATACTGAGCGTCGCCTTTATTCTCCAGGAGCGCCGCTATGCGCAACCGATGTTGCCGCTCGAGCTTTTTTCGCAGCGGCCCGTTTGGCTGTCGGTGGTCGTCGGCTTGTTGGTCAACACCGCGTTCTACGGATTGATCTTTGTGCTGAGTCTCTATTTCCAGAAGCAACATGGACTCTCGCCGCTGCAGACCGGACTCGCGTTCTTGCCGATGATGGCTGTGGTCCTGCCGTTCAATATCCTCGGACCGCGATTGAGCGAGCGATTCGGCGCCGCCGCCGTCATCGCCCTGGGAGCCGTGATCGCGGCGGCGGGGGCGGGCGCTCTTTTCGTCATCGGCAAACAAACTCCGTACGTACTGCTGTGCGCTCAATTCCTGGCGCTCGGCGGAGGGTTGGGGCTCCTGGTGCCGCCGCTGACCTCGATGTTGTTGGGGAATGTGGATAAGGCGCGTTCGGGAATCGCATCGGGGGTGCTGAATTCCGCGCGCCAGACCGGTAGCGTCATCGGAGTCGCTTTGTTCGGGACGCTCGTCGCCGAGGACGCGACGTTTATGGCGGGACTGAAGATCGCATTGGGGTTGGCGGTGGGCTTATTGGCCGCATCGGCAGCGATCGCGATCGCAGCGAGGGACAAACGTTAAGCCGTCATTGAAGGCCGTCGACGACCGGCGCGCCTCCGCAGCGTCGCATTGACGCGGTCTTAGATCGCGAAGACAACCAGCGCGGCGGTGAGCAGGGCCATCGCCAAAAGTAGGGTGTTGTGGCTCCAACGGGCAACTGTCGCAAACATGTCAAAATCTCCTGATTTCACCGCAAGGCAGGTCCGCTCACAGACGCGGCGGTACGGCCTCTGATGTGGGGGCGCATCCTGGCATTTCCAGCCCGAAAAAGAGCGCACCAGTTCGCAAAATACGCATTTTTTCCGGGAAATAGCCATGGGGGTGGCGGTTTAAGGGGGACAGTGCCCCGGGGCTGAACGGGGCCCAAAGCGAGGCCATTTCCGTGTGGAATCGGGGGCCGCCTCGATTGGCGCGCGCGTTTGAGGTAGGCTTAGGCCATGAGTGCAACCGCGGGCGGGATGGGCGAGCTGCAGGCGTTCTTAAACGCGCACCCACGACGCCTCTATCGGCAAGGCATCGGCGCCATCCCCATCATGGCGATCCGCCCCAGCCTTCAGCCGGCGCGGAGCGAGTCCCGACCCGAGCTTCTCGAGGAACTCGTCGCCTCCATCAAGGCCACCGGCCTCCTTCAACCTCTCATCGTGCGGCCCGTGCCGGGCTTTCCGCACCAGTTCGAAGTGGTGGCGGGCGAACGCCGCCTGAAGGCCGCGCAGCTTGCGGGACTGACCGATATCCCGGCGATCATTCGCGAGTTCAACGATCAGGAGGCGCTCGCGATCTCACTGATCGAGAACATCCAGCGTGAAGAGCTGAGCCCGGCGGACGAGGCGCGGGCGCTCAATCGGCTGATCGAGGAGTTCAGCCTCACGCATGAGCAGGTCGCGCACGCGATCGGCCGCTCGCGGGCGACGGTGAGTAACCTGCTGCGGCTGCTCGACTTGCCCGCCGAGATCACGACGATGATCGAGACACGGGCGATCAGCATGGGACACGCGCGCGCGTTGTTAGGGCTTCCGGACGATGCGGAGCGCGTGCGCGTCGCGCAGCTGATTGCGACGCGGCAGTGGAGCGTGCGCGACACCGAATCCCATGTGCGCAAGGCGACGGAAAAACACAGCGGGCGCACACCCACGGCTCCCTTGCTCGCGGTCATCAGTGAAGTGATGCGCGCGCCCAGCCTGCGCGTCGAACTCCATCAGCGCAGCAACGGCACGGGCAAGATCGTGATTGAGTTCGACGATGAGTGCATGCGCGATGCCGCGCTCGAGCGCCTCCGTACGCTCGAGCCCTAGATCCGCCCCGCCGCTCGGTGCTGGGCGGCATCAATTCCTGCAGCCTTGATGTGTTATAGAGGCGATCAGTGTCGCCTGGAGTGTTGCTTATGACGAAAGTTCCGCGCGGAGTCGGCCCGGGGTTTCCCCAGGTGGTGGTTCTCATGGGTGCGACGGGTGATCTGGCGAAGCGCAAACTCTTGCCCGGGCTATTTCATTTGGTGACCGCGGGATTTATTCCTGGCTGCAGAATCATCGGCGTATCGCTCGAGAATCTGGATGCCGACGCATTTCGTCAGCAAGCGCGCCAAGCCGTGAGCGAATTCTCCACCCGCAAGGTCAACGACGCGGATTGGGATGTCTTTTCTCAGAACCTAACTTACGTGCCGCTGACGGCGGGTCCCGCGGCCCTGAAGGCGGCGGTTGCGGAAGCGGAGCACTCCTTGGGTCAAGAAAGCCGCCGACTGCACTACCTGAGCATTCCGCCCAGCGCGGCCTTGGCGGCGGTACGCCTGCTCGGCGAGGCCGATATCGTGGATCGATCGCGCGTCATCATGGAAAAGCCCTTCGGTACGGATCTGGCGAGCGCGGTGCTGCTCAATGCCAAGCTGCATGAGGTGTTCAGCGAAGATCAGATATTCCGGATCGATCATTTTCTCGGCAAAGAGCCGGCGCAAAACATTCTCGCGTTCCGTTTTGCCAATGGATTGTTTGAGCCGATCTGGAATCGAAATTTCGTTTCGCACGTGCAGATCGATGTGCCCGAAACCTTGGGATTGGGTAAGCGCTCCGGTTTCTATGAAGCCACCGGCGCCTATCGGGACATGGTGGTCACGCACTTATTCCAGATCTTGGGCTTCATGGCCATGGAACCGCCGACGGCGTTGGAACCGGCGCCCATCAGTGAGGAAAAGAACAAAGTATTTCGCAGCATGTTGCCGATCAAACCGGAAGACGTGGTCCGTGGCCAATACATCGGTTACCGATCGGAAGACGGCGTCGCCCCGGACTCGGATACCGAGACGTTCATCGCCTTGAAATGCACCATCGATAATTGGCGCTGGGCCAGCGTGCCGTTTTTTCTGCGAACCGGCAAACGTCTCGCTGAAGGGCAGCGAATCATTTCGATCGCTTTTCGCGAACCCCCTAAGAGCATGTTTCCGGCCGGCTCCGGGATCGGGGAACAGGGACCCGATCATTTGACCTTCGATCTGGCCGACGCCGCAAAACTGTCGCTGTCCTTCTACGGCAAGCGCCCCGGCCCGGGAATGCGGTTGGACAAGCTCAGCCTGCAGTTCGCCATGCATGACACCACCCACATCGGCGATGTGTTGGAGGCCTATGAACGGCTGATCCTCGATGCCATGCGCGGCGATCGAACCTTATTTACCACGGCGGACGGCATCGAACGGCTATGGGAAGTCTCGTCGGCGTTGCTGGAAGCCCCACCGCCGGTGCGCAGCTATGCCCCGGGATCGTGGGGGCCGAATGCGATTCACCAGCTCATCGCCCCCTTCGCCTGGAGGCTGCCCTTCGAGCGTGCCTGGCGCGCTCCCGACGGGACAGCCAGCTGAATCGGCACTCTAACGCCGGAACTTAAGTCCTCAATTGCAGGTCTTCCGGTTGCCCTATGTGCCCCCGGCATTGTCTCTACTTCTTCTGGAGCGAAACTTACATGACGCGTACCGTGATTTTGGGCCTTGCAGTTCTGGCAGGCGCCGCCGCCTTCGCCGCCCCGCCCAAAGCGCCGCCCAAGGCTCCGCCGGCCGCGCACCCAGTACGCAGTATCGAGGGCGTCACCGAATACCGCTTGGCGAACGGCTTGCAGGTCCTGCTCGATCCGGATCAATCGAGCAGCACGGTCGACGTCAACGTGACTTACAAGGTCGGATCGCGCCATGAGAGCTACGGCGAGACCGGGATGGCACATTTGCTGGAGCACATGAACTTCAAGGGCACGCCCACCCATCCTAAGATCATGGACGAATTGAGCAGCCGCGGCGCGCATGCCAATGCCACGACGGCCTACGATCGGACCAATTACTTCGAAACGCTGCCGGCGACGACGGCGAATCTGGAATGGGCATTGGGCATGGAAGCCGACCGCATGACCCATTCCCTGATTGCCAAGAAAGACCTAGACACCGAAATGACGGTGGTGCGCAACGAATTCGAGGCGGGTGAGAACAGTCCTCCTCGCGTGCTGCGCGAGCGCGTGCTGGAGACGGCTTACCTGTGGCACAACTACGGGCACCCGACCATCGGCGCGCGCGCGGACATCGAGGGCGTGCCCATCGAGCGCCTGCAAAAGTTCTACCACACCTACTATCAGCCGGATAATGCAGCGTTGATCGTTACCGGCAAGTTCGACCCCAAGGCGACGCTGGCCTACATCGAGAAAGTGTTCGGGCCCATTCCGAAGCCGACGCGCATCCTGCCGAACTTCTACACGGCGGAGCCGCCCCAGGATGGCATGCGAGAAGTCACGCTGCGACGCGCGGGCAGCCAGCAAGTGCTCGATGAAGCCTTTCATGTGCCGGCGGACGCTCATCCAGACAGCGTGTCTTTGAGCCTGTTGACTTCGCTCTTGAATGAAAGGCCGGCGGGCCTTCTATATAAGCGCTTGGTCGAGACCAAGCTGGCGGTGGCGGCAAGTGTCGAGTTGGAGGCCATGTACGATCCGGGATTCTTGATGATCTCGGTGACCGTGCCGAAGGATGGCGATTTAGGCGCTGTGCGCCGCGAGCTTGATGCCGTTCTGCAAACCGTTCGCAGCCAAGACTTTACCTAGCAGGAACTCGAACGAGTCCGCAATGATCAACTCAACGGTTACGAGCGGCTGCTGAATTCATCGCCCGATATGGCGAGCAATTTGAGCGAGAATGTCGCGGTCGGCGATTGGCGCCTGCTGTTCTGGGATCGCGACCTCTTAAAGAAAGTCAGCGTTGCGGACATCAAGCGCGTCGCCAACGCCTATCTCATCGATTCCAACCTCACGGTGGGAACATACGTTCCCGACGATAAGCCGCTGCGCGCGGTGATCACCGCCGCGCCGCAACTGGATGCATTGCTCGCCGGATATACGGGCCAGGCCGCGGTCGCCGAGGGCGAACACTTCGACGCGACGCCTAAAAATATCGAGGCGCGCGCACAGCGAGGCACGGCCGGCTCGATCAAGACCGCGTATCTGGTGAAGAAGAGCAAGGGCGATCGGGTCAGCGGTCTCATCGATCTGCACTTCGGCAGCCTCGACTCCCTGAAGAACAAGGCGGAAATCGGCCAATATACCGCCGCGCTGCTGATGCGCGGCTCGCAGGTGCACACGCGGCAACAACTCCAGGACGAGCTTACCCGGCTGAAGGCCACCTTGCGATTCAACGGCGGACCGGCTGGATTGTCCGCGGTGTTCGAGACCCCCGAAGCCAACTTGAAGGAGACCTTGAGCCTCATTGCCGAGGTGCTGCAGAAACCTGCGTTTCCCGCCGCCGACCTGGATGAACTCAAGCGCGGCACCGTGTCGCGCATCGAGGCGGCGCGCACGGATCCCCAAGCCATTGCCAATCTTGCGCTGCGGCGCTCGGTCTCGCCTTACGCACCGGGAGACTTCCGCTACGTTCCGACGCCGGATGAGAGCATCGCGGCGTTCAACGCGGTCTCAATCGCCGATATCCAGTCCTTCTACAAACAATTCTATGGCGCGAGCAACGCCGAAGCCGCCCTCGTCGGTCACTTCGACCCTGCGCAAGTTTCGAAGGAACTCACCGACCTGTTCGGCGCCTGGAAGAGTCCGAGCGCGTACGAACGAGCCGCTGCGATTTACCAACCCACCGTGAGCGACTCGAAGGTGTTTGCAACCCCTGACAAGCCCAACGCCATGTTCCTGGTTGCCGGCCTTCTGAGAATTCGCGACGCCGATCCGCAATATCCGGCGCTTATCGTGGGCAACGAAATCCTCGGTGGCGGAGTGCTGAATTCGCGCCTCGCGAACCGCATTCGCCAGAAAGACGGCTTAAGTTACGGGGTGGGCTCGCAGGTGCACGCGGATGCTCTCGATGCGGTCGGAAACTTCACGATCTACGCCATCAGTGCCCCGCAAAACACGGCCAAAGTCGAAAGCGATGCCAAGGAAGAAGTGGCCAGAGTCCTCGCGGATGGTTTCACGGCGGAGGAAATTGCCGCGGCCAAATCCGGCATCTTGTCGGAGATGACCCTGCATCGCTCCAGCGACGCGGCGCTCGCAGGCGAACTGGCGGGGCATTTGTTCTTGGGCCGCGACTTTACCTGGGATGCCAATTTCGAGAACGCCATCGAATCTGCCACGCCCGACGCGATCCACAAAGCTATGCAAGAATTCGTGGTTCCCGATCACTTGGTGACGGTCAAGGCCGGCGATTTCAAATAGCCGCGCCAACCGTTCGGCAGCTGCCTTGACAATTGTTGCCCAGGCAGCTATATTGGCGACTGGCGGCAGTCTATGAACGACATCTACGATCCGAAGTCATTGGACGTCCAGACCAGCTTGGCACCCTTGGTGGGCCAGGTGCGGATGGCCGTTCTCAAAGGCGTCGATCAAGAGTTTCTGCTCGACAAAGACCTGGCAGCCCTCGAAGTCACCGCGGCGCAATTCGTGATCCTGGCGAATCTCCTGAAAGGAGAGCCCAAGTCAGCCTGTGAATTGTGCCGGCATTTGGACTACGACCGCGGTGCCATGAGCCGCATGATCGATCGGCTCGAGAGCAAGAAATTGCTGCGCCGGGTCGCTCTCGCGCATACGCGGCGCGAACAGTCGCTCGAAGTGACGGCGGCAGGAAAGGCGGCGTTTCCCAAAATGCAGGCCTGTCTTGCGAAGGTGCTGAATCGATTATTGAACGGCGTCACCAAGGCGCAGGTGCGCGAAGTGGAACGAACTTTGAAGCAAATGCTGGCGAATAGTTAGCCTTTTTTTCGATTGATAGTTGCCCAGGCATATGTTGCTGAGGCAGCTGAGGCGTTAGGAGAAGGGTATGAAAACGATATTGGAATCTGTGGCCGCCAGGGCGGCGAACGGCTGGCAACGCGCCGGCGCGAAGTTCGACTTCGAAGTGTTTGCGATGCCGGGAGGCAGCGTGATGGCGCCCGCGCTCTGGGCTTATGCAATGGTGATCAGCGTGCTGAAACGCTCAGAGCAGAATTCGACCAACCACTGCACGACGGGTCACTGCACATGAGCATCATCGATTCGATCTTGTTCCTGCTGATCCTCGCCGGCTTCGGCTTAGGAATTGCCTACTTTGGCATCGGGTTTCGCGCCATCCGCGACGCTAAGCGCCAACGCTAATCCAAGGTGATAAGGCGCCCGGCGCGTAAGGCCCCGGGTTCGCCGCTTAAGGCCCCCGGCGGAGCGGCTTGAGACGCCGGAAGAATTTCCTCATGCAATTTTGGTATTGCGCCACGGAGCCTGTGGATCGGCAGTTTTTGGCTAAGACGCTGATCTATCTGACGATTTCAACAAGTTGACATCTCCATCGCTCGGCGCATAATAGCTGCCAAAGCAGTAATTGCCGAGGCATTAAATGTCCAAGCAGCATTATCAGGTTTCCACCTACAAGGCGCAGCTGAGCATCGGCTATCTCGTGAAACGCGCCCATTCCCTGATGCTCGACATCATGGAGCCGGTGATCGAGCAGCGCGGCTTCAGCTTCGTGCAATACGTCGTGATGTCATCCCTGCGCGACGGCATTGCGGTGAATCCGAAAACGATCTGCTCGCAATTTCGTCACGACAGCGGCGCGCTCACACGGATCATCGATCAGCTGGCGGAGCGCGGTCTGTTGGAGCGCGTGCGCCGCGACCGCGATCGCCGCAAAGTGGAATTGCAGCTCACCCCGGCCGGCCGCGAGACGATTGAATCGATCATTCCCTTGGTGGTGGACAAGCTCAATGAAGTGCTGACCGATTTCAGCAAGGCCGAGGTTCAGGAAATGCTGCGTCTGTTGGTCAAGCTCAACACCACGCTGCAAACGCATGTCGATCCGAGCAGGGTGGCCGCCGAGGCTTAAAAGTCATGTCATTCAAGAACACAATCTTGCTCTTGGGCGTCCTCCTGACAGGATGCGTACTCCCGCCGAAGGAATCTTCGCATCCTGCGGCGCTCGCCAACACGCGCGTCGGTTTGACCGGGACAGCGGTGGAACCGGTCGCCGACGGTTGGTGGAAATCCTTTGACGATCCGCAGTTGGATCGCTTGATTCGCTCGGGCCTCGAGGGTAGTCCGAACCTGGCCGAAGCGCAGGCACGCGTGGCGGACGCGCTGGCCCGTTCGCAAATCGCGCAATCCAAGTTGCTGCCCTCGGCAAATCTGGATGCAAGCGCGCTGTACCAGCGTGCGCCCGAGAACTACATCATTCCGCCGCCGCTCGCGGGCCATACCTTTTGGATGAGCCAGGCGGGTGCCTCCTTGAGTTGGGACCTGGATTTCTTTGGAAAGCAGGCAAACGCGGTGCATAGCGCACAAAGCTTGAGTCATTCCGCGGAACTGGACCTCGAGAATGCGAAGCTCATGCTCGGCACAGCCATCGCGCAAGCCTACGTCGAGTTGTATCGCGAAAATGCTTTGGCGGACATCGCCGAACGGTCGGCCGCGCAGCGCGAAAACATCGTCGCCATCACGCGCCGCCGCGTTGCGGCGGGCGTCGATACGCAGCTGGAATTGCGGCAAGCCGAAGGCCAGCTGCCGCAGGCGCACGTCGCGCGCGATCAAGCACAAGCCGCCGCGGAGCTGGCCGTGCACGAGCTGGCCGCACTGACAGGGCAGGGTGCGGACGCCTACGCCTCGATCAAGCGTCCGGTGCTCAATCTCGACGCGGCACTGCCGGTGCCCACCGCGCTGCCGATCAATCTGCTGGCGCGCCGGCCGGACGTGCTCTCCGCGCGCATGCAAATCGAGGCCGCCGATTCTCAGCGGCTCTCCGATCGCGCCGCGTTTTATCCCGACATCAATTTAAAGGCGCTCGCCGGCATCGGCGCCTTCGGCCTGAGCAACCTGGTGCAGTGGAGCGCGCGTGGCTATGGCGCCGGTCCCTTGATCTCGCTGCCGCTGTTCGATGGCGGGCGTCTGCGTGCGCAGTACAAGAGCAGTGAGGCGCAGTTGGACGGCGCGATCGCGGGTTACAACGACACGGTGCTGCGCGCCGTGCAGCAAACGGCGGATCAGCTCACGCGAATCGACGCCTTGGCGCGTGAACGCGTGGAGCAGCAGCAAACCTTGGCGGCCAACGAGGCCGCCTACAAGCTGGCCGAAGAGCGCTATCGCGCGGGCCTGGCCAGTTATCTCTCGGTCCTCAATGCCGAGACCCAAGTGCTCACCGCACGCCAAACGATGGTCGACATCATCGCGAATCAAGCCGTGGCACGCGTGACGCTGCTGTCCGCCATCGGCGGCAGCTTCGACGCACGCCCCTTCGACGGAGCAATCTCACCGAATTCCGCTCAAGTTTTGACACGGGTAACACCATGAACACCAAAGATACCAACGACATCTCGTTCTCCTCGCCCCCGACAGCGGCTGCGATCCAGACCGTTGCCGCTGCGCCGGCATCGAGTGCGCAGACCGCTTCCGGCCGCGTGCGGCGCTTAGGTTTATTCGGTTTGGCCGCCGTGGTGCTGCTCTGCGGCTTAGGCTATGCGGGTTACTGGTTCTTCGATGCCCGCTACTTTGAAAGCACCGACGACGGCTATGTGAATGGCGATGTGGTGCAGGTGACCAGCGAAGTCCCCGGCACGGTGCTCGCGCTCAACGTGGACGATACTCAGTTCGTCGAGGCGGGCCAGGCGCTGCTGGAGCTCGATCCGGCGGATGCGAAAATCGCGGAGGAGAACGCTGAAGCGGATCTGGCGCGCGCGGTGCGGCAAGTGCGCGGCCTGTTCGCCCAGGGCCAAGAATTGCGGGCGCAGATTGCGCAGCGTGAACAAGCCCAGCGCACCGCCGATGATGATTTGCAACGCCGCGGTAGCTTGATCGCGGACGGCGCCATTTCCGCAGAGGAACTCTCGCATGCCCGTGATGCGGTGACGACCACGCGCGCCAACGTCGCGGCGGCGAAAGAGCAATTGAGCCAGACCGTGGCGCAGATTGACGGCACCACCATCGCGAATCATCCGCAGGTCTTGGCGGCGGCAGCCGCGGTGCGCAATGCCGCGCTCGCACTGCATCGCACGGAGCTCATCTCGCCCTTGAGCGGCGTCATCGCGAAACGGTCCGTGCAGGTCGGCGAGCGGGTTGCGGCCGGCACGCCGTTGCTGGCCGTCGTGCCGCTCGAGAACGTGTGGGTCGATGCGAATTTCAAGGAAGTCCAGCTCGAGCGCATGCGCGCCGGCCAACCGGTCACGGTGCGCACCGATCTGTACGGCCATCAGGTCACATATCACGGACATGTGGCCGGCATTGCCGCCGGCAGCGGCAACGCCTTTGCCCTCTTGCCTTCGCAGAATGCCTCCGGCAACTGGATCAAGATCGTGCAGCGCGTACCGGTGCGCATCCTCCTGGATCCGAATGAACTCAAGGCACATCCGCTGCGCATCGGACTCTCGACCACCGTACGCGTCGATTTGCACAATGCGTCGGGCCCGCTCATGTCGACCGCGGTGCGCAACGTACCGCTGCCGAAGCAGATCAGCGCCGGTGATGATCCGCGCGTCGATACCCTGATCGGCTCCATCATCGCGGACAACGCCGGACCACACGCGCAAGAACCGGCGAAGCTCAGCCGCAATAAGCCGCACACGGCCACGGGCGAGAAGACAGGCCCGGACGCGGGCGCGCTGATGTTGGCCGCGCGCCCGTGAGCTCGAATGCCGCCACCCTTGGCGCCGCACCGGCGCTGATCGGCGGGCGCAAGGCCATCACCGCGGTGGCCCTTGCGTTGGGGACGTTTATGCAGGTCCTCGATACGTCCATCGCGAATGTGTCGATCCCCACCATCGCCGGCAATTTGGGCGTCAGTGTCGATCAAGGGACCTGGGTCATCACCTCTTTTGCCGTGGCGAACGGCGTGTCCGTACCCTTGACCGGATGGCTCATGCAGCGCTTTGGCGTGGTGCGCACCTTCGTGGTCTCGGTGATTCTCTTCACCATGGCCTCTTTATTGTGCGGGCTCGCCTGGAGCCTGCCCTCGTTGATCGCGTTTCGCGTTCTGCAGGGTGCGGTCTCCGGACCCATGATTCCCGGCAGTCAGGCGCTGCTCATCAATGTGTTCGGCCCCCATAAGCGCACCACGGCCCTGACCATCTGGTCGATTACCACCTTGGTGGCCCCCATCGCGGGCCCCTTGCTCGGCGGCTATATTTCCGACAATTACATCTGGCCGTGGATTTTCCTCATCAACGTGCCCGTAGGCGCGTTCTGCGCCTGGATGTGCTGGAACAATTTGAAATCGCAGGAAACCCCGACGCGCAAAATCCCCATCGACCGCATCGGCCTGGCGCTCTTGTTCGTGTGGGTGGGCGCGCTGCAAATCATGCTCGACAAGGGCAAGGATCTTGACTGGTTCCATTCGCCCGTCATCGTTGCACTGCTCGTCGTCACGGTGGTCGGTTTGGCGGCGTGGCTCATCTGGGAACTGACCGAGAAGCATCCCATCGTGGACTTGAGCCTGTTCAAGTCGCGCAGCTTCGCGCTCGGCACGCTCGCCATGTGCTTAGGGTACGCCGTGTTTTTCGGCAATGTCGTGCTCATGCCGTTGTGGCTGCAGAGCAATTTGGGCTACACCGCGACCTGGGCGGGCCTCGTGTCCGCTCCCAGCGGCATCACGGCCATCCTCACCTCCATGATGATGGGACAACTGATGCGCCGCTTCGATCCGCGCATGATCGCGGCCAGCTCCTTCGCGTTGTTCGCCTTCTCCTACTTCATGCGTGCGCAGCTCACCGCGGATTCCAGCTATTGGGTCTTCATGGCGCCGCAGCTGGTGCAGGGCTTGGCGATGGGCATGTTCTTCGTCGCCATGCTCGCCGTGTCATTCGACGGCTTGCCGCCGCAGAAGGTACCCTCGGCCTCGGGCCTGTCGAATTTTCTGCGCATTACCGCGGCCGGTTTTGCCACCTCGCTCATCACCACCTTCTGGGACCGGCGCGAAGCGCTGCATCAGTCGCAGCTGGCCGATGTGGTGACGCAGTACTCGCCCGCCTACCAGGACGTGCTGACCCGCATGCATCAGTTCGGGTTGACCGACCAGTTGGCCGCGGGTGCCATGACGCAGAGCATGATCGGCCAAAGTTATCTCTTATCGTCACTGGACCTGTTCTATGCTTCGGCATGGCTCAGCGTCGTGTTGATACCCTTGTGTTTCTTGGTGCGGCGGCCCTCCAGCGGCGGTGCTCCGCCAGTGGCGGCCGAGTAGCGCGATGAGCTTCGAGTGGCGCGCCGGATACCCTTCGGTGCGATTGCCTGTCTTCGCGCGCAACGTCGTATCGACTTCTCATCCCCTGGCCGCCCAAGTGGGCCTGTCGCTGCTGCAACGGGGCGGCAACGCGGTGGACGCGGCCATTGGCGCGGCAGCGGCGATGACCGTCTTGGAGCCGTGCAGTAACGGGCTGGGCTCGGATGCCTTTTGCATTCTGTGGGACGGCCAGAAATTGCATGGACTCAATGCCTCCGGACCCGCGCCGGCGGCGTGGACTCCGGATTACTTTCACAAGAAGTATGGCGCCGAAGCGCGCCAGCCGCCGATGCGCGGTTGGGATTCGGTGACGGTGCCGGGTGCCGTCGCGGGATGGGTGGCGCTGTCGCGTCGTTTCGGCAAACTGCCCTTTGCCGATCTACTGAGCCCGGCGATTGAGATTGCCGAACGCGGCTATGCCGTTCCCCTGGTGGTGCACGAGAAGTGGGCGGCAGCGGTTGCCGACCTTAGAGAACTTCCCGGCTTTGCGGATACCTTCATGCCCGGCGGCCGTGCGCCGCACGTCGGCGAGCGCTTCGCATTTCCGGGCGCGGCGCGCGCGCTGACCAGAATTGCGGTGACGCAGGGCACGGCTTTCTACGGCGGCGAAATCGCGGCCGCCGCCGCGAAGCATTCGGCCGAGCACGGCGGATCGATGCGCGTCGCGGACTTCGAAGCGTTTTCACCGGAATGGGTCGAGCCCATTGGCATGGATGTCTACGGCCATCGGCTGCACCAGATTCCGCCAAATGGCCAGGGCATCGCGGCGCTCATTGCGCTGGGTATTCTTCAAGACCAGGACCTTGCGGCGCACGCAGTGGATAGCCCCGCGGCACTGCATCTTCAAATCGAAGCGATGAAGCTGGGATTTGCGGATACGTACGCGCACGTGGCGGATCCCGTCGGGATGCGCCTCTCGGTGGAGGAGATGCTCGATCCTCAATACCTAAAAAGGCGCGCCGCGCTCATCGATCCCACGCGCGCGCAAATATTTGGCGAGGGACATGCGGACAAGGGGGGCACTATTTATCTCACCGCGGCGGACGAGCACGGCATGATGGTGAGCTTCATTCAAAGTAACTACATGGGGTTCGGGTCAGGGGTCGTGATTCCGGAGTGGGGGCTGTCGCTACAAAATCGCGGACACGCCTTTTCGCTCGATGCGGCGACCCCGAATTGCGTCGCGCCGCGCAAGCGCCCGTTTCATACCATCATTCCCGGCTTCCTCACCCGGGACGGCCTGCCGCAAATGAGTTTCGGCGTCATGGGGGCCAACATGCAGCCGCAGGGTCATTTGCAGACCTTGGTGCGCATGCTGCTGTACCGGCAGCAACCGCAGGCGGCTTGCGATGCGCCGCGCTGGCGTTTCAATGAAGGCCTGTCGATCAACGTCGAAGCGGCGATGCCGAGCACGACCGCGAATGCGCTTCGTGAGCTCGGCCATCAAATCGAGGTCATCCACGACAGCTATCAGGATTTCGGCGCCGGTCAATTCATATGGCGCTTGGGCGACCCGGCAGTCGAAGGGTATGTGGCCGCGAGCGATCCGCGACGCGATGGCCAAGCCGCGGGATATTAGTTCAGCGCTCTATTTAGATGACCGCTCTATTTTGGTGAACGCCCTGAATCGTGGCGGCACATTTCAGTGCACTCGCGCGTGCCCGGTGGCGACAGCGCGCTCATATATCAAGACGAAAAATTTCCACGACCAACGCGTGGTTGCATAACGCGTTCTTGAGTCCTAGACTCAAGCCGGACAGACAACTAGCCATTTAATGGCAGCGGATGAACAAGACGAAGCACGTTGGCGCGCAGTGCCTGGACAGCCGCGCGCGTAGGGAACGGCGCGGCTTCGAATTGTAGGGAGCATTGATGTTCGTAGGGACACGGCGGCGCGGTTTCGTTTCGGCTTGGGTCGAGTTTTCCCATTCTTCGCCCAACCCTCGTCTCCGCAGTTCTGCAGTCTCGTCAAGATCGCTCCGCGTTCCGAGCAGTGCTGTCCGTCAGAGATTTCAATAATTACTGGGAGATCCTGCATGAAAATTCTAGGCATAGCCGGGAGCGTGGCCGCTCTCGCACTCACGCTGAATGTCGCAGTTGCACAAAAAGTTGATACGCCGGCCGATACCGGCAATGCGGTGTCAGCGAATGAACTGACCGAAGTGATCGTCACCGGAACGCGCCGTCTGGACCGCACCGTCGCGGAATCCTCGGCACCGATCGACGTGATCACCGGCACGGAGCTGACGAATTACCCGGCGGCTAGCATGCTCGATACGCTGTCCAATCTTGTGCCATCCTTCATTGTCGGACAGAACTCCATTTCCGATGCGTCCAGCTTCGTTCGTTCCCCGTCCTTGCGCGGCCTGCCGGCGGACGAGATGTTGGTCATGCTCAATGGCAAACGTATGAACCGTTCCGCGCTCGTGCAGGTCTACCAGGGCGGCGAGACCGAATTGGCGTTCGGCTCGCAGGGCCCGGACCTCAATTCGATCCCGTCCATCGCGGTCAAGTCGCTGGAAATCCTACGCGACGGCGCCTCGGCGCAGTACGGCTCGGATGCCATTGCCGGCGTACTCAACTATCAGTTCAAGAACAGTCCCAGCGGCATTCAGATCGATGGGCGCTACGGTGAATACTTTCCGACGGGTTTTCCGCGCGACGGGGGAGACGGGTTGTTGGCAGCGAATGTCGGGTTACCCTTGGGCAGCCAGGGATTCGTGAACTTAAGCGCGGAATGGGCCAAGAGCGAACAAACGGTTCGCAATCCTACGCGCCCGTCTGCCTTAGCCTTCGCCGAAAACTTTCCCGCTCTCGCTCCGCAATTACCGAATTACCCGGGTCCGGTGCAGCAGTGGGGGACGCCGCCGTCCGACAGCGTTAAAACCTTCTTGAATTCCGGCATCAAGCTCGATAACGGCGATCAAATCTATTTCTTCGCGAACTACGCCAATATTCAAATGAATGAGAGCTTCAATTATCGCTTGCCGGTGACGGTCACCGACTCGAGCGGCAACGTCTATGCCAACCATCCGGCCTTCAACAACATTTTTTTGGATCCCTGCACGCCCGCATTAACCGGTTGCCCGACCGGCGGGTATATCAATGACTCGCACACCTTTAATTTCAATTCGGTCTACCCGGCGGGCTTTACACCGCGTTTCTACGACGTCACGCAGCAGTTCTTCGGCGCGGTGGGTTACAAAGGGACGAACCGTTGGGGCATCAATTACGACCTGTCGGGCACGACCGCGCAAAACTCCGTGGCGCTGTCCTTGAAGACCTCGATCAACCCGTCATTGGGCCCGCAATCGCCCACCAGCTTCTACGACGGCAAGTTCATTCAAAAGGAAAACAACTTCAATCTCGACCTAAGCTATCCCTGGCAGGTCGCCGGATTGGCGAGCCCGGTTTCAATCGCGGGCGGCCTCGAATGGCGCGACGAGAACTACCAGCAGCTGCTCGGCGATGCGGCCTCCTATGCGTCCGGCCCGTACGCTTCGCAGCCGCTCTATAATTGTGCGGCCGGCGTGTGCACGCCGACTCCCGATGGCACGGGCCATCAGCTGACGGCCACGCAGTCGACTGCCTCCAACGGATATGGCGGCATTTCGGCCCCGGTCGATGCCTCGCAAGTCAGCTACGCCGGTTATCTGGATGTCGAGGCGGACGTGATCAAGGATCTCACGCTCGGCCTGGCCGGACGCTTCGAGCATTACCCCTCCTTCGGCAACACCACGCTCGGAAAATTTCAGGCGCGCTGGAAAGTGGTTGACTGGCTTGCTGTGCGCGGCACCGCCAGCACCGGGTTTCATGCGCCCACGCCCGGCCAGTCGAACGTCGAGACCTTGAGCACCACATTCCTCCCGGGCACCACGACCCAGGTGCAAATCGGGACTTACCCGGTGACGAGCGCGGACGCCAAGTACTATGGCGCCGTGCCGCTGAAGCCCGAGGAATCGACCAATTTGAGCGCCGGCATTGTGCTCACCCCGCTGCAGAACCTGCTTGTCACCATCGATGGATACCAGATTTCGGTGCGCAACCGCATCGGCATCTCGCAACAGTTCAACGTGACCAACGCGGATATCGCCAATCTCCCGGCTCTGGCCTATGTCGGCGCCGGCGGCACGGTGCAGTACTTCACCAACGGATTCAACACGCGCACAAAGGGCTTGGATCTGGTGGCGACCTATCCGTTGTCGCTCGGTGCCGCGGGCACCTTGGACATGGCCTTTGCCTACAACTACAACAAAACCGACGTCACGAAATTTGACCCTACCGTCATCAGTGCGGCTCGCATCGTGGATATCCAGCACTACGCGCCCAATAATCGGGCGAACCTCAATGCCAGCTACGGCTGGGGGCCGATTCGCGCCGTGCTGCGCGAGAACTACTACGGTACGTTTCGCGACCAGAACGACTATCCGGGCCAGTTATTCTCGGCCAGCTGGACCACGGATCTGGAACTGGGGTATCAGGTGCTCAAAAATATTACCGTGGCCGTCGGCGGACGCAATATCTTCAACGAGTTCCCCGACAAGATAGCCAACACTGCAGCCTCGCCAATCTCTCCCATCACCGGCGGAGAGCAGGACGGTGAACTGTATCCGCGCACGGGTGGTCCGTTCGGCTTCAACGGCGCCTTTTGGTACGTGCGCTTGAGTGCGTCATTCTAAGAGGGCGCCCGGGCGATCAAGGTCGAATAGGTCATTAGACTCGGAGTCGCGAGCGCCCGGCCAGGGCCGGGCGCTCGCGCGACAAAGCACGGCTGTTGCGGCGCAGAGCTGCGTGCCATGCGGTACGCGTGGCGGCTTGGGCCAAATTCTCAAATCGAGTTAAAATCGCAGCCGCGCCGACTGGCCTCGTAAAGGAATCAACCCAGGGAGGTTCCAATGAAGTCCAATTACTCACGGTATTTCATGATCGCTTGCGTCTGCGTTTCAGCGACCCTCGGCTCGAAGACGGCGGCCGCTCAGTCGGTTGCTCCGTGCAGCCTTCTGACATCCGCACAAATCACCGCGGTGGTCGGCGTGAGCGTCGGCGCCGCACAACCGAGGCTTGGCGATGCGCTTGCCGGCAATGTCTTTGAAGATTGCGGTGTTGTTCGGTGGGACCAGCGAAGAGCGTGATGTCTCGATAGCGAGTGCCGCACAGATAATTCCGGGTCTGCGTCAGCTCGGGCATGAGGTGTTCGCCGTTGATACCGCCAGCAGGCGGCTGGCGCCGCCCGACGAACGAAAATTGCTCGCGGCCGCAGTGTAGGGCTGAGCGTCGTTCGCGAAGCGGCCCTGTTGCCGGCCGCCATCGACAGGGCGAGGGCGTACGATTCCGAGGTGATGCTGGAGAGCTTTATTCCCGGCCGCGAATTCACGGTCGGCATTCTCGATGGGGTCGCGCTACCCGTCGGGGAAATAATCGCCCCTGGAGAAGTGTTCGATTATCAATCGAAGTACCAAAGCGGCGGCGCGCGAGAGGTATTTCCCGCTGAGCTGGGTGCAGGCGAGTCCGCGCTGGTACAAGAGTACGCCCGACGGGCGCACGCAGTCTTGAAGCTCGGGGTCTATAGTCGCATCGATTTCAGAAGAGACGTAAAGGGTGGCTTCTGGTGTTTGGAGGCAAACTCCCTACCCGGGATGACGGCAACGAGTCTTCTGCCTCAGGCCGCCAAGGCGGCCGGCATCGATTTCCCTGAGCTTTTGCAGCGCATATGCCGCGGCGCCCTTAGGAATCGGTGAAGCGTTCCGATTGCCATCGCCCCATTCTCTGTGCGCACGAAACCATTTTTCAACAGAATTGTCGAACCAGGCATCACCCACTCGTCTCATGTAAACGCCCGGAAGCATCGGGTTTGCACTCAACACTGCCTAGGAGATGACCATGCCTCAACCCATTCCTTATCTGGCCTTCGCCGGCAACTGCGCGGATGCGATGCGCTTTTACGCCAAAGTGCTCGGGGGTAAGCTCGATATGATGACCTTCGGCCAGTCGCCGATGGCCGAGCAGACACCGAAAAGCGCGCGGGACCAAATCATGCATGCGCGCCTGGCGCTGGATGAAAATGGTTCCTTATATGGCGGCGACAGCCCGCCGGGCATGCCTTATCAGGGCATTCACGGCGTGTCGATGACACTCAACTATGAGTCTGTCGCTCAAGCCGACCGCATATTTAACGCGCTGGCGGACGGCGGCAAGGTGACCATGGCCATCGGACCTACGTTTTGGGCCAAGCGCTTCGGCATGGTGACCGACAAGTTCGGCTGCCCCTGGATCGTCAACGGCGAGATGGTTGAGGTACCCATGCAGGGCTGACTGCATCAGGCGGTGCCGTGATGGGCCACGGACGGCCCGTGCCTCGCGCCTCTTCACGCTCGAACATAAACCCAGGAGTTCACACCAGACTTGAGGGTTACCAGTACACGCGTGTACTCCGACACTTCGTAACGATCAGCCGCGGCAAGTTCCTCCGCCGTGATTTCAAACACCATGCCGGTTACCTCGTCGTCGTCGTTACTGCGTTTGGCAATCATGTGTTGCGATTTACCGCTTAATGCCACAACCGCGGCATCCGCGATTTCGATTGGCAATAGCGTGTAGCCGGGGAGCGAGTCCGGGCGGCCCGACAGTAATCGGCCGAAGTTGGCCAGCTGCACGGCCTTGTCCTGCAATGTCCCATAGGAAAATAGCAAAATATCAGTCTGTATCAGGACAGCCCCCTTTCTCGCCGGCGCGTTCCTGATTTTATACCGTTGCTCGGACGCGCACCGACCCGGGGTGAATCGCCGATTGGCCGCCATCCTCGGGACTTCCGTCACATTTCGCCGGGCGAAGCTGGACACAGTAAATCAACATATATAGACTTATCGCATGATTCGAAACAGACGCAGCTCCGCGCATACGCTCGCGATTTTTGCAGTGCTGACAAAACGCCCTCAAGCGTGGCAGTACGGATACCAGCTATCCCAGCTGACGGCTTTGAAATCCGGAACGCTATATCCAATCCTGATGCGCCTAGGTGATCGCGGCTTGCTGGATTCAAAGTGGCAGCCGTCAGCGCAACCCGGACGGCCACCACGCCATATGTATCGGTTGACGGACGCAGGGCTGGTGTTTGCCCGCAGCGAAATTCGACGCGATGGCGTGGAACAAACTCGAGCCGAGCCAGCGGGGCGATACGCGTGAGCTCTCTTCAATTCGTCACCAGGCAAGTCGCTCGCGGTTTGGTGAAGCATGCGGCGATGGTTTCGCCCGGTGAACGCGCCGAATGGACTCAGGCGATGATCAACGAATTGGATTACTTGTCTCCCGACAGGTCCGCGGTCGGCTGGGCGCTCGGGTGCATATCGGTTTGTTACTCAGAAAGGATACGTGCCATGCTCAGACCGTTTGAATCCCTGCCGCGCTGGGTTTTCGTTCTCGAGATGCTGGTCTGCTTCCTGCCTCTTACATTACTTTTTTCAGCGGTGGCTCAAAGGGGACTTCACGGCGGATTTACCCCGCAGGCCGCTCTGCTGTACGGCTCCGCCACCATTTTAGGACCACTGGGCCTCGTCGCTGCCCTCCGATCGAGTTTATCCAAATCTGCGGAGATGAGCCGCGCAGTGATCGCCGGGCTTTGCGTGCTCGCCGTGTGGACGCTTGCGGCCTATTCCGCCCAAATCGTGACTTTCGGCCAGAGTCACTTATCCGACTGGTGGCGGGAGTTCGTACTGATCGCGGTCCTGCCCATACTCGCCGTGCTTCACCTAGTCCTTTTCAATTCTCACAGGCGCGATTCACTGGTACCTTTGTCCGAAACGTTGCGATGACGGCGCCTGCGCGAACTGCGCGCTATCTCCTCAGCTGAAATCGAACACCGAATGCATAGCAGGAACTCACGGGCTGACCATCCTCGGTTGACGCACGATAGTGCCCGGATCCAGCCCGGGCCAACTTAAGCGCCGCTTCGTCGAGCCGCGCGCTTCCGCTGCGATTCATGATGGTGGGCTCGGATGTCAGTCGACCTCGGCTATCGACGCAGACGCTGACGGTGGAGATTCCCTCTTCTCCCAGACGAATCGAAGGGGAGGGGTAGAAATCTGCCGTTTCCGGAAATCCGGCGCCGGGTCCTCCGGCTAATCTTTGAACCACGCGAGTCGGCGTTTCTGGCAGAAGCGGCGGCGAGATAGATTTAGGAGGATTCTCGGTGTCTCCACTTATGACATCGGGACTAATATTTATCTTCGGAAGAGAATCTAGAATCGGTTTCGGCACAGAGATGGTCCAGTTCTTAAATTCGGCCCCAGGAACTGGCCGGGGCTCTTTCACCCGCGGTAGAGGCGCTACTGGATTGTTCTGCAAGTTAGGCGGAGCACTGTTGCCTCGCGTGTGCGAGAGCGTCGCGATCAGTCCGAAAAAAAGCGCGGCATGAAGTCCCGCAATCAAGAACAGCGTTGCGGAACGAAGCGAGAAGTAGCGAAAGTTTCGATCCGCCAGGGAGATGAATCCGCCCGAAACAGCCGCTGGACTCGTCGCCGCCACCCGACTTGACGGGTACTCATTCGCGATGACCAGGGTCGCCCAACAACAACCCAGCGCGAACCGTAGTCGCGACAATGCGGCGGATCGGGACTCCAAGTCCGCGAGCCATTCCTCTTCGAGCCTCGCCGGTAAATTCTCTGGCGCTCGATGGGCCGCCTGATGAATCAACCAATGAGTCACGCCGCTTATGCCGGGTTGCTGCGATCGCTCGTTACGCTGGCTCATGCGAGTACTCCTCGATTAAAGCTTGCGAACACATCACTGGCCTGTCTCAGGCCCGTTGAAGTCAGCCGATACAGCCGCCGGCGCGGTCTGCCGGCGCTGGAGGGATCGATCGATTCCCACCGGCTGACAAACCAACCGGCCGATTCGAGCCGAAGAAGGATCGGATACAAGGTTCCCGAGGCGATGCCGCAGCGTTGGTGCACTTCTGCGCCCGCCAACTGTTCCGCCGGGTTTTCCAAGAAAGCTTCCAATACCCGCAGCGTCTGCAACGACATGCGAACAGGTGTGTCTTTTTTACCCATAGTAGTAACTCTACATAGGGTATAAGATAAAAGCAAGTCGGCATGCGAAGAGGGTATTTAGAGCGCTACAGACCGGTCCGAAGACTCAAAGGGGACGACCATGGCCATGACTGCAGGTAGCAATTCGGGACAATCCTATTCCGAAATCAACATGACGCCGTTGATCGATGTCATGTTGGTGCTGCTGATCATTTTCATCATCACGCTGCCGAGCCAAACTCACGCCATCAAAATTGACAATCCGTTGCCGCGCCCCGAAGTGCCGGCACTGCCTGCCGAAATCATCGACCTGCAGATCGACTTCGACGGCACGCTGTTGTGGAACAAGATTGCAGTCGACCGCGCGACGATGCAGGGCTACATCAGCGCGGAAGCCAGGAAATCGCCGCAGCCGGAAGTGCATATCACGGTGGACAAATTCGCCGACTACCAGGTCGTGGCTCAAACCCTGGCCGATTTGCAGCGACGCGGACTGCAAAAAATAGGCTTCGTCAATCGCGATTTCTTCTAACCGAGCGCTGTAATGCCATGACAGTTGCAAGGTATCAAAGAAATGCAGTCATTTTGATTGATACCAAAAGATTTGGAACCTCGACGCCAAGTTTGGCGACGGCGCGTGCCGGCGGATCGGTCGGGAAAAACTTCGCGTACTCTTCATTGAGGGCGCCAAAATCGCTGGGTCTGGCAAGCAGCACCAGGACATCTACCACATGGCGCAGGTCCGCCCCCGCGGCGCGGAGAATGTTTTCGCAGTTGATCATCGCTTGGCGCAATTGCTCCTGGATCGTCGAGCCCGCCAATTGATTGGTCTTAGGATCGATGCCCGCGATACCGGACAAAATTACGCTCGAGCCGACCCGGATTGCCTGGCTGAATAGCGGCGAAGTAGGGGCGTCGGGCGTCCGAATGATCTGTCTCACGTTATGCGCTCCAAGATTGAAATTGGGCTGCATTCTAGCGTGGCTGACGGCACCAGGTTACAGGACGATGCCGGCCAACGCCGTGACGGGAATCGGAGCTAATGTGAATTGCAGTTCAGAGCGCGCTGATCGTGACGTAGTAACCATCGGGATCCCGGAGCGCAAATTCTTTTGTACCCGTGGCCGGATTCACGTGAGGCTCCTCGTCGAGCCGGGAGACGAGCGCGCGAGCTCTTTGCAGAGCCCTGTCGAAATCATCGACACGGAAGAACAAGATCAATCCGTTTCCGGCTGGAACCTTGTCCGCACTCATCAACGACGGATGCTCGTGAGAGCCCCACTCGTGAAGGCAGAGCAACACGGTGCCGTCAGAATCGAGGATCTGACCCCAGTAGTCATGACCCGGAGCCGCCGCCGGCTGACCAAAGAGCGATTGATACCATCGGAAACTGCCCGGAACGTCTTTGACGCCGATGATCGTCCATATGCGCTTCATGTCCGGCGTCGCCCCAAATGTTTATGAACGAAAACATCGGAGAGGCTATCAGAAAGACCTGCACGTGCGCTGTCCCAGCTGGGCGGGAGAGTCGCCTCCCGGCCCTTTAAAACCGTCGGCCCGTGCCGCTCAGTTGGTCTTGGCAGTTTTCGCTTTTGCTTTTACGGCATCCAAATGCGCGTTTGCCTCGTCTTTGCACGTTTTTTGTGCGTCACCCTCTAGCGCTTCGCACTTCGCCAGAGCGATTTTCGTGTCGCCCTCCGCCTGAGTGACCGCAGAGTCCGCCAGAGCATCGACACTCTTGTCAGCCACCTTGGCTAGGGCATCCTGCCGGTCTTTGGCAGCATCGGCTTCGACTTGCTTTACTTTGAGCTCCGCTTTGGCGTTATCTTCCGAGGCAGTGCTCTGGGCCTTGGCGACGTCTGCTTGAACCTTGTCGGGAGATTCGGCCTTGTTGCAGGCGGACAGGCACAGTAGTGTGCTGGCGAGTAACGCGCAGCTTGACGCTAGTCTCATTGAATCCTCCGGTTTCCACTCGAAAGGTGGAATGTTACTTCTATAGGATGGAATGTTACCGGCGCGGAATACGGAGCGCCCGCCCCGGAAAGCCCGACTTGTTGTAGGACAAATGTTACACACACGCGTCGCACTAAGGTTTGGACGGATCCTGTGGGCCGCTAGAGATGCCGACCAAGTCGGCATTGACTTCCGCGCAGAGCGCGACGCATTCATCGCAGATGAAAACGCACGGCGACATCCCTCGGCGCCTGCATCCTCCTTCAACCAGGCTCCGCACTTCGTGCTGCGACCTATCGCAGAACGAACACGACAGCTGCTCCGACTCGGCCGGTCTGGACATCCCGGCGGGCCCGGCCGCTAGGGCCGGCGGCAAGGCGTTTTCAGAACCCTCCCGGCGAGCTGAGTGGCCCGCCTCCATGCCTGACTTTCCCGAAAGCGTGTTCCAATCAGCGAAGCCAAGCTGTTTCGCGACGATCTCAAGGCACTGGCTGTGCGAAAGTAGAACACTTCGGGCAGTCAAGGAGTCGCGAAGGGACTTCGCCATCACCTTGGCGTCTTTATAGGTGCGCATACTGATCCTCCGTCCGAGGCGAACACGATTGATCAGCGCTTGCATTGCTGATCCGTTCGCCATTCAGTTAGGGATCAGATGATCTGACATGGATGCATTTACCATACCTCCCCGAGGGAAGGCGCAAGCGGCAGGCTGCACCGAGCCGGCAGACACGCTACTGCCAACGAATAACAGCTGTCAAATTGAAATTGGCGAGAGGCAATCGGCGGCGGTTCTGCGCGCCCCGTCGGGCCGCATTTTTTAAGGGAATGTTTGCTTTAAGGATATTCGATGCATTGCCCCGTATCCCTGCGCCGCGCGTTCCCTATTAAATGTAGCGAAATGCGCCAAATCTGCTTCATCTGCGCCCAACGACATCGTGAAAAAAGCAATATTTCGGTCGCAGCCCTGCGGTTCGAGCTCTAATTTGTAAATCGTATATGCGTCGGCGGCATTGCTAGTCTCGATAGGGCCGCCAGGGAATGTTGAAGCGGCGGCACGCGACACGATGTGATACCCGACGCTGCATCTGTGCATCTCTGCCGAGGTCCAGGAAATCCGTCGCTTTGAAATGACTATCGGGCCGCCAACTCTTGCAGGGCTTTTTGCAATGGCCTGTGCGGATCGGCCGTCCTGAATATTCCATGTGCCCAACATCCGAGCAGAATTAAATTCGCCCGCGTGTACGGCACCAACATGCAAAATTACGAGAATGGCAGCAGTGATTCGCATCTCGAGACACCCCAGCGTTCGAATGCCTGCAATGGTCGGCAGTTGGCTTTCAGTAAGCTTTGGAACACCAGTGGTCGGCCAGATATCCCGCCGTATATTCGACCATGCGGACGCGGATTGAGCCGAACACTTGCGTACGCCAATAGGCGATGCCGATTTCGCCCTGGTGCACGGTTTTTTCGATCACCGACCAGTCTGTGGTCCCGAAGGGGATATCTGATATCTGCATCGAAAAATCCTCGCCATACGGATCAGTGGTCGTTGCGGAGCACCCTGGCTATCGTAGTGATGGTATTCCAGTTACGGGTGGTCACAGGGACGCCGTAGAGGCGGTCCAGTGTGCCGAGAAGTCCTATGACCTTCATGTGGCGCCTGTACATGCCGATGACAAATCGGTTTCGTCGCGTGACGATCTTCATCAGCCATTGGCCGGTCGGCGGGAATCGCATGGGCGTCGATGGCGTCAAGCGCGGGCGCTGGGACAGCACGCTGACGAAGTGGACAACGCCTTGGCGCAGCGACTGTCCCACAAAGGGATTCTTGGAAACCAGGCTCGCGATGTCGCGGCCCTGGCAAACGACGATCTCGGCCACAAACGGGAGTTTGCATGCCACTTCGGCCCGCGCTTGTGCCTGGGTCATGGATCGCCGAAGGACCAGCGTGCCCGCCGCGCCAATATTGACGGCGCCCAGATGCTTCAGCGCTTCGGCCAATTTGGTGGGTCGGAAAGTCCTGTGGCCGCCGACGTTAATTCCTCTCACAAAAACAACGAGTGCCACGGGTGGGTTCCAATCACGGTGGTTTGGCGCCGTGCTAGTTTAGGGTAAAAATGCCCGCCACTTGCCGGGTTTGCAGGGGATTTCTATGACGGAAGAATGCATCTTTTGTGCTATTGCGCAGGACCGCGCACCCGCCGGCATCGTTTGCGAGAATGACTTGGCACTGGCCGCCATTGATTTGCGGCAGTTTCACGCGGGCCACACGCTGATCATTCCACGACAGCATTTCCATGACGTGCGCGACCTTGATGACGTTACGGGCGCGGCACTCATGGCGATGATATCTCGCGTCACTCGCGCAGTCGGCCGTGCTTTTCCAAATCAAGGCTTGAGTCTCTGGCACTCGATTGGCGAAGCGGCGTTCCAAGAAGTTCCCCACTTGCATATTCACATCCATCCACGCGTCATAGGCGACGACATGTTGCGTGTTTACCCGCAGGTTCCACCCAATGCGGCGCGCTCGACTCTGGAGTCGTATGCAGCGATTCTGCGCTCGCATCTTGACTAAGGAACTTAGTCGAATACCCATTTACGCAGGCGCTGACACCAAGTCCTCAGCCGCCGCCGCTCCTGTCAAATGCGGTTCTAAAGAACTGCACGAGGCGGCGTCGCGCATCAAATCCATGCCAGGGTTCCGTGCTCGGGAATCCGTACATATTCATGCCTAAGGGACCATGATTGTCGCGGGGATATTGCAGCAGCTGCACGGCTACGCCTTGCTGACGCAAAGCCCGATACATCTCTAGGCTTTGGCCGAGGGGATCGACGGTATCTCCTTCACCCTGGATGAGCATGAATGGTGTCTTTGCCTGGGCGACATAGGCGAGGGGGCTTTGGCGCCAGGCATCCTCGCGGTGCTCCCAGGGCTTGCCGTAGAACCAGCGGTCATACCAAGACTCATCCTCCGTACCGTATTCGCTTTGCTGATCGATGACCGGAGCGGCACTGACGATTGCCTTAAATCGGTCGGTTTTGCCTTCAACGAACGCCGCCATCTCGCCGCCATAGCTATAACCCATCAATCCGAGCTTGTTCGGATCAATTGAGTAGCCTGCGAGCACGGCATCGACGCCCGCCATGATGTCGCGAAGGTCGCGGCCGCCCAAATCATTCTTATTCGCCGCAGCAAATACAGGCCCATAGCCCGTGCTGCCGCGTGGGTTCGTCAAGAATACGGCCCACCCTTGTGCCAATAAATGCGCGGTCATGGGGGAAAACGAATCGAGGAAGGCGCCAGTCGGGCCGCCGTGTACTTCTACGATCAAGGGTACCTTGCCGGCGGAGGCTTGAGACGGAAGATAGAGCATTCCCTCGATATCGAGTCCGTCGTTCTTCCATTGCACCGCGTGCACGGTTGGCGTCTCCCACTGGGCCGGCAGGAGACCTGGCATATTGAGCACTCGCGCTGCCTGCCCGGGTTGCGACGCGAAGTAGAGCGCCGGTGATAGCGTTCCGCTCTCTCCGAGCCACACGCACGGCGCATGCCTGACGCTGCACTGTAGGGCACGCACGACGGGCCGATCGAAGTGGAGTTCTTCCGTTTTGTTGCCGCTGATGCGCCGATACGCCGTACGAAAGCCCTTCTGTACGACTTGAAACACGGCAGTCCCGTTCGACACGGGATCCTCATTGCCCAGCGAACCGCCAAGGTCTGCCATCACATTCCGTATCGATCGATCTTCGAGATTCAAAACGAAGAGTTCGTCATATCCCGGCGGGGTATCCGGCTTTGCCTGAGCACGAAAATAAAAGCGCGAGCCGTCCTCGGACCACGCGCCGCCGCGAATCGTCGCGGGAAGCTCTTTGAGTTGCGAGGGATGAGCAGGATTCGCAGCGTCCACGAGCCATGCACTCATGGCCGGACCGAGATCTCCCGCATTGTGGGGACCCTCGGCCAGGGCAATCATTCGATCGCTCTTTTTTGCCCAAACGACCTTGACGATGTCCGGGGGAACCTCAATTGCAGTCAACTTGTTCGATTCCGCGTCCAGCAGGTACAGCCGTTTGCGGTGCTTGTCGTGGTCGACCCACAGGGCATCGGCCTTCGCGTCCTTCTGTTTCTTCTCGCCGGGCGTCTCCGGATCCTGCGCAATGATGGCGATCGTGCGGCCATCCGGAGCAGGTTCATATTTCTGGATGTCCAGCGGTATGGGTTCCTTGCCGACAGGCGCCTCGCCGGCCTTCTTCGGTGGAATTGCATCCGGATCTTCCGAATCATCAACTACCGCCGTAATTTTGAGATCGTAGGCGCGCGCCTCGCCGCCCGACATCGGCAACCGAAACAACTGCGCGTGCTCGGTACGCTTTGCAAGGAACACGATGCTGCCGCCATCGCCCAGCCAGCGACCGTCATGCTCTCCCAGCTTGTCGGCCGCGGGCGAAAAGGTGAGCTGGCGTGCAGTGTTTGCACCGACATCCACAAGCCACAGATGATGATGGCCACCGTCCGCTGTGGCGTCCGTCACTCGAATGAGAACCTGGCGACCGTCAGGCGAGACTTGAGGTTCGGCCATTGCACGCACATGGCGTAGATCTTCGTTTGAAGGAACTCCGCTGTCTGCTGCGCGCAGCTGAATGCTTCCTGCACCCGCAAGAAGTGCCACGATCGCCAAGTTGATGTGCCGCTGCCACCCAAGACGCGCTGCCCGCATGCTGTCGCTCCCGCTTTTTTTCAGCCAGTATACGTGATCGCCCGCGGGCTTAGAGGTCACGCGAGACTGATCTGTCAGCCCGTTTCGGGTTTGCGGCCTTCCGTTCGACGCCAAGATAGCTCAAGAAAGATCGCGTCAGCTCACTCTTGAGAATCCGATCGTCCTGGGGCAGGAGACCCTTCCATAGCTTGGCGTCCCCAGGATCCACAACGACTTCCCAGAGAGTGCCGCTGACCATCATGAGCGCGAGAGCAGCGGCAGCGCGAGGATCTGAATGCTTAATCTCACGCCCGCTTTGGACGCAAACGGCGACTAGATGTTCAAACGTCCGCACCTGGAGTTTCGCGGCTTTGTGCCAAAAAGGCGTACCCTCCTTGTCCCGCAAGAACTGCCGCACCGCGCGCAACAACCTGGCATTGCCGCGATAGCTGACGACGAAGCTATTGATGACTTGCTCCACCAAAGTGGCAAAGGGAATTTGGGCGGCCGCCTCGACGGTGAGCGAGTGACGCAAAAAACTATGTTGATCTTCCAGTACGCGGAGTATCGCAATTTCCAGCAGGACATCTTTGTTGCGAAAGCGCCGGTACACGGCGCCCGGCGTCAGGCCGGCGTGCGCGGCGATGCGCGGGATGGTGGCCCCCGCGACACCTCGCTGGCCCAACACCTCTATCGCCGCCTTGAGCAATTTGGTGAGGGACTCTCTACTGCGCGCCTGCTGCGGCGCCAACGTTTGTCCGGGTTTACGCACCCTCCAATTCTAGTTGACGTCCGCCAGTATGTAAATGTAAATTCGCATTTACATACTGGAAGAAAGCCTATGAGTTCAGACACACGCCATCCTCTGTTCAATCGCGATTTTCGGTACCTATGGATAGGCAACACGGTTTCGCTGTGCGGTGACCAGTTTTTCCTCGTGGCGCTTCCCTGGCTCATCCTGCAACTCACCGGATCCGGCGCGGTTCTCGGCGGCATCATGATGGTGGAAGCCATCCCGAGAGCTGCGCTGATGCTCATCGGCGGCGCGGTCACGGACCGCGTCTCGCCCCGCAAAATCATGATTCTGACGGCCGCCGCGCGCACCCTTTTGGTGGCCGCCCTGGCCGCGTTCATTTGGACCGGTCATGTGCAAGTCTGGCAGATCTATGTGCTGAGTTTTTTCTTCGGCGTCGCGGACGCGTTTGCTGCGCCGGCGGCTCAAACCCTGTTGCCTTCCATCGTGGCCCCGGAGCAATTGCCTGCCGCGAACGCGCTCAAGCAGGGCGCGCAGCAGATTGCCATGCTGACCGTGCCTGCGCCGGCGGGAATCATCATTGCCGCATTGGGTGTCGCATCCGCCTTTTCCGTTGACGCCATCAGTTTTCTCTTCATCATCGCCGCGCTGTTAAGGTTGCGCGACCCGCCACAGCTCGAGTCGGCCAAGCCGCACGCCAACATAATCCACTCGATCCTGGAAGGTCTGCGCTATGTGAAGAACGATGTCGCGCTGCGCAGCTTATTGCTCGTGATTTCGGTGCTGAATTTCTGCATCACCGGTCCCTTGAGCGTCGGCGTGGCGTTCCTGGCAAAAAGTGAATTCGGGTCGCCGGCGGCGTTTGGTCTCTTGATGTCCTCGGTCGCCGCGGGCGGCCTGGTGGGCCTGTTGCTGGCAGGCGCGCGTCAACAACGCAAGCGTGGACAGCTGCTGCTCGTACTCAGCGTGGTCGTTGGAATCTGCACTGCCTCGCTGGGGTTGCTCAACCGGTTGTGGACGCTCTTACCAGTCCTTTTGGTCATGAGCGCGAGCGCCGGTTTCCTGAATGTGCATTTATTGGCGTGGTTCCAGCAACGCGTCGACCGCGCCATGCTGGGCCGTGTCATGAGCGTTCTCATGTTTGCCAGCCTCGGGCTCATGCCGCTATCGCTGGCGGCGGCGGGCATCGCAATCCAGTGGAGCATGCGTGGCATGTTCATGGGAGCGGGCGCCATGGTCATCGTGGTCACACTGATGGCGGCGTTGCAGCGTCCGGTGCGCGAAATCGACTGACGATGCGTCTGAAGAGACACTTTCAGCTGTGACCCTGGGTTGTTTTGTTGGTACAGTGACGCAAAGTACGCGCGCGAACGCCAGGGAGAATAACCAATGACATTGCCTCACGGGTATCAGGGCACGCGGATCCGCGGCGCGCTGATTGCATGCTTCGCCGTGCTCTCGGTGGTGGCTGGAGCAAGCAGTTTTGCGCAAGCGACTTCCGCTGTGGCGACGGAAAGCGTGGATCAGGGCGCATTGATCCGCGATCTCACTTTGACGCGCAATGTGGACGGCAAACTCACGGTAACCATGTGGATGCCGGACGAGTTTTGGCGAATTGCGCTCAAAAGCAGCGGACGAATGTCCGATAAAGGCATCGCCGACTATATCGCCGTCATGCACCCCTATATTTTGGTCGCGGTGATGGACGCGCAAAGAGGCATCACCGCTTTTCGTTACACGGATGCAGACACGTTGGTCGGTGAAGCGTCGATCGAGGATTCGCACGGCAATACCTATCGCCCGCTGGCGCCGGATGCTGTTGCCGAAGACATCCGAAATCTCATCCAGACAATGCGACCTTTGTTGGCGAATATGATGGGTGCGATGGGTCAACATATGGAATTTCTCGTGTTCCCCAGCGCAGACAAGGGCGGGCATTTCATTGCGGATCCCAGCAGCGAGGGTGCACTGACGGTCCGTCTGGGCGATGTGTCCATGCGATATCGGTTGCCGATTGGCAGCATATTGCCGCCGGCGCTCGATCCGAAGACCGGGGAGTCATTCCCAGGCAGCTATCACTTCAATCCCTACACCGGCGGCAAGCTCGTGCCGCGGCCGACAGAAAACCATTCAGAACCCGCGCCGAAGTCCAAGTAAAAGGCCTCAACTCCATGCAAACGATCGTTGCCGCGACAGCTCGAGCTACCAAGCGACAGCACCGACTGCCGCGGATAGGAATCTTGTCTTTACTCGGTTATGTGATGGCTTGGCCGAATTTCGCGGCGGCTGCAGCAGCACGACCCGTCACGCCGGGCGGTACTGGCTCCCCGGACAAACAGATCGACCAACTACTCAAGGCGTGGGATACCTCGACCACCCCGGGCGCTTCCGTGGCGGTGATCCGGCACGGCAAAATCGTCTTCGCGAAGGGATACGGGGTCGCCAATCTTGAATACAGCATTCCGATCAAACCCGAAACCATTTTCCACGTCGCGTCGGTCTCCAAACAGTTCACGGCGATGGCCGTCGTGCTGCTCGAGTCGGATGGCAAGTTGGCCATCGATGACGACGTTCGAAAATACCTGCCCGAGCTGCCGGACTACGGCAACAAGATCACGTTGCGCAATCTCCTGCAGCATACCAGCGGCGTGCGCGACCAATGGCAGACACTCGCACTTGCGGGTTGGAGCTTGCAGGACGTCATCACCCAAGACCAAGCGCTGCGGTTGATCTTCCGCCAAAAGGAATTGAATTTCCCGCCGGGAACCCGCTACCTCTATTCCAACGCGGGATTTACGCTGCTCGCTGAAATCGTTGCGCGAGTTTCCGGAATGCCGTTCCCGCAATTCTGTGCCGAGCGGATTTTCAAGCCCTTGCGTATGACACACACGCATTTCCATCAGGATCTGACCCAACTGGTTCCCGGCCGTGCTTATTCTTATACAAGCGCCGGTGCGGGATTCGCGGCCGCCCCGCTGAACTATGCCATCGTGGGCGCCACGAGCCTGTTCACCACCGCGAGCGATCTTGCCTTGTGGCTCGATAATTTTCGCGACCCTAAAGTGGGCGGTCCTGCGGCGGTGGCTCGGATGCAAGAGGAAGGCGTGCTTGCTGATGGCACCAAGATCAAGTATGGACTCGGCCTCGCGCTCGACAGCTATCGCGGGCTAAGGACGGTCTCCCACGGCGGCGCCGACGCAGGCTTTCGCAGCGATGTCCTCTGGTTTCCCGATCAGGAATTGGGAGTGGCCGTACTCAGCAATTTGGGAAGTTTCGATCCCGACCAGATGGCGAAGTCCGTGGCCGCCGTCTACATCGGCATCCAGATGGCGCATGAGGAAACCAAGCAGGATGAAGCAAAAACCAACTATGTGACGATGGATGCGAAGCAACTTGAAGAGTTCGCGGGGGTCTATCCGCTTCCTAAAGTCGATCAAATCCTCACCGTCGTCGTAAAGGACGGAAAATTATGGGCCGCTGGGCCGATGCAACTCGAATTGCATCCGATTGCACCCGGTCATTTCTACCTCAAGGAATTGAAGGCCGACATCGAGTTTTCGCCGCAGGAGCATGGGGGAATGCGCGTCAAAGTGACCCAGCCGGGCGCCATCAATGAGGGCGAACGAATTCCCGCCGGCACCGGCAGCGCGGATTTCCTGCCCTACACGGGGGTGTATTGGAGCGATGAGCTCGAGACGCAATACACGTTCCTGGTGCGCGACGGCACGCTGCATGTACGACATGCCCATCATGGCGAGATTGCGCTGACGCCAACCACGAAAGACCAGTTTTCCACCGGTTGGTGGTTCGCGCCGCAGGTGAAGTTCGTCAGAGATGCGGCCGGCAATATCCGCGGCGTAACGCTGGGCGGCGGCAGGGTTACCGCCGTGGCCTTCACGCGAAAATCCGGTCCGGCCATCAAGGAATAAGCCGTCAGGTCTTGGTTTTGGCCACGGCCGGGATCGAGGCGGCAACTACCCATGCTGCTCCGATCAAGGCAAGGTTGACGGCGTTTTCCGCCCAGCTCATGTGCGTGTGGGAAAGCGTGATGATCCGGGGAACATGCACCAGGATGGCGAATACGATGAACATCGCCGCGAGCAATATGGCCGCCAACCGCGCGTAGATACCGAGAATGATCGCGATGCCGGCTGCCACATGTCCCGCCGCCGTCGCGTACGCCCAAAAAGTCGGGTTGGGCGGCAACCAGGCAGGCACCATGCTGGTGGTGTTGGCCAGATAGAAGTGATGAGCCAAGCCATAGTAAATGAGACAAATGCCAAAGCTGACTCGAGCGATCCTGCATACCCGCTCGGCGGTTGCGGGTGCTAGTTTTGCGTAGAACGTGCAAATGATGACTGCCCCAGCCGCGAGCGCCAGATTCTCGAATAGTCCGTACCAAGCGACGTATACGGACGCGTGCTCGAAGCCACGGGGAACGTCAAAGAATAGTATGGCGAGACAGCCAGGCACCAGGAGCGCCAAAGCGGCGAGGAACGCGGCGCGCTGCCATTGCATGGCCAGTCCCGCCAACAAAGGAATGACCGCTACCGCATACCCCCAGGTGCTCTGTCCGAGAGTCTTAAACCAGAGCGGCTGCCACACAACCGCGAAATCTCCCCAGGCCAAGCCGGTAAGGCCCAGCGCCACGGCTCCCAGGCCATAGACGTGGACACTGACGCGCCGCGTGAATATCACGTCCAAAATGGATGCCACTCGATTCCCCCAAAAATAGCTAAACCAGGGTCTGCGCAGCTTGACCGGATCCTAGTGAAGTCGCGTGCGGGTGTCTTGGGGAATATTGCCTAAATTTGGCGCCGACCTCGCTGCAAGAGTTCGCCCTCGGGCATCAATGGTGCGGGCTGAGAGTTGTGACGACGCCCAGGATCGGCCCGATGTCAGACCCTCGATCCTCCCGATGCTGGCTCAGTACATAGAGGCTGGAGATGGTCCCATCAAGGTACAGGGCCTCCCGACAGTGCAAGGAGTCGTGAAAGAAGCCGGCAAATTCGTAGAAGGTCACAGGAGTTTCGCTATTCACAAAAACGGCCGCATCAGGAGAGGGCGCGCAAACCCCGTTGCGAATCTTGCGAGAAGTCGAGTTCGGATTCATGACCGCCGAAGTCGTGATCTTATCTTCGTGCACCAGCATCGGTCCGGATTGTGTCGCGAGTTGGGGCTTCGGGTTTTCTTTCGCATAATCGTCTGTCGTCATGACACGAGCAGAACCGCCCTCCACCAGAAAAACCCCATTGGGTTGCTGCGAGAAATTCCCCGATCCGACGTGGTGATTTAAAGGCCTAAGCTCGCGTCCGTCCGTCACAAACAAACCCACCGGCGAGAAATCCGGTTGGTACATTCCCGCGTTCACGGCAAATGCCAATTGCTTGCCCTTGGCCGCCAGCGCCTCACGCAAGGCGGAAAATTGACGAAAAGGTCGGCCCGAATCGTCCCGCCAGAACAGGTCCAACTGCTCGCCTTTCAGGTCCACTCGACAGACCGTGAAAGACGTGCCGCCCGCGGTCTTTGCCCCGCACTCCACCGCCTGCACAACGCCACAACCGAGCAGCAACGCGCCGAGCAACGAGATCCGCAGCGCGTGAATCACGGACCACATCCGATATTCGTTCTCAGCCGTCCGCGCATGGTCAATCCTGCTGGGTGTCCTTCTCGCGCTCAAAAATCGCAATCATCTTGTCAGACTGACCGGCGGGGCCCGCGGGCATGATTATTTGCTGCAGGCGCCAGCCCTGCTCGCCTTCGGCGTTCAGCGCCTTTTCGATGTCGGGCGTGCCTTGTTTGAGGACTCCAAAGCGGAACGGCATCTCGACCGATTTGTACTCGTATTTCGGCACGGATTGTTTCTCCACGTATTACCCGCCAGTTTAGCGCCAACGCGACGACACGCGCGGGCGGGCTCTTCATTTTGATCATGGGGCTGGGTGTGTTGCTGGGCGGACTTTGGCCCCGCCACCGCATATCGATGCTGATCGCGGGGGCCGCGGGCGATCGACGGGTTACTGAAGCTGTCCTTCGGCAGCCTCATGTTTGCTGTCGCCGGCCGCGCCGGACTCTGACAATTGCGACTGCGCCCGGCTTTCCGAGCCCTTAAGAAGAAAGTGAGCGATGATCGGATTCAACCAGTCGGACCGCCCGGAGAAGGTCGCGTGATCCGTGTTCGGCAGCACGCACAGTTCGGCGTGGGGCAGCGCGCGATAAATCTCCAAAGTGTGCTCGAGCTTGATGTCGTCGCGGTCGCCCGAGATCACCAGCACAGGCTGAGTAATATCGGCTAATAGGCCGACGTTCAGTTCGGTCACCGTGGGAGAGGTCAGCCAAAGATGCGCGAGCTTTTCGTCAATGGTGGTCGGTTTCTCGGTTTCGCCGGCGCGCAGCCCATCAAGATCTTCCTCGAGCAGTCCCTCCGGCGCGATATTCGCACCGCTGATCACCAGCCGGCGCACCAGCTCCGGATGATGCACGGCGAGCATGAGCGCCAGGATTCCACCGTCACTGAAACCCATGACATTGACGTGCTCGAGCTTGAGCATCCTCAGCAGCGCCGCCGTATCCTCCATCATGCCGCTGTAGCTCAACGAACCTGGGACGTCCGGAGTGCGCCCCTGACCCACTTGGTCGGGTGCGATGATTCGATAATTCTCAGCGAAGACACCGATCTGGCGTTCGAACGAGTGTTCGCCGGAATCACCGCCGCCGTGCAGCAGTACCAGTGTCGGACCCTCGCCGCTCATGGCGTAAGCGATCTTGTGTCCGTGGATCTGTGCCCAATGATGCGATACAGGTGGGACAGCGGCGCCCGCGATGTGGACAAACAGGCCTGTGACGCACGCTACAGATGCCAGCAGCAGGCTGCGCGGTCGATTGCGTCTCGCCGCGGTGCTCCGCATCAGGGATTTTCTGGAATAAAATTGCTCACCAATTGGCGCACCTTTGCGGCGGCGGGGGCGTCAATGGCTTCCCCGGAGTCCTCCACTTCATCGTAACTGAAGGTGGCGGCTTGCGTCTTGCCGTTGGCCGAAATCGACAGACTCGCGTCGCGCTTGAGGCCTTGCTCGGCCAATTGCACGCTTTGCGCCATGATGCCGCGGTCGTGCAGCGCAGCTTCCACGAAGGAACGAATGACGCCTAAGCCCTTTTGGTACTGATCTTGAGACATGAGCAACCCCCGCAGCCGCAATTTGGCAGTCTGCGGCCATGCTGCAGAGGCGGTCGCCTGCCAAATCCCGCGTCAGGCTGTCAGAAAAATCGTACGTTGGGCCGTGTCTTGCGGTTTTAGACGGTGAGGCGGGGCGGCCGCGGCCGGCCGCCCCCTCTCGATGATGTGCAGCGAGATCCCTAGTGCCCGTGGTCGTCCCGACCGCCGCCGTCATGATCGTGGTCGTGACCACGGCCGAAATCGAACAAGTCGAACAAATCGCCGATGGCCGGACTGTTCTTCGGTACGTAGGGGTTGTCCTCATCGGCGCGCGGATTGGGGAAATTATCGCGGCTGCGATGCGTGAGCGGCTTTAAGTCCCAATTGCGTTCGATGAACTTTAAGATCGAGACATGATCGCTGTAGTCGTGGCTGATGTGGCCGCCCTTGCTGAAGGGCGAGACCGCGATCAGCGGAATGCGGGGGCCATCGCCGAAAAAGTCGAGCGGTTGGATGTAGCCGGAGTCGTACAAGCCGCCGCCCTCATCCATCGTAATGAACAGCACCGTGCTGGCAAACAGGTCAGGGTTGCCGGTGAGGTGATCCATGATTTTCTTGACCATCCCTTCGAACAAATCCTCCTTCGAGGAAGCCGGATGACCGTCAAGAAGGCCGTCGGGCTTGACGAACGAGACTGCGGGGAGCGTGCCGTTGTCGACGGCCGCGAAGAAATCCGTCGCGTCCTTGATGTGTGCGGCGCGCTGGGCCGCATCACCCATGATGGCATTCGAATAGGACTCGAAGTTGCAGATGTTGCAGTAGGCCTTACCGATCAGAATGCTGGGGTCGGTGGTCGTCACGCCCTGCTCTTCGAGCTGAGTGAGCTTCACCGCCGCATTGTAGGCGCCGCCATAGTAGGCCCATGAGACACCTTTATCGTTCAGGGATTCACCGATGGTGCGCACGTTGGTCGGCGGGACTGAGCCGCCCGTGGCGATTCCCGCGATATCCACGGTGCCGTCCGGCAGGAAGCCCGGGTTGTCATTGTTCACCATGTAGAAATGACTCTTCTCGCAATTCGGGCTGGGATCGTAGGACAGCGATTCCAGGTAGTCGCGGATGGGCTTGATTCCCGGCTGCGTCGGATCGGCGCATTCCGTAAAGTTGCCGTCGAAGGCGATATCCACCGTGTATTGATTATTCGAGCCGGCCAGCGGATTGGGATTGGCAATGTGCGAGGGCTGGGTGGTGGGCGTGCCCTTGCCGTCGCTCCAGAAGAAGGCGTCGCCGGTGCCCAGCATCACGTGATTGGCGCCCGTGCCGCCCATCACCGCTTGATGGAAATTGTCGCTCATCGAATATTCATCGGCCAGTTGCTTCAGGACGGGCACATCGCCGCCCTGCATGTTGTAGAACGACATGGAGTTGCCGCCGCCGTTGTCATCGACCTGGTTGGCAACGGGGAAGCTGAACGGATCCATCTCGCTGGTGTAGCTGGTGATGACGAAGGGATAGAGATCGTTGAGACAGCCAGACGGATTGGTGCGCGTGGCGTTGCGCACATTGCAATCCGATTGCTGCCACATCTCGAACAGCCGGTGCGTCGTGTCGCCGGTGTAGGAGTCATAAGGAAGCATGGCTCCCGCGAGCGGAAACGGCCCGTTCGGCAATACGTTGAAATTGGCAATGCGCGAATCAAAGTCGGGGAGCTCCGCGGACTGGGCGGCGCCGGACGCACCGGTGG
>DASXMG010000114.1:0-13752 GCA_036495805.1 Steroidobacteraceae bacterium | reverse complement strand
CCCTGACTGAGCTCACGGGCTCGTTCCGCTTCAGCGATGCAGTGCTACGCAGTCTGGTGGTCAAGATGGACGAGGCGGTTACCGAGGCCTCGCCGATGGCGCGGGCACCGGATGAAAACGCCCGTCGCCATGATGACTTTGGCGATGAAGGCGATGACGATGACATGCCCATGGGCATGCGGTAAGGAGCACACACATGGCACGTTTTTTCCGTCGCAAGAAGTTCTGCCGATTCACGGCAGATGACGTCAAGCAGATCGACTACAAAGATCTCGCCACGCTCAAGAGCTATATCACTGAAACCGGCAAGATCGTTCCGAGCCGCATCACGGGCACGCGCGCGCATTATCAGCGCCAGCTGCAGCTCGCAATTCGCCGCGCACGCTTCCTTGCCTTGCTGCCCTACACAGATCAGCACTAAATCGGCGAAGGCACATGGACATCATATTGTTGCAGAAGGTAGCGAACCTCGGTCAGATCGGCGATCGCGTCAAGGTCAAGTCAGGGTACGCGCGAAATTTCCTCGTTCCTACCGGCCGCGCCACCATGGCGACGGCGGCGAACATTGCCAAGTTCGAAGCGCAGCGCCACGAGCTCGAAGCCAAGGCCGGCCAAGAACTGGCCGCGGCGCAAGCGCGCGCCCTGAAGTTCGAAAACTTCAAGCTTGAACTCAAGGCGAAGGCAGGGGCCGAGGGCAAGCTGTTCGGCTCGATCGGCACCGCCGATATTGCCGAGGCGGCCGTCAAGGCCGGCCAGCCGATCAGCCGCAGCGAAGTACGCATGCCGACCGGTCCGATTCGCGTCACCGGCGATCATCAGGTCCAGCTGCATTTGCACACGGACGTAGATGTGAGCTTGTCGGTCACAATCGTCGCCGAAGAGTAGCGGCCGGCTCGCGCAGCGCATGTCCGCTCGCGTCATCAATCGAACCTTGGGTGCCGGCGACGGCCTGCGCCTGCCGCCGCATTCGATCGAGGCCGAGCAATCCGTACTCGGCGGTTTGATGCTCGATGCCGCGGCCTGGGATCAGATCGCGGATCGCGTCACGGCCGAAGATTTCTATCGCAACGATCACCGGCTGATCTTCGAAGCGGCCGCTGTTCTGATCGAGCGCAGCCAGCCCTGCGATGCTGTGACGCTCTCCGGCCATTTGGAAAGTCTGGGGCAGCTGGACCAGGTCGGCGGCTTGTCTTACCTCGGGTCCCTGGCCCGCGACACGCCCACCACGGCGAACATCCGCGCCTATGCGGACATCGTTCGCGAACGCTCCGTGCTGCGCCAGCTGATCACGGCGGGAAATCAGATCGTCAGTACGGCCTTGGATCCGGAAGGCCGTGAAGTACGCGAAGTCATCGACGAGGCCGAGCGCGCCGTGTTCGAAATCGCCGAGCGCGGCTCGCGCGGCAAGGTCGGCTTTAGAACCGTCAAGAGCTTATTGCCGGATGTGGTCAACCGCATCGACGAGCTGTACCACTCGGACGGCTCGATAACCGGCATCGCGACCGGCTTCAAGAAGCTCGACGAAATGACATCCGGGCTTCAGCCCGGAGATCTCATCATCATTGCCGGGCGTCCCTCGATGGGCAAGAGCACGCTCGCCGTGAACATCGCCGAAAACGCCGCGCTCGGGGCGAACAAGTCGGCCGCGATCTTCAGCATGGAAATGTCGGCCGAATCGATCACGCTGCGCATGATCTCGTCCTTGGGCAGGATCAATCAAAGCAACCTACGCTCCGGACGTCTCGAGGAACAAGACTGGCCGCGGATCGATTCGGCGATGACGCAGCTAAGCAGCGCGAACATTTTCATCGACGAGACGCCGGGGCTGACGCCGACGGAAATTCGCGCGCGTGCGCGCCGCTTGAAGCGCGAGCGCGGCTTGGACCTCATCGTGGTGGACTACCTGCAGCTCATGCAGGTGGCTGGAACCAAAGAGAACCGCGCGACGGAGATTTCCGAGATCTCGCGATCGTTGAAATCGCTCGCCAAGGAATTGAAGGTTCCGGTGATTGCGTTGTCGCAGCTGAATCGCGCGGTGGAACAACGCGTCGAGAAGAAACCGGTGATGTCGGATCTCCGCGAGAGCGGATCCTTGGAGCAGGACAGCGATTTGATCCTCTTGATCTATCGCGAAGAAGTTTACGACGTCAACACCACGCGCAAGGGTATCGCTGACATCATCGTTGCCAAGCAGCGCAATGGCCCGACGGGCGATGTGCAGCTGACGTTCCTGGGTCAATACACCAAATTCGAGAACTTCGTGCCCGAGTCCTACGCCGAGGGCGTCTTTCGGTGACACCCATGGTCAGCGCGACCATCGACACGGCCGCGCTCCGACACAACCTGCAAGTGATCCGGCGGCTTGCGCCAAAATCGCGTGTGATGGCGGTGATCAAGGCCAATGCCTACGGACACGGCCTCGTCGGCGTGGCAAAAGCACTCGAAGCGGCGGATGCTTTTGCGGTTGCGCGAATAGGCGAGGCCCTGGCATTGCGCGAAGCCGGAATCAAAACGCCCATCGTGCTTCTCGAGGGTGTCTTCGACAGCGAGCAGCTCAGCGCCGCCGCTGCCGGCGATTTTGAGCTGGTCGTGCACACGCGCGAACAAATCGAATTGCTGCTGGGCGCACCGCCCGATGCGCTATTCAAGGTCTGGCTCAAGCTCGACAGCGGCATGAACCGTCTGGGCTTCAGGTCAGAGGAATTTCAGGCGGCCCACGCAGCGCTGAGCAAAGCTTCCGCGCTCAAGGCGCCGGTCAACTTGATCACGCATCTCGCTTGCGCCGATACGCCGGAATTGCCGAATACCGCCGAACAGCTGATGGTATTTGCCGCGGCGACGCGATCCCTGGCGGGAGAGCGGAGTGTTGAAAGCTCCGCGGCACTGCTCGGGTTTCCCGATTCACAGGCCGATTGGGTGCGGCCGGGATTGTTGTTATACGGCGTCTCGCCGTTCCGAGGTTCAACCGGCGCGGACCACGGTCTGCGGCCGGCCATGACGCTGCGCTCGCAGATTATTTCCGTCAAAGACCTGGCCGCCGGCGACCGGGTGGGCTACGGCGGCGACTGGACAGCGACTCGCCCCACGCGGCTGGCGGTCGTGGCGGTGGGCTACGGCGATGGCTATCCGCGCAGCGCCTGTTCGGGTACGCCGGTGCTGGTCAACGGCGAACATGCAGCCTTAGCCGGCCGCGTATCGATGGATATGATCGGCATCGACACGACGGATTTCCAGCGCGAGCCGAAGGTGGGCGATCCGGTCGTCCTGTGGGGCGAGGGCCTGCCGATCGAGGAAGTGGCGCTTTGGGCCGAGACCATCCCTTACACCTTGCTCTGCGGCATCAGTCAACGCGTGACAGTGAGGTTTTTGTAGCGGCGTGACCGGTTCGACGTACTCACTTTGACTGCGCCGGCGCTTAGCTGCAAAATTAACCGATGGGATGGCCAACACGGACGGCATTGTTGCCGGCGCAATGCGCCGCGATCGCCCTCATTTTTTTATCGATGGCGCCCCGGACGCAGGCTGCCGAGGGCTGCACCTTGGGCAAGGTCGCGGAGATACCCATCACCATGGCGGGGTTTCGCCCGCTCATCACTGCGAAAATCAACGGCCAAGATGCCCGATTTGTCCTGGACAGCGGCGCCTTCTACAGCATGATCAGCGGGGCGACCGCGGCCGAATACAACTTGAGATTAAAGGCCGGCCCCTACGGCTTGAGGGTCCAAGGTATTGGCGGTGCGGTAACGACCAACATCGCGACCGTCAAGGACTTCGGCATTGCCGGCGCGCTCATCCATAACGTTGAATTCCTGGTGGGCGGCGCCGAGGTCGGCAGCGACGGGTTGATCGGACAGAATTTCCTGCAGCAGTGGGACGTGGAATACGATTTATCCAAAGGCGTGGTCCGGTTGTTCAAGCCGGAAGGCTGTAGGAAAGCTCGTTTGGCCTATTGGCTGACGCCGGGGCAAACCTTCTCTGAGACCGAGATCGAGTCGGTGGCGCAGGCGCGCCTGCACACCATCGGTGAGGGCTATATCAATGGCCACCACATCCGGGTCACTTTTGATTCGGGCGCATATACGTCGGTACTTTCTCTGCGAGCTGCGGCGCGGGCAGGAATCAAAATCGATTCGCCTGACGTGGTGGATGCCGGCTATAGCAGCGGCATTGGGCGGGGCATGGTAAAGAACTACATCGCCACCGCAGCGAGCTTCAAGATCGGCGACGGCGAAGAAATCAAGAACGCCCGGCTGCGCATCCAAGATCTGGACTTGGTGGACACCGATATGCTGCTCGGGTCCGATTTCTTCGTCTCCCACCATATATTCGTGGCGAATAGCCAGCGCAAACTTTATCTCACTTACAACGGCGGCCCGGTCTTCAACCTGACGAAAACACGTTGGGTTACCGCGGCTCAGGCTGCCGAAGCACCCAAGGACGAAGCACCCAAGGACGAAGCGCCGAAAGACGGGGCGGCGAAGGACGGGTCGGCGAAGGACGTGGCGGCGAGCGAGCACCCGCTCAGCGCCGCGGCGGAGGAGCATCTCGATGCGGACGCGCTCGCACGCCGTGGCGAAGCGTCCGCGGCTCGGCACGACTTCGAGCACGCGCTGGTCGACTTGTCGAAGGCCGTGGACCTGCGTCCCGACGATCCAGAGTACTTGTACCAACGTGCGATGGTTTACCGGCAGGGCGGGCAGGGCGCCCTGGCGGCTGCCGACCTCGACAAGGTGATTACCCTCAATCAGGAATTTCTGCGCGCCTACCTGCCTCGGGCGGAAATCCGGCTTCATGAAAAAGATGTCGACGGCGCCATTGCGGATCTCGACGCCGTGGATCGATTGGCTCCCAAGCAAGCCGACATCAGGTTCGCGTTGGCCGGACGTTATGAACAGGTGAATCGATTTTCCCGGGCAATCGCGCAATATGACCTGTGGATTGTGAATCATCCGGTTGATTCGAAGATCGCGATGGCGCTCGGATCGCGATGCCGGGCCAGCGCCATTGCAAACCAAGATCTAACGGTTGGGCTCGCAGATTGCAATAAGGCGCTGAGCATCGGGGACAAAAAGAATCCGAATTACGGCCATCTGTTTGAGAATCGCGGGCTGCTTGAGCTTCGCCAGGCGAACTACGATAAGGCCATTTTGGATTTTGACGCAGCGCTGAAAACGATGCCCAAAGATGCTTTTGCGCTCTATGGCCGTGGTGTTGCGAAGCTACGCAAAAACAAAGCGGCGGAAGGCGAGGCGGATATGTCGGAGGCCACTAAGATAGCGCCGAACATCGCGGCGCCATTCAACGCGCAAGGCCTCGGTCCCTCCTAGAACTTAAGCGAGATCCTTAGCTCTCGAAGAATCCCATTTTCACACCGGCCAGCTGCACGACATCGTTGTCGTTCAAGCGGCGCGCCTGCGGTCCGATCGGCACGCCGTTGACCTGCGGATAATCGTTCTCTTTGCCGCTGTCGACGTGCACGATGAAATAGCCTTCGGACCGGCGTGTAATTGCCGCGACCTGGACGCCGGGGCGCCCCAACGTGGTGAGCGCCTTGGTCAGCTCAAGCTCGCGCCCGGCGAACGCGCCGCTGAGCACCTGTAGTTTCGCCTTGGGTAGTGCCGTCGCATTGTCCGGCACGCTCGGCCGCTTGGCAGCGACGGCCTTGGCGGCTTGGTCCACCGCCGCGGTGACCTTGCGAATGCGGTCCTCGCCCTGGGAGCTGGGCGTAATGACCATGGTCTTTTCGAATTCGTCCTGTTCGACCTCGCCATCCTGGCTGTCGACAAAGCGCAGTTGGTGATGCCCGACCGTGATGACATCGCCGTGCTGCATGGCGTGTTTCTTGATCAGCTTGCCATTGACGTAGGTGCCATTGGTGCTGTTCAAATCCTCCAGGAAGGAGTCGTTCAGGATGTTGATGATGAGCGAGTGGTGACCGCTCACAGCCGGATTGTCGATACGAATATCGTTGTCCGGTAGGCGCCCAATGGTGTAGCGCTCTTTGTTCATGTTGTATTCCGCGAGGACGTTTCCGTCCAAGCTGAGCATCAGGCGTGCCATTCAGACTCCCATTTGCTAGCCGAACCATCCCAAGATTTTGTCAAATATACGCCGGTGCGCCGGGAACGGCTCCTCGACGTGCGCCATGATCACAGAGACATTATCCCGGCCGCCGTTGTCGTTTGACAGCTGAATCAATTGCTTAGCAACCGTATCAAGATTAGCACTAAAGGTGCTGATTGTTAAGTGAATGTCCTCGTCCTCGATCATGTCAGAAAGGCCGTCGGAACACAGTACGTAGTAGTCACTTTTCTGCGCGGGCTGCTCGTGAATTTCTACTTCCACATTCTGCTCCACCCCGAGCGCCCGTGTAACATAATTCTTGTTGGTTGCCCGCTGCGCTTCCTGCTGGGAATAGAACCCCCGGTCGACCAGCTCCTGCAGCAGCGAATGGTCCAAGGTCATTTGCTCGAAGCGGTTGTCCCGTAAGCGGTAGGCCCGGGAATCGCCCACATGGGCGATCGAGACCTTGTTGTCGTGGAACAGGCAGGCCACCACCGTCGTACCCATCCCCTCACACTGCGGCTGGGTCTTGGACGTGTGGTAGATGATTTTGTTGGCTCTGTGAATCGCGTCACGCAAGATGATGCTCGGGCGCGTGAGCCCGGATTCGGGGTCTTTCACGCTTAGGTCTTCGCGCACGAAGGCGTCCCGCACCAGGTTGATGATGGTCTTCACGGCGATGCCGCTGGCGACTTCGCCGGCGTTGTAGCCGCCCATGCCGTCGGCAAGGACGAACAGGCCGATGTCGGCCTCGCTGCCGATCATGTCCTCATTGTGCTCGCGGACCTTACCCGTGTCGGTCAGCGCGACGCTGGCGATTTTGCCCTTCAAACTCATGAGCCTTTTGCCGCTTTTCGTATCATTCAGTTGTATCCACTCAAGGCGCGCCGCTGGCGATCCGTGATCGACAGTCATCCAAGGCTGCCGCCATTTGGGCGCCTGAGTCATACCGTGCTTCAGGATTCTTGGCCAGTGCCCGATCAATGACGCTCTCGACGCAGGCGGGCAAGTCCGGTCGGAATGCTCGCAGCGGCGGATGGGGCGCTTCGGCGATCTGCTGCATCAGGCCGGTCATCGAATCAGCGGTGAACGGAAGCTGGCCGGTTAACAATTGAAATAGGCTAACACCCAGGGAAAACAAGTCCGAGTGACCTGTCACAGTTCGTCCCTCGAGCTGTTCGGGCGACATAAAGCTTGGCGTTCCGAGAACGATGCCCGTTCTGGTGCTGCCCGCACCGCTCAAACGCGCGATCCCAAAATCGGTGATTTTCAACACGTCGGTGCCCGGGTCGTACATGAGATTCGCGGGCTTGATGTCGCGGTGTACCACCTGCTGTTTGTGAGCGAAGCCCAAAGCATCGGCGGTGCGGCTGATGATCTCCAGCACTTTGCGCGGTTCCATTAAATTATTGGATTTCGCGTAGTCGCTCAAATGGCGGCCCTTCAAGTATTCCATGGCGATATACGCCAAGCCGCGTTCTTCCCCCACATCGTAGATCGTGACGATGCACGGATGATTGAGCCGGCCGGCGGTTTCGGCCTCGCGAAAAAAGCGGGATCTTGCCTCCACCAATTCGGCGTCGCTGAATTCCGCGGCGAGCGGTATGGCCTTGATCGCGACCATGCGATTGATCGCGGTGTCGCGTCCGAGGTAAACCACGCCCATGGCGCCGCGGCCGATTTCACGCTCGAGTTGGTAGCGTCCGAGCCGCTCGCTCTCCGGCACCGCGGCGGCGACCGCGGCAGAGGCGGGGCGCTCCTTGGGGGGTGCACGCAGGTTCGGCGTCGTCTCGCCCAGCGAAGGTTGCGCGGCAGGGGTTGCCGTCGTGGCTGCCTTGGGCTTGAGCCGGTCCGCGTCCATGAGTCGGCGCAGTCGCGCGGAGACGTCTTTGTAGGTGTTGTCGAATCTCGCCAAGTGGCGATAGACCGCGGTGGCTTGCGGGATACGCCCGCGCTGTTCCAACTGATTTCCGAGGGTGTAGAGGTCCCCCAAGACGGTGGCGTTGGGCTTTCGCCCCTTGAGCTCCGCGAATCGCTGTTCGAAGTTGTCGAGCAGGCGCGCAGTATCGGTCCCCACCGCTGTCTTTGCATTGGGCATGGGAACGGCGGGGACGCTCTTGCGCATGCGGGCCCAAATGAAAAGAAGGCTGCCGGCCGCCAACAGGGCCGCGCCGGGCATCCAGAGCCAGGCGAGAGAGGGACGATTGGCAAGCAAGCGGAGCAAAAGGCCGGCGCTCAGGATCCCAAAGCCCACAATCGCTGCGATCAGTCCAAATTTCCGCATGCAATAGACATAATCCGAGTCAATAAGCCGGGCAGTATAGGTGATCGGGCGACAATACCGGCAATCCTAAATTCACATATCCGCGCGAAGGAAGCCCATGGCGAAGTCGAAAGAGGTTTTTGTGTGTCAGAACTGCGGGGCTGCTGCGCCGAAATGGCAGGGGCAGTGTGCCACCTGCGGGGAATGGAACACACTCATCGCCGAGATTCTGGCAGCAAATCCCCGCAAATCGAGTCAGGCTAACCGCGCGCAAAACGATGCGTCGTCGTCGCTCGCTGTCCTGGCCGTGAGCGAATCACCGCGCCTGTCGACGGGCTCGGGCGAACTCGACCGCGTGCTCGGCGGCGGCCTCGTGCCGGGGTCCGTGACCTTGATCGGCGGCGATCCGGGCATCGGCAAATCCACGCTGATGCTGCAGGCCGCCGCGGCACTGAACGCGTCGGGCGCGGTGCTGTACGCGACCGGCGAAGAGTCGGTGAAGCAAGTTGCGCTGCGCGCGCGGCGCTTAGGGTTGGAAGCGGCGACCGCGCGGTTGATCGCCGAGACCGGGGTGGAGGACATCGTGGGCGCCGCCTCGACGCTCGCGGCACATGTGCTGATCGTCGACTCCATACAAACCATGCATTCCGATCGCGTCGAGGCCGCGCCCGGCGCCGTGTCGCAATTGCGCGAGTGCACCGCGGAGCTGGTGCGCTTCGCGAAGTCGAGCGGCACCGCGGTGCTTTTGGTGGGGCACGTCACCAAGGAAGGCCAGATCGCCGGCCCGCGCGTGCTCGAGCACATGGTTGACACCGTGCTGTATTTTGAAAGCGATACGGGCAGCCGCTATCGGGTGCTGCGCTCGGTGAAAAATCGCTTCGGCGCCGCCAACGAAATCGGCGTATTCGCCATGCTGGAGCAGGGCCTGCGGGAGGTGACCAACCCGTCGGCAATTTTTTTGTCGCGGCATGCGGAGCCGGTCCCGGGCAGCGTCATTACGGTGATGCGCGAGGGCACCCGTTCGCTGCTGATCGAAGTGCAGGTGTTGGCCGACGACAGCTTGGGCGCCAATCCGCGCCGCGTGGCGGTCGGCATCGACGGCAATCGTCTGACCATGCTGCTCGCCGTCGCGCATCGCCACGGCGGCCTGTTGTTGTCAGGGCAGGACGTGTTTGCGAATGTGGTGGGCGGTGTGCGCCTCGCCGAGACCGCGGGCGATCTGGCGATCGTGATGGCGGCGCGCTCCTCGCTGAACAGCGTGCCCGTGCCGGGGTCGCTGATTGCCTTTGGCGAGCTGGGGCTGGCCGGCGAAATTCGTCCGGTGCCGTTCGGCGAGGAACGGCTGCGCGAGGCTGCAAAACATGGGTTCAAGACCGCGGTGGTGCCGGAAGCGAATGTGCCGAAGCGCCCTCCGGAGGGAATGAGCGTGCGCGGCGTGGCGCGGTTGAATCAGGCGTTGGACGCCGTCTAGCGCCCATTGCTCTCAAGGCGGCGTCGCTTCCGGCGGCCGGATGCGCACCGTCTTGATGGCGTTATCGGCGGTTTGCAGCACCTCGAGCATGTAGTCGGCCATTTTCAGGGTGGTGCCCGGTTCGGGAATGGTCTCGAGGAACTCGACGATCAATCCGTTCAAAGTTTTTGGCCCGTCCGTCGGCAGGTTCCAACGCATGGAACGATTCAGCGCGCGGATGGTGGCCGAAGCACTGGCGACAAAACTGCCGTCGGCTTCCGCATGGACGTCCTTGTGCATCATGGTGGCAGGATCTGTGGTGAATTCGCCGACGATTTCTTCCAGGATGTCCTCGATCGTCACCAGGCCTTGAATATCGCCGTACTCATCGACCACGAAGGCCATGCGGCGCTTGTTGCGCTGAAAATTCAGCAGCTGCGTGTTGAGCGTGGTTCCGGACGGAACGAAGTACGGCTCGCGCGCCTGGGCCGCGGCGGTCAAGGTGTCCGGGTCAAGGTGCCCACGCGCCAATTCGTGCACGACCTGCTTCATGTGCAACAGGCCGATGATGTGGTCGATTTCCCCTTGATACACCGGCAAGCGGGTGTGCTGGCTCTGACGCAGCTGTTCCATGATCCGGTCCCAATCATCATCGATGTCGATGCCGACGATTTCGTTTCGCGGCACCATGATGTCCTCGACGGTGGCATTCTCAAGATCCAGAATGCTGACCAGCATTTGTTGGTGCCGCCGCGGAATCATCGCACCGGCCTCGGCCACGACCGTGCGCAGCTCTTCACTGCTTAGAGAGGTCGCCGCGACCTGTCTCGAGGCGCCGAACACGCGCAGCACGCCGTTGGCCAGAAGGTTGGTGAACCAAACGAAGGGATACAGCAAAAACAGCAGGGGTGTGTAGATGTACGCGGCCGGCAATGCCAGGCGCTCGGGATGCAAGGCGCCGAAAGTCTTCGGCGCCACCTCGCAAAAGATCAAAAGCACGAAGGCGAGGAGCGCCGCGCCGAAGGCCACCAGGAATTCGCCGCCCATTTTCAAGGCAATGAAGCCGACCAGGATCGGCGCCGCCACGTTGACCAGGGTGGAGAGCAGCAGAATCAATCCGATCAATCGATCCGGGCGTTGCAGCAGCGCCTCGGCGAGGCGCGCGCCGCGGCTGCCTTCACTGGCTCGATGCCGCAGCCGATAGCGGTTCAGGCTCATCAGGGCGGTTTCACTGCCTGCGAAAAACGCGGCCAGGATCAGTAATCCCGCCAGCGCTGCGAACAAGAGTCCTAGGGACGGGTGTTCCATTCGTCGAAAATCAACCCCAGTGCCGCCCGAACAGATATTCGAGGACGAATTTCACGCCGAAATATGCGACCGCCAAAATCCCAAAGCCGCTCAACGTCCAACGCACCGCCGAGCGGCCGCGCCAACCAAAGCGCAAGCGGCCGATCAGCAGCACGCCGAAGATCAGCCAGGCGATCAGCGACAGCACCGTCTTTTGCACCAGATTCTGCGTGAACAGATTGGTGACAAAGACGAAACCGGTGATGAGAGCCAGGGTGAGCAGCCCGAAGCCTGCTGCCACCAACCTGAACATGATTTTTTCCAGGGCATCGAGCGGCGGCAGCGCGCTCGACAAATCAGCGATGCGATGCGTGCGCAGCCGCCGGTCCAAAATCACCAGCAAAATTGCCGTGACCGCCGCGGCGAACAGCAGGGCGGCGGCAGCCATGGACAGCAAGATGTGCGCGGTGAGTTCCCAGCCTGCCGTGGCTTCCGCGTAGTTGCGGCCCGCACCCGTCAGCGCGGCGCCCACCGCGGCGCTCAGCAATAAGATGGCGCCGAGCACTCGGTTTTGCCTGTCGATGGAAACCACGCACGCGAGGACCGCCAGCGTCCAGCCGAGCAACGACAATGCCTCCAGCAAGCCGATGGAGAAGCGGCCGTTGAGGCGCATGATGTGGATGATGACGTCGCTGTGGCCGAAGATCGCGACCAGCGTGAGCACCCAGGCGAGGGGTTCCAAGCGCGGCTGTTTCACACTGCGCAACATGGCCCACGCGCTTGCGGCGTAAAGCAGAAACAGTATGGTGGCGAAAACGAGAGTCACGGCTGGCCTAATGTGCGACGTACCGATGATAGTATAATAGCCGCATCATGTTCGACCGTTTAACCAGCAGCCTTTCCTCTGCACTTAACTCGCTTTCCGGCCGCGGCCGGCTCACCGAGGAAAACATATCCGAAACGGTGCGCGAAGTTCGCCTCGCGCTGCTCGATGCCGACGTCGCGTTGCCGGTGGTCAAGAGTTTCACCGATGCGGTGAAGTCGCGCGCGGTGGGTGCGGAGGTGACGAAAAGCCTCACGCCCGGGCAGGCATTCATCAAGGTCGTGCATGAGGAACTGACGCGGCTCATGGGCGAGCCCAGCAGCGGCCTTAACCTGCGCGCGCAGCGGCCTGTCGTGGTGATGCTCGCGGGTCTGCAAGGTGCCGGCAAAACCACGAGCGCCGGCAAACTCGCCCGTTGGCTGAAAGAGAAACAAAACAAAAAAGTCTTGATGGTCAGCACCGACGTCTATCGTCCGGCGGCCATCTTGCAGTTGCAGACCCTGGCCGCGCAGGTGGGCGCCGGCTTCGCGTCCGCCGAGTCGAGCGAAGCACCCGTGGCGATCGCCAAGCGCGCCCTGACGCAGGCGACACTGCAGGCTTACGACGTGCTGCTGCTCGACACCGCGGGACGTTTGCATGTCGATGCAGAGATGATGGCGGAGGTCCGGGAACTGGAGGCGGCGATTCAACCGCATGAGCGCTTGTTCGTGGTGGACAGCATGGCGGGCCAGGACGCCGTCAATGCCGCCAAGGCATTCAACGATGCCTTGAGCCTGACCGGCGTCATCCTCACCAAAGCCGATGGCGATGCGCGTGGCGGCGCGGCGCTTTCGGTCCGCCATGTGACCGGCCAGCCGATTCTTTTCGTCGGCACGGGCGAGAAGTCCGAAGCCTTGGAGTTGTTTCAACCGGAGCGCATTGCCTCGCGCATCCTCGGCATGGGCGATGTGCTGTCGTTGGTCGAGCAGGTCCACGCCCAAGTCGATCAGGAAAAGGCCGAAAAGTTCGCCAAGAAAATCACCAAGGGCAAGTCTTTCGATCTGACCGACCTGCGCGACCAGTTGAGTCAGCTGCAGAACATGGGCGGCATGGCGGCCCTGCTCGACAAGCTGCCGGCGCAAATGCAGGCCAACGCAGCGGCCGCCGCCGGGGCGGTCAACCCCAAAACCCTCAAGCGGCAGCTGGGAATCATCGATTCCATGACGCCCAAGGAGCGGCGCCGCCCGGACATGATCGACAATTCGCGCAAGCGCCGCATCGCCAACGGGGCGGGCGTGCCGTTGCCGGAGGTCAACCGGCTGCTGAAGCAGTTTGACCAAATGCAGAAAACCATGAAGAAAATGGTCAAAGGCGGGATGCTGAAGAACATGATGCGCGGCATGGCCGGCCGGATGCCCCCGGGCGGGTTCGGCCCAGGCGGTTTTGGGCGCTGAAGCCCGGGCGCCGCCCATGGGTTTCCCCCGGGGAGATTCGCCAACGATTGGTTGCTCTTAACCCCTGATTGTCATTACAATTAGCGGCTTGGCATCCTTAAGGTGAATTTAAGATGGTGACGATCCGTTTGACTCGACGCGGCGGCAAGAAGACGCCCTTTTATCATGTCGTGGTAACCGACAGCCGTAAGCGTCAGGGCGGCACCAGCCTCGAGAGCGTCGGCCTCTTTAACCCCGTGGCGCGCGGTGGCGAAGTGAAGCTGCGCATGGACGTCGCCCGGATCGAGCATTGGCTGAGCAAGGGCGCTCATATGTCCGACCGAGTCAAGTTTCTTATCACCAGCTTCCGTAAGCAGGCCGCGTAAAGGCTGATTGGCACGATGAGCGACGAATCATCGGCGCTCATCCAACTAGGGTTTGTGGGCGCCCCATT
>DASXMG010000113.1:0-2991 GCA_036495805.1 Steroidobacteraceae bacterium | reverse complement strand
AGCATCTATGATTAGATCGGTTGTGGTGGTCGAGTGACTTTTGGCTTAGTTGCATCCGCACCGCTGTCTCGGAGCAGTTGTCGTAGTTCGTAGATTTGGAGCGATCCATAGCAGTCATCACTGATTTCGATACTCTGAAATGGCCCACTTCGATGCTGTAAATTGGCCCACCCCTCCTAGCCGGAGCATCCTGCTTGAAGAGACAGGAGGCTGCGGGGATGAAGAGGAGAGAGAAGGTGGAGCTATTCGAGCAGATTCGGAGGGAGTACGAGTTCGGCGTGGGGACGATCAAGGGAGTCGCCCGGAAGCTGGGCGTTCACCGCCGGTTGGTCCGCCAGGCACTGGCAGACGCGCAGCCGCCGGAGCGCAAGCGGAGCGAACGTGAGCGGCCGGTGGTGGGACCACTGATTGCCTTTATCGACGACATCCTGGAAGCCGATCGTAAGGCGCCGCGCAAGCAGCGTCATACCGCGCATCGCATCTGGCGGCGGATATTGGCGGAGAGACCGGAGCGGAAAGTGGCGCAAGTGACCATCCGCCAGTACGTGCGCGAGCGCAAGCAGGAGCTGGGTTGGTCAACCCGCGCGATTTGCGTGCCGCAGTCATATGAGTGGGGACAGGAGGGCCAGGTCGATTGGTACGAGACCTGGGCGGAGTTGGGCGGCGAGCAGGTGCAGCTGCAGGTTTTCTCGATGCGCAGCATGGCCAGCGGCGCCGCCTTTCATCGGGCATATCATCGCGCGACGCAGCAGGCGTTCCTGGAAGGCCACGAACACGCGTTGGTCTATTTCGGTGGTGTATTTAGGACTTTGAGGTACGACAACCTTCGCGCGGCAGTGAAGAAGATCCTGCGCGGCTATCGGCGGGAGGAAACTGCACGGTTCATCGCTTTTCGTTCGCACTGGCGGTTCGCCAGCGAGTTTTGCACGCCCTACGAAGCCCACGAAAAAGGTGGCATCGAAGGCGAGGCCGGCTACTTTCGCCGCAACCATTGGGTGCCGATACCGAAGGCGCGAGACCTTGCGGAGCTCAATGCACAGCTGCTAGCCGCCTGCCGCGAAGACGAGCAGCGCCAGATTGCCGGGCGCAATCAGCCGGTGGGAGCGGCGATGATCGAGGAGCGCGCGCATTTGTTGCCATTGGCGGAGCAGGGCTTCGAGCTGGCCGAGGTCTGCTTCCCGCGCGTGGATGGACTGGGCTGCGTGCGGGTCCGCACCAATTTGTATTCGGTTCCGGTCAAGCCCGGCAAAACGGTCGAGGTGCGCCTTTATCCCGGTTATGTGGAAGTACGGGATGAAGGGCGCTGCATTGCCCGCCATGAACGCAGTTACGGACGGCAGCAGCAGGTGCTCGACCTGGAGCACTACCTGGATGTGCTGGAGCGCAAGCCAGGTGCGTTGGCCGGCGCGAAGCCGCTGGGCGCGTGGCGGCAAAAAGGACTGTGGCCGAAGAGTTATGATCGGCTGTTGGAAGAGCTGATTAGCCGGCACGGAAAACAGAGTGGCACCCGCCAGATGATTCAGGTGATAAGCCTGGTCAAACAGTACGGACATGAGCGCCTGCGGTCGGCGATCGAAGGGGCCCTGGCCTTGGGCTGTTATGATGCCGCGGCGATCCGGCATCTGGTAGGGGCCGCCGACCTGACGCGTGCGCGCAACGCGGTCATCGACTTGGGTGAGCTGGCCCGATTCGAACGTCCCTTGCCAGTGATGGCGGACTATGACCGGCTGCTGAGCCAGGAGGTGGTGGTATGAGCGCGCACACCGCCGTCCTGGAAATGGCCATTATCAGGCAGCACTGCAAGGTATTGCATCTGCCAACTGTCGCAGCCCAGTGTGCTCAACTCGCCGAACAGGCGGTGCGCGAGCGGCGTACGCACCTGGGCTTCCTCGAAGCGCTGCTTCAGGCCGAGCTCGACGAGCGCGAGCAGCGGCTGGTGGAGCGGCGCATTCGCGAAGCACATCTGCCGCGGATGAAGACCTTGGAGGAATTTAATTTCGCACAGTGCCCCAGCACCTCAGCGCAACAGATCCATGAGCTCGCCGAGGGTGGCTACATCGGGCGGGCCGAGCCCATCATCTTTATAGGCGACAGCGGAACCGGCAAGACTCATCTGCTCACAGGTCTGGCGGTGGCGGCCTGCCGGCAGAAACGCAGGGTGCGATTCGCGACCGCGGCCGCGCTGATCAATGAACTGGTCGAAGCCAAGCATCAGTTGCAACTCGGTCGCGTCTTGGGGCGCTGGGCCCGCTATGATCTAATTGCGATTGATGAAGTTGGTTATGTGCCGCTGGCGGAAATCGGGGCCGAGTTTCTCTTCCAGGTCATCGCGGAACGGGCCGAGAAAGCGGCGGTGATCGTAACCACCAATCTACCCTTCTCGGAATGGACGCAGGTCATTCCCAATGCCCGGCTGTGTAAGGCGCTGGTCGACCGTATCACCGACCGCGCGCACATTATCGAAACCGGCGCCGAGTCCTATCGCTTCCGCCGAACTCTGGAGAAGTGCAAGAATCGACCACCCGCGCTGAACACCACAGTCCCGTCGCCGGCTGCCGCACCGAAAAACGAAACCAAAGAACCCGCGGAGGATGCCCGATGAAAGACCTCAAGGAGCGAGGCCACCGCGCGCAGCGCTTGGCCAGCACAAAAATGCTGGCCGGCGCGCCGCAAGGCGCGGCGGCCTCGGATCCAAAATCTGACAGTTTTTCGACCCATCCTCAGAGCCGTGAAGGATGGGTCGAAAAACTGGTACAGAACAGAGCACAGAATCAAAACTCGCCAGCACTAACTCGGGAGCTGGATACCAAACTGGTAACCGCAACTAAAACCAGGGGGGTGGGCCAAATGTAAGCATCGAAGTGGGCCAGACCGGATTGTCAAAATCAAGCGCGTCGAATCCTGCTGTGGCGCTGCGACCTCAGCCCAGCTAATTTCCTGCGCCTATGGAAGCTGCGTCGCACCGCTTTAACGCGGGTCCATATTATGACC
>DASXMG010000112.1:0-2297 GCA_036495805.1 Steroidobacteraceae bacterium | reverse complement strand
GACCGCGAGGTCGCCGCGGGCAGCGCTCGAGACCGTGCCTGCCTACTGCACCAAACGCGCTCTGAGGCGCCCGTATTCCTGTTCCGAAATCGATCCCGCCGACTTCAATCGATCAAGCTTTTGGATCTCGTCGGCGGCGCTGAAGCCCACCAGCTGGCGCAGATCATCGCGGGCCTGTTTGGCTCGTTCTTCATTCCTCTCGGCCAGCCCGTGTCCTTGCGTAAGCAGGTATGCGAAAATACCAATATAGGGCAGAATGATGAGCAGGATCACCCAACATACCTTGCCAAAGCCGGAGACATCGTGGCGGCGAAAGAGATCACTGCAGACGATTACGAAGAGCCAAAACCACAGGACAAACATGAACACGGCGAACACGTCGGCCACGAAATTGGTGAACGTGAAACCACCCTGAAACAACATGATCGCTTCTCCATTTTCCTGGACTTGCGCACGGGATGTCGTTGCGTGCCTGGGCCGCGGCCGCCGGGTAAAAATCGCGGCTCGCGCATTTCACTCTCTATCGAAGAATAAGATTTGATACGCCCAACGCCAGATTAACGCCAAGCTGGCCTTCGACGGATAGCGGTTGCAAGGTTATCGTGCGCCGTGATCCGCCGACCAGCACGTTAGCGCCCAAACCCAAACCTATGGCAGCGTTGCCGCTCGCGCCTACATAGCTTCCTCTTAGCGTACCCGGGCCGATTCGGCTGTTTCGCGCAAAAACCCCCCAAAATAACGTTCCTCCTCTCGTGACGCCGACATCGAGGCCGACCCGCCTTATCGTCCCAGCATAGCTGTACTGTCGTCCGGTTGCGGTCTCATTGAAAATGCATCGCATCTTCTGCCGCGAGCCAACGATCAGTCCTACTCTGGGTCCGGTGTTACATCTCAGTCCACCGACCCGCAGAGGTGGTGGCGCTTGTGCTGAGGCCGACGAGAAAACCGCGGCCAAAAATACGCACATAACCGCCGACATGCGAATGTTGGACATCATTGCCTCTGGGTTCGGACGACCGGTGCGCGCGAGTTCTACTCGTCCGGCGCGCGAGAGTTGATCCGAAAAAACCCTTGGAAGATTCGGATGAATACCCTGATGGCCCAAGAAGATGATTCGAATTTAGATGAGCAAGCGTTTCGCGCGCCTCGTCACAAAGGTGCCAAATACCCTCGAGTGTTGCCGAGAGCCGAATGATGCCATCTGGCAAGGCGTTTGGCTCCCGCAGCGCTCCAACAAAACGGTAGTGTGATGCTTTTAAATTCCAGATGCTCATGGCCTCAGAGCGCGACAGCTGGTGGATACGTTTTGCTCAGTGTGATGTTGTTACCGGCATTCCGCCGCGAATCGTTTTGTCGCAAGGCGGTCAAGGCCCTCATCGCCGCTGCTTCTGCTTGTCTGATCCTGTCCACGGCGCTACCGGCGCAGGCCCAACAGGCGACTGCAGTGCTGTTTCAGAACGTCCGGATATTTGATGGAAAGAGCGATGCGCTCTCGGCAGCGAGCAGCGTTCTCGTCCGGGACAACAAGATAGAGAAGATTTCGAGCGCGTCGATCCCGGCCAATGGTGCCGAATTGATCGACGGAGGTGGCCGCGTGCTCATGCCGGGTCTGATCGATGCGCACTGGCATGCGATGTTGGCGCGATCGAACCCTATTGAGGCGATCACCGGCGACGTCGGTTATCTCAATCTGGTAGCTGCCGCGGAAGCGACCGCCACATTGATGCGGGGCTTCACCACGATTCGCGACCTCGGCGGACCAGCGTTTAGCCTCAAACGCGCCATTGATGAAGGCCTGGCGGTTGGCCCTCGCATTTATCCGTCGGGTGCGATGATAACGGCTACCGGCGGGCATGCTGACTTTCGCCCGTTGTCGGAGTTGCCCAGGCGTGGCGGCGAGCTCAGCCGTGGGGAGGAGATCGGCGGCAGCGCCATCAGCGATAACCCCGATGAGGTCAGGTTACGCACGCGCGAACAGCTGGCGCAGGGTGCATCGCAGATCAAGCTTGTGGGAGGTGGCGGCGTAGCTTCGCCGCTCAGCCCGCTGGACATGGTCACGTTCACCGAGCCGGAACTGCGTGCGGCGGTAGAGATCGCCGACAATTGGGGCACCTATGTTACGGTTCATGCCTATACGCCGGCGTCGATCCGGCTGGCTATTGCCGCTGGCGCCAAATGCATCGAACACGGTCATCTCATGGACGAGGCCACCGCCAAGTTGATGGCGGATAAGGGCGTCTGGTTGAGCACTCAGCCGTTCGTGGAAGAGGAGTCACCGCCGCTGACCGGCCAGCAAC
>DASXMG010000111.1:0-49125 GCA_036495805.1 Steroidobacteraceae bacterium | reverse complement strand
GTCGTTGGGATGAAAGTGCGGGCGGCTGTTGTGATGCGCGCTCCACTTCACCAGGATCACATACAATCCCGGCTTCGACGCATCCCCCGCCAACGGAATGGCCTCGACTCCCGTTGCACTGCCCTTCCATTGGATATCGGCCGGCAACCGAATTGAAATGGCCTTCGGGTCGAGGCCGGCGAATTCGGCTCCCGACAAGGCAGTGGACGCAAACAACGCTAACGCCAGTAAGTAAGGTGTTCGACTCATCTTGAAGTTACGGAACATGGAGATCCCCGAATGCTCGTTGAAAATGCCTTTCGACAGCATCGAGCCGACCATGCTTTTGAGTCAACCGCCGCGGCTTGACCGCGGCTTAACTACCTGACGCTGTAACCTCGAGCGTCGAGACAGGCGGCTTGCGCGCGCAGATAATTTTCCCAGTTGGGGGCAGCGGCGTTCGCCGCCGCAGCCGGGTCGTAGCCGGACTGGCTCACCGCCCACTGCCGGCAATCCGATTTGTCCTTGGCTTGCTGTTGGTCGGACTGCCCGTTCTTGGGATAGGCAATCAGCTCGCTGCCCGCCTGCGTTTGTGCTTGCTGCTCTACCTCAGGCGGCGGCTCAACCGTCTGGTACTCACCGGCTGATCCATCCCAGGTGTAGAAAGTGTCATCGGCGTAATAGTAAGGAATGCCGCCCCACCAATAGGTCGAGTAATAGAGCGGTAGCGCGGAGAAATACAAGCCCAGCCCAAGGCCGAAGCCAAAACCCCCATAACGCCCGCGCCATCCGCCGCCATACCCTCCGCCGTGGTAACGCCCGTAGCCGCCGCCGTAGTGACCGCCTCCCGCGAAGTGGCCCCCTCCACTGAAGTGGCCGCCTCCACTGAAGTGACCACCCCCACCGAAATGGCCGCCGCCTCCCCCGCTAAAGTGGCCGCCGCCTCCACCTCCGCCATGACTGCCACCGCCACCGCCGCCGCCTCCTCCTCCGCTGCCATGCGCGTTTGCGACCGAGAACATGCTGAGCGACAGCACAAAGCTGCACGCCAGCGCCAAGCCCATTGATACACGCTTATTCAGCATAGATCACCACAGACGCGACCAAGTCCTGCGTCAAAACTGTCTCGTACACGAAGATGAATGGCTTCGCGCGCGCGAAATACGCGCGAACGTACCGTACCGACCGGGCACGACATGGCGCCGGCCACCTGTTGATAGCTGAGCCCATCGATCTCGCGCAGTACGATCGCACGTCGTTGCTCGTCGCAGAGTTCGCCGATGGCCGCGCTGATCGCCACAAAGATTTCGTCGGTTACCGCGAGGCTCTCCGGCGTGTTCAAATCTTCGATCTGTTCGCCCCCCGTCTCCTCGATCGAAACGACGTGTGCATCGCGCGCATGCGCGCTGAATGCCGTCTTAGCGGCGTTGATTGCGATGCGATGCAGCCATGAATAAAAGGACGCCTCGCCTCGAAAAGAAAGCAATGCCCGATAAGCCTTCAAGAACGTGTCCTGCACCACATCTTCCGCATCGGCCTCGTTGCGTGCGTAACGCAGGGTCAACTGCATGATGCGTGCGCGGTATTTGCACACCAGCGCGTTGAATGCCCGGTAATCGCCGGCTTGCGCCTGCCGCACGAGCTCTTCTTCGCCAGGATCCGCCACTTTCAACATTTATTTCCCGCCTGTTTGTACCTATGTTTAGGTTGAGCGGCGAAGATTAGAATTCAGCGAGCGCTGCATTAAAAACCCCCTCATTTCCCTTAGGCTGCGTTGGGCCCAATGAGACCGGGCGGCGGGGAAATCGCACGCGAAAGCAGCTGCCCTCGCCCAACTGGCTGGATACCTCGATTTCCGCGCCATGCATTGAACATATGGATTTGACGATCGATAGACCGAGTCCTGCGCCGCCGTCATCGCGCGAGCGAGCCTCGTCGGCGCGATAGAAGCGTTCGAAAACCAGCGGCAAGGAAGCCTTCGGAATGCCCACACCCGTGTCGATCACCTCCAGGAGGGCATAGGTTTCGTCCTCGGAAGTGCGCAATATGACGCTGCCTCGTGCCGGCGTGAAGCGGATTGCATTGTCCAATAGATTGACGATGATCTGCTTGATACGCGACCGATCGCCCTGGATGACCGCGCTCTGCAAACCGGACAACTCGATCGCAGTGCCGCGATCCTCGGCCATCAAGCGCATCTGCTCGGCGGTGCTGCGCGCGAGTTCGGCCAAATCCAACTCAGCCGGTTCGTGCTGCGTCTCGCCTGCGTCGAGACGCGACAGTGCCAGCAACCCGGATACCAAATGCTCGAGGCGAGCCACTTCTTCGAGCACGCTGCCGACACGCTCGCGCAATGCATCGCCGGTCAAACCGCCTTCGTTCGAGAGTTCTTGCAGCTCGCCTTTGATCACCGTGAGCGGCGTCCGCAGCTCATGCGAGGCATCGGCCAAAAACCGTCGCGAACATTGCACCGAATCGCGCAGTCGTCCCAACATGTTGTTCAGAGAGATCGACAGCCGCTCCAGAGCATCGCCCGTGGGGTCGACCGGCAGGCGCAGCGACAGGTTTTGCAGGCTGATCTGCTCGGCGGTCTGCGATAGCCGATCCACCGGACGCAGCGCCCGGCTCACCAGCAGATATCCGCCAACCGCCGCGCAGCCGATCAAGGCCGGTAGCAGCACGCCCAGCAGGTCGGTCAGCCGCGCGAGCGCGGTTTCCATCGCCACCAGGGAGACGCCTATCTCAAGCACATAGCTTCCTGAGACCGTGTCGGCCGATGTGGCAGCGACGATCAAATGTTGATCCGGAAGAATGGTGGACACGAAATCTGCCGCGCTCTTGATGTTGCCGGCCGGCATGCGCGCAGCGACGTCAAAACGGTTGAAACTGCCATCGGCGGGCGGACCGGAGAGAAAAACCACCTTCCCGGGAACGCGCGTGAGCCGGATGAATCGATTGTTGGCTTCCGGCGCCAAGTGCAGCTCGATTTCCTGGGCAATGGGCCCGTCGGCCGCGTCCGGGGGCGCGCGCATCAGGATTTGCTCCACCTCGGTCACACGGCGCCTAAGAGAATCTCGGGCATTGGAACGCAGGTAGTGCTGCAGGCCGTAAAAAGTGACGGTCGCCACAAAAATGAAGGTCGCACCGAGAAGCAGTGTGTACCACGCCGTCAGCCGGAACGCCAGGGAGCGCGGATTCATTCCAGAGCTGCCTGGCTTTGCCCTTCAGAGCCGCGAATACAATAGCCGACGCCGCGTACCGTATGAATCAACTTCTGTGGAAACGGCTCATCCACTTTCTTCCGGACATAGCGCACATAGACATCGACGATATTCGTGACGCCTTCAAAACTCTGATCCCACACGTGATTCAATATCATGGTGCGCGAGAACACCCGTTCCGGACTGCACATGAGGTACTCGAGCAGCGCATATTCCTTGGCCGTGAGCTCAATGAGCCTGCCCTCGCGCCGTACATGCTGAGTCGCGCGATCCATTTCCAAATCGGCCACGCGCAATACATCGTGGCGCTCCGCCGGTGCGCGGCGCAGCTGCGCTTTAATGCGCACCAGAAGCTCCGCAAAATCGAAGGGTTTCGTCAAATAATCATCCGCACCCGCCTCGAAATGCGTCACCTTGCTGTCGATTTCGTCCCGCGCCGTGAGCACCAACACCGGCAGTGCCGGATGAGAGCGACGGACTCGGCGCAGCAGCTCGGTGCCGCTCAACTGCGGCAGCATAAGATCGAGGACCATCAGATCATATTCATAGGCATGCACGTAGCTCTCGCCGTCCTTGCCGTTCGCCGCCAGGTCGACGGCAAAGCGCTCCGCGCGCAGTCCGCGTGCCACGAACTCAGCCAGCTTCCGATCGTCCTCGACGAGAAGTATTCGCATACGGGCCTCCTGTGCTCGTATTGGACCTGATCAATATTAGAAAGTGCTTAGAAGCGGCAAACTTTAGTGCCGGACGATTTGATTGTCATTGTTTGCCCATTAAACATATGCTCTTCAGGCGCCTTTGAGGGAGTATCGCGCCGGCGTCAGTAAATCGCATGAGGATTGGAATGGCGTTAGACAAACATTAAAACGCGCTCGCGGCGGCACCGCCTTGGTCACAGTGACTCAACAAGTGACTGAAGTCACTTCCATTTGGCAGCCCGCGCGAAGGATCATCTCGAGCATGACGAGCCCAGCGGAAGTTACCCACCCGGCGATTCGAATCGTAATCGCCGAGGACCAGGCCCTGGTGCGCCGCGGCGCCGCGCTGCTGTTGTCGATGGAGCCCGACATGGAGGTCGTGGGCCAGGCTTGCAACGGTGTGGAAGCCGTCGAGCTGACTCAGCTGCTGCATCCGGATGTCGTTCTGATGGATTTGCACATGCCCTTGAAAGGCGGGGTGGTCGCAACCCGCGAAATTACGCGCGCACTCCCGCACACCCAGGTGCTGGTGCTGACGACCCTGGATGACGACGAGACCGTGTTTGAAGCCGTGCGCGCGGGAGCGCAGGCCTATTTGCTCAAGGACGCGGCGGAAAACGAACTTCTGGAGACCATCCGCGCGCTAAAACGCGGCGAATCGCGTCTAACCCCGCAAATCGCGCGAAAAGTCATGGACCAGTTTCGCCGCTTGGCGCAAACGGCTCCATCCGAATCAATTCGCGCGGAACCCGCGGCCGCGCGGCTCGCGACCGAAGCGCTGAGCGAAAAGGAGGAAAAGGTTCTCGAGCTGATCGCCGAGGGCATGAGCAATCGGCAGATTGGCGCCGCCCTATTCCTCGCCGAGGGAACCGTCAAAAACTACGTCAGCCGCATCATGGACAAGCTGCATGCGAACACCCGTACCGAGCTGGCGCTATTGTCGCAACGCCAGCGGCAGACGGAGTAGACCATGTCCGTCGTCGAAATCGCGCTGAAACGCCCCTATACCGTGGTGGCAATGCTCATCCTGATTTCCTTGATGGGAATCGGCGCGGCACTGCGCATGCCCATCGACATCTTCCCGGAAATCGACATCCCGGTCGCCGCGGTGGTGTGGACCTACAACGGGATGAGCGCAGAGGACATGCAGAACCGCATCCTGACTCTGCACGAGCGCCAGCTCGCCTCGCTGGTGGATGACATATCGCGAATCGAGGCGGTGAGCTATCAGGGCGTCGGCGTTGAGAAAGTATACTTGCACGAAGGCGCCGATGTGAGCCGCGCCATTTCTCAATTGGCGAGCAGCGCGCTGGTCGTGCTCAAGTACATGCCCCCCAACATCACGCCGCCCCTGGTGTTGCGCTACGGGGCAACCGACGTACCCATCATTCAGTTGAGCCTCTCCAGCAAGTCCTTGCCGGATACCAAGCTCAACGACCTGGGTCAGAACACCATCCGCCCCGCCCTGGCGGTGGTGCACGGCGCGGAAGTCCCCTATCCGTACGGCGGAAAGCCGCGCGTCATCATGGCGGATTTGGATTCACAAGCCTTGCAGGCGCGGGGATTGTCGGCCGCCGACGTCAGCGCGGCGCTGCAGCGGCAGAACGTGATCCTGCCGTCCGGCGACGTCAAAATCGGCGACAAGGACTACGCGCTGGCGATGAACAACTCGCCGAACGTCATCGAAACCATCAACGCCTTTCCCATCAAGGAAGTGGATGGGCGCACCATCTTCATGCGCGATGTCGCCCACGTCCATGATGGTTTTCAGGTGCAGACCAACTCCGTTGCGGTGAATGGAACGCCGGGTGCGTTGATGACCATTCGCAAGACCGGCGGAGTCTCGACGCTCGCGGTGATCGACGGCGTTCGCGCGGCCCTCAAGGACATCAAAAAGGTATTGCCCGCCGACGTCGCCATTCAACCCTTGTTCGATCAATCGGTGTTTGTGAGGGCGGCGCTGAATAGCGTGGGGTTGAGCGCCGGAATGGCCGCCGCCTTGACCGCGCTGGTCATCATCCTGTTTCTCGGCAACATGCGCCTGTCTCTGATCATCCTTGCGGCCATTCCCTTGTCCATCATCACCGCCGTGCTGTTCATTTATCTGACCGGCCAGACATTGAATACCATGACGCTCGGCGGCTTTGCGCTGGCGATCGGAATCCTGGTCGACAATGGCACGGTGGTCATCGAAAACATCGAGCGGCACGTCGCCATGAACGAGCCGTTGCGCCGCTCCATCGTCGTCGGCGCCAGTGAGGTCGCGGTCCCGACGTTTCTGTCGACACTCTGCATCTGCATCGTCTTCGTGCCGGTATTTCTTCTGCAAGGCACCGCGAAATATTTGTTCTCGCCGCTATCGCTTTCGGTGATCGGCGCACTGCTCGCCAGCCTGGCGCTATCCTTCACCATGGTGCCCGTTCTCTTCAACATGCTGATGCGCCGCCAGGTGCATGACTTTCTCGGGGAAGCGCAGCATCGCTCGGTGGGCCAGCATGCCGCGCCGAGGAATGTGCTGGTGCGCTGGCAGGCCGCTTTCGAGCGCGGATTCGAGTCTTTCCGCGAAAAATATCGAAACGCGCTGGCCTGGACGCTGTCCGAGCCGGCCGCGACGATCGCCGCATTCGCCATCTTGATCGTCGGCTCGTTGTGCCTGTTTCCCTTGCTGGGGCGTGACTTCTTCCCGCAGGTCGATGCCGGCCAGATGCGCCTGCACGTGCGGGCGCCGCCAGGAACGCGGCTGGAGAAAACACAGCAATATTTTGCCGATGTGGAAGCACAGATCCGGCGGGTGGTCGGCAACGATCAGATCAAGGTGATGCTCGACAACATCGGCCTGCCCTACAGCGGCATCAATATTGCGTTGAGCGATTCGGCCACGGTCGGTCCGATGGATGGCGAAATACTTATTTCCCTGAATGAAAAACACAAGCCGACGGCGCAGCTCATCGCCACGTTGCGCCAGGCGTTGCCCGCGCATTTCGCGCAACTGCAGTTTTTCTTCCAACCGGCCGACATCGTCGATCAGGTGCTCAATTTCGGCCAGCCCGCGCCCATCGATGTCAGGATCTCCGGGCCCGATCAGACAGAAGCGTTCACCCTGGCATCGAAGATCGCGAGAGAACTGACGAAAGTGCCGGGCGTGGTCGACTCTCACGTGTTTCAAGTTCCCAATGCACCGGCGCTGACCGTGGATTTGGACCGTGCGCTGGCCACGCAGATCGGCGTGACGCAGCAAGAAGCGGCGAACAACGTGCTGGTCGCCACGAATTCGAGCGCGCAGTCGTCCCCGAATTTCTGGGTCGATCCGCGCAATAGCGTGAGCTACCCCTTGGTGGTGCAGGTGCCGCCCTATCGCATCGGCACCTCGCAGGACCTGGAAACGATGCCGGTGGCGTCCGGCAACGAGAGCGGACGGGGCCAGCTTCTGCTGAATCTCGCGGCATTCGGCCGCGAGGCCATTCCGCTGGTCGCTTCGCAGCTGAATATCCGGCCGGTTTTCGATGTGCACGCCGATGTACAGGGGCGCGATCTGTATTCAGCGGCGCACGACATCGACGGCGTGCTGGCGGCGAACCGCCCGGATGCCTCCAAGGCGCTCACCGTCACGCTCAGCGGCCAAGTGGAGACCATGCGCGAAAGCTATGCGGGCTTATTCACCGGCATCGCGCTGGCCATCATCCTGGTCTATTTGTTCTTGGTCATGAATTTCCAGAGTTGGATCGACCCCTTGATCGTGCTCATGGCGGTGCCCTTCGCGCTGGGCGGCGTCTTGTGGATGCTGTTCCTGTCGCAGACGCCGATGAGCGTGCCGGCGCTCATGGGTACGCTCATGTGCATCGGCCTGACGACGGCGAACAGCATTCTGGTGGTGAGCTTCGCCAACCAACGCATGGCGGCGGGAGACGATCCGCTGAGCGCGGCGGCCTCCGCCGGCTACACGCGACTGCGCCCGGTGCTGATGACTGCCGGCGCCATGATTCTCGGCATGGTGCCCATGGCCTTAGGCATCGGCGAAGGCGGCGAGCAAAACGCGCCCCTGGGCCGGGCGGTCATCGGCGGGCTGTTGTTCGCCACGTTTGCAACGCTGATCTTCGTTCCCACCATGTACCGGTTGCTGCGCCGTCGGCCGGCCCGTGCCGTTGATTCGAATGTAATAGGTAGTGCCAATGCAACCGCATGAGCCGGAAACGCTTTCTGCTTCGAGTTCCAGCCCGGGCGAGAGCTCGCCTGCCGCGGAAATTCCGGACGACACGTCGCGAACCGAGGAGGGCGTGGTCTCCACCGAATTTCGCCCCGGCACGGGCAGGACCTTGAAGCTCGGCGCGGGTATCGCGGCCGGCGTCCTGGTGTTTTGTTTCTGCGTCGTGATGCTGATCCGCTTGGTCGAAGCGCACTCGCTCAGGAAGGGCGCGGACGCCGCCTACTCGGCCGCGCCGCCGGTTGACGTCATCACCGCACAATCCGCCTCGGTCGGCCAGGATTTGGTGCTGCCGGGACAGACGGCGGCATGGTATGAAACCACGATTTACGCGCGAGTAAACGGTTACGTCGCAAAGTGGATGGTGGACATCGGCGATCATGTCAAGAAGGGCCAGGTCCTCGCGGTGATCGAGACTCCCGAGCTCGATGCCGAACTCAGCGCGGCTCGCGCGCAACTGAAAGCCTCCGAAGCTCAGGTGTCCGCGCGCCAGGCCGAAGCCGAATTCAGCAAGACCACCAATGAGCGCTGGCGCGATTCGCCCAAGGGCGTGGTGTCCGAGCAGGAGCGCGAATCGAAGAAGGCCGACTATGAAAGCGCGAACGCGCGCCTGTTCGCGGGCAATGCCCAGGTCGCGCTGGACAAGTCCAAGGTCGATCAATACACCGCTCTCGCTCAATTCAAGCAAGTGGTGGCGCCGTTCGACGGCACCATCACCGAGCGCAAGATCGACATCGGCAATCTGGTCACGGCCGGCAGCGCATCAACGACCACTCCTTTGTACCGGATCGCTCAGACGGATCCATTGCGCGTTTTCGTGGACGTGCCGCAAAGTTCGGCCGGCGAACTCAGCAAGGCCGGTGTCCCCGCGCAGATCCGCGCGAGCGGCTCAGCCGGCGGGGTGTTTACCGGAACCATCACCCGATCGGCGGAATCGATCAATGCGCAGGCACGCACCATGCGCGTCGAGGTCGACATGCCGAATGCCAATCATGCATTGCTGCCGGGCACGTATGTCAACGTTGCGTTCCAGTTGCAGCCCCGCGGCCTGGTCGAAGTGCCCGCGGCGGCGCTGATCTTCCGCCCCAAGGCGACGCAAGTGGCGCGAGTCGACGCGCACAACAAGATCGAATTTCAGAACGTCACGATTGCCCGCGACAACGGCAGCCTGGTGGAACTCGGCTCGGGCGCAAAACCCGGCGATCGCTTGGTGCTGAACATCAGCAGTCAGATCGCCGAGGGTCAGAGCGTCACGCCGACCGACAGCGACGCGGCGCCGCCCAACAGGTCCGTAGCCAGCCGATGAACGGCGGTCCTGCCATGAAGCGTATCGCATGGCTGCTCGCGGGCCTCGCCGCGGCTTTAAGCGGCTGCGCCGTGGGACCCAATTACCACACGCCGAAGCCCGACACCCCTCCGGCGTTTGTGGCGGGTGCTCCCGCGAATGCCGCGGCATCGGCGCCGGGCCCAGCGCCTAAGGCGGCCGCGCCCGATCTTGCCGCATGGTGGCATGCCCTCAATGATCCTGAATTGGATTCACTGGTCGAACGCGCCATCAAATCCAACCCGGATCTTGAAATTGCCCTGACCCGGCTGCAGCAGGCCCGCAACTATGAGGCGGTCGTCTTGGGTCATGCGCTGCCTGACGTGGATGCCAGCGCCGCCGCGGGCAGGGGCACGGGCAACGATCTGACCAAGGGCCGCGCTGATCCGGGCCTGAGATCAGCGGATAACTCCAATGGTTTGCAACACATCAATACCATCGCCGGATTCGATGCGGTGTGGGAGCTCGATCTTTTCGGCAAGTACCGGCGCGAGTTCGAGGCCGCGCGCTACGATGCGCAAGCCGCCGCCGCCGCGCGCTCCGCCGTCATTACCTCGCTCATTGCCGATGTGGTGCGCGCCTATATCGATCTTCGCGGTTTGCAAATCCGTGCCGGCATCCTGCGCAGCGCCGGCGACGTGCTGCGCGAATCGCTGCGCATCGTGAACATTCGCTATCAGCGCGGAATCACCAATGAGCTCGATGTCGAGCTCGCCACCCGCGAACTCGACACGCTGCAAGCGCAAATAGCACCGGTGGACGCGGAAGTGAACGCGAGTCAGTACACGCTCGCGGTGCTCTTGGGCGAATACCCCGAAGGCATCGTTCACGAACTATCGGCTCCCACGCTGATTCCTTCGATGCCCGCGCCCGTGGCGCCCGGCGCGCCGTTGGATCTTTTGAAGCGTCGCCCGGACATTCAACAAGCGGAACGCGAATTGGCGTCGGCGACCGCGCGCATCGGCGTGGCCACGGCGAATTTGTTTCCACAGGTCGCTCTGGTGGGCGCGATCGGATCTCAGTCGCAGGGCTGGGGCACCGTGCCGAACATCTCCAAGCATATCTGGTCCTTTGGGCCTGGCGCCGTGTGGCCGCTGCTCGACTTCGGGGCCCTCGATGCCGAAGTGAACATCGCTCACTTGGAGGCGCATGCGAGTCTGGTGACTTATCGCAAAACGATATTGAGTGCCGTTCAGCAGGTGGATACGGCTCTCGATGGATATACCGCGCAGCAGGATCGCTTGAAGTACTTGGGCGATGCGATGGTTGCGGGGCAACGCGCCGTCGATCTTGCCAACGCGCGCTACAACCGCGGTCTCACCGACTTCCTCAACGTGGTCGATGCCGAGCGCGAATTCTATGACCTTCAGGAACAGTACGCCGCCGCGCAGGTCACGCAGGGAGAGCAATTCGTTGAGCTGTATAAGAGTCTCGGGGGCGGATGGCAGGGCTACCAAAACGTTCCCGCGATCCGCCGGCCACAGCCGGCGATCATCGCCGCGTTCCGCCGAACCCTGAGCAGTTCGGCGCCCTGAGGAAGCTATCCGGCCCTGTGCACCGCAGCCTCTGGGTTATCGGCAGCCTATGGGTTTTCAACAGCCTATAGGTTATCGACGACTCTTCGCGATGCCGGCGCCGGCTCGGCACTCGTCCCGAGGCGACGTGCAAAAAACGCCACGATGAGCCCGAAGAGCAACATCGCGGCCATATTTGCAGCGAATTTTACCGGCGTAAAGTGCGGGAGGGCCTTCAAAGCCGATAGCGGCACGACGACGTAGTTCATCACGAAAAAGATGATCACCCCATAGACGAGGCCGCTCGGAATCCAACGGCGCAGCGAGCCGAAGATGGTTTTCGACAGCGCGACATAGATCGCGGCAATCAAAATGCCCATGAACTCCTGCAGCGCAGCCCCCAGGATGACCGTCGCGATCCCGCCCGCAAAGCTGGCCTTGCCGAGCAGGCCGCCGGCGATTGCCTGCATGATGAAGGCGGGGCTGCGGCTCGAGATCAGAGAGGCGGCCCCGATGTCGATGCCGGCCGCGATCACGCCGCCGAGAAAAATGGCGCTTAAGATATCGCTGGTTTTTTGCTGCATGGCTGCAGCGTAGACCTGAAAGCGGACCGCCTCAACTTCCGCTTTGCGGCTCTTTTAGGGTACCACTTCGCGCGCCCGTCTGATGCGGCGCCGATCTCTTGCCCAGCCCTTGATCCGCCTGGTGCAGCCAGTCGTCACGATCGCGGCCCGGCGGCAGTGCCCGGATCAAATCGCGTGCGCGTCGATAGGTGTCTTGTGCGCCGGCCGTGTCGCCGGTCTTCGCCAGTGCCTCTGCCAGCGCCAAGACATTCGGTGGATAGTCGGGCCGCAGGCCTATCGCACGACGCGCGGCCGCCAATCCTGCCTCGGGGTCGCCAGGGCCCAAGGGCCACGCGGGCGCCTTGATCAGAACCAGGGCCTTCACGCGCGCAGGACCTGCTTGGTCATAGGCGGGATCGGCTTCTTCGGCACCGTTGAGCGCGTCCAGCATCGACTTGAGCGCCTCGTTCGCCTGCAGGGGATGCGCCCGTGCCTTCAGCCCCAGTGCGACGCCATCATAGTAAAGGCACGCCGCGGCCTTCGGCGCACGCTCGAGACAGGCTTGCGCATTTTGAATGGCATCGGCCGCCAGCTGATCGCGGATTTTCGAATCCGTCTCGGTGTCGCTGCGCTGCGCGTCCGCAGCGACGGCCGCCGCCAGCTGCTCGACCGTCATCGAGGGGAGCAGCGCGCCCGGGCGCGTGGGCGGCGCTTTGCATCCGGCCAGTGTTAACCCTGCCGCCGCCACCCCGATCCAGCGCTTCACGGTTTGCCGGCATTGCCGGGCAGCTGCGGCAACACAAATCCTTTTAATTTGAGCGATGCCAGGGTCGCTGCGCCGTCACTCGTGGAATTCATTTTTACGAGCGCCGCCTGAAATGCCTTGGCGCGCGCATCCGGCAGACGCGAATCGATCACCGCAATGAGCGCCACCGGCAGCGCAGGGGATTGCGTCAGTGTTTTTATTTTCGCGGCAAACGGCAGCGTGGCCAGTGCAGCGGCCTGCGTCTGGTCGAGCAGCGCCAGCACCGGCTCTCCGGAAGCGACACGGCGCAGCGCGCTTAAGATTTGCCCGGTCGCCTCGATCTTGGTGTCCGGCGGGAGGGGCCAGCCGCCCAGGGCTGAATGTTTTACGAACTCAGGCGCGTAACCTGCGACGCTCAAAATCGTATAGCCCTTCATCGATGCCGGGCTCGTGACAGGCGCGTCGGCCTTTCCAACCAGTGTCCAACGTTCCTGGGTGCCGACGCCCGCAACATCGGCTTGCGCGAGGGGCGCCAAGCGCAGCGTTGCCGCATGCTGCACATAGAATGCGTAAGGCACGAACGCCAGTACCGAGTCCTTATCGCCCAGCTTGGCAAGCCCGCCCTGTTCGGTGGGGTCATAGATGGCGGCAAGAGCGTCCGGCTTCCAACCCGCTGATGCCGCGGCTGCCTTGGCGAACTGGTCGACGAAGGGCTGCGCATCGCCGGATCCGCCGGGATAGCCCGGCGCGCAAAAAACCAGGGTCGCCAACGCCGCCAAGGTGAGTGTGCTCATGGCGACAGGCTATCATCACAGCATAATGAGTGACTATCGGACCATGTTCGTCTCGCCCCGCTTGCTGCAACTCTTTTTGCGGGTTCTGCAGATGCGTCTGGCGATCGTGGCGGCGTTTGCTCTCTTGACGCTCGCCGGTCTCTACGGGGCCCTGCGCATTCCCACCGACACCTCGATCGACCGTCTGATCGTTGCCAGCGACCCGGTGGCGCAAGCCACCCGTCAATTCGAGCGCGTGTTCCCCGAAGGCGAACAAGCGCTCATCGTCCTCGAAGCGCCGGATCCCTTGAGTCCCGCCGTGCTGCAGGGCGCCGACCGATTGGAGCGTCAACTCGACCGGATTCCCAAAGTCACGGCGCACAGTCTGCTCACGCTGTACTTTCGATCCAGTCCCCCGGCCGCCATAGGGCCGAATGAAGCGGCGAAGTTGCGAACCTTTGCCACGGGGACCAACCTGGTGCGCCGTGCCGGGCTGATGGGCGATCATTATCTCGGCATCGCACTCGAACTTAAGGTGAATTCACCCGCGGAACGCGACCAGGCTTTGGCCGCGATCGATGCGCAGGTTCTGCCGCTCGCGGCCACCGGGCATCCGTTCACGGCGGTGCGCCGCGTCGGCTCACCGTGGCTCGATGCCTGGCTGGAACGGCAAACCGGCGCGTCGACAAAAAAATTCATGCCGCTGTTCGGCATTTTTTTGCTGACGCTCGTTTTCATCGTCTATCGTTCCTGGCGAGCCCTCATGGCGATCGTTCTGACCCTGGGCGCCGTGGTGGCGATCGGCGTCGGATTCGGCGAGTTGCTGGGCTTTTCCAACAGTGTGGTGTCGACCTTGGTGCCCTTGACCATCATGGTCACCACCACCGCCACGCTGGTGTATATCCATTCGAGATACATGGAGCCGGATGGCGCGCCGCCGCTCGAGCATCATGCTCGCGCCCTCGCCAATAAATTCTTGCCTTGCACGGCGTCGATGTTTGCCACCGCGGTCGGCTTCGCGGCCCTGGCCGTGTCCGACATTCGCCCCGTGCGAGAAATGGGACTATGGACGGCGTGCGGCTTGATCGGTGCCTGGGTTGGCTGCTTCACGCTGTTTCCGGCGCTGCAATCCTTGTTGCGCGCGCCGCGCCGCTCCGGCGCAACGACGGATGACAAATGGTTCGCCCGATTTGTCGATGTGCTGGTGCCGGCCACGCGCCGTTATCGCTGGTTCCTGGTGGCCGGCGCCGTGCTGATCATGTTGTGCGGAGCCGCATCGCTGTTCGGTATTCGCGGCAGGCTCGCGCCGCTGCAGCTGGAGACCGACGCCCTCACGTATGTCAATCCCCGCGAACCCGTGGCGCAAGACACGCGGCAATTTGTGCAAGCGAACGGCTTGGACGTGCAGGATTTGTGGCTGCACACCCAGCCCGGCCATGCGTTGGATCCCGAATTCCTGCGCAGCGTGGATTTGTTGGCGCATCGGCTCGAACAGCACCCCGGCGTCAATGCCGTGGACGGACCCACCACGCTGTTGCGCTGGGCGCGGTACGTTCAATCCGACGCCGATGAGTTGCCCACCGCGCCCGAGGCCTGGTCGAAGCTCGCCGCCGATCTGGAGCAGATCCTCCTGTCTGAGCCGGGTGCACGCAGCTATGTCGACGTTGCCGACCTGTCGAGCGTGCGCTTGAGTATCCGCGGCCGCGCGGAAGTCTTCGGGCGTTCGGGTGCGATGCGAAAATTCATTCTGCAGACCTGGACCGAGGCGCAGGCGCAAGATCCGAATTTTAAAACCGTGCGCGGCGAGATGGCGGGCAACGGGGTGCTGTCCGCCATCATTACCGAGCGATTGCTGCCCACCTTGACGCAAAGCTTCGCGATCACCGCGAGCGTGATTTTTCTGGCCTTTCTGCTGGTTTTTCGCAGCCCGTCGGCGCGCCTCATGACCATGATTCCGAGCTTTTTCGCGATCCTGTCAGTGTTCATCGTCATGCGCCTGGCGGGCATTCCGCTCAACATCGCCACCATTCTCATCGGCTCGACCGTGCTGGGGGCCACTGAGAACGACCAGGTGCACTTTTTCTACCATTTACAGGAAGGCCGGGCGAGCGGCAGCACAAGCGGAGCACTCAAGCACGCGATGCTCACCGCCGGCCGGCCGATTTTGTTTGCGACGCTCATCAATACCAGCGGCTTCTTGGCGCTGACGCTCTCCGATTTACCGCCGATGCGCCAGTTCGGCGTGGTTTCCGCCTCCGCCTTCGTCCTGGCGTTGATTGCCGACTTCACCGCGCTGCCCGGCGCGCTCTGGATCTTAAGCCGTGAGGCGCGGCGCAAAGCGAGCGCCTGAAGTGCTCATGTCTCCTACGGCTTCGGCGGGGTCGGAGCATTCGGATCCGGGCTCGGCGTCGTGGGATTTGAAGTCGGCGGCGGCACTTCCGGCGATGAGTTGGGTATCGGTGGCGATGTCGGCGGCGCGGGCGTGTGCTGGGTGCAGGCCACCGTCATCGCAGCCACGGCAACCGTGGCGAGCGTCAATTTGTTCAGGTTCATGATTCGCACTCCTTCAAAAGGGGTTGATTAACCGGCGCTGACTCCCGCACCGGCGGCGATCGCTTGAATCTTTTTCAAGTGAGCTTCGAGTGTCGGCAAGGTGGCGCTGGCAAATGCTCTCGCGTCAGGGTCTTGGCCGGACGTCGCTTCCTTCTTGAATTCCGCAATATCCTCTTCATGGTCTTTGATCATTCCTTTGATGTAAGACTTGTCGAACGCTTCGCCGGAGAGGACTTGAAGCTTGGACTTCACTTCCATTTCCGTAACGCTCGGATTGGCTGGCAACGTGATGTTTTTTGACTGGGCGAGAGACTTCAGCTTTTCGTTGGCCGTCGAATGGTCTTTGACCATCTGTGCGCCGAAATCCTTCACGCTCGGGCTTTGCGCTTTTTGCTGCGCCAAGTTCCCCATCGCGACCTCCGCCATGCCGCCTTCCGCCGCGTCTCTATAAAACTTCAGATCGGGAATTTCCGCGGAAAACGTGGCGAACGGCCACAGTAAAACCAACAATGCCGCAACGTGCTTCATTTGGGGCTCCTGCTGTAGCTCACCGGGTAGATCCACAAAGTGCGCGTTTCCAGGCTGGTTTCGCATAGCCAAGATTCCCTACTTGCTTGTAGGAAAATAGGAATTTTTGCGTTAGGCAAACGTGAGCGCCGGCCAAAGAACGGCGTCGCGCTTTGCCTCGTCCCATCGCCAGCTTGCGACACCGGGCTGAATGTGCACACCGCCGACCCACCGTGAGTGAGGCCGAAGCGACAACCAGTCAAGCTCGCCGCGCAGAACGGCTCGACCCAGCTCGGTGATCGCGAGTAACTGTAGGAATTTTCCAGGGGTTTCAACAGATGTGTGTCCTGGCAGCGGGGGAATGCGGGTGAAGGTCATAACAGGCTCGGCGACTGCGAGCATGTAATTGATCACATCACGGAACCAGAGGTCGGTGACCCACGGGATCGGCTCGCGTTTCTTGAGCAACGGCCACACGTCGCCCCACGCGCGCATCGGGCCGGCAGTGCCCTCAGACACAATCTGCAGTATCAGATGCTCCGTGAGTCGGAGCCCGTTTTCCACCGAAGGCAGTTCGCGAAGAAGCAAATGCAAGGCCGGCGCCATGATGGGCAGGGCCGGTGTGCCGGAACGAGCCAGGGCGGCGAGGTTCCGCGGGTCGTCTGAAGCGAGGGCATCCCACGCCGCGTTCCCCAGCGCGAGCTGTGCGGCCGTCACGGATCTACGACTCGGCCAAAGGAGACGAAGCGCCTCAGGCGGAAGTTGGCCTAGCCCGATGAAGCGCTCGGAGCCGGGAAAATCATCCAGAACGATGAGCTCGAGGACGCGAGGCCGCTGCGCGTTTGCATAGTGTGCGAGCAGGCGGACGAGACAGAGCTGGTCCCAGTTATCATGTTCCATCCAGATCACGACACGCTCATAGTCCTCGGCGGTGCGATGAAGAAGCTCCTCACCGCGTGGGAGACCTTCCAGTTCGCGCTCATAGACATCAACATCTTGGACATGGCCTGCGAGGAAACGGGCCATCAGCTCGTGGCGATCCGGCCCCTTTGTTACGGGACCCAGGCAGTAGGGAATTGCGTGCACCAGGAAGTCGCCGACAAAGCCGCCTTCCACAAGTTTATCCTTGATGTCGTGGCCGCAGCGGATGTGCAGCGTTTTGAGATCGCCGTCCAGCGGCCGACGTTTCCCGTCAATAGCCTCGCGCTGCCGATCCATCGACTCGATGTGCGACTTGAGCTTCGCCCAGCTCGCGAACCGTAGCTCACGTGCAATGACGAACTGGGCATCGGCAAGCTTCACGTTGCTTCGGTGTGCGTCAGCCAAGTTTGGGGCGGCCGAATTGCGGCGAACCGCTTCAAGCCGCGAGAGGGCCTCGGCGTCTTCGGCCTTCGCGGCACGCAACAGATCTTTAGCCCGATTCTTCTGCTGTTGCAGATTAAGGCGGAACGCGGAGGATGGCCGCCCGGTGCGGTTGGTCATGACTATCCCCTTTCGGTTGCCTGCGCCCGCACTCAGACAGAAAAGGGACGTTGATAAGAAATAAGGTCCCGAATCGAGTCGTGGGCGCTGCCCTTTCCGCGGACGTGGATGCTCCGACCGAGCGAGCACATTCTGGAGGGCCCGATGAGCTTTCGTCAAGCGATCACACTCCGCTGGAAATAGTATGATGCGAAACGTTTCGCGGTACCCTGAGGCGCCAATGAGCTCGTCGATGGAAACCCAAGCCGCGGCGCACGCGCCGGTTGTTCAAACCCCGGCTGCAGCGGTCGCGCGCGCGCTGGGCCGCATCGAGGCTATCGATCTCGTGCGTGGGCTCATCATCATCCTGATGGCGCTCGATCACACGCGCGATTACTTCGGCGACATCGCCGCACAGCCGACCAACCTGGCCGCCACGACGACGGCATTGTTCTTCACCCGCTGGATTACCCACTTCTGCGCGCCGGTTTTCTTTCTGCTCACCGGCACCGGCGCGTATCTCCTGCGAGGGCGCGTATCGTTGCGCCAGCTGTCGCGCTTCCTTCTCACCCGCGGCGCGTGGCTGCTCCTGCTCGAATTGACAGTCATGCGTTTCGCATTGCAGTTCAACATCGATTACCAGGTGACCATCATCACCGTGCTTTGGGGCCTGGGCTGGGCGATGATCGTGTTGGCAGGGCTGATCTGGCTGCCCATGTGGGCGATTGCCGCCATCGGAGCGATCCTGGTCGGCGCTCACAACACGCTGGATGGGATTGAACCGGCCGCCTTCGGTGTGTTCGCCCCGCTCTGGTCGATCTTGCACGTTCCCGGAGTCATCCTCGACACCGGTCGATCCGTCGTGCTGGTTTCGTATGTGCTGATTCCTTGGGTCGGAGTGACGGCATTGGGCTATATCCTGGGTCAGCTTTATCACTGGGACGCGGATCGCCGCCGCTCGCTCCTTTTCTGGCTCGGCGTCGCGCTGTGCGTCGGGTTTGTGGCGCTGCGTTTCACCAACATCTATGGCGATCCGGTGCCGTGGTCACAGCAAAAAGCAGCGCTGTGGACGGTGATGTCGTTTCTCAATGTCAACAAATACCCGCCATCGTTGCTATTTCTGTTGATGACATTGGGACCCGCGCTGCTGCTGCTGCGCGCGTTCGACCGCGGCGTTCCGGAAGTGCTGCGGCCGGCCTTGATCATCGGCAAGGTACCGCTGTTCTTCTACGTCCTGCACTTCTACCTGATTCATCTGCTGGCCGTCGTCGCGAGCTACCTACGTTACGGCGAAGCAGGCGAGATGTTCCAGTCGCCGGACGTTGGCCACTTCCCTTTCAGCGCGCCTCCGGGTTGGGGAAACAGCTTGCCGGTGGTGTACCTGATTTGGGCGCTGGTCGTCTTGATCATGTTCCCACTCTGCCGCTGGTACGCGGGCGTGAAGAAGCGAGGCAGCGAATGGTGGCTCAGTTACCTTTGAGGCCCATGTTTCGGCAACGCGTACGCGATCAAGTAGTCGCCGCGGTCGCTCATGTCTTTGTATCCGCCCGCCGCAATCACCAGATATTGTCGCCCATCGATGGCGTAGGTCATCGGAGTGGCCTGGCCGCCTGCCGGCAGGGTCGCCGTCCACAATAATTTTCCGCTGTCCGTATCGAAGGCGCGCAGCCGATCATCCAGGCTTGCCGCGATGAAAATGATGCCGCCGCCAGTCGCGATGGGTCCACCGAGTCCCGGCATGCCGAGATTCAGATGAATCGCCGGCGTGTCACCCAGGGGAATCTGCCATTTGATGACGCCGCGCTGCATGTCGACCGCCGCCAATGTGCCCCAGGGCGGTTTGATGCACGGGATGCCGAAGCTCGACATGAATGACTTGCGGCGCATGCCGTAAGGCGTGCCCAGCTGCCGCGCGAACTCGAAGCCCTTGTACTCTTCCGCGGCGGATTCTGCGGCCAGGTCGGCGCGCGGAATCAGCGCCACGACGAAAGGTAGGTTCATGGTATTGGCGACGGCGAGCTGCCGGCGTGGATCGAAGGCGATACCGCCCCAATTGGAGCCGCCGGCATTACCGGGCTGCATCAGCGAGTCTTTCAGCGCGGGCGGTTGGAAGATGCCCTCGGATCGATACGCTTCGATGCGCTTGCGGCAGGCCCGGGTGTCAAACCACGCAACCCCCCAGGCGTCATCGGGCGTGAGCTTCGACTGTCGCACCAACGCCGGCGGCGCCGTGGGGAAAGGTTGCGTGGGCGACGGATGTTCGCCCGGAACCGCGTCTTGCGGCACTGCTCTTTCCACGATCGGAAACAGCGGGGCACCGCTGTCGCGATCGAAGGTAAACAGGAAACCGGTCTTGGTGGCCTGAATCACGGCCGGCACGGACTTGCCGTCGTGCTGGATGTTCGCCAGCGTCGGCTGCGATCCCACGTCGTAGTCCCAGAGGTCGTGATGCACGAGTTGCTGGCCCCACTTGAGCCTGCCCGTATCGCCGTCGAGCGCCACGATGGAATTCGCCCAGCGATTGTCGCCAGGGCGCGTGCCGCCAAAAAAATCCGGGCTGGCCGAGCCGGTCGGCACGAATACCAGGTGGCGCTCGGTATCCACCGACAACGGCGCCCACGCGTTGGCCGCGCTGGCGTTGCCAACCGTCGCCCCATCCCACTCTTTATATACGGGGTTACCCGGATCCCGAGGTATCGGATCCCAGCTCCAAACCAGTTGCCCGCTGCGTGCGTCAAAGGCACGCACGGTTCCGAGTTCTTCGAGCACCGCGCGATTATCGCCGATGGAGGAGCCCACGATCACTTTGCCGTCCAGAATCGCAGGCGGCGAAGTCACAAGATAGTTGCGCCACTCATCGCCCTCGCGGAATTGAGAGCGAATGTCCTTGAGCAGATTCACTGCGCCGTGCTCGCCAAAGTCGGCGCACAGTTTGCCCGTCGCGGCGTCGAGCGCCAGCAACCGGCCGTCCAGCGTAGGAGCAAAAATGCGCGCGTGGCATGGCGCCTGCGGCGCATTCTGCCCGTCAACCCACAGGGACACGCCGCGCGATACGCCATCGGAGTAGTGCAGGTCCTTGCGGCTGTGCGACTCATGTTGCCAGCGCAGTTGCCCGCTGGCCGCGTTCACCGCAATTACATCCGTGCTGCTGGTGGTCAAGTAAAGGGTGCCGTCATACAGGATCGGCGTTGCCTCGAAGGCGGAGCGCCGCCAATCCTTGACGCCTTGGCCGAGCTCGCCGGTGCGATACGTCCAAGCGACCTTGAGGTCGCTAACGTTTTTCGCCGTGATCTGTGCCAGCGGGGAATAGCGGGAACCGCCCGGATCTCCGCCATAAGCGGACCAGCCATCCGGCGCCTCGGCGGAGTGCGCCACGGCGGCGACCAACACTAACAGCAACGCGCGTTTCATAAGGGCATCTCAGTAGGAAGTGGTAGGGGAATGCTAGGGGCTTAGCCTCCGGCTTGCCACGCACTTGTGCCGGGCGGCCCGGCTGTGGGTCAAGCGGGACCGCGGCTAGGACAAGCGGCGAAATGGCATTAAGCTACCGCACGATCTTCGGAGTGCGTGCATGGCGAATCGCGACATTTTGATCCTTGGGGCTTCGTACGGCTCGCTATTGGCCTCGAAAGTGCTGTTCGCCGGCCATCGGGTCTCGCTGGTCTGCCTGCCCGCCGAAGCCAACTTGATCAATTCGGAAGGCTTTCGCGTGTTCGTGCCGGTGAAAGGACGTCCCGAGCCGATCGAAATCGACTCCAGAAAGCTCCCGGGCAAAGTGGTCGCGGGCGGCACCGGCGATTTCGATCCCAAGAACTTCGACCTCATTGGACTGGCGATGCAGGAGCCGCAGTATCGCTCGGCGGGCGTGCGCGAGTTGCTCGATGCGATCGCAAAATCGCGGGTGCCGTGCATGTCGATCATGAACATGCCGCCCCTGCCCTATGTGAAACGCATCCCCGGCTTGAACTACGACGCGCTGACGCCGGCGTACACCGATGCCACGGTCTGGTCGGGCTTCGATCCTGCAACGCTGACGTTGTGCAGCCCCGATCCGCAGGCGATACGGCCACCCGACCAGAAGGTCAATGTGCTGCAGGTGACGCTGCCGACCAATTTTAAAGCCGCGCGCTTCGACGACGAGAAGAACACCGCGATTTTGCGGCAACTCGCGAACGACATCGAGGCGGTTCGCTTCGACACACCGCAAGGCAAGATCGAACTACCCGTCAAGCTCAAACTGCATGATTCGATCTTCGTTCCACTCGCCAAGTGGGCCATGCTGCTTGCGGGCAATTACCGCTGCATCACCCCTTCCGGCATGCGCACCGCGCAAGAAGCCGTGCACAGCGATCTCGAGGAATCGAGGTCGATCTATAACTTCGTCAACGATTTGTGCATCAAACTCGGTGCGGCGCCGGAGGACCTCGTGCCTTTCGAGAAATATGCGGCGGCCTCGCAAAGTCTCTCTCGCCCCGCATCCGCGGCGCGCGCGCTGCAAAACGGCGCCACCCACATCGAACGCGCCGACAAGCTGGTGCAGCTCATCGCCCGGCAGAAAGGCATGGCCCACCCTGCGATCGATGCCATCGTTGCGCTGGTCGATCATCGATTGGATGGCAATCGCCAGAAAGCCGCGTGACTAGAACCTCTGCTCGGGCTTCATGGCGAAGGCGAACCCGGCGCCCACCACCATCAGCCCCATGGATCCGATGAAGGGCCAGTCCCAGTTGCCGGTTACATCGATGATCCAGCCGCCCACCACCGGACTTAAAATTGCGGCCAGCGCCGAGCCCACATTCATGAATCCGCTGGCGGTGCCGGAATACTTCGGCGCAATGTCCATCGGAATCGCCCACATGGGGCCGATGGTCATTTCGGCGAAGAAGAATCCCAGACTCAAGCAGAGGGCGGCGGTGGTCGAGTCGTGTACGAACAGAATCGGCAGCAGCGAGGCAAGCGCCGCCAGGTTGCACACCGCCACCATGTAGCTGCGCGCCTTCGTGCGGCTCTGCGTGCGCGTCAGCAGCCAATCGGTGATTCGGCCTCCCAGCGAATCGCCCAGCACTCCCGCGAGAAAAACTCCCGAGGCAAACCCGGCGGAGTCTTTCAAATTCATGTGATAGTTGTGCAGGAAGTACTGCGGAATCCAGGTCAGAAAAAGCCACAGCGTCCAGCCGTAACAGAAGTACACCAGCGTGACCGGCAGCATGCGCTTGATGAGCGGCCACCAGGGAACCGCCGGCGTTTCCTTCACGCCAACGTATGCCGGGAGCAGGTCGACCTCCTTTGGGGTGATCTGGGCATGATCGCGCGGGTTGTCTCGAAAGTAGCTTCCCCAGACGAGGGCCCAGATGAAGCTCAAAACGCCCAGCACGATGAACGCGCCGCGCCAGCTGAACGCCACCATCAGCCAGGTCACGATGGGCGGCGTAACGGCGTTGCCGACCCTCGAGAAGGCGTGCGTCATGCCTTGCGCAAATCCCCGCCGATTGGCCGCGGTCCAATTCGACATCGCGCGCGTCGCCGTTGGGAACGTCGCACCTTCGCCCAATCCGAGCAACACGCGCGCGAGGAGCATGGAAACCAAACCCGTGGCCAGCCCGGTGAGCACGGTCGCGCCGGCCCAAATGAGCGAGCAAATCGTGAGTGTGCGGCGCGGGCCGAAACGATCCCCCACCCAACCCCCGAAGACCTGAAAGAGCAGATACGGATAGCCAAACATCGAGAAGACCAAGCCGACCTGTGTATTGGAAAGCTGGAACTCCTTGCTGAATTCGATCGCCGCCGTGCTTACGTTGACGCGGTCGACATACGTGATGAAGTACATCGCGCACAGCAAGCCCAGCACGCGGGTGGTTGGTCGTTTCAGCATCGGCATGCGATATTCATCATGGCTCCGAGCCATGATGCATGCAACGAATCTTACGGCTTACTGCGTGCCTGAGACGGCAGGATGGAGGCGGTATCGAGCGAGACCTTTGCGGGAATCTTCGGTGCATCGCGCGTTTGTAGCCAGGCGTGCAGCGCGACCGCGCCGAGCACCACGGGCAGACCCACGAGAACGTTGGCGGAAAACGATTCGTTGCCCAGCCACCAGCCGACAGCCAGCGCCACGGGCGGATTGACATAGGCATAGGTCGCGGCAAGCGAAGCCGATACTCGCTCGACCACGAATCGATATGCCGAAAAAGCAATCAACGCGCCGAATACCACGAGATATCCCCAGGCCCACCAGATATGAGCGACATGCGGAATCGCCCAATGCTCACCCAGCGCTGCGCTGACCGCCAATCCCATGAGGCCTGCGGTCAGCATCTCCGCGCCGAACCCGGTCGGGCCGTGCGGAATATCCAAGCGACGGGAAAGCACCGAACCCAGAGACCACGAGACCGTCGCCAGTAATATGAGCAAGGTGCCGGCGATGCTTCCCTGCAGATCGCGTCCCAATAGCATGACGGCGGCGCCCGCGCCGCCGAGCGCAATGGCGATCCATTCAGCGCGTCGCGGCCAGTCGCCGAAGGCACCGCTCCAGAGCGCGGTCGCCAGCGGCATGATGCTTATCAGCGCCACCGTCGCCCCGGAACTCACCCAGTGTTCCGCGACCGACACGGCGCCGTTTCCAACCACGAGAAGCAGAAATCCCACCACCGCTGCCCCGCCCCACTGCCGCAAGGTCGGCAGCGGTGCGCCACGCAGTGCCTGCCACCCCAACAGCAGCACGCCCGCAACGACAAACCGCGTGCCGACCAAGAAGAAAGGCGCGATGCCTTCGATCGCCACCTTGATGGCGAAGTAGGTGGTGCCCCAAACAATGTAAACAATGAGTAAACACAAGCCCACCAGCCAGGCGGCTGGCTTTCGGAGACTGCGATGCTCGAGTTCGGACGACATGGGAGGTTCATCCTACCGGTCTTTGAGGGCAAAGCGCTTTAGGTTATCTAAACCCGCTCTAAGTTCTACTGTCCACGTCGGCACACGCGGCTCGCTCCCTCGAAGTCGCGTGAGTGCGGCTGCTTTTTGATCAAGGCGCCGGTACCTCTACGAGAGCGATTAAGAAGGCGCACATGCGCACAGGTGACACCTAACCGCCGCGCAGCAAATGCATCACGCACGCGCTTAGGATTTCAGCGCATCGATCAGCGCGTTCTCGAACGCGCTCACCGCTGCGCGGTTACCATCGGCTTGCGTCGCGGCTCGACGGAGCGCTTCACGCCGCATGCCCCGTTGGCCGCAATCGCGGGATTCCTCTGCCAGAAGAGCGGCGATTTGCACGTACTGGTCGGGAGATGAGGCGATCCCATCCGTCATGCCGATCTGCCGCAGCAGGCCTGCCGCCAGGCGTTGACGCAGAAATTCGCCCTCCAAGGTGACGATGGGAATGCCGCAATGCACGGCCTGCCAGGCAGTGGTATAGCCGGAAAAGGCCGGGCAATCCAAGAACACATCCATCTCATCCAAGAAACCGGCAAATTGGTCGCGCGACAGCCATGGCACTACGCGCAAGTGAGCGTCGGGATCGAGGCCTGCGGCGCCGAAGGCGACCGCCAGCCTATGGCGCAGCCTCGTCGTCGCCCAATGCAGTTTTCTTGGCTCGACCAGCCAGAACTCGCTGGGGCCCACGGTCTTGGCAATACGCGTCAACAGCGCATCGTCCGCAGGATCGAACTTGATCGGCTGCTGACACAGCGCGAAACGGACGCAATTCGCTTGCCGAGCGGGGCTGTCCCATGACTGAGACTGTACGGGCGCCAAGTCGGTGCAAACTCCCGTTCCCGGCAAACATATGAGTCTTTCGCGGTAGTGGCGTTCGGCTCCCGTCCCTTCCAGAAGCTCGCCGGACACGAACAGATCGATACTGGGTAGCCCGGTGGTCACGGGATGCCCCCAACCGGCAACCTGCAGCGGCGCCAGGCGCAAAGCCGCGAGCGCACAGGTGACAGGATCCATCCCGACCTCAGGATAAAACATTACCTCGGGCCGATCCCGTGCGACTTCATCCAGCCAGGCTCGCATCGACCGAGGACCTTGCACGAAGCGATCGACGCGGCCTTTTGCCCAGGTTGTTTCTTCGTCGGTCATCGAGCCTGTGTGATAAAGAACGACGTCGAACCGCCGCCGATCCAGATGAGCCAGGATTCCCCGCAGTACCACGTCCCACACCGGGTGTTGCCGCACCTGGCCGCTCACCACGGCAATGCGAACGCGCTCTCGCTGCGGCAGAGTCGCCCTGGCGAGCCCAGGTTGCCATTGAGCGGCCGCCTCGGCGCAGATCAAGTCGCCATAACTCGATAGCAACGCCGTGACATCTGCAGGCCTGTACGCCAAATAAAACGGCTGGCTTTTGCCCACTGACTTTCCCAGCTTTCCTGGATTGGCGCGGCTCCAGGCGGTCAGTTCCTCCAACGAGTGCGCGAATTTTTCAGTGGCCGCGACGCTGTCGGCAACGGTGTCGACAAACACCGGGATCATCGCGGTGGCCAGGCCCAATCTTGCTTCCGTATTGTCCTGATCGAGACTGAGTGCCCGCTGGTAGGAGGCCGCCGCTTCGGCCGACTGGCCTCGTTCCCTGAGCGCATTCCCGAGGTTGATGTGCGCCTCGGCGTAGGCCGGCTTGTAAGTCAACGCCCGCTGATAGGACGCCACGGCGGCATCGACATTGCCCTGCTCCAGTAAAACGAGGCCGAGATTGTTGTGAGCCTCGGCGTAATCCGGCTTGTGAGTCAGCGCCCGTCCATGGGAAGCCAGCGCTTCCGCATACTTGCCCTGCGCCAGCAGCACATTGCCCAAATTGCTATGCACCTCGGCGTACGCCGGCTGGTAGCGCAGCGCCCGCCCGTAGCAGGCCACCGCCTCCTCCAGCTTGCCCAGCGCCCGCAAAGTATTGCCGAGGTTGCCTAGCGCCTCCGCGTAATCCGGCTTATAGCTCAATGCCCGCTGATAGGTGGCGGCCGCTTCTTCCAACTTACCCTGCATCTGCAGCACCAGCCCCAAATTGAAAAGCGCGCCGACGTGATTCGGCTTATGGACCAGCGCGCCCGCGTAGCAGGCCGCGGCTTCCTGCAGCTTGCCCTGCGCCTTGAGTGCGTTGCCCAGATTGTTGTGGTAAGCGGGAACCCGTCCATTCTGCGCGATCGCTCTGCCGATCAGATCCACCGCCACATCATTGCGGCCGATCTGGTGGGCGAGTACGCCCAGAAAATGCAGGGCATCTGCATGGCGGGGGTCGGCCTTGAGAATCTGCAGGTAAAGACGCTCCGCTTCACTCAGCCGCCCGGCCTGGTGATGCCCCAGAGCGGCCGTAAACACCTCTTGAACGCCCGGCGATGCTTCTTGGCCCAAGTCTCCTCACTTCACATGCCGCGCAGCATATGCATCACGCGCGCGCGAACCTTGCCGTAATTCTCTTTGAGGGCACCCAGTAGACCATGTTGGTCGGGGGGCAGATGCGCCAACGGGTGGCCGTGCTCGCGAAACACATAGTGATCGAAGAAAGCCTTCCAGGCTTGCCGCTCGTGGAGCGGCCGCTCGGCAATCGTGATCATGGAGAGCAGCATGCTGGTATAGGGAGCATCAGGACCTGAGCGGAACGCATCCCACCAATAGTTCACCAGCACGTTGAAGGGTGCGGTCGATTCGACTTTGTGCCACCAGAGCTTCGGCAAATACAGCGCATCGCCGGCATCCAGATTTGCGATGAGCGACTGCTCTTTGACCGCCTCGAAGAGAGGAAATCTGTCTTTATCGGGGGCTGAGGAGGCTGCCAGGCTCACTGGTTGTCCCGCCATGGTGTTGTCGATCGGGCCGACGTAGAGTTTGTCGATCAATTGCGGCGCGAACAATGTGAAGCGCCGAGTTCCGGCCGCGACGCAAGCTAAATTGTCCACGGTGTCGTAGTGACAAGAGACATTCGCGGCATGGCCAACCCAGATTCGCGGACCGATGCCCGGATTCAACAACGGCATGGGATTCGAAGCGGCGAAACGCGGCAGGAACTCGCCGGTCGGGACCGACCCCACGTAGATCGACGGCGAACCCGGCGCGCCCACGGAGGATACGATGGACTCGAGCGCCGCAACGAATTTCATGCGCCGCCGTTCGAAGTTGAAGCCCTTCAAATCCTCGGTGTAGAAATATTTCCCGGCGATCGCCGGAGCCCCGAAATACGCCTCGATTTCCCCGCCGGCATCCAATGGCACAAGGTGATCCCGCACGGCCGCCGGCGAGCGCCGCCCGGCCTCGACAATGGGCCAATCCTTGACCAGTCCGCGCAACACCACCGGCCGGCAAGGTTCCACCACGTCGCGCAGGAATTGCTCGGGGCCTTCGAGATCGAATGCATCGATAGTGCGCAGGCTCTCAGTCATGCGGGACGCTGAAGCGCACTCAGGCGGCAAGGAACCGGTCGTTCTTCTTTTTCGCCAACACTGGAATCTGCTTCAGCGAGGCAATCGCCAAATAAACCAATTGCAGATAGCCGCGCCGAAACAATTCGATGACGGATTCATCCGGCAGCATTCTCAGGGCATCTTGATTGACCGTGTACAGGTCTACGAGATTTCGCTTGGAGCCGTCATCGAAGCCGAGAACGATGTCGACCGGTTCCAGCAAATTGAGCCTCAACAAAGTGTCGATGAAACGCTTGGTCATTTCGATGCCGGGCTTCAATTGCTGAAACGCCGCCTTGATGCTTTCAAGATACGGGGTCGGTTCGCCTTTGTCATTGAACAAAGCACAGCCAAAGTCCGCGCCGACACGCGGGTGGTCGAGATCGATCGCCAAGTCGTCGCCGGAGACGAAGAACGGCGCGCGTTGCAGATTTAAGGGGCGATAACCCTCGTGGCCCTTGCCCTCCTTCAAGAACAGGTTCTCCCCTTCATCGATCCCCAGCATGGCGCCGCAGAAAAAAGCGCCCGTGTCCGCATCTTTCGAAAACAAAATGGGATAGTGCGTGACCAGGAGGGAAAACTCCGTGACGACGACCTGCACAAAGCGCTGATTGTCGCCGAATTTCGCGGCAGGCTCGGCTTGAACCCGCACGGTACGGTGTGCGAGGTCGTTGAGAACCACGATGTGCGTCATTTTGAATTCACTTAAATGCGCTGCATCCCATGCTCTTGAATCTTGCGCAGCAGATCGCGATTCTTAGGCAGCTGCGACCGCAGCTTTTTGGTCATTGCCGCATTTTCGCGCAGCAGCCGCGTCGCGGTCGATTCGGTATCGTCATTGTCCATCGGCCCCACGTCGGTACGGAATCCCATGCCGTACAGGACATACTGATAGCTCGCCGCGGGAAACACTTCCTCGAGGCGGTCGAACTCATCGAAAAACCACGGTGCTTGGTATTTCCAAAGGCGCAACAGGTTTTTCAAGCGGTCGGGGATCGACCTAGGATCAAGATTCTCGCGCCAGAAGGGCTCCGTCCGTTGCGTAAGTACGTAGTGCAACTTGAGGAAGTCGATGATCCGGCCCCAGCGATAATGGTTCACGTCATTGAACCGCGCCGCCACGATGTCCATGACATCCCGGTTGGCGGGCATCTGCTCCGCGATCAACTTGGCCGACAGCTCGATGAGCACGATGGCTGAGGACTCGAGCGGCTCGAGAAAGCCCGCGGCAAGACCCACGGCGACGCAATTTCCCTTCCAAAAGGTCTCGCGATGTCCCGAGCGAATCGCGATCTTGCGCGCCACCTTGTCCTTGTGCTGAAGGCCGACGTAGCGCAGCAGGGTCTCACGAGCCTCTTCCTCGCTGCTGTGCCGGCTCGAATAGACATACCCCGTGCCGCGCCGCGTCGGCAATCCGATGTCCCAAATCCAGCCCGCCGATTGAGCGGTCGATATCGTGTGCGAGGCCACGGGCGCGTCGGGCGTCTCGTAGGGTATTTGCAGCGCCAGCGCGGTATCGCAAAATAATACGTCGGTGCAATCCTTGAAACCGACGTTTAAGGTCTTGCCCAGCAGCAGCGAGGAAAATCCGCTGCAGTCGACGAACAAGTCGCCGACGATCTCCCCCGCTTGTTTGGTATTCACGCTCTTGATGTCGCCCGATTCGCACTGATTCACGCTCACCACGTCGGCCGGCACATGGCGCACCCCAAGCTTCTCGGTGCAATGTTTCTGCAGGAAGGGCGCGAACTTGCCGGCATCCAGATGGTAAGCGTAGTTGGCGAGCGCTTTGTATTCGGGCGTGGTGATCATTTTGGGCGCCAGTCCGTCCTCGCAAAGCTGCTCCTGAGGACAAACCGATTCACTGAAGTTTCTACCCCGCGAATCTGTCAACCAATGGGGGACCAAATTCAGCTGCGTGAAGCCCTGCGGCAGCATCAGGGGATGATAGTAGCGATCGTCGTCGGCACCGGTGGTCCAGCGAGCGAATTTTGCGCCCTGCTTGAAGGCGGCGTCGCTGTGGCGAAAAAGATCCGTTTCCGAAACGCCCATCTTTTCAAGGGTCGCACGCAGCGTCGGCCAGGTACCTTCACCCACGCCGATGATGGGAACATTGGGCGACTCAATCAGCGTGACCGAGAAACCCGCCTTCATTCGCCCGCGATGACGCGCGGCAATAATGCCCGCGGTCAGCCATCCGGCGGTGCCGCCGCCGACGATGACTACGTTTTGAATTCGTTGGCTCATGCGCGCAATTATCTCACGATCCCGCCGTAGCCGCGGTCGTGGCCGGCCAAGGGCCGCCGGAGAAGAGGCGGCCCTTTTGTCAGATCTTAAAGCTTGGCGTGTATCCCGAGCGTGAATTGGCGGCCGGTGTCGACCACATCCAGGACTTGCTCAGAGAAGCGGCCATGCGTGCTGTAGACCTGATCGGTCAGGTTGAGAGCGGTGAAATAGACGTTGAAGTGCCTGTTGATCTGATAGCTGGTGCTGAAATCCACATACGTGGTCGCATTCACGAAGGTGGGCTCTATGCCGAACTGCGAGCCGTTCTGAATTTGACCGAAACTATTCAGGAACGCTGCTTGGTGATTGATCGCAACTCGAGCCTGGAAGCCGTACTTATCGTAGAACGGGATGAAGTTGTAGGAATTGGCCAAACCGGTCACCGCGAATTCAGACTGACTGAGATTGTTGGGATCATACGGCTTGTTGGTGCTGACGAACGTGGCGTTGGTCTGGAACCCGAAGCCGCTGTCGCCAATCGTGTACTGCCACGCCAATTCGATGCCTCGCACCTCGGCCGAGGGGCCGTTGATTTGCGAGGTCACGCTGAAAATCGCCGGCGAACCGCTCGGCAGCGTCACGCCATTGATCTGCTGTGTAATCGTACCGCCGACAACGAAGTTGGTCACTTCCTTGACGAATGCGTCCGCCGAGACGTACGAGTTCTGCGCGTAGTACCACTCCGCTCCAAAATCCAAATTGTCGGAAAGATACGGCAACAAAGTTGGATTGCCGCCCGTGGCAGTGAGACTTCCCACGCGCTGACCCGCCGGGACATTGAGATCCGGCGTGAGATCGCTTAACGGCGCACGGGTCAAGGTCCTTGATGCGTCAAAGCGCACCTTGAGGTTATCGGTCACGAACAAACCCAGATCCAGGTTGGGCAAGAGATAACGGTAGTTGCTCTCCGTGCTGATCGGGATGGGCGCGGTGGAATTGAAGTTGTAAGCAGTATGGTCGGTGGGCACGATGGTCAGCTGTCCCATCGGCAGGGTCGCGATGCCGGCCGAAGTCACGTGCGTGGACTCGAGGCGCGCCCCGAAGTTGATCTTCAGCGGCATGTCCTCGATCTTCTCGTTTAGCGACATGCTCAAATAGGGCGACACCGTGCTCTCGGTAATGTCCTGGGACGCGCCGAGATTCTGGTACATGATGTACTTGCCGGTACAACGCACGCCGCCGCTCAGGTTGCTGCAGGTGGACGTGTCGTTCGCGCCGTTCATCCCCGCGCCATTCAAACCCTGCAGGTAGTTCAATATCGCGTAGCCGTTGGCTGCAATGATGTTCGGCGGCAGATTTCCGCCGTTGCCCCAGCCGTTGATGAAACCCGAGCCCGTGCCGAATGTGCTGGATATCAAGCCCGCCGGTATCGGCGCGACGCCGCCGGAACCGACGGGGGGCGGCCCGTAGCCCGCATACATTTGCCAGGTGTACGGTAAGTCGGTGAATGCGCGCAGCGCTTCGTCGTCGTGGGTGAACTGCACGCCGTACCTGAAATTCAATTGATCGTTGTGCCAGCTGCCTTCCAGCTTAAGTTGGTCGATCATGTCCGTATTCTGGTTGTAGGACTCCACCAACACATGCGAACCGATGTATGCGGGATTCGCGAAGTTCGCGGCATTGCCGCCCGGCCCAAAGCCGGTCGGATACGGCAGGTTGTTGCCGCCGGGGACGACAATCCCAAGTGAGGTGGCGTTGGGGCCGTTCCCATAGCCAACGTCCGCGTCCAAACTGGTTTGGCCGCCGGGATTGAGTTTGGCAACCGCGTTATAGGCATCGAACAGGAACGAGGTATGCGCGGTCGCATCCCACTTCACGTTGAACCCCAGGGTGTTGGTGGTCGTCACCGACTGGTTGATCTGTGCCTGAAAATCGGTGGGCGTATTGGGCTGCGTGAAACTGGTCACGGTGCCGTCGGGAGCCTGGACCACGTCCGTCAAGCCGGTGTTGTTGAACCAGGCGCTGAAGCCCTGCTGCAGCTGGACCAAAGTTTCCTTGGCGTAGTTGTCATCGAGCGTCATCTCCAAGCCGTCCACCGGCTTGGCCTGCAGCACGAACCGGCCGCCGACGCGTTTGTCGTCGTTGTGCTCCTGATAGATGCCATAGTCCTGGATGAACCAATCGCTGATCGTGGGTGGAGGACTGGTGGCCGAGCCCGGGGCGACGGCACAGGGCCCGGCGCCCTTCAACTGGCAGGCCACCAAGCCACCGCCCGCAGCCGGGTTGCCGCCTTCCCACCCTTGAATGTTAATGTGATTGGCGCGCACCTTGGTGTCCGCGTAGCCAACGTCGACCAAAACACCGAAGCGATCGTCCGCGAACGTATCGCTGAACAACAGACTCGCGTTCGGCGTGGTTTTGTTGTCGCCGGTCGCATCGGTTCCCGAGAGCGAGCCTGCCAATTGCATTCCGGGGTGATCGAAGGGCTTCGGGTACTTGATATTGACGGTCGCGCCGATCGCACCGCTCGAGAGGGTGGAGTCGGGGGTCTTCAAGACATCCACCTGACTGACAAACTCGGAGCCGATTGAACCGAAGTCGAAGCCACGAGTGGCATTGCCGGTCGCTACCGGCACCTGGCGGCCGTCGAACAGGGTTTCATTGAACTGGGGGCCAAAGCCGCGCACGGTAATTTGCGTCGGGTCGCCGGTGGTCGAAGTCCCGCCTGTGCCGGTCAGCGTCATTGCTGAGCGGGTCACCGTCACGCCGGGAACTCTCTCCATGGATGCGGCGAGGTTCGAATCCGGGAATTTGCCGATGTCCTCGGCGGAAATGGCATCCACGATTCCGTCGGACGCTTTCTTGATGTCCAGGTTCTTCTGCAACGAGGCGCGAATACCGGTGACCACGATTTCGTCGAGCGTCGTATCCGAGCCCGCGGCGGCGGTGTCGGCCGCATACAGGTGTCCGCTGAAGGCCATCGACCCCAGCGCCAGGCCTGATAAACCGATTCTTGCGCTGGTCAGACTGCGGATTGCGGCGCGCAGCGTCAGGTTTTGGACCTGGTTCTTAGACGCATTCCGCCGTGTCTTTCGGCTCATTAGAAATCTCCCCAAGCTCGATCTATTTGTCGACGGCGCCAGCAGCCGGGCGGCATCTTTAATGGTTGCGCTACCATCTTAAACACTATTTTTTGCCTTTGGCAATCATTTTGTGGTTGCGCTACCAATCGATTTACATATATCAGGAGGCGGGCTCGAGGCTAGCCGATCATGTCCTCTAATTCCCGGCCGCGGGTCTCGTGCACCATCTTCAAAACGAAGATGATCGAAATGAACGCACACGCGGTGTAGAAGCCGTAAGTAACGGGAAGGCCGATGTATTTTGCGAGCACCGGAAAGCTCACGCTGATCAGAAAATTCGCGCTCCACTGCGCCGCACCGCTGACCGCGAGGCCTGAGCCCCGGATCTGGTTGGGGAACATCTCGCCGAGCATCACCCACATGACCGGGCCCCAGCTCAAGTTGAAGAACACCACGTATAGATTGGCGCTGACCAGGGCCACCCGGCCCACATTGGGCGCCAGGTGCAGTGTGCCGCCGCTTAAGTTTCCGGTCGCGAACGCAATCGTCAGGACCGCCAAGGTTACGGACATGCCGATCGAGCCGATCATGAGCAAGGGTTTTCGACCGATGCGATCGATCAAGAAGATGGCCAGCAGGCAGGCGGCAATCGACAGTGTGCCGCTCAGGATATTGATCTTGAGTGAATCCGCCTCGCTGAACCCGACCGCCTGCCACAGCACCGCGCCGTAATAGAACACCACGTTGATTCCCACCAGCTGCTGAAAGGTCGCAAGCCCGATGCCGACCCAGACGATGCGGCGCCACCGGCCGGTGGCGCGGTCGACGAGATCGGACAGGCGCGGGATATGGTCCGCCGCCAGCGAACCCCTTATTTCCAGGGCTTTCGTCGCTGCCGCGACGCTGCCGAACAGGCGCGTCAGTACCGCCAATGCGTCCTCCTGCCGGCGGCGCGCCACCAGGTAGCGCGGACTCTCCGGGATGAACAACAGCGTCAGCAGAAAGATGCTCGCCGGGATGACCTGCATCCAAAACATCCAGCGCCACGCGGCAACCCCAAGCCACAACACTTCCGTGGAGCGGCCGGCGACATGCGCCAAAAAATAATTGCCCAGGAACGCGCCGGTGAGTCCCGCGATGATCATGATCTGCTGCACGCTGGACAAGCGTCCGCGCATGCTCGCCGGCGTCACTTCGCTGATGTAGGCCGGCGACAGGATGCTCGCGGCACCCACGCCGACGCCTGCGGCAAATCGAGCCACGATCATCATCACCGCGGAAGCCGCCGCGCCCGAGGCGAGCGCGCTCAAGATGAACAGCGCGGCCGCGGCCAACATAACGCGCCTGCGCCCCCATCGATCCGCCGAGCGCCCCGCAGCAAAGGCGCCGACCGCGCATCCCGGCAACAAGGCGCTCACGGTGATGCCGAGCCACGCTTCGCTCAGGTTAAACGTGCTTTTGAGCCCTTCCTGCGTGCCGTTGATGACGCCGCTGTCGTAGCCGAACATGAAGCCGCCGATGGTGGCGACCCCCACGATGGCAGAGATCAGCGGCAGGTTGATACTCGCGTCGCGATGCTCGCTCAATGTGCATTCTCCCCTCAGGGCACCCTCGCCCCGCCTCGAATTACGTTCTTATGGATGCCAACGCACCGCAAACCGGCATAGAATGATAGCGCTACCGTATACTCCAATCAGAATTATTTCCCAAAGGCTGACGGCTTCGACGGATGTATTTAGGGATCGACATAGGCACCTCGGCGGTGAAGGCGGCTGTGGTTGACGACACGGGCAGTGTAGTCGATCAGGCCAGCTCCGCGCTCAAGGTCTCGCGGCCGCACGCCTTGTGGTCCGAACAGGATCCCGCCGATTGGTGGTCCGCGGCCAACAACGCGGTCAGCGGCTTGGCGCTACCGGTGCGCAAGGCCGTGCACGCCATCGGGCTGTCGGGTCAAATGCACGGCGCCACGCTGCTCGATAAGCAACACCGGGCCCTGCGCCCCGCCATATTGTGGAACGACGGCCGTAGCGCCGAGCAATGCGCCGAGCTCGAGGCTGCGGTGCCGGAGATGACAAAAATCACCGGCAATCGCGCGATGCCGGGTTTCACGGCGCCGAAGCTGTTGTGGGTACGGCGGCACGAGCCGAAGATTTTTACCGACACCGCGTTGGTGCTGCTGCCGAAGGATTATGTCCGGCTGCGAATGACCGGCGAGAGGGCCTCGGACATGTCGGATAGCGCCGGGACCCTGTGGCTCGATGTGGCCCAGCGGCGCTGGTCGCCGGCCATGCTCGCGGGCACCGGCCTCGATGAATCGAACATGCCCTCGCTGTCGGAGGGCAATGAAATCACCGGCGAGCTGCGTGCGGAAATCGCGGAAGCCTGGGGCATGGCGCGAGTGCCGGTCGTCGCCGGCGGCGGCGACAATGCCGCCGGTGCGATCGGCGTGGGCGTGGTGCGTCCCGGCGAAGCCTTTTTATCGCTCGGCACGTCCGGTGTGCTGTTCCTCGCGAATGACGGTTATCGGCCGAATCCGGCCGGCGGCGTACACACCTTCTGCCACGCCGTGCCACAGCGCTGGCATCAGATGTCGGTGATCTTGAGCGCCGCGAGCTGCGTCGATTGGGCCGCGCATCTGTGTGGGCTGGGCACGGCGAGTGCGCTGTTCGCCGCGGCGGAAGCCCGCAACAAGCCGAGCGATGCTGAGATTTTCCTGCCCTACTTGTCGGGCGAGCGCACGCCGCACAATGATCCCCATGCGCAAGGCGTGCTGTTCGGACTGACTCACGAATCATCGTCGGCGCACATCGCGCAAGCGGTTCTGGAAGGCGTCGCGTTCGCATTTCGTGACGGCATGGATGCCCTGCTCGCGAGCGGCGCCAAAATCGACTCGATCTCGGTGATCGGCGGCGGCGCCCGCTCTTTGTACTGGGGCAAGATCTTAAGCGCGGTGCTGCGCCGGCCGTTGACCTACCGCGACAGCGGTTCGGTCGGGCCCGCCTATGGGGCCGCACGGCTCGCGCGCATGGGCAAAGAAAAAGCCGGCATCGAAGATGTCTGCACACCGCCGGCGATTTTGCATGTGGCCGAGCCCGACGAGCGGCTTTCCGATCTGTATGCGGAATCGCTGCGCCGTTATCGCGCCCTCTATCGAAACCTCAAAAGTTTATTCTCGGAGACACGCCCTTGAAGCGCTCATATTTCGGCGACATCGCCCCGATCCAATACGAAGGCCCGCAATCCAAAAATCCGCTGGCCTACCGCTACTACGACAAGCATCGCGTCGTCGCCGGCAAGACCATGGAGCAGCATCTGCGCATGGCCGTATGCTATTGGCATTCCTTCAATTGGGAAGGCACCGACATTTTCGGAGCCGGCACTTTCAAGCGGCCCTGGCACGGCGGCCCCCTGAATCAAGCCGCCGCGGATCACAAGCTCGACGAAGCGTTCGAATTCCTCGCACGATTAGGCCTGCCCTACTTCTGCTTCCACGATGTCGATGTCATGGCGCAGGCGCAAACCATCCGCGAACATGTCGCCAACCTGCAGGTCATCGTCGAGAAAATTCAAGCCAAGATGGCGACAACCGGCATCAAGCTGCTGTGGGGCACTGCCAACCTCTTCAGCCATCCGCGCTACATGGCGGGCGGCGCCACCAATCCCGATCCGGAGGTGTTTCGCTTCGCCGCCACGCAAGTACGCCACTGCCTCGAAGCGACGCAGCGCTTAGGGGGCGAGAACTACGTGCTCTGGGGCGGACGCGAAGGCTACGACACGCTCCTCAACACCAACCTGCGCCAGGAAAAAACCCAGCTCGGCCGGTTCATTTCCATGGTGGTGGAACACAAGCACAAGATCGGCTTCAAGGGCGCGATCTTGATCGAGCCTAAGCCCCATGAGCCGACCAAGCATCAATACGACTTCGACGTCGATACGATTTACGGCTTCCTGCTGCACCATGGGCTCGAAAAAGAGGTTAAGGTCAATATCGAGTCGAACCACGCCACGCTCTCCGGCCACAGCTTCGAGCATGAGATTGCGATGGCCATGGACTACGGCATCTTCGGCTCGATCGACATGAACCGCGGCGACCCGCAGAACGGCTGGGACACCGATCAGTTTCCGAACGATCTGCGCGAAATCACGCTGGCCTTGTACTACGTGCTCAAAGGCGGCGGCTTCACCACGGGCGGCAATAACTTCGACGCCAAGGTGCGCCGGCAAAGCATCGATCCCATCGACCTGTTCTACGGCCACATCGGCGCTGCGGACATTCTCGCGCGGGGACTGCTCGGCGCAGCGGCCATGCTGGAAGGCGGCGAAATGGCATCCGTCGTGGAGCAGCGCTACGCGGGCTGGCACACCATCGCCGCTCGCAATATTCTCGAGGGCCGCAGCACGCTGGCGGCGGTGTCGGACGCCGCGGTCGCCGACAATGTCACGCCGGTACCCAAGTCCGGCCGCCAGGAATATCTCGAGAATCTGGTGAGCCGCTACACGATCTAGGGTGCCTGATCGGAGCGGCTAACTCAGCAGGTGCTGGACGCTGCGCGAAAAATTCAGCCATGGGGGCCAGCTCAGCAGGTTCAACATCACGATTTCGCTCACGACAATCAGCCCCAATCCGTAAGCGTAGGCACGATGGATGCGGCCTCGAGTCAGCAGATCGTAGGCAAAGCAAGGCAAGAAAAACATATCCGTGGCCACAATCCCCCAAATAACGGCGGTTGGAAACTCAAAATTGGTGGTCAGCAGTATGAGGCGCAATACCGGCGCTCCCAGCAAGGATAGGGTGGCGCAAAGCATCAAGCGTTTATGCCAGTCCGGGCGTTTTCGCCGATAGATCGCAGCAATCAGCGGGACACCGAACATGATCGTACCGAATAGATTGAACGATAGGTCCGCGGCGATTTCGTCGAGCGGCAGCCCGCGCCGCATTTGTTCCACCGTGGCTGCTGCCACGAGCAGCACCATAGCCGCCGCGACACCGACGGTGAGCCAGCCCAAGACCTGATGCAGGCGGCGCGATCCTTTGGCAATCAATATCGTCTGCGCTAGGAAAAGGATGATCCATGCGCTGAAAACCAGCCCGTGGATGTGAAGCAGAACCGATAGTTGGTGGTCAGGATGAAACGCGCTGCGCAGATAGAAGCTCGGCGCGAAACCGGCGAAAACAGTGAGCAGAACCAGCGCCGCCATACTCACGAAGAAATAGCGCCCGATACCCGTTCTTGCGGATGCGGATCCAATCGCAGGCGATGCAGAAATCATGTCGGGCCGCTCCTTGCGTTGACCGGGACGATCCGGTGACTACAAGCTATAACCGGGACGGACGGCGATCCCCGCCATTTCGCGCGGCTAAGCGCTCTGAAGAGGGTCTGAGATCTGCAGGCCCTTGAACCGGCGGAAATCCCGATCCGTTGAACAAAGCACGGCGCCGTTCTCCAAGGCCAACGCGGCAAGCGCGGCGTCGGTGACCAGCGGGCCACTGACTTGCGCCTCGGTAATCTGTTCGCGAAAGATTTCCCAGAACCTTTCTCCAGGGCCTACAACGGCAACGCAAGGCCGCGAGAGCCAACTCGCGACAATGGCGCACGCGGCCGAACCCGACAACGGTCTTCGGGTGGCCTTGGGATTGCTGGCGATGCGCACGAACGCAAGGATGGTCTGCCAGGGAAGTGCAATGGTTTCGTCGCCATTCAACGCTGCCTCGAGCCACGCGCGGCATAACGAATGGTGCGGTGAGCCGCTGTCGTAAGCGTAGAGCAGAATGTTGGCGTCCAACAGTTTCACCGACGGTCATCACCTTCGATGTCATCGAGCAGTGCCTCGATGTCGTCGTATGAACGGCCCGGCATCGGGCCGCCCATATCCACCGGCCTCACACGAAACGGGGCCGCTGCTTGCGTGGCTTTCCGTTGCGCAAGCGCGGCGCGCAGATATTCATTCACGACAACCTTGAATGAGCGGCCCGTCCGGCGGGACTCCGCCCGAAGTTTGGCCGCCACGTCCTCGTCGAGCGTAAGAGTCGTCCTCATCATCAAGATGCTACCGTGCTAGCATCAAGATGTCTAGCCGCCTATTTGCAGCGCTGCCGACTTTAGGTCGACGGAATTCGGTCCGACCATCACCTCGAACGCACCCGGCTCGACCACCCGCCGCAGGTCGATGTTCCACATGCGGAAGGTCTCGGGGGTGAGCGTGAACGTCACGGTTTTGGTCGCGCCCGCCCCGATGCTGACACGCTCGAAGGCCTTCAATTCCTTGATCGGTCGAGTGACCGAGCCCACCAATTGATGCACATAGAGCTGCACGGTCTCATCGCCCGCGCGGCCGCCGGTATTGCGCACGGGCACGCTCACCGTCAGCGCACCGTCCACGCCGATGTGATCGCTCGACAACCGCGGCGCGCCGATCTCAAACGTGGTGTAGCTCAAGCCAAAGCCGAAGGGATACAGCGGCGCGACGGTGTCGAACAGGTACCCGCGGCGTGCCGAGGGCTTGACGTTGTAGAACATCGGCAGCTGACCGACGCTGCGCGGAATCGTAACCGGCAGTTTGCCGCCGGGATTCACGTCGCCGAACAACACATCCGCCATGGCATTGCCGCCCTGCTCGCCCAAGTACCAGCCTTCGAGCAGCGCGTTCGCCTGCTCGGCAATGGTCACCGTCGAGGCGGGCCGTCCATTGATCAGCACCACGATCAGGGGCTTGCCGAGTGCGTGCAGGGCATCGAACAGGGCCTGTTGTTCGCCGACCAGATCCAGGCTGTCGCGATCTCCCAAATGCGTCGCAGCCCAGCCCTCTCGGCTGGTCTGCTCGGTATCGCCGATGGCGAGAACGATCTGATCCGCGCCGCGTGCCGCCGCGACCGCCTCATCGATGAGACGATGGTTCTCCTTCGGATCGGCGAGTTGCACCTCGTCCGCCCACCAATCGTCGCTGGCGGTGATTTTCACGCCCTGCGCAAACAGCACCTTGGCACGCGTGCCCACCTTGGCGCGGACGCCATCGAGCAGCGACACCAGGATCGGCGGCCGGCTCGAGTAACCGCCGAGCCGCGCCACCGCAGCGTTCGGGCCGATCACCGCGATCACGGGTGTCTTGCCTGCCGGCAGCTGCAGCGGCAAGGTGCCGTCGTTCTTCAGCAGCACGATGGCGCGTTGCGCTGCCTTGAGTGCCAACGCGCGCGCATCCGATGTATCCGTGAGTGCCGCCGCCTGCACAGGATCGGCAAAGGGATGCTCGAACAAGCCGGCGCGGAATTTCAGCGTGAGCAAGCGGCGCACCGCAGCGTCGATGCTCGACACCGGGACGCGGCCGTCGCGCACCTGTCGCGTCAGCGTCGCGTAGGCTCCGGGGCTCGGCAGGTCGATATCGACACCGGCTTTGAGCGCGAGGCGCGCGGCCTCGTCGGGGGTCGCGGCAATATGATGCAGCCTTTGCAGGTCCTCGATGGCGTAGTAGTCGCTCACCACCACGCCCTTGAAGCCCCACTCGCCGCGCAAGACTTTTTGCAGCAGCCATACATTCGCCGTGCTCGGCACGCCGTCGATCTCGTTGTAGGACGGCATGACGGCGCTGACGCCGGTGCGCGCGATGATCTTTTCGAACGGCGGAAAGAAAAATTCCCGCAAGGTGCGTTCCGAATACGGCGCCGGCCCAACGTTGGTGCCGCTTTCGGGTTGGCCATGGCCGGTGAGGTGTTTCAACGTTGCGAAAACCTTGTCCGCCCGCAGGTCCCAAGTCTTGCCCTCGCCCTGCAACCCTTCGACCGCCGCGACGCCCAGTTCACCGACGAGATACGGATCCTCGCCGAAGGTTTCCTCGATCCGGCCCCAGCGCGGATCGCGCGCCACATCCACCACGGGCGTGAGCGCCTCGGTCACGCCTCGCGCCCGCATTTCGCGTGCCGTCACGACATTGACCGCGCGCACGAGGGCCGGGTCCCAACTCGATGCCAGGGCTATCGCCTGCGGGAAACTGGTGGCGCCCACGGCGACATAACCGTGCAGGCCTTCCTCGTGGAACATGATGGGAATGCCGAGCCGGGTATGCTCTGTCGCATAGTGCTGCAAGGCGTTGACCAGCCGAATGGTACCCCGCAGGTCGCGGCCCGGGACGAGCCGCGGCGACGCCGGCCCGGTGGCGTCCGAGGGCCGCGCGAACTGGCCGATGCCGTCGGGGAACTTAAGCGCCATCTTTTTCGGATCGAGTTCGAGTCTGGCATCGAACACCTCGCGCTTGTCCTCCCAGATGCTCTGCATCTGCGCGACCTTCTCCTCCAAGCTCATGCGCGTCAGCAGGTCCTCGACCCGCGCCTCGATCCCGGCGGCGGCATCCTTATAAGTCGGATTGCCGGGCGGCGCAGCCGATGCAGGTCTTGCCGCGAGGATGCCGCCGGCGAAAACGACGCCGACGGCAAGCATTATCAGCCGCGTGACCGCTGCTCTCATCGAGAATCCCCCAAAGCTCAGCCAACCGGCCTTTTTTGATAGCGCTACCATGATCGATTCCATTTGGCTTTGTCAATCATTTGCTTTTGCAGCCCCGACCGGAGTCAAATACGAGCCTGCCCTCCATTGTAAGCTGACGCTTGAATGACGATTAGATCAGCCAGAAAACGCATCGCCACCCGCCACGAGCGCAAACCCAAGCATCGCAAGCAGGGTGCGCCGACCATCGCGGACGTCGCCGCCTACGCCGGCTTTGCGCCGATGACGGTCTCGCGCGTCATCAACGGTGAGAACAACGTGCGTCAAGAGACGCGGGAGGCAGTCCAAGCTGCGATTGCCAAGCTGAAGTATTCGCCGAATCTCGCGGCGCGCACCCTGGCCGGCGCGGAACAAGTTCGCATCGGCATGCTCTACAGCAATCCCAGTGCGGCGTTCTTGAGCGAATTCCTGGTAGGCAGCCTGGAGCAGGCCCGCCTGAGCCACATACAGTTGGTGGTGGAAAAGTGCGACGTCGATGCCCACGAGGATGAGGTGGTGCGCGAATTGCTCGCGACCGGAGTCGACGGCATCGTTCTGCCGCCGCCGTTGTGCGATTCGAAGCGCATTCATGCCGTTCTGATGAAGGCCGATGCGCTTGCGGTCGCGGTCGCGAGCGCCAGCCCGCGCGCCGGGTTGCTGGCGGTGCGCATCGACGATCATGCCGCGGCGGTTGCCATGACGCGTCACATTCTGTCGCTCGGCCACACGCGCATCGGGTTCATCATCGGCAACCCCGACCAGACCGCGAGCGCGCAGCGTCTCGCCGGCTACAAGGCGGCGCTGACCGAGGCGGAAATTCCCATCGACAATTCCCTGATCCGCCAAGGACTCTTTACTTATCGCTCGGGGCTGAAGGCGGCCGACCAGTTATTGAGTTTGGCGAAGCCGCCGACCGCCATTTTCGCGAGCAACGATGACATGGGCGCGGCTACCGTGGCGGTCGCGCATCGCCACCATTTGGACGTCCCCAAAGGCCTGACGGTCTGCGGATTTGACGACACGGAATTCTCGCGCTCGATTTGGCCCGAGCTCACGACCATCCGACAGCCGATCGCAGACATGGCGCGCTCCGCGATGCTGTTGCTGGTCAAGAAAATCCGGGCACGGCGCGAAGGGCGGGACGAAGACGTCAAACATGCCCTGCTCGACTTTACGCTGGTGCGGCGCGACTCGGACGGACCCCCGAGCCGTTGAGCGCGCGGCTCCGTGGACGGTGCGCTAACGGCGGATCGCGCGAAAGCGAATGCTCGCCTCGAAACTCTCACCGGGCTCGATCACCGGCATGGCCGATTCAGGGTCAATGCGATTGAGCGCGTTGTTCATGTGTGGAACCGGTTCGAAGCAGAAAGCATCGAGCTCGCGTCGAATGTACACCACCGCGCTCGACAGCTCACGGGATGCGGCGATTCCCAGGGCCTGCGCCTTTTCCGGCCACGCAATGATGGCCAGACCTTTCCATCCCGTGAAGCAATGATCGATGTCCGCGTTCTCGACGGCAGACTCTTTCGAAAAATCGAGTTGGCCGGCAGGCTTGACCAGCTCGCACGGCAAGCCGTCGGTGTCCGCCAGCCACACGCCTTGCGCGTGAAATGTCAGGAGTGCGCCGTGACGCGGAAAGTACGGGTGATGACCGAAGGCCAGCGGCACGGCCTGCGATTCCAAGTTCACGGCATCGAACTCCAGGATCAGCAAGTCGTCGGTGAGGGTTATGCGTTGCCGCGCGTCGAAGGCCCACGGCCACCCCGCGTCCGGCCGATGCTTAAGGGTCATCAGCACGGAATCGCTGCTGCGTGCTTGCACCTGCCAGGGCCGCTCGAATCCTACACCGTGAATCGCATGCGGCTCCGGCGGAAAATTTCGCGCCAGGGTTACGTGTTGTCCGCGCCATTCGAAGCCGCCGTGCCCGATGCGATTCGAATACGGCACCAAGGGAAAGCCGGCGGTGGCGTAGGGATCGCGCGCCGCAATGGCGGCGGGGCTCGCCGACCGCAGCATCTCCTGTCCGCGCACCCACCAAGAGCCGACGCTTCCGCCCACCCGCGGCAGCACGTCGCAGCGCGCCGCGCCGCGGGTCAAAGTGAGTGTTTCTGTGGCGGGCGAATCCAAGATCACGATCTGGCCTTATGATGCCGGCATGTTTGCCATGGATTGAAGCCGGCCTATGATAGCGCTACCAGAAATCGCCGTCAGGTGCTTTGTGCAAACTTTGTCGGGACGACCGTGCGCCTAAGCTGGGCCTGGGCCTGGCTGCTGGTCTGCGCCGCGAGCGCGCACGCCGAGGACGGGTACGATCTATGGCTGCGCTACCGACCCATCGAAGCGCCATGGGCCACGCGCTATCGCGGCTTTGCCACCCAAGTGGTGGCCGCGCCGGGCACGAACCGCGCAGCCGAAGAGTTGCTGCGCGGCATGACGGGCCTCTTGGCCGTGAAGCCGATGGCGGTGAGCCGGGTCTCGCGTGACGGCGCCGTCGTGCTGGGCACGGCCGACTCCGCGACCGCGCTCGGCGCGCGCCCTAGGGATCTTAAGACCTTGGGCAGCGAGGGCTATTTGATTCGCAGCATCCAGGTTGACGGCCACCGCGCCACGCTCATCGCCGCCAATTCGAACGTCGGCGTGCTCTACGGCGCCTTCGGCTTTTTGCGCCTGATGCAAACCCGCCGGCCCCTCGAGGCGCTCAACGTGCGCGAGTCGCCGCGCATCCCGCATCGGATCCTCGATCACTGGGACAATTTGGACGGCACCATCGAGCGCGGCTATGCCGGTGCGTCGATCTGGGATTGGCAGACGCTGCCCGACTATCTTAAGCCCCGCTACACCGACTACGCGCGCGCCTGCGCATCCATCGGCATCAACGGTGCGGTGCTCAACAACGTCAACGCGGATGCCATCAGCCTGACGCCCCAGTACTTGGAAAAGGCGGCGGCCCTGGCAGCCGTGTTCCGCGCTTACGGCTTGAAAGTTTATTTGTCCGCACGATTTACCGCGCCCATCGAGATCGGCGGCCTGAAAAGCGCGGACCCGCTCGATCAGGCGGTACGCGCTTGGTGGCGCAAAAAAGTGGATGAGATCTATCGGGTCATCCCCGACTTCGGCGGCTTTCTGGTCAAAGCGAACTCGGAGGGTCAGCCAGGTCCGCAGGACTACGGCCGATCGCACGCCGATGGCGCCAATATGTTGGCCGCCGCCCTCGCTCCCCACGGCGGCGCGGTGATGTGGCGCGCGTTTGTATATACGGCACATCAAAAAGAGGACCGGGCCCGCCAGGCCTACGATGAGTTCGTGCCGCTCGACGGAAAGTTCGATGCGAATGTGCTGCTGCAAGTGAAGAACGGGCCGATCGACTTTCAGCCGCGCGAGCCCGGCCATCCCTTGTTCGGCGCGATGCCGAAGACCCCGCTGATGCTCGAAGTGCAAATCACCAAGGAATATCTGGGGTTCGCGACTCACTTGGTTTACTTGGGATCGCTCTTCGAGGAAGCACTGCGCCTCGACACGTACAGCAAGGGCTCGGGGTCCAGCATCGCCAAGGCCATCGACGGCATGGCCGGCGTGGCGAATGTCGGCGCCATGCGCAACTGGACCGGCTCGCAATTCGATCAGGCCAACTGGTATGCCTTTGGGCGCCTGGCATGGAATCCGGAAATGTCATCCCGCGATATCGCCGAGGAATGGGTTCGCATGACATTCTCGAACGACAGCCGCTTCGTCGCGCCGACGGTCGGGATGATGATGGGCTCGCGCGAAGCCGCCGTGGATTACATGACGCCGCTGGGTCTGGCGCATCTGATGGCTGCGGGGCACCACTACGGTCCCGGGCCCTGGCAAGGCGGCGGCGCGCGTGCCGACTGGACACCGCCCTACTATCATCGCGCAGGCGCCGACGGAATCGGCGCGGATCGCGGCACCGGCGGCAGCAATGCGGTCTCACAATACCCGCAGCCGCTCGCCGCGCAGTTCGACGACCCCAAGCTCACGCCGGAAAAGTATTTGCTGTGGTTTCATCACCTGAGTTGGGACTATCGGATGCCCTCCGGCCGCACCCTGTGGGATGAACTCGTGATTCATTACTCGCGCGGGGTCGAATACGTCCACGAGATGCGCCGCACCTGGGGGACCCTGGCGCCGTACGTGGATGCTGGGCGCTACGCGGAGACAGCCGCCTTTCTCGGCATTCAGGAGAAAGAGGCGCGCTGGTGGCGCGATGCCTGCATTGCCTACTTCCAGAGCCTGTCGAAGCGACCGCTGCCGGCGGGTTACGCGCCCCCCGAACACACGCTTGCCGAGTATCAAGCGATTTCGACCCCTTACGCGCCGGGCAATCCAAGCTGGACCGCCGCGCCCCTTCGCCATTGAGCCGAGCTAAAGCAGTACGACACCATGAAAATCAACCCAGCGCTCCGCGCGCGTTTCCTTGAAATGGCATGCGTATTGATCGTCGCGCCGCTCGCGGGATTCGCCGACGCTGCACCGCGCCCGCTGCTGCGTGAGATTTTCCAGGACCACGCCGTCCTGCAACGCGACCAGCCCATCAAAGTGTGGGGCGAATCGAGCGCTTCAGATCGGCTCAGCATTTCGCTCGACGCCAAGACGGTGGCAGTGCGCGCGGACGCGTCCGGCCGTTGGCATGCGCTGCTGCCGGCCATGCACGCCGGCGGACCGTATACCCTCACCGTGCACACGCAATCCGGGGCAACCCAGTCCATCGGCGACATTCTGGTGGGCGATGTGTTCTTGTGTTCCGGGCAGTCGAACATGGAACTGCCGGTCGCGAATACCTTGAACCACGCCAATGAGATCGCGCGTTCAGCCGACGATCGAATCCGCATCTTGACCGTAGCGCACGGCACATCGCCTGAACCCCTGACGCACTTTGCAGCGCCCATTGCCTGGGCGGCCGCCGGCCCCGATACCATCGGCAACTTTTCGGCCGCGTGCTACTACTTTGCGCGCGAACTTCAGAAGTCCGTGCCGGTGCCGCTCGGACTCATTCATTCGTCCTGGGGCGGCTCGCGTATCGAGCCATGGATCAGCGAGCAAGGGCTTCGCAAAGTGGTCGGATTCGACTCGGCGCTCGATCTCTTGCATGTGTATGCGCGCGATCCCAAGGCGGGAAACGATCGGCTGGGCGAGATATGGGAAAATTGGTGGCACGCTCGCTCGAGTTCGACACCGTGGACGGAATCGGGCGCCGACTGGCGCGAGGTTCCCCTGCCCATGCGCGACTGGAAAACTTGGGGCCTGCCGGAACTTGCCAATCACGACGGCATGGTGTGGTTTCGCCGCACGGTCACGTTGACGGCGGCACAGGCTGCAGGCAGGGCGACGTTGATGCTCGGCGGCATCGACAAAGTCGATGAGACCTGGGTGAACGGCAAGCCCGTCGGCAACTCCTTTGGTTATGGCACCGAACGCCCGTACGAATTGCCGGCCGGAGCGCTGCGCGCCGGCGACAACGCCATCGTGGTGAATGTGTCCAGCAGTTGCTGTGCGGCCGGGATGTACGGGCCGCCCGAGCACATGATGCTGAGATTGGCCGGCGGCGAAGCCTTGCCCTTGGGCGGTCGGTGGCGCTATCAGTTCGTGCCGGAAAACATGGGCTTTCCGCCGCGCGCACCCTGGCAATCCGTGGGTGGTCTGACCAGCATCTACAACGCCATGATTGCACCGCTGGGGTCCTACGGCTTGCGCGGGGTGCTCTGGTATCAGGGCGAATCCAACGTCGAGGACGCCGCGCAATATCAAGCCCTCTTGGCGGAGCTGATGGGCGATTGGCGGCGGCAGTTCAGCGCCGATCTACCCTACCTCATCGTCGAACTCCCCAATTTTGGCGCGAATCCGGCGGCGCCCGGCCCTTCCGACTGGGCGAACCTTCGCGAAGCCCAGCGCCGCGCCGTACAGCAAGACGCGCACGCCGCACTGGCCGTGACCATCGATGTGGGCGATCGGCGCCAACTGCATCCGCCCGATAAGCAATCCGTGGGAACACGCCTGGCGCGCGCCGCGCGGCATTTAATTTATGGAGAACCGCTCACGGCTTCAGGGCCCGTGCCGCGCACGGCGACGCGCGAGGCCACAGGCATCATGGTCAGCTTCGCAGCCGTTGAAGGCGCGCTCGTGGCTTACAGCTCCAATCGCCCCACCGCGTTCGAATTGTGCGCGGCCGACCAGAGCAGCTGTCGCTTCGTCGATGCAGCACTGCAGGGCGATCGAGTATTTTTGGATGCGGGTGGAATCAAGAATCCCACTCGGGTGCGATTTTGCTGGGGCGATGCGCCGATCTGCAATCTCTATGATCAGTCAGGCCTGCCCGTGGGCCCGTTTGAGATCGCCATTCAAGAATAAGCGGAAGCGTTGCCGGCAGCCTTCGAGGGGGATCGATGGACGCCGCCGGCACCGCTTCCTAAAAGCTGATATTAGCGCTACCATGCCGACGAATTCAACTATATTTCTAAGATCGCGTGGGGAAGAGCGATGAACAAACGTTTCACGCGCCGCGAATTTGCCAAAACCATCGGCGTCACCGCCGCGATGAACGGCGTGCCGCTGTCCCTCGCCGTCGGTCAATCGCCGGCGCCGAAGCCGTTAGCCTTTCCGCCGGATTTTCTCTGGGGCTGCGCCACCAGCGCCTATCAAATAGAGGGTGCGGTTGCCGCAGACGGCCGCGGCCGCTCCAATTGGGATATTTTCGCGCACACGCCCGGTAAAACCCATCACGGCGACACCGGCGATGTCGCCGCGGACTCGTACCATCTCTTCAAAGAAGACGTACAGCTGCTCAAAGGTCTGGGCGCGAAGACCTACCGGTTCTCTATATCTTGGTCGCGCATTTTTCCCGAAGGGCGCGGCAACCCCAACGAGGCCGGGCTCGCCTACTATCAGCGTCTCATCGATGAGCTGCTCAAGAACGGCATCCAGCCCTACGTCACCTTGTTTCACTGGGACCTGCCGCAGGCGCTCGGCGGCGGTTGGCAGACCCGAGACACACCGAAGGCATTCGCCGACTATGCCGCCTACGTTGCGCGAAGGCTTTCGGATCGCGTGCGTCATTTCATGACCACCAACGAGGTGGTGTGCTTCACCGACCTAAGCTATCAAATCGGCCAATTCGCGCCGGGTCTTAAATTGCCGGCTGCGCAAGTCAATCAAATCCGCCATCATGGACTGCTGGCCCATGGATTGGGCGTGCAAGCCATTCGCGCCAATGCGCTGAGCGGCACGCAGGTGGGCCTCGCCGAAAACCCGAAAGTATATGTGCCGGTCATCGAAAGCGCCGAGCACATCGAAGCGGCGCAACGCGCCTTCCGCGAGGAAAACGCGCCCTTCCTCACCGCCGTGATGCAGGGCCAGTACACGGATGGTTACCTCAAGCGCGAGGGAGCGAATGCACCCAAGGT
>DASXMG010000110.1:0-62341 GCA_036495805.1 Steroidobacteraceae bacterium | reverse complement strand
AGGCCCAGATTTTCCGTCTCGACAAAGACGCCGTTGGCGCTCAAGTTTTTGGCTTTGCAGATGCGGCTCTTACGGCCGGACATGACCACGTACACAGTTGTGCGCGCGCGGTGGCGGGTGTGCAATCGACGCTCCATCCGTACGACTCTTCCGTAGAATTGTTCTTAGGGCAGCCATTATGCACATCGCCATGCCGATAGCGAAGGGGTCGGAAGCGAACCGCAAGATATGTCAGCCGCCTTGCCGATAAGTAAAATCCGACCGCAATGCGGTCAAAGATCGGCGCTTAGGACTTTAGGTGACGTCTTTTCGCCGGATGGCGAGCTGCTCGGGAGCTTCTATGCCCATTTTGACCCGCCGGCCCGTTCCGCCGAGCAGCGTGATCTGGATCGGACCATTGGCAAACAATTGCGCCATGGTCATGTTGGCGTCAACGCCGTCCGCAGGTTGTATGACGATCGACTCATCGGCTCGACGGCTGAGTACTAGCATAGGTTAGGCTCGGGCAAGGGCGCGCAGCGCCTTGGCGAAGGTCTTGCCTTGCGGGTCATAGGTAACAGACGGTCCGCCGCGCACGATGTCGATCAGCTGGCGAATTTGGTGGCGGCGCACGTGGATGATGTGGCCATTGACCTCATTTGCCGTCCGGCAGCCGGCCATGAGTTCCATCAGCCGACGCCAGCGCTCGACGACCGTTGCCGCAATCCCGGGGCTGGTCGGACTTGCGCACAACGCACGGCGTTCTTGATCCAGCTTTTCGATGGCTTCCAGGACGCGAATTTTCTCTGCGGCGTTTTCTTCGACCGCAAGCGGGGAATTCCCGGTCAGGGCGGTTTTCTCCGCGGCCAACGTCGCAGCCAGGACACGCGCAAGCTCGATCTCGCGATCCAGTAAATCTTCGAGACTGCGGCGGGCATCCTGAATCATGGGGTTACTTCAGACCGCGCTCGTACTTCAACATTTTACTGGCGACCCGACCCGCGTCGATTTTGTAAGTGCCTGAACTGAGGGCCTGCTTTACGGTGGCCACTTTCTGGGCATTCACGACCGGAGTCTTGGCGACGGCTTCTTCGATCTTTTGCAAGGACCGCGCGGAGTCGGTCAGGGTAACGTGGTCCTTGCCCTGGGCCGCTGCGGCCGACGCGGAACCTTCGCCCTGCGACTTGTCAGTCACAACACCGTTGCCGCTCGAACCCGTAGGTTTGGCGACCGGCTCGGTTGTTGCTATTCCACTGATTTTGTCACTCACCGAAATCTCCTGGGGCAAGCGATATGCCCATGCCTTGTTATCGTCAGGGTATGGATGAACTTTAAAGAATTCGTTCCAGGCCACCCGCTACCCTCGTTATCGGCTGTGACGCGGATCACTAAAGGGTTACTGCAAAATAATTTCGACGATTTGTTCGGAACGGGCGATTCCTTCGACGATCTTGCCAGATGACAGATTCTGGACCCTAACTCTCTGATTCATCAGGCCATCGCTTAAAGCCCGGCCTGCCATGCGCACGCTGATTCCACCCGCATCGGCCAAGAGAGTCACAGATTGACCCCTCTGCACCGCTTTCGGAGCGATCAGCTGCTGATTGGTAAGGTACGCGCCCCCGGCGATCGGCCGGCCGGCGGTGAGTCCGACGGCGATCCCCGGATCGTCCAAGAACCCCAAAGGCAGTTCCGAGACATCGTGCTCCTCGATCTTGAGGTCGGTGGCTTTGATGACGGTCCCCGCGACAATGGCGTGCACCGCGACCGCTACCGGCGACGTGCCGACTATCCTGACAGGCACGTACAGATGCCAGGGCTTTGGATCCTGGCAGCGCAGTTCGATCATGACCCTGTCTTTCATGTGCAGCGGCGAGGCGACCACCGGCCTCACGGTTCGATTGCACTTATCGAACGGCAAACGGGATTCGATGGGACCGACCAAAAAGCGCTGCCGATCGGTGAGCTTCGGAAATTGCAACGCAGCCTCCGATTTGGCCAGCCCCTCCAGCTGTGCAATGTCCTGTGGAGCGGAAATCTCCGCGCCGGCAAGCGCGGGTCCGAGCGCCAATGCGGCGAGCCCGCAGCGGCGAATCCATTTGGCGCGACAAAATTTTGGCGCAATTCGCATAGGTATAACTCAATAAGCAAGCGTCGTGCCATTCGCGGCGCCGAGGGGGGCGGTCTGGCGGGCGGGCCGCCGCACGGCGCGCCGGCCGGCGGCAAAGTCTTGCCGCCGCCGGCCGGCCGAAGACATCGAATCGCGCAGCCGGGGCTTCGCCTGCGACCTGCGTCGCGGTTTGATCGCCTCCGGCGCGGTCTTTCGCGGTTGGCACACCTCTTGCTACTGCTACCCCCAACAGGAGTCGATGCATGTTTGAGAACGTTTTTGGAATCCATGAGCAAGCGCTGCTGCTGCAGGGGCAACGCGTCGGAATATTGGCGACGAATCTCGCCAACGCCGACACGCCGAACTACAAGGCGCGCGACATCGATTTCAGCGCGGTGCTCAGCAAAAGCGATGCGGCGCCGTTGTCGCTTTCCGTCACCGACGGCGCGCACATCATGTTGAACGACCCCACGACGCCTGCAGCTGACTTGAAGTTCCGAAATCCCTTTCAGGCCTCGCTGGACGGCAATACGGTGGAGATGCCGGTTGAGCAAGCGGCGTTCGCGGAAAACAACGTGCGTTATCAAGCCAGCTTGGGATTCATCAATTTGAAGATCGCGGAGCTGACGCTGGCCATCAACGGCCAGTAGTTGCTCAAGGAGAGATCATGTCTTTGTTCAATGTATTCAATACCGCCGGCAGCGCGCTGAACGCCGAAACCATTCGCCTGAACACGACCGCCAGCAATTTGGCAAACGCCGAAAGCGTCAATGGCGATCCGAGCAAGATCTACCGCGCGCGCCATCCGGTGTTTCAAACCATGATGGACAACTCCGCCGCGAATTTCGATCAGGAGGATGCCGCGGTGGGCGTGCGTGTGCTCGGGGTCGTCGAAAGCACCTCGCCTCCCTTGATGCGCTATCAGCCGGACAATCCGGCCGCAAACAAGGACGGCTATGTGTTCAGCTCGAACGTCAATTCGATCGAAGAGATGACCAACATGATCTCGGCGAACCGCACCTTCGCCACCAATGTCGACGCCATCAACACGGCGCGCGATCTCCTGCTCAAGACGATTTCCATGGGCCACTAGGCCTAGAAGGGTAAGCAGCAATGTTAATCAATGGAACACACGCCACCACCCCGCCGACAGGCACGGGAACCGGCACCGGCGGAACGGGCGGCACCGGCGGAACGGGCGGCACCGGATCGACTCCCGCGACCAACGGCACGACCTTGGGCGGAACCGATTTCCTCACGCTGATGCTGGCGCAATTGCAGAACCAGGATCCCACCAGTCCTGTGGACAGCAATACCTTCTTGACGCAGCTGGCGCAGCTGAGTGAAGTGCAGGGCATCACATCGCTCAACACCTCCTTCAGCGCTCTTTCGAGCTCGCTGTCCTCGAGCCAGGCGCTGCAGGCCTCATCGCTCTTGGGCCACCAAGCGCTGGTCAATAGCAGCACCGCGAACCTTACGGCCGGTGGAACCGTGACGGGCGCTGTCAGTGTTCCGCAGACCACCTCCCAGGTGGTGCTGAACATCAGCGACGCCAGCGGCGCGCTCGTGGGCCAAATCAATCTTGGCGCGCAATCCGCGGGTATGGCGAGCTTCTCCTGGAACGGCACCATGGGAAACGGTTCGCAGGCGCCGGCAGGAACCTACACGCTCGCCGCGCAATACGCGGGATCGACATCCGGCGGCACCGCGGCGACCACGCTGGTCAACGGAACGGTGGAGAGCGTCAGCATGGGCGCCGGATCAACGGGACTGACCTTGAACGTGGCGGGAATCGGCAGCGTGCCGTTCAGCAGCGTTCAGCAGATCTCCAACTAATTCATTGAGGAGTAAATCATGGCTTCTTTCGACATAGCGCTATCGGGATTGACCGCGGCGAGTTCCGATCTGGACGTGACCGCGAACAACGTCGCGAACGCGGACACGGTCGGCTTCAAGGAGTCGCGCGCCGAATTCGCCGACGTGTTCGCCGCCGGCGCGGTGAACCTCAACACCTCCCAGGTCGGTGAGGGCGTGCGGGTGTCGACCACGGCGCAGCAGTTCACCCAGGGCAATATCAGCACCTCTGGGTCGAACCTCGATATTGCCATCAGCGGCGACGGCTTCTTCACGGTGCAGGATCCGAGCAACGGCATTGTCTACACGCGCAACGGAGAATTTTCCGAGGACAAGAACGGCAACGTCGTGACCGCCACGGGCGGCGCGCTGCAGGTCTACCCGCCCACTGCCACCGGCGGTTTCAACACCGGTGCGCTAACGGACTTGAATCTGCAGACCGCGCAGAGCACGCCGCTGGCCACTTCCACGGGAACCGTGATTCTGAACCTGCCGGCCGGCTCGACGCCGCCCACTGGCGGCGCATTCGATCCGAACAACCCGGCCACCTACACCCAGTCCACTTCGACCACGGTGTACGACTCATTGGGCAATTCCTATCCGGCGACCTTCTTCTTTTCAGCGACCGCCACGCCGGGTTTGTGGAATGTCAACATGACGGTCAATGGAACCCAGCTGGCGACGACCAATACGCTGCAATTTTCCAATACCGGGGCGGTCACCGCACCGGTGGGCGGCGGCCTGAATTTCCCCGGCTTCACACCCCCCGACGGCGCGGCGGCCATGAACATGACTTTCAATTTCGGGCAAAGCACGCAGTTCGGCGGCGGTTTCGGCGTGACATCGATCATTCAGAACGGTTTTGCCACGGGCCAGTTGAGCACTGTCTCGATCGATCCGACAGGTGTGATCTCGGCGGTGTACACCAACGGCCGCTCGACGCAGCTCGGGCAACTGGCGCTGGCGAATTTTCCGAATCCGCAGGGCCTGAAACAGTTGGGCGACACCGATTGGTCCGAGACCTTCGCATCGGGCACGCACATCTCCGGCACGGCAGGCTCGGCAGGATTCGGTTCGGTGCAATCGGGCGCTCTCGAGGCCTCGAACGTGGACCTGACCACGCAGCTGGTGAACATGATCACCGCGCAACGCGCTTTCCAGGCCAACGCGCAGGTCATCACGACGGCGAATCAGCTTTCCCAGACCGTCATTAACATCACGCATTAATCATGGATAGAGGACTCTATGTGGCGATGACCGGCGCGAAGCAAATCATGCAAGCGCAGGCTGTGAACAATCACAACATCGCCAACATCAGCACCATCGGCTTTCGCGCGGACTCGGTGAGCTTCGACAGCGAGCCGATTTACGGGCCGGGCTATGCCACGCGCGTGAACGCAGTGGCGGGAGATGCCGGCACCGATTTTTCCGCCGGCACCATGGAAAATACCGGGCGCGATCTCGACATCGCCGTGAACGGCAACGGCTTCATCGCGGTGCGCGGCACCGACGGCCAGGAGGCCTACACGCGAGCCGGCGACTTGCGTGTCTCTCCGGTCGGCGCAGTCACCACGGCGAGCGGCTTGCCGGTCCTGACCGAAAGCGGGCCCCTGGTGATTCCACCGTCGACGAATGTGAGCATCGGCAGCGACGGCACGGTGTCGGTGCTGCCGCAGGGTTCGGCGCCGCTCGCGGTCACGCAAGTCGATCGCATCAAGCTCGTCAATCCGCCGACATCGACGCTGCAAAAAGGCGACGATGGCTTGCTGCGGCTCAAGGCCGGCGGCAAGGCGAAAACCGACGATACCGTGTCGGTGACGCCGGGAATGCTCGAGTCCAGCAATGTGAACGCCGCGCAGTCCTTGATCAGCATGATCGAGCTGCAGCGCCTGTACGAATTTCAAATCAAGAGCATCAACTCGACCGACACCGATGAACAAAGTGCCGAACGCATGATGTTGACCTCGTAACGCGAAAGGAACCCTCCGATGAATCTGGCATTATGGGCCGCAAAAACCGGCCTCGACGCGCAAAACACCCGCATGGCGGTGATCGCCAACAATTTGGCGAATACCAATACCACCGGGTTCAAGGCGGGACGCGCCGCCTTTCAGGATTTGATGTATCAGAACATCCGTCAGGTCGGTGCGCAGAGCACGCAGAACACGCAGCTCTCGACGGGGCTGACTCTGGGCACCGGCGTGCGCATCGTTGCTACCGAAAAGGATTACACCCAGGGCAGCGTGGTGCAAACCAACGGATCGTTGGACATGTCCGTGAACGGCCGTGGATTCCTGCAGATCACGATGCCCGACGGCACCATCGCCTACACGCGCGACGGCACTTTCTCGCTCGACAACCAGGGCAATGTGGTCACCGCAAGCGGCTACCCGCTGCAGCCGGCCATCAATATTCCCGCGGGCACGCAGTCGGTCACCATCGGCAACGACGGCGTGGTGACGGTGACTTCCGCCACCAATGCCAAGGGCACGCAGGTGGGCCAGATTCAATTGGCCGACTTCATCAATGTGGAGGGCTTGCAACCCACGGGCAATAACTTGCTGGTGGAATCGGCGGCCAGCGGTTCTCCGCAGGTCGGCACCGCGGGTACCAACGGCTTGGGCACCCTGACGCAGGGCGCGCTGGAAACCTCGAATGTGAACTCGGTAACGGAGCTCGTCTCGATGATCGAGTGCCAACGCTCCTACGAGATGAACTCCAAGGCCATCAGCACCACCGATCAGATGCTGCAATTCCTGACGACCAACCTGACATGATCCGGCTAGCTACAGTGCTGGCGTGCTGCGCTCTCTCGGCATGCGGCCTCATCCCCCACAAACCGCCGAAGCCGGATCCGGTGGTGGCGCGCGTGTTGCCGCCGCCGACGCCGCGCACCGATGGCGCCATTTATCAGCAGGGGCAGCAGATAGAATTGTTCGCCGACTTGAAGGCGCGCCGCGTCGGCGATGTCTTGACGATCCGCCTGACGGAAACCACCAGCGCGAGCAAGAGCGCCGTGACCAAGACTGCGAAGACGACTACCGTGAACAATACCGGCCCCACGCTCTTCGGCCGCACCATTACAGCCAACGGCGTCCCCATCTACACCACGACGCTGAACGGCGCGGATAGTTTCGACGGCGAAGGCTCGAGCACCCAGGCGAACAGCCTGGCGGGCAGCTTGACGGTCACGGTGATGGCCGTGCAGTCCAACGGCAATCTGGTGATACAGGGCGACAAGACGCTGAAGCTCAATCAGGGCGACGAATTCGTGCATGTCTCCGGCGTTGTGCGCCCCGCGGACATTGCGACCGACAACACGGTCACCTCCGACAAAGTCGCGGACGCACACATCAGCTACTCGGGTAAGGGCGTGATCAACAGCTCGAATAGCATGGGCTGGCTGGCCCGGTTCTTCAATTCCGTGTTCGCGCCGTACTGATCATGCGATCAAATCTCAATTCGCAGGTGTTCATCAAGCTGTGCCTGCTGGCGCTGTTCAGCCTGCTGTGCTCGCCGCAGGCGACGGCGGAGCGCATCAAGGATATGGCGCAGGTCCAGGGCGTGCGCACCAATCAACTCGTCGGTTACGGGTTGGTGGTGGGCTTGGACAGCACCGGCGATCAAACCAGCCAGGCACCCTTTACCGTGCAGTCGCTCAATAACATGTTGGCGCAGCTCGGCATCACGGTCCCCTCCAATGTCACGCCGCAGCTGAAAAACGTGGCGGCGGTCGCGGTGCACGCGGTGCTGCCGCCCTTCGTCAAACCGGGGCAAACCATCGACATCACGGTCAATTCCATCGCGAATGCGAAGAGCCTTCGCGGCGGCTCGCTTCTGGTCACGCCCCTGCATGGACTGGACGGGCAGATCTACGCGATTGCGCAGGGAAATCTTATCGTCAGCGGCTTCGGCGTCGAGGGTACCGACGGATCCAAGCTCACGGTGAACGTGCCGAGCTCGGGCCGCATACCGAATGGCGCGACCGTCGAGCGTGCCGTGCCCTCGCAGATCGCGCAGGGCGACTCGGTCACGTTCAATTTGAACGATCCCGACTTCACGACGGCGACCCGCTTGGTGGCCAGCGTCAACAAAGGCATGGGCGAGGGCGTAGCCTCGATCATGGATGGCGGTTCCATCCGCGTCAGGGCGCCGATCGATATCACGCAGCGCGTGGCGTTTCTGTCCGTGGTTGAAAATTTGGAAGTGGAGCCCGGCACCGCGTCCGCCAAAGTGATCATCAATTCGCGCACCGGCACGGTCGTGATCAGCAGCCATGTCGTCGTGACTCCCGCAGCCGTGTCGCATGGCTCGTTGTCGGTGACCATCAAAGAAGAGCAGACGGTCAGCCAGCCCAATCCGCTCTCCAAACTCGGACAAACCGTGGTCCTCAATAATTCGACCATCAAAGTGGACCAAGGATCGAATCGCATGTTCTTGTTCAAGCCGGGCGTCGAATTGGACCAAATCGTACGCGCGGTGAACGATGTCGGCGCCGCCCCCGGCGATCTGGTCGCCATTTTGGAAGCCCTGCGAGAAGCGGGCGCGCTTCAGGCTGAGTTGGTGGTCATTTAGATGACGACGCTCACGCCCATCTCCTCGATGATGCCCGCGGTCAACGACGCGCCGGCCGATCTGTCGGCGGCGACGACCTATACGGACGTCAACGGATTGGCGGCGCTGAAGCGCGATCCCAATTCCCCCGAAGCCTTGAGCGCGGTCGCTCAACAGGTCGAGGCGCTATTTCTGCAAATGATGCTGAAGAGCATGCGCGATGCGACCGCGGCCGAAGAAACCGACAGCAATGAAATGGGCATGTACCAAGACATGTTCGATAAGCAGGTCGCCTTGAGCATCAGCCAGCACGCCGATTTAGGCATCGGGCGCCTGCTCAAGCGACAGTTGGCCGGCAAGTCGGCGCCCGGCACGGTCAAATTGGGTTCAGGCGAGGCGGCTCCGGCCGCACCCGCACCCGCGGCCGGCGCGCCGACGGCGGCGATTGCGCATTCGCCGGCGGAATTTGTGAATCGCATGATGCCCTCGATTCAGCGTGCCGCGAGCGCGCTGGGCGTCGATCCCACCGGGATGCTGGCGCAGGCGGCGCTCGAGACCGGGTGGGGCCAGCGCATGCCGCGCGCTGCCGACGGCTCTTCCAGCCACAACCTGTTCGGCATCAAAGCGGGCGATGAGTGGGCGGGCGCCCGCGCGACCGCGGATAGCATGGAGGTCATCAACGGTGTCGCAACCCCGCGCCGCGCGACGTTTCGCGCCTACGCCTCCGTCGAGGAAAGCGTCAACGATTTCGCGAACTTGCTGAAAAATTCGCCGCGGTATCGGGATGTGCTTGCCGTCGGCGGCAATCCCGGCGGCTATATCGCCGCGATAGGCAAATCCGGCTACGCCAGCGATCCGGATTACGGCAATAAGTTAAATCAAATCTTAAGCAGCGACACCTTGCAGTCGGCGCTCGCCGCCCGCGTCGCAGCATTATAGAAAGCTCTCCTGATGCCGATATTGGGCATCAAGACCGGAGAAGAAACGTGTCAGATGTATTTGGAATCAGTATTTCGGCGCTGCAGGCATTTCAGCAGGCGATCAACGTCACCAGCAATAACGTTGCGAATGCCAGCACGCCCGGCTACGACCGCGAATCGGTCAACCTGACCGAAGCCATACCGCAGTCCGATGGCGCCGCGACCATCGGTGCGGGCGTCGTCGTCACCGGAATCAACCGTGCGTTCAGCCAGGCCGCCGCGAATCAATTGAATACGTCGCAAAGCACCTTGGGCCAGCTCAATGCGCTGCAAAATTACAGCAGCCAGATCGACAATCTATTCGGGACCACGGTCGGCGGCTTGAGCACGGCCCTGCAAGGCTTTTATGGCGCCTTTTCCGATGTGGCGAACAATCCGACGTCCACGGCATCCCGGCAGGCGCTGATCGGTCAGGCGCAGAGCGTTGCGAGCAGCTTTCAAAACGCCAGCGGCGAACTCAATTCCTTGAACACGGACGTCAATTCGCGCATCACCGCGGATGTGACGCAGATCAACTCCATCGCCAAGGCGATCTCGACGCTGAACAATCAGATCGTGACCAGCACCGGGCAGCAGGGCGGCCAGCAACCCAACGAACTGCTCGATCAACGCGATCAATTGGTGTCCAGTTTGTCGCAGTTGGTCGGCATCAGCACGACCACCGATACCAACGGCGCCTTGAATGTATTCATCGGCAACGGGCAGCCGTTGGTGCTGCAGGGTCAGGTCACTTCGCTGACCACGGTTGCCAACCCATTCAACGCGACGCAGCTCGAAATCGGCAACAGTGCCTCGAGCGCCATCATCAGCGGCAACATCACCTCGGGCGATCTGGGCGGCCTATTGGCCGCACGCACGCAGGTCATCAATCCTGCCCTGAATCAATTGGGACAGATCGCGACGGCCTTGTCGCAGACGGTCAACTCGCAGCAGGCCCAAGGCTTGGATCTGAGCGGCAATTTGGGCGCGCCCATTTTTTCGGTGGGCACTCCCCTCGCCACCGGTTCATCGAGGAATACCGATGCGGTGACCGCCAGCGTTACGGTCGATGCCAACGGGTTGGGCGCGTTGACGGCGAATGACTATGTGCTGTCGTTTGTCGGCGGCACACCCAAATTGACCAATACCGCGGACGGCACCAGCGTGACGCCGGCCGGAGCAGGCACGGTCGCCAGCCCCTACACCGCCGACGGGTTCTCCATCGTTCTCTCTGGCACGCCCGCGAACGGCGACCAGTTTCTGGTTCAGCCCACGGCCACCGCGGCCGGCAGCCTGAACGTGGTGCTGAGCAATCCGTCGCAAATCGCGGCCGCGGGCGCGGTCAAGACCGCCGCGGCAGGCACGAATAGCGGCGCGGCCGCCATCAGTTCGGGCACCGTGCTCGATTCGACCAACCCCAATTTACTTGCGCCCGTCACCATCGCTTTCACCAGCCCGACCACCTATACCATCAACGGCGGCGCACCCAACACTTACACCAGCGGCGGCAACATCGCGGCGAACGGCTGGCAGGTGCAAATCAGCGGCGCACCGGCCAGCGGCGATACCTTTACGGTGACGAGCAATGCCGGCGGCACGGGCGACAACCGCAATGCGCTGCTTGCCGCCAATTCGCAAAACGTCGGCGTGCTGCAAAACGGCACCACGAGCATCACGGGCGGCGTGAGCGCCTTGATCACCGGCTTAGGGAGCCAGGCGCAACAGATCAATACGGCGCAGACTGCGCAAGCCGCGGTAAACGCCCAGGCGGTCACCAACGTGCAGTCGACCACCGGCGTGAATCTCGATGAGGAGGCTGCGAGCCTGTTGCAATGGCAGCAAGCCTACCAAGCGGCGGCGCAGGCATTGACCATCGGCAACAGCCTGTTCACCACATTGATCGATTCCGTGAACGGCACGTTCACCTAAGGAGACTGCCATGCGCGTGACACAAAGCCTCAATCAAACGCAGTTTCTGACCTCGATCAATCTGCTGGAATCCAGCATCAATCAGACTCAGAATCAGATGGCGAGCAACTTGAGCTTCACCACTGCCTCGCAAAACCCCACGGGCGCCGGCAGCGTGAACAACTACAAGCAGGCATTGGCGCAGAGCCAGCAATTCGGCACCAACGCGACCAGCGCGCAGACGAATTTGAGCACCGAGGACAATGCGCTGTCGCAGGTGCAGACGCAGCTACAGGCCCTGCGCAATCTGGCTCTCGAGGCCAACAGCGGAATTCTGACCAACTCAAACCTGACTTCCATCGCGACGCAGGCCGTGCAGATTCAGAACAGTTTGCTGGCACTGGGCAATACCACGAACGGCAACGGCGAATATATTTTCGGCGGCTTCGCGGCGCAGACGCAGCCGTTCACGCTGAGCGCCACCGGAGCGACCTATAACGGCGATCAGGGACAGCGGCAGGTGCAGATCGCTGCGGGCCAGACGGTGGCCGACGGCGACAATGGCGACACGGTTTTCAATCAAATCAAAACCGGCAACGGCACTTTCACGGTGTCCGCGGCGGCGGGCAACACGGGCAACGGCGTTGTGGGCGCAACCACCGTGTCGAACCCGGCCGCTTACGACGGCGGCACCTATGCGATCAGCTTCACCGCTCCGGGCACTTATACAGTGACCGAAGGCGCGACGGTCGTGACGACGGGTACCTACACCGACGGCGGCACGATCGCCTTCAACGGTGTGCAGGTGACCTTGAGCGGGCAGCCGGCCACGGGCGACTCATTCAGCCTCGCGCCCAGCACCAATCAAAGCTTGTTTACCACCGTGCAGAACCTGGTCAACGCATTGCAAACGGGGCTTTCCTCGTCGGTTTCCTCGGCCGGATTCAACAATTCGATCAACAGCGCGATCAACAATATCGATCAGGCACTGGACCAGACTTCAAACGTGCGCGCCACCATCGGCGGAAGACTGAATTCCATCACCACGCAGCAATCGGTCGCGACCAGTCAGCAAACCCAATTGCAGCAGTCGATCAGCAACATCCAGGGGCTGGATTACGCCAGCGCGATTACCACCCTCGATCAGCAAAACACCACCTTGAGCGCTGCGCTGCAGGCCTTCACGCTGACGCAAGGGCTGACGCTGTTCAAATTTCTGTAGAGCGTGAAGACCAGCAGCGGCTAGTGGTGATGGCCGCCGGCGCCGTGCACATGGCCGTGCTCCAATTCTTCGCTAGTCGCTTCGCGCACGGCCACGACCTGCACGTCGAAATGCAAGGTCTTGTCGGCCAACGGATGATTGCCGTCGAGCATCACCATGTCGCCCATCACGCCGGTCACCGTAAAAAGACGCATGCCATCCTCGGTTCTGGCCTGGAATTGCATGCCTTTCCTCACGTCGCCTGAACCCTGCAAGGTGCGTTTCGGCACGCGTTGGATCAATCCGGGTTCATGCTTGCCGTAGCCTTCCTCCGGGCTCACGGATACCGCGACCTGGCTGCCGTCCGCCTTGCCCTCGAGCGCCTTCTCGAGGCCTGAGACCAAGTTGCCGTGCCCCTGTATATAGGCAAGCGGTTCTCCGCCGGCGGACGTATCGATCACGGCTCCGGCGTCATCCTTGAGCGTGTAGTGAATCAGAACGACTTTGTCTGCAGAAATTTCCACGAAATATCTCCGAATGGGGTGCGCGGCACCCTGGGTTACGACGTTAACGAACGGGGTCAACGAACGGGGTCAACGAATGGGGTCAAGCAAGCGAGCCTCAAGATCATAGGCGCCCGCGGCCGTGATCTGCACGTCGACCATCGTTCCCACGCTGAGGAGCCGGCCGGCGCGTCGCGCCCCGGCGATGCGAACCGTGCCGTCGATTTCCGGGGCATCGCTCGATGAGCGTGCGACTGCGAAGTCACCCTCACCGTCGATGCGATCGATCAACACAGGCATTTTACGGCCGATCTTTTGCGAAAGGCGCCGCGCGCTGATGTCGGCGGCGAGTTCCATGAAGCGGGCGCGCCGCTCGGTCTTGAGCTGCGCGGGTATGGCAGGTTCCTGCAGCGCGTTGGCCGCGGCGCCCTCCACGGGCGAATATTCGAAGCAACCGACGCGGTCGAGCTGGGCCTCGCGAAGCCACGCGAGCAGCTCCTCGAAGTCTGCGTCGGTTTCGCCCGGAAAGCCCACGATGAAAGTGCTGCGAATCGTGATGTCGGGGACGACGCGCCGCCACGCGGCGATGCGCGCCAGCGTGTTTTCCGCTGCCGCGGGACGTTTCATCAATTTCAATATGCGGGCGCTGGCATGCTGGAAGGGGATGTCCAGGTAGGGCAGCACCTTGCCTTGCGCCATGAGCTCGATCACCTGGTCGACGTGCGGATAGGGATAGACGTAGTGCAGGCGAATCCACGCGCCCAATTCGCCGAGCGCCGCGGTCAGGTCGTAGAAGCGGGCACGGCGCTCCACGTCACGCCAAGATTGCGCGGCATATTTCAAGTCGACGCCGTAGGCACTGGTGTCTTGCGAGATCACCAGAATTTCCTTCACGCCCGCGCGCACCAATTGCTCGGCTTCGCGCAACACCTCGCCGACCGGCCGGCTGACCAGGTCGCCGCGCATGGAAGGAATGATGCAGAAGCTGCAGCGATGGTTGCAGCCCTCGGAGATTTTTAAATACGCATAGTGACGCGGCGTCAGTTTGATGCCCTGCGCCGGGACCAGATCGACGAAAGGTTCGTGTTTCGGCGGCAAATGGTGATGCACTGCAGCGACCACTTCCTCATAGCGCTGCGGGCCGGTGATTTTCAGCACCTGCGGGTGGCGGTCGAGGATTTTCTGCGGCTGAGCGCCCAAGCAGCCGGTGACGATGACTTTGCCGTTTTCAGCGAGCGCTTCACCGATCGCGTCCAAGGATTCGTCCACCGCGGCATCGATAAATCCGCAAGTGTTAACTACGACCAGATCGGCGGCGGCGTAGCTGGGCGCGACTTCATACCCCTCGGCGCGCAGGCGGGTGAGGATGCGCTCGGAATCGACCAGTGCTTTGGGGCAGCCAAGGCTGACAAAGCCCACCTTGGGGCTTTTGCGTTTGACGGATTTCACGCTATTTCGACGGTGGCCGGACGGGCCGGGATTGTACTCCAAAACGGCCTCCGATTTGACCGCTCGCGGCCGATAAGAGCGGCGTATCGGGGTATTTTCGGCCGGGATTCGCCAATTTCGCACTGTCAAATTCGACTCGCGAAATCTGCGACCCAGTGCAAACAAAACCGGGCCCGGATACACCAGGGACGACTCAAGAACCTAAGGATCAGTCCGATAAAGACTTTGAATGTGTCACCGGTCCGCCCTAGGTGGGTGAAGTGAACACATAGGGCCTAAGAGGGGCCGGTGGTTAAACTTTCAGGAGTCATCAATGTCACTAGTTCTAAATACCAATATCGCTTCGCTGAACGCGCAGAACAACCTGACGGGTTCGCAAGCGCAGTTGTCGCAATCCTTGCAGCGTCTGTCATCGGGTCTGCGCATCAACAGCGCCGCCGACGATGCCGCCGGCCTTGCGATCAGTCAACAATTCACCACGCAGATCAACGGCACCAATCAGGCCGTCAACAATGCGAACGATGCCGTCTCGGAAACGCAGACTGCCTCGGGTGCGATCAACACCATCGTGAACAACCTGCAGAGTATTCGTACCCTGGCCGTCGAAGCCGCCAACGGTTCGAACAGCGCTTCGGATCGTCAGGCTTTGGACGCCCAGGTGCAGCAGCAGATTTCTGAAATCACGCAGATCGCGCAGCAGACTTCGTTCAACGGCTTGAGCGTGTTGAACGGCAGCAGCGGCGTGACCACCTACCAGGTGGGCGCGAACGTCGGCAACACGATCTCCATCAACCTGACGCAGGGCGTCGGTGCGACGCAGATCGGCCAGGTTGCCTCTTCGTCCGTGAAGGTCGGAACGGCCGCGTTGACCGGCAACCTCACCTTGGCAGTCGGCACGGCCGCTGCGGTGACGGTGGGTGCCAGCGTCGCGGGCGCACTTCCCGGCCAGACGGCCGGTTCTGCCTTCTCGAAGGCTCAAGCGGTCAATGCCGCGAACATTTCCGGCTTGACGGCGAGCGCCAGCAATTCGGCCACTGAGGCGACCGCGTTCGTCAACATCGTTGCTCCTACGGCAGGCACGGGCGGTACCCCCACGGGCACCACCTACGCGCTGTCCATCAACGGCGTGAACATTTACTCCGGTACCGGCAACGTCGCGGTCGGCACGACACTGACCGTGCAGGACGTCGCCAATCAGATCAACTTGTTCTCTTCGCAGGACGGCAACGTCACCGCCTCGGTGGCGGCCGGCAAGCTGACCCTGACGGCAGCGGACGGCAGCGACATCACCCTCAAGCAAACGATCACCGCGGGTACGGCAGGTACGGGCGGCGTCGCGGGCAGCGGCACCGGCATCGACACCAGCATTTCGGGCGGTGTCGCGGGCACGGCCACAGTAAACTCGGGCACCCTGACCCTCGAAGCGAACAGCAACATTGCTGTCGCGGGTACGGACGCGGGCGGCGCGATCGGGCAGGCGGCGGGCAGCATTGCACTCGGTACCAGCACTCTGGCCAACCAGAACGTGCAGACGGTGGCCGGTGCCAACGCCACGATCCAGGCAGTTGACTCGGCGCTGCAAACGGTCAGCGCGTTCCAGAGCCAATTGGGCGCCATCCAGAATCGCTTCACGGCGGCGGTCGGCAATCTGCAGTCCACGGCGCAGAACCTGACCCAGTCGCGTAGCACCATTCAGGATGCCAACTTTGCGGCGGAAACGGCGAACTTGACCCAGGCGCAGGTGTTGGAACAGGCCGGTATCTCGGTTCTGGCCCAGGCCAACCAGCAGCCGCAGCTGATCCTCAAGCTTCTGCAATAACAGCCGATAGCTTTGAGAGAGTAGAGAAATCCCACGGCTCGACCGACAGCGGTCGGGCCGTGGTCTTCGAACGGAATTCGAAACGGACGGAAGAGGTATTGCGTTAAGTAAACAGGTGGAACCATGGCTAGTGACGGACAGCCGGTAAAGATACCGGCAGTGAGCCTCGTGCACGGAAGTCAGGCGCCTAAGACAGTTGCAGTTCAGCAGAGCGGCAATGTTTTGCCGCGAAGCGGCAGGCCCGCGGCACCGCCGGCCGCCCCAAACCTGCAGGCGCAGGTTCAGCTGCTCAACAAGTATCTGAACGATTCGGGCAAACCCGCGCAGTTTCGCGTCGCTCCGGATTCCGACGACAAGACCATCCAGGAGATCAATCCCGCCAATGGCGAGGTCCTGGCTGAATTTCCGGCGAGCGAGTTCGCGGCCCTGGCGCGCAGCGTCGGCATTTCCGGCGTCCTGGTCGACCAGCACGCCTGACGCTTTCGTCGATGGCTGCGGCTTGGTACGCCGCTTGCTTAAGTCTGGCGGGAAGTTGCCGATAATTTGGCCAACGTAACGCGCGGACTACACCCATGAGTTCAGTCATTTCTCCCAGCGGCTCGAACAGCTCCACAAGTTCGCCCACGAGCGCCAGTGCCCTGATCACCTCGACCGGCATCGGTTCCGGACTCAATATCGGTGCGATCGTCTCGTCGCTGACGACCGCGTACGGTGCGGCGCAAACAACGCAGTTGACGAATCAGCAAAACTCGCTCGATTCGCAAGTGTCCGCGTACGGCACATTTACAGCCGCGCTGGATACCCTGAAGCTCTCGTTGGCCGCCTTGGAGGATCCCAGTCAGCTGGCGGCGTTTGCCGCGACCGTGGCCGACAAGAACATCGCTTCGGCGACCACGACCTCGGACGCGGTCGCAGGCACCTATTCCTTGCAGGTGAACAACCTGGCTACGGTGGCAACGGCGACCTCAGCCGCATTTGCCGGCGGAGCCACAGTTGGCACCGGAACGCTCACCATTCAGGTAGGCGGCGCATCGACGGCCATTTCCATTGATACCACCAACAACACGCTTGCCGGTATTGCGTCGGCAATCAACTCGGCGCCGAACAACCCCGGGGTTTCGGCCAGCGTCATCACCACCACGGCTGGTTCGCGCTTGGTGTTGACCGGTACGCAGACCGGCGTGGCGAATCAGATCACGGTCACACCTTCTGGCGGCGACGGCGGCCTGGCGTCACTGGCTTTGACCACCGTGCCGGCTACGGACGCGAGTTTTTCCATCAATGGCTTTGCGGCCACCAGCGGCAGCAACGTTGTCAGCAACGCCATCACCGGCGTGACTTTCAATTTGCTGCAGCCGTCCGCGGCATCCACGCCGACCACGCTGACCATCAGCCCGGACACCTCGTCCGCGCAGGCGTCGATCGACAAGTTCGTGACCGCGCTGAATGGGGTGCTGAGCAGCATTCAGACCCTCACGGGTTACGATCCCTCGACGCAGACCGCAGGGCCCTTGAACGGCAACGCCGCCCTCGAGGCGTTCCAAAATCAGCTGCAAAACATCCTCGGCAAGTTCACCAGCGGTAATGGTGGCGTCAATTCGCTGACCGATCTCGGCATCAATGCGGGAACCGACGGCAGCTATACCACCGATGACACCAAGCTCGGCAACACCCTAACCGCCAGCCTCGCCTCGGTCGGCAATCTGCTGGGCGGCAGCAACGGGCTTGCCACGCAGATCAGCAATTTGGTGGACGGCTATACCAAGCCCGGCGGCTTGCTCGACACCATCAATCAGGGTCTGCAAACCGGCCTCAGCAATGTCTCCAAACAGCAGACGGCGCTCGCCGCGCAATTGGCGGCGTATTCGGCGCAGCTAACGGCGCAATACAACGCTATGGACACGGCGGTTGCGCTCTTGAAGCAAACACAGACCTATTTGAACGCCGAATTTAACCCTAGCGCTAACGCCGGATCCGGCACCTCGCAGACCAACACCAGTTTGGGAAGCGGCAACTTAGGCGTCGGCGGCTAGGCATGTACTCGCAACGAGGAGCGGCCCAGTACCGCTCGGTGCGCAGCCACGGATTGGTTGCCGAAGCCAGCCCCGCGAGGCTGGTGCAAATCATGTTTGAACAGATTCTGGCCCAGCTCGCGACGGCGCAGGGCTGCATGGGCCGAATTGCAAACAACCTGCCTTTGAATGAAGTGATTGCCAAGGGCAAGGCGCTGGGCAAGGCGATCCGGCTGATCGATCAGCTCAACAACACCCTTGATATGGAACGCGGCCAGAAGATTGCCGAGAATCTGCGTGCCTTGTACGTCTATATGCTGGCGCGTCTCACGCTGGCCAACGTCACCAATGACACGCGCGTGGTTGCCGAAGTGGCATCACTGGTCCAAAAGGTGAAAACCGGCTGGGACCAGATCGTCGAGCCTCGATGAGCGGTGGCAACCCAAGCCTGGCTCGTGCATTGGTGCTTTCGCATGACATGCTGGGCGCCGCGGAAAAAGGCGACGTGCCAACCGTGGCGGCGCTCGACCTCGAGCGAATGGAACTGTTAAAGTCCTTCCGCAGCGGCACCAAGCAGGTATCCGCGGTTGACCAAGCATTGCTTGCGCAAATCAACGCAGCAAACGACCGTGCGCTGGGAATGTTGGAGCATCTGCGGCGCGGCAAGGGCCGCGATCTCGATATGGCGGCCGTGGGCCGGCGGGCGGTCGCCGCCTACGCCGACAATCGGCCGCGGCGCTAAGACTTATTTCAAAAGGTCAGGGAGCCATGCCTGAAGCATTTCTGGGCGATGGTTTGATATTTGAAGAATCGCTGCCGGTGCTCTGGGCACCGGGGATCCTCGCCGAAGGTCCGCGGCTTGCGCGGCTCAACGCCGACAATCATCAGTTGCTGGGCGCCGAATCTTCCCTGGACGAAGTGCGGGTGCATGAGGCTCTCAAGGACGAATCACCGGCGCTGCTGCACGAGCTGCAGCGCCTCGAGTACAAGGTGAATATTCTTTTGCGGCTGACCGCCGAACTCGCTTTGCGCAGCAGTGGGTTGCCGCCTCCGGAGCGCGTGCGCATGTCCTCGCGTGCGCTGGAGTGGTTCGGCGAGCATGGCGCTCGAGCCGAAGCCACCGGCCTGCTGTCGATCTACATCAACTCGGCGTTGCCGCAGCCGCTCAGGATTCCGAGCATCGTCGCAGGCGAAGCGGCCATCGATGGCGCGCCCGCCACGCGGTTTCGTTTTGTAGGACTGAGCGACTCGGTCATCGACATGCTCGAGAAGCTGATCTTTCGACATCACCGTCGCTTGGTCGCGGGCGCGAAACACGCCGGGGCGTAGAACCCCGACAGCCGTAACGGGCAAAACACCTAGGGCCTCTTTGAGGGAACTCCCTACGCGCTTTGCGGGGGTTTGCCAACTGCTTTTCTCTCAAGTTCATCAGTTAGTATGTCGCCGTGCTCGAAATTGATTGAGCTATGTCAAAGGGTTAGACCAAAAGCTTAAGACGGAACCCGAGATTTGTGCGCTCCGTCACACTTTGATTAATGGGAAGGAGTCCCAGTCGTGGTTGAAGCGAAAGTTATTGTGATCGAGCCCTCAGAATTGGAGGCCACCGCGCTCCAGGCTCTGTTGCATTTTTTGGACTTAGAATCGGTGCTGATCCGCGATATGGCGGAGCTGCGGGCATCAGTGCACTGCAACAGTTCCGAATTCCTCGCGGTGATCGCGCGGCGCGAGACCGTCGCCGCCTTGGGGTCCGAGCTGGTGACGCAGCTTCGCGCGATGCGCCAGCCGCTGCCGGTCATCTGCATCAGCGCCGACGGGCTGCCGAAAATCGCCGAGACCAGCAGTGACGTGGCTTGGTTTCATCTGGAAACGCCCGTCAAGCAACGCCGGCTGTCTGCCGTGCTGGACCAGGCCCAGAACGTGCGCAACGGCCACCCGACGCAACCGGGAACCCATCGATTCCGCCCGAGCGGCGCCTCCAAAGCCATGCGCGCCGTGCACCGCTTGATCGAGCAGGTCGCGCCGTTCGATACCAACGTCTTGATCCTCGGCGAGTCCGGCACCGGCAAGGAAATGGTGGCGCGCCACATTCACGAGCTGTCCGGGCGCGCAGCGCATCCTTTCGTACCGGTGAACTGCGGCGCCATCCCGGCCGACCTTTTGGAAAGCGAACTGTTCGGTCATGAAAAAGGCGCGTTCACGGGGGCGCTGTCGACGCGGCTCGGCCGCTTCGAGTTTGCCGAGGGCGGCACGCTGTTTCTGGACGAAATCGGCGACATGTCGCTGCAAATGCAGGTGAAATTGCTGCGGGTGCTGCAGGAGCGCAGTTTCGAGCGGGTCGGCAGCAACAAGACCATCCGCTGCAATGTACGCATCATCGCCGCGACCCACCGCGATTTGGATGCGGCCATCATCGCCGGCCGTTTCCGCGAGGATCTGTACTACCGGCTCAACGTGTTCCCGCTGCAGATGCCGCCGCTGCGCGAGCGCCTCGATGATTTGCCGGTGTTGATCGACCATCTGGTGCAGCGGCAGGGCCACGGTGCGGGGCGAGCGATTCAGTTCGATCAGAGCGCGATGAACTGCCTGGCCCGCAATCGCTGGCCCGGCAATGTGCGCGAACTTGCCAACTTGCTGGAGCGGCTGGCGATTCTGTTTCCCGCGCAGACCATTACGGCCGCTGACTTGCCGGATCGATATCGCAACGGCGCGGATGTGGGCTGGCTGGGCAGCGAGGTGCGCATCGACGCACGCTCCGAGCCTGTCGAGGAGACCGTGCGGGTGCAGGACCCGGACGCGGAGGCCGTACAGGAACGCGAGTCCGATGCGGTGGTGTACGAAATGATGGATGCCGAGCTGCCGCGCGGCGGCATCGACTTGAAAGACCATATGTCGGCCATTGAAATCGGTCTGATCCGCAAGGCCCTCGAGGAAGCCGACGGAACCGTTGCCGGCGCGGCGCGGCTGCTGCGCATTCGGCGCACCACACTGGTCGAGAAGCTGCGCAAATACCGTCTCAGCGCCTGACAAATTATTGACGCCGGTGCTTGGCGCGGCACCGAAAAACTTCGTAACTAGTTGATAGGCAGAACAAATACTGCCGAGGCACAGAAGTTGCTTTCTTCTTAGGGCATGGCAGCCACAAAACTCGAGCTGATCGAAAACCGTCGCTCCGAACTTCAGGCGGCGTTCCTGGCCTTCGGGTCGGTTTCGGACCAATTAACCGGCGCTTTTGATTCATTGCGCGGCGAGGTGGCAGAGCTGCGCGCCGAGCTTTCAGAGGCGCACGCAGGCAAGGAACATCTGGCGGCGCGCTTATCGGCCCTCATCAAGGGCCTGCCCGGCGGCGTGCTGGTGCTGGATGGCCGCGGCGAAATCCTGGAATTCAATCCGGCAGCCCTCGAGTTGCTGGGCGAGCCGCTGCTGGGGCAGCTTTTTTCAGTCGTGCGCGCGCGCGCGACCGTCAATCCTGCGAGGATCGGCGAGCACACCGAGCTGCGCAGCGGCCGATTCGTCAATGTTTCGAGGCGCGAGCTCGACAACGGCGGGGAAGTGGTGCTGCTCACGGACGTGACCGAGTCGCACCTCATGCAGGTGCTGCTGGCGCGTCAACAGCGCCTGCTCACCTTGGGCGAATTGGCGGCGGGCCTGGCGCATCAAATCCGCACGCCGCTCGCTGCCGCATTGCTTTACGCCTCGCAAATGACGCTGTCGCAGCGCAGTCCGGCGGATCTGTCGCGTTGCGCGGAAAAGACGGTCGGCAGCCTCAAACAGCTCGACAAGCTGGTGAATGACATGCTCGCCTTCGCACAGGGCGGCGCCACGCGTGAGCCGGTCAGCGTGAGCGCGCTGTTGGAGCAGGTGGCGCAATGGCTGCGCCCGGCATTGCGCGCCGGAGTCCGCTTGACCATCCGCACTCAGGCGCCGGAGCTGATGGTGCGTGCAAGCGCGCCTTCTCTCGTGTCCGCTGTATTGAATCTGGCCACCAACGCCCTGCAGGCCGCGACAGGGTCGCTGAATTTGGAGCTAGTGGCGCGGCGCACGGCCGACGGGCGCGCGCAGATCGCCGTGAGCGACGACGGGCCGGGTGTGCCGGCGCAGATCCGCGAACGCATCTTTGAACCCTTCTTCACCACGCGGGCGCGCGGCAACGGCATTGGCCTGTCGATCGTCAAATCCGTGATCGAAGCGCATGGCGGCAGCGTTTGTCTGGCTGACGCGGCCCGCGGCGCGACGTTCGTCATCGAACTTCCAGCAGAGGACAATTCATGAGCAAGCTGAACGATGCGGTACTGGTGGTCGAGGACGATGCCGCGCTGCGCGAGGCTTTGCTCGATACGCTGCGCGCCGCGGGTCTTGCTGCGCTGGCGGCGGCGGATGCCCAGGCGGCGCTGCAGTTGTTGTCGAGCGAAGATATCGGTTTGGTCATTTCCGATGTGCACATGCCGGGCGCCAACGGTTACGAGCTGTTGACCTCGATCAAGCGGTTGCGGCCCTATCTGCCGGTTGTGCTGATGACGGCCTATGGCACGGTTGCTCAAGCTGTGGCCGCCATGCGCGACGGCGCGACGGACTACATCGTCAAGCCGTTCGACGCACAGGCCTTGATCGACATGGCGCAGCGCCAGCTGGCCGCGCGCGTCACACCCAACGAACTGATCGCCGCCGACCCTGAATCGAAGCGGCTGGTCGGTCTCGCGCGCAAGATCGCCGAGAACGATGCCACCGTGCTCATCACCGGCGAGAGCGGCACGGGCAAGGAAGTCTACGCGCGCTTCATCCGCGACAATTCGCTGCGTGCCGACAAGCCCTTCGTGGCCATCAACTGCGCCGCGATCCCCGAAAACATGCTCGAGGCCAGCCTATTCGGCCACGAGAAGGGCGCTTTCACCGGCGCGCTCGCCGCGCACGCCGGAAAATTCGAACAGGCGCAAGGCGGCACGCTGCTGCTCGATGAAATCTCGGAGATGGACTTGGGGCTGCAGGCGAAAATTCTGCGGGTGCTGCAGGAACTGGAAGTGGAACGTCTCGGCAGCACCCGAACCATCGCTCTCGATGTGCGCGTGATCGCGACGTCGAATCGCGACCTGCCGGAAGAGGTGCGCGCGGCGCGCTTCCGCGCCGATCTTTTCTACCGGCTCAATGTGATGTCGCTGCGCTTGCCGGCCCTGCGCGAGCGCCGCGGCGACATCCTGCCCCTGGCCCGCCGCGCCATGCAGGCCTGCGCCCGTCCCGGGCAAGCGGCTTTGAGCTTGTCGGCGGATGCGGAGCGCAAGCTGCTGAGCCACGATTGGCCGGGAAATGCGCGTGAGTTGAACAACATCGTGCAGCGCGCGGCGTGGCTCGCCGCCGGCGGCAGCATCGATGCCGCCGACCTCGATACCGGCATGGCCGGAGCGGCTGAGCCTGTCGCATCGACGGCGGGAATGGTTGCCGCGCCAACAGCGGCGGCGCAACCAACGGCCGCGCATTCGGGTGCAGCGCCCGACTCGGGCTTGGACCGTGATTTGAAAGAACGCGAGCGCGAGCTGATCCTGGCGACGCTACGCGTGACCGGCGGCAACCGCAAGCTCACCGCGGAGCGCTTGGGGATCAGTCCGCGCACGCTGCGCCACAAGCTGCAGCAGTTCAAAGCCGCAGGCATCAACGTGCCGCATGTCCATCAGCAATTCATGACGGTGTAACCATGAGCAGCATGCAGATCTCCCAGGTGTTGGCCGAAATGCGCGCGCTGCAGGCGCGCGCGTCAGGCATTTCAGAGGCGCCGGCGGCGGCACAGCCCTCGGATTTCGCCAACCTGATGAAAAATTCGGTGGACCACGTGGCCAGCATGCAGAACCAGGCGACCGCACTGGCGGATGCCTACGAGGGCGGCGACAAGAGTATTGATCTCACCAAGGTGATGCTGGAAGTGCAAAAGGCATCGCTGGCGTTTCGGGCGATGACCGAGGTGCGCAACAAGCTCGTCGATGCCTACCAGCAAGTAATGAATATGTCGGTTTAGGGCAGGCTGCTTTCAACCGCGAGGTTTAATCCATGGCTGACATCGTTCCCACTTCCGTTCCGGCCCGCGGGCTGGCCGACATTCCCGGGCTCAAGCAGATTGGCCTGCTCGCCGGTGTGGCGGCGGCGATCGCCGCGGCAATCTGGCTGGTGCTGTGGTCGCAGGGACAAAATTACACGGTCCTTTACGGGCAGCTTTCCGAGCGTGAAAGCGGCCAGGTCATGGACGCGCTGACGGCCGCGGGCATCGAATTCAAGCTCAACCCTTCAGGCGCGGTATCGGTGCCGGAATCCAAGGTTCAGGAAGCGCGCATTCGCCTGGCGAGCCAGGGCCTGCCGCAGAGCGATTCGATGGGCATCGAGATGATTCAAAAGGATTCCGCGCTCGGCAACAGCACCTTGATGGAGAGTGCCCGCTATCAGTCGGTGCTCGAAACCGAATTGGCGCGCACCATCATCAAGGTACAAGGCGTGCAAAGCGCGCGGGTGCATTTGGCGTTGCCCAAGCCCTCCGTCTTTTTGCGAGACGCCCACAAGGCCACGGCCTCCGTCATGCTGCAGCTGTATCCGGGCAGGCGCCTCGACCCCGGGCAGGTCGCAGCCATCGTGCATCTGGTCGCCTCGAGCGTCCCCGAATTGTCGGCGAATGATGTGACCCTGGTCGATCAGGCCGGGTCGCTGCTCAACTCTCCGGACGAAAGCGCCGAGACGGCCGCCAACACCCGGCATTTCGAGCAGACCCGCAAGCTCGAGGAAAGCTACCAGCAACGCATCATCGAGCTGCTCGAGCCTTTGCTCGGGGCCGGACGCGTGCGTGCCACGGTCACGGCGGACATGGATTACACGGTTACGGAGGAGACGCACGAGAACTACGATCCGCAGAAGACGGCCGTGCGCAGCGAGCAGACCAGCAATGAAATGCGCAAAGGCGGCGACGGCGCGGAAGGCATCCCCGGGGCCCTGAGCAACCAACCGCCCGGCACTTCGGGCGCGCCGGTCATCGCGGGCGCCGCGACGCCGGGAAATCCGCTGACCCCGCCGAATGCAGCGGCGGGCGCTGCGGCCAATGCCGCAAGCTCGGGTCCCAGCTCGAGCGCTCAGCGCAGTACACGCAATTTCGAGGTCGATCGCACGCTCTCTTATGTGAAGCAGCCGGTGGGCATCTTGAAGCGGCTCAATGTCGGCGTGGTACTCGATGACTGGCAGAAAACAGATGCCGACGGCAAGGTTACGACCGCTCCGATGAGCGATACCGACATCAAGCGCTTCACACAGCTCATCAAGGAATCCATCGGCCTCAAGGACGATCGCGGCGATCAGATCAACGTGTTGAATCAAGCTTTCAAGAGCAACGCCGCGCTGCCGCCGGTCGATGGGCCGCCGTTGTGGCAGCAGCCTTGGCTGACTCAGCTCGCCAAGCAAATCGTCGGCGCGGCCCTGGTGTTGGTCGTGGCGTTCCTGGTATTGCGGCCGCTGATGAAATCTCTCACCAAGCCGGCGCGCCGATCCTCCGCGGCAGCGGGCGAGGATGTGGATGGCGATCGCGTCAGCTTGTCGGGACAGGGCAAGGCCATCAAGCTCTCGCCCAGTTTTGAGCAGCAGATCGCGGCCGCGCGAACCTTGGTGGGGCAGGATCCCCGGCGTGCGGCACAGGTCGTGAAGGACTGGGTCTCCGCGGATGGCTAACGACGAACTCGCCGGCACACAGCGCGCCGCCATACTGCTCATGAGCTTGGGCGAGCAGGACGCCGCCAATGTGCTCAAGCAGTTGAGCGCCCGCGAAGTGCAGAAATTGGGCATCGCCATGGCCGAGCTCAAGGAAGTATCGCGCGAGCAGATGAGCGCGGTGCTGGACAAGTTCATCGGCATTGCCGACGGCAAGGCGAACATCGCCGGCGGGTCGCAAGACTATGTGCGGCGTGTATTGACCCAAGCCGTGGGCAAGCAAAAGACCGACATGCTCCTCGATCGTGTATCGAACGGCCAGACCGGGCAGGGCATCGAAGCCCTTAAATGGATGGATGCCAAGGCTGTCGCGCAAATCATCAGCGGCGAGCATCCGCAGATCGCCGCCATCGTGCTGGCGCACCTCGAGCCGGAACAGTCGGCCGCGATCCTGCCGCTGCTCAACGAGGATCTGCGCACGGAAGTGCTGATGCGCATCGCATCGCTCAACGAAGTGCCGCAAACCGCCTTGACGGAACTTGATCAATTGGTCGAGAAACAAGCGAACGTTGCGGCGCCGGCGCCCCTGCGGCGCGTCGGCGGCGCGCGCAGCGTCGCCAACATCTTGAACGCCATGGAGCGCGAGAAGCTCGGCGAGGAGATGGGCAAGATCGAGAAAGCGGATGGCGAGATGCATCAGCAAATCAAGGATCTGCTGTTCGTGTTCGACAACCTGCTGGATGTCGATGACCGCGGCATCCAAGCGCTGTTGCGCGAGGTGGGTTCCGACACCCTGGCGGTGGCCCTGCGCGGCGCCGAGCCCGAGGTGCAAGAGAAGGTATTGAAGAACATGTCGAAGCGCGCGGCGGAAATCCTCAAAGACGACATGGAGGCACGCGGCCCGGTGAAGCTGACGGATGTGGAAGCGGCGCAAAAGGAAATCATCGTGATCGCGCAGCGCATGGCCGAGGAGGGCACCATCAGTCTTGGCGGCAAGGGTGCGGGCGAATTTGTCTGACGCGAACGCCAAGCCCGGCGCGACTGTCGCATTGTGGACGGTACCCGACATGGAGAGCCCGGCTCCGCAACAGAAAATGCCGACGGTCGGCGGTCTCGCCGATCTGCAGGCGGAAGCGCACAAGGAGGCCTTCGAGCAGGGACTGGCCGACGGCCGCAACGCGGGGCGCGCCGAAGTGCAGGCGCAGGTGGATCGGCTCGCCGGCATGTTCTACGACCTGGCCAAACCCTTCGAGGCACTCGATGCCGAGGTCGAGCGCGAGCTGCTCACCTTGGCCATGGCGTTGGCGCGGCAAATCGTGCGCCGGGAACTGAAAACCGATCCCACGCAAATCATCGGCATCATCCGTGAAGCGATCGCGGCGTTGCCGGTCGCCACGCGCGATGTACGCGTGCATTTGCATCCGGAAGATGCCGCGGTGGTCAAGCAGCATCTCGCCCCGACAGAAAACGAGCGCGCCTGGACGATCATCGAAGATCCCGTCATGGCACGCGGCGGATGCCAAATCACGACCAACACCTCACGCATTGATGCGCGTTTGGAGACGCGCCTGGGCAGCATCCTGAGCGAGCTGCTGGGAACGGAGCGTCAGACCACGACGCCGCGGGGCGGGACGACTTGAGCCTGGAGGCCGCGCAATTGCGCTCCAAACGATGGGCGGAATGCTTGGTGCAAGCGCGCCAACGCATGGCCAACGCCGCCGAATTCGTGGTCGAAGGCACGCTGAATCGCATGGTCGGCATGACACTGGAAGCCGTGGGCTGCGAAGCGGCGGTGGGCGGGCGCTGCCTGGTAGACACCGCAGAGGGCAAACAGATCGAAGCGGAAGTCGTCGGCTTCTCCGGCGACAAGCTGTTTCTCATGCCGACGGGAGATATCCGCGGTTTGATGCCCGGCGCGCGCGTCATCCCCACGCATAGCGAGTCGGCTGTCTCGGTCGGAGACGAACTGCTGGGGCGCGTCTTGGACGGCGCGGGGCGGCCGCTCGATGGATTCGGCGAGTTGCGCTGCACGGATCGCGTGCCCTTGACCGGGGAGCCGTTGAACCCGCTCATGCGCCGTGCGATACGCGATCCGCTCGATGTCGGCGTGCGCTCCATCAATGCGCTGCTGTCCGTCGGCGGCGGACAGCGAATCGGCCTATTTGCCGGGTCCGGGGTGGGCAAGTCGGTGCTGCTCGGCATGATGACCCGGTACACCAAGGCGGATGTCACCGTGGTCGGATTGATCGGCGAGCGCGGCCGCGAGGTCCAGGATTTCGTCAGCAACACCTTGGGCCCCGATGGCATGCGTCGCGCCGTGGTGGTGGCCACGCCTGCCGACAACCCGCCGCTCATGCGCCTGCACGGCGCCTGGCTTGCGACCGCCATCGCCGAATACTTTCGCGATCGGGGCATGAAGGTATTGCTGCTGCTCGATTCGCTGACGCGTTTCGCGCAGGCACAGCGCGAGATCGCGCTGGCCATCGGCGAGCCTCCGGCGACCAAAGGCTATCCGCCTTCCGGGTTCGCGCGCTTGCCGCTGCTGGTCGAGCGCGCCGGCAACAGCGATCGCGGCGTCGGCTCGATCACGGCGTTCTACACGGTGCTGGTCGAAGGCGACGATCAAAACGATCCCATTGCCGATGCGGCGCGCGCCATTCTGGACGGCCACATCGTGCTGTCGCGCCGCTTGGCCGAGAACGGCTTGTACCCGGCCGTGGATGTGGAAGCCTCCATCAGTCGTGCGATGCACCAAATTGCCACTCGCGAGCAGCTCGATCTGGCGAATCGCTTCAGGCAGGTGTATTCGACCTATCAGCAGAACCGCGACTTGATTACGGTCGGGGCCTATCGGCGCGGTTCGGACGCCCGCGTGGATCTCGCGGTCGAGCAATGGCCCAAAATGCTCGAATTCCTGCGTCAGGACATGTACGAACCGGTTGGAATCGAGCGAAGTTACGCGGATCTGAAACAACTCGTGACGCAGTTCTCGGCGCCGGCCGCGCCAACGGGCCGATAGTGAGTAGGAGACAGGCTCCCAACCATGATCAAGTCCAAACGCTTTGAACCAATCCGCGAAATCGCCTCGACCTCGGCGCGGGATTTGAGCCGCCATATGGGCGAAGCCGGGCGAAAGGTTGCGGAATTGGAGCGCCAACTCGAGCAGCTGCAGTCCTACCGCGACGAATATGTGCGCAACTCCGGCCAGTCCAATGCCGCCATGGATGCGGTCAAGCTGCAGAACTATCGGTCCTTCCTCGAGCGGCTTGGCGAGGCCTTGAATCAGCAGCAGAAATCACTGGATCTTGCCCGCAAGGAATTCGACAAGCGCCGTGCGCAATGGAGCGAGAAGCGCATCGAAGCCGAGTCGTTGAACCGCGTGGTCGATCGCTTTCGCAAGGAAGAGCAGAGCGCGGCGGATCGGCGCGAACAACGCGAAGGCGATGATGCGGCGATGCGTGTGATGCTCGCAGCCCGGATCGACACCGGGAACGCCTAAAAGGCCGTGATACCTTAGGGTCGATGCCCGGCGAACAAGCTCCAGAACCTGTCGAGGTGCCCTACGGCGAATTGCCGGCGGAGCTGTTGAACGCCGTCGTCGAATCCTTTGTGCTGCGCGAGGGGACGGACTACGGCGAGAAAGAGTACTCGCTCGAGGACAAGGTGGCGCGGGTCATCAGCCAGCTGAAGCGCGGCGAGGCCAAAATCTTGTTTGATCCTGAATCCGAGAGCGTGACCATCGCGGTCAGGCAAAACAGCAAGTAGCGAGCGGATCATGGCTACCAAGCCCGCGCGGCGCACAGGCAGCCTTGCCCGCCTGAAGAAACTCTGGCGCCGCAGCGCCAGGGCGTGGCGGCGCGTCAGGCGCTGGTGGCGCCCCGCACCGCGGCCGGCGAAGTTCATCATGGCGGCACTCATCATTTTCGTGCTCTGGCTCGGCATCAACTGGATCTTCCAAGTCTTGCGCAAGCCATCCGAACTGTTCTTTCCCGTGAGCGGAACCTTGTACAAGTCTCCCGCGGAAACCTGGGCCGAGTATGCGCCGCTCTTCAAGAAATTCTCGACCGAAGTCATGACGCCCGACTTTCTCGCGGCAATTGCCCAGGTTGAAGGCTCGGGAAATCCGGTGGCGCGTACTTATTGGCGCTGGTCATGGTCATCACAACCGTTCGAGGTGTATCGGCCGGCCTCGAGCGCCGTCGGTATGTACCAGATCACCGACGGGAATTTCGCGGAGGCGCGCCGCTATTGCATCCATGATCACCTGGTCGTCGCCGACGGCCCTTGGAACGACTGGCATTCTTGCTGGTTCAACAGTTTGTATGCCCGAGTCATACCCCGCGATGCGGTCGAGCTGACCTCGGCCTACCTCGATCGAAGCGTCGCGTCCATTCTCGAGCGCCATCGCATGAATTCCGCATCGCTGCTGCAAAAGCAGATGCTGGCCGCACTCATCCACCTTTGCGGCGGCGGGGCGGGCGATGAGTTCGCGCGCCGCAGGTTCAGACTGGCCGAAGGCGAGCGTTGCGGCGATCATCAGGCTCGCGTGTATCTCGAGCGCGTGGAGACCATGCAAAGCGTATTCGCCCGCCTCGACAACGCGCCGACCCTTCGTCGCTAGCGCATCGCTGGTGTATGCTTTGACGAAATCCAACAGCCGTGGTCGGGGAGAAAACAGCGTGCGATCCATCGCGTTGATCATGGTTTTCTTTGCCGCGCAATTTGCGCAGGCGCAAGCGGCTCCTGACGCAGAGCCGCCGGCGCCGGAGCATCGCCGGCGGACGGGAAATTCTTGAACGAGCATGTATCGAGCTTTCTCGCCGGAATCGCCAAGAACTGAGAGCGTGCCGGCGCCTTGAGTCTCGCGCGCTACAACCGCTTCTCGCTTGCCATCGTCGGAACGACAGTGGATCATTGCCGCCCAATGAAAATTCGCAATCCGCGAGCGTGTATTCTCGCTCGGCAGGCCGATATTATTAGATGACCTTCAAGACGTGGCTGCTGTTCTTGGGTGTGGAAACCGCACTGTCGCTGTCGCCCGGTCCCGCGGTGTTCTACACGGTATCGCAAGGCGTACGCGGGGCATTGCGGCGCACGTTGCCGGCGGCGGCCGGGATCCTGACCGCGAACGGCATTTATTTCGCGCTGTCCGCCACGAGCCTCGGCGCCATCATCGCCGCCAGTGCGCGGTTTTTTGCCGTTGCCAAGTGGGCCGGCGCGGCCTACTTGATCTACTTGGGGATCAAGGCGTTGCGCTCGGCCAATTCGATGCACTCGGTCGCGCTGGAAGGGAATCCTGAGGAGACACAGCGGGATCTGCGCAGCGTGTACTTGGGCGCGCTGACGCTGCAGCTGGCCAATCCGAAAGCGCTGCTGTTTTTTTTGGCGCTGCTGCCGCAATTCATCGACCCGGCAATTCCGGTCGTGCCGCAGATGTTGATTCTTGCGGCGACCTCGATGGTGCCCGAATTCTGCATTTTGACAGCATACGGTTGGCTCGCGCATCGCGCCATGCGGGCGACGGAAAAATTCGGAGTCACCGGCAACATGAACCGGCTGCTGGCGCGGATCGAGGGCATCGGTCTCTTGGGCTGCGCGACGCTGGTGCTGAAATTCAGTCGCGGCGCTTGAGCAATCATTGGCAAAGGGGAAAGAAATGAGGTTGGTAGTTGCAATCGCGGTGCTTTGCATTGGCTTGGGAGCGGGGTGCCAAGCGGCGCAAGCGCAATCCGAGCGCCTGGTCCATCGCTACCTTGGCGTCGAGATCTCGCCGAACGGCGAACTGGTCGCTTCGGTGGAGGGCGACTCTTCCAAGAGCGGCGGTGCGCCGACCGTGCGCGATCTGGTGATCAGGCACGTGTCCGGCGGCGCTGCAATCACCGTGCCGATGCCCTGCGGCCGGGTGCCGCAATGTTGGCCGGATTCGCCGACGTGGAGCCCGGACAACAAGCATCTGGCCTTTGCCTTGCGTATGCCAGGCAGCCACGCGCGCTCCTTGTACGCGGTGGGCGCCGATGGCAGTGGATTGGCCAAACTGTTGGGCTTCGGCGGCACCATCGTGCACCTGCGATATCTGCCGGATGGGCGTCTCGCCATGCTTGCGATTGAAAACGCCACCAAGGAAGTTGGTGCGACTCAGGCCGGCGCGGCAATCGCCGGTGATTTGGACGCGGCGCCGCCGGAGCAGCGAATTGCGGTGTTGGAGCAAGGTGCCTTGCGGTGGGTCTCGCCGCCCGACCTATTCGTCTATGAATATGACTGGCGTGCGGGCGGTAAAGGGTTCATCGGCACTGCCGCTCCGGGCGACGGAGACAACAATTGGTGGACGGCAAAATTGTACGCATTCCCCGAAAACGGCACCGGCGCTCGCGTCATTTACACGCCGACCGATGCGCGCCAGCAGCTTGCCATGCCGAAGGTATCGCGCGACGGATCTTTGGTGGCGTTCATCGCGGGCATCATGAGCGATTTCGGTTCGACCGGGGGCGATGTGTATACGCTCGCCATCGACGGCGGCGGCGCGACGAATTTGACTGAAGGCTCGCATGCGTCGAGCACGGCAATTTCCTGGCGTTGCGATGGCCATCTGCAAGCCGAGCTGCTCGCCGGAGACAAGACTCAATTTGCGGATTTAGGACCGGGCCACATGCCTAAGCCGGCGCGAATTTTGTGGAGCGGCGAGGAGTCATTCGGCGATCGCGCCGGCGGTATTTCGACCGCGTGTCCTTCGGGAGTGACGGCTGACGCGCATGAATCGTTCACGGCAGCACCGGAGATCGAGATCGGCACGATCGGCCGCTGGCGTAATTTGACGGCCGTCAATGCCGGCCTCAGCTTGCCCGCGCGCGTGCAAAGCGTTTGGTGGAAGAACGACGGTTTCGATGTTCAGGGCTGGCTGCTGCTGCCCCTGCATGCCGACGGCAAGGTTCCCATGATCACGCAGGTTCACGGCGGTCCTGCGGCGGCCGTGACGCCCGGTTTTGCGGGCCCGGGAATCACCGCCGCGTTGCTGCAGCATGGCTACGCCGTGTTTCGGCCGAATCCGCGCGGCAGCTATGGTCAAGGTGAGCGCTTCACTCGAGCGAATGTGCGCGATTTCGGCCACGGCGACCTGCGCGACATTTTGACGGGCATCGACGCGGTGGCAAAAGTCGCGCCCGTTGATACGGCGCGCCTGGGATTAACCGGCGGAAGCTATGGCGGCTTCATGAGCATGTGGGCCGTGACCCAAACCAATCGATTCAAAGCCGCGGTCGCGGCCGCCGGCATCAGCGACTGGCTGTCGTACTACGGCGAAAACGGCATCGATGCCTGGATGATCCCTTACTTCGGCAAATCAGCGTACGACGATCCCGCGGTGTATGGCGCTTCATCGGCAATCAACTACATGCACAATGTAAAGACACCCACGTTTGCCTACGTCGGAGAACACGATATCGAATGTCCGGCACCGCAAACCCAGGAATTCTGGCATGCGATGAAGGCGATGAATGTGCCGACCTCCATCATGATCTACCCCGGCGAGGGTCACGGTCTGCGGGATCCGGAGCATCTTGCCGATGCGGAGCAGCGCACGCTGGCCTGGTTCGATAAGTACCTGAAATAGGGGATTGGCCCGCGGTAGGGGTTGGCCGTAGCGGGGGGATTTGGCACGTCGCTTGCAATTTCCGGCGGTATGAATGCAGCTCCGCCAGTTTTGCAACTACCCCCTAGCAGCGACCCCGTCCAGCCCAATGGGCCGGGCTCGGCCGCATCGGCGAATCCGCGCACCGGAAGCCAGGATTTCGCCGCAGCCTTGAACGATGCGGGCGGCAAGCCGGCGCGCAGGAGCGCGGCCAACAAGCACCAGGACCCAGCTCCAAGCGGCAGTCCATTGCCGGCGCCCGGCAATCAGCCGCCGCCCGCGGTGCAGGCCCCGCCGCCGGCAAAATCCGATGCCTCGAGCACTGCGGTCGCGGACGGCGCGGCCATCGTCAACGGGCCGCCCGGCAGCACGCAGGGTCTTCCGACCGGCGCAATCGCTGACGGGTCGAGCGCACCGGCCGGTGCGAGCGCCGCGGCGGCTATTTTGACGGCAGCGAATCTTGATCCCGCGGCCGCGCCGAATTTAGCGGGCGCAGATGCAACAATTCCGACCGTCGCCGGTGCGCCGAGCGTGCCCGCTTCCGGTCCGACGATGCCGCACGCGGCGAGCGTCCGGATCCTGGCAACGCCGGGGACAGCGGCGGCGCCGGGCGCCTCGGCAGTGCCCTCAGGCAATGCACCGACTGCCAAGCCGGGCGATGCCGGCGCGAGTCCAGGGACCAATGCGTTGAGCAATCCTGCTGCCGACGCAACGCTGAACGCATCGGCATCGAGCAACGCGCCCGTTGCCGGCGGCACCGATGCGGCCGCGCAAGCCGCGATGGCGGCCGCGATTGCGCAGGGTACGAGCACGCCTCCGCCGGATGCGTCTTCATCCGATGATCCGGCGATTCCTGATACGGGCGTCCCGAGCGCCGCAGCCGCGAGCGATCCCGCGGCGGCCACACCGGCGGCGGCAATGGCGCGCGCCGCGGCGACATCCATGTCGGCGGCGGTGACCGCGGCAACGGCTGCCTCCGTCGCTCAGGCGGTCTCCAACGCAGCCGGCACCGGCGCAGTCGACAAGCGCTCGCACGACAACAGTCCCGACTCGACGCTCTCCGGCGCATCGAATGACGGCAGCGTCGGCGCCGCGCAACTGCTGACCTCCAACACATCAACCGATGGCGCGCCAGCGCCGACTTTCAAAGTCGCCGCGGGCGTGGACACGGCGCAATTCGGACAAGGGGTCGCCGATCGCGTTGCGCTGATGATGGACGGCAACCTGACCAGCGCCAAACTGCAAGTCAATCCGCCGGCGCTCGGCCCCATCGAGGTTCGCATCGCCCTGCAGGGTGGGCATGCGCAGGTCTGGCTTGCAAGCCACAGTGCGGTGACGCGCGATGCATTGGAGTCGAGTTCGTCGAAGCTGCGTGAGATGCTGGGCTCTCAAGGATTTTCGCAGGTGAGCGTCGATATCTCGCAGCGCTCATTTCAAGAGCGCTCGCCGCCGTCGCAAGCCTACGAAAGCGCGCGCTCGGTCGGCAGCGATGCTCCGGTCCCGGCCCAAGCAGCCTTGTCGATGGCGCGAAGCGCCAGCGGCCTGCTCGATGCCTACGCGTGAGCGGTGCGATTCAGTTCAGATCATGCCGCCATTGATTGAAATGATTTGCCCGGTGATGTAGCCGGCTTCCCTCGACGCCAGATACGCCACCAAGCTCGCGACTTCGTCGGGCGATCCGGCACGCTTCATCGGCACGATGTCATCGATGGCTGCGCCGTCAAAAGCCGCTTTGCCCATGCCGGTGGCAATGATGCCGGGTGCGACGGCATTCACCGTTATGCCGCGGCTCGCGACTTCCAGGCTCAGTGCCTTGGTGGCCGAATGCAGCGCTCCCTTCGCCGCGGCGTAATTCACCTGGCCTCGATTGCCGAGCAGCGCAGCCACCGACGTAATGCTGATGACGCGGCCCCAACGGGTGCGGATCATGGGCAGCATCAGAGGTTGAGTGACATTGTAAAATCCGTTGACCGTCAGGTCGATGACGCGATGCCATTGCTGCGGGCTCATGCCCGGCAGCACCGCATCGTCGTGCACGCCGGCGTTGTTGACCAGCACCTGGATGGGTCCTTCCTCGAGAATCCGCTCGAGCGCGGCGCGCGTCGCCGCGGCATCGGTCAGATCGAATTGCAGCGCGCATGCGCGGCCGGCTGCGCCGACGATCCCGGCGGCGATCGCTTCGGCGGCGGCGACGCCGCGATGAGCGTGCACGTAGACGAAATGCCCCTGCGCGCCCAAGGCCCGGCAAATGGAGGCGCCGATACCGCCGCTGCCGCCGGTGACCAATGCTCGAGTCGTGATTTCATTCATAGCCGTAACCACCCGCCGGCATCCAGCACCACCGAGGCGCGACCGGAGAGCAACAAGTTGCCCTGGCAGCGCAAGTTGAATTCATACAGCGCGGTGAGGCCGTCGCCGGCAACGTAAGCGACCTCGCACAACAGGTCGGATTCGATGTCATCCAATCTCAATGCATTCAGGCGCATCTCGCGTACGCTGGCCAGCAGGCCGACTCGCGCGGCCGCGCTTGCTGTTGCTCCTGACGCGCCGGCCGTCAGCGCACCGTGCAATGCCATCGCCTGGGCTGCATATTCTACGCCGCACGCGATTCCGAGCCGGTCATGCGCGCGCATCGGATTGTCGAGCGCGCGATGCGTGCCGGTGCTGCAGCGGATGTGGTGTGCGTTCCAGGCGACCACTTCATCGAGCAGGCACATGCGGCCTCGATGGGGAATGCGCGCCTCGATCCACGCCCGGTTCATACGCATGGTTGAACCTGCACGGCAGCGCGCGATACATCCAGATATTCGAGAACAACCCGCCCCGCGATGCCGCCGGCGAGCAGCCGCATCAACGGCAGCGAGCGCGCGGCGGGGACCGCGGTGCGCAACGCCTCGAGTTCCGGATGGGCCATTTTGTCGGGGCTTTCCTCACTGAGAGCTACTTCGATGCGGGCGATGGAGCCGGCGGTTCGCTCGGGGTTGAGAACCATGGCTACGCCGAGCGCGTCGGGTATCGGGCGCTTCGCGTGCAATGGCGGCGGGTATTCAGTGTCGTAGGCCACGAATAGCACCGATTGCCGATCGACCGTCACCTGGGTCATGGCATCCAACAGTCCCGCCACGAAGCTGGCGTCGAAGGCGCAGAGCACGTTCGATTCGCTCATGGATCCTGTCGCGATACTCCAGTAGCCGGCCGCGACGTTGTGGACTGAATTCGAGAAGCGTGTCGGCGAGACTTCGCGCGTGGACAGCGCCAGGGCCTGGCAGATTTCGTGACAGATGTGACCGTCGCTCCCGGAGGAAGAAAACACACTCGGCATTTGTTCGGCGCTCGCGCCGGCGTTCGAGGTCGCTTCCAACGCCACGGCCAAGGCGAGCTTGACCACTCTACCGGTGCGCCGCCGCTCCGCGGGCGGCAACATTGCCGGAATCGGCAACACCGTGGGTGCGGCCACGTAAGGCTGCTTGCCCAACAGAACGGCGGCGGCTTGCGGCCAATCGTTGAATCCGGGACCCAAGACGCCGATTCCGCCGACATATCCGCACAGCTTCATCCGGCACGGCCAAAAATCAAACTGCAATTGGTGCCGCCGAAGCCGAAGGAATTGCTGAGCACGCGCCTTACCGGCGCGCGCCGATTCTCTTTGATGTAGTGCGCCGTGAGGGTCGGGTCGATTCGGGTCGTCTGGATACCGCCCGGCATCAATCCATTGCGGATGGCGAGCGCACTGATGACCGCCTCGAGCGCACCCGCGGCGCCCAACGCGTGGCCGGTCGCGCCCTTGGTCGAGCTGCAAGGCGTCGTCGGGCCGAAAATGCTCGTGACGGCCTGGCTTTCCGAGCGATCGTTGCTGAGGGTCCCGGTGCCATGCAAATTGATGTAATCGATATCGGCGGGCTCCAGTGACGCGGCGTCGAGCGCCGATTGCATGGCGCGCTTCGCGCCCAGCCCTTCCGGATGCGGCGCCGACATGTGATAGGCATCGCTGGACTCGCCGACGCCCTGCAGCAGGATTGAATCGCCGTCAACTTTTTTCGATGCCGGCTCGAGAAGTGCGAAGGCGGCAGCCTCGCCGATGGAGATGCCGTCGCGCGCCACATCAAAAGGACGGCAGGGGGCTGGGGAGGACAGCTGCAGTGAATGAAATCCATACAACGTCGTCAGGCAGAGCGAATCCGTTCCGCCGACCAGCGCTGCATCAATGAGACCCGCTTCGATCATGCGTCTCGCGGCGCCGAACACCTTGGCGCTCGATGCGCACGCCGAAGAGACGGCCACGGCCGGGCCTTCGAGCCGGCACCGCCGGCGAACGTAATCCGCGACTGAGAACGAATTGTGGGTGGTGCCATATTCAAATTCGGCCGGCAGCGCGCCGCTGACGGGGTCGCGGGCGCGGTACGCCAATTCAGTCTGCATAATTCCTGCGGTGCTGGTGCCGATAAACACGCCGATGCGGCGCCTGCCTAAGCGGGCGGCGGCGGCATCGACGGCATCGAGGAAGCCATCCTGCCGCAGCGCAAGCTCGGCCAGTCGATTGTTGCGGCAGTCGAACATCCGTAGCGGCGCCGGCAGACGCTGTGCATCGACGCCGGGGACCTCGCCGATATGCGTATCGATCTTGACGGTTTCAAATTCGCAGCGCGCCAGGCCGCCGCGTTGCTCGGCCAAGCTGGCCAGTGTCGGCGCCACTCCGGTGCCTATGCAGCTGGTGGCGGTGAACTGCGCGAGCAGCAAGGGCTGCATGGGTTTCATGGCAACGCCGCGCGCAACGTGACGGGCTTCAGTCCCCGAGCCTTGAGCGTGTCGAGCAGGCGCGGCAGCACGTCCAAAATCACCGCCTGACCGCGGCGGCTGCGCGCCGCGTGGCCATCATGCAGCAACAATATGTCGCCCGCCTGAAGCGGATCGGCCAAGCGGCGGAACACCGCGTCGGCATCGGCGCTCACCGTATCGAAGCCGCGGCGCGTCCAGCTGGCGAGGCGCAGCTTTAGTCGAGCCAGGACAGGATCGAGGAAGGGATTGCGCAGGCCCGCGGGAGCGCGAAAAAATTGCGGGTTGCAGCCCGTCACGCGAAAGATGCTCTCCTGCGCTCGGGCGACTTCCGCGTTCATTCCGCTTGGGCCCAGCAGTGAAAAATTGTGCCGGTGGCGCTGGCTGTGATTCTCAATGACGTGTCCGCGGCGCACGATTTCTTGTGCAAGGTCAGGGTAGCGCAGCACGCGTTCGCCGATGCAAAAAAAGCTGGCGCGGGCGCCGTGACCGTCGAGCAGCGCCAGCACCCGCGGCGTGACGTCGGGATCGGGGCCGTCATCGATGGTAATCGCGACGCCGGGCGCGGGATGGCCGTGCTCCGGCAGGCGGGTCCAATTCGGTCCCAAGAGCTGGCTTCGCGGCCAAAGTCCGGCCGCGGCCAGGACCACATGGTTGGCAAGCAGGGCGCCCAGCGGCCAGGGCCACGCACGCGGCCGCGCAATCAACGCGGCGGCCGCGCCCAGGTGCACGGCCGCCGACGCGACCAAAAGGGGCGAGGGTCGCCAGCGGGCGAAGTTCTCCCCTGGGTTCATGTGAAATGCGAGTCCAAAAATTTCTCCCATAGCTCAAGCCAGGTGCTCCAATCATGGCCGCCGCCGGCGGCTTCGACCCAGTTTGCCGGCAGCGCCGCGGCCAGCATGTCATGGGCCGCGGAAAATCGATCGCTCTTCCCGTAGCCGAGGAAAAGCGGCCGCGAGTCGGCTCGCGTCTTGATATAGCGCCATATTCGGCGTTCTACGTCCGCTTCTGCAAGCTCGCCGGGTTCCCAGCCGGCAAGCCCGGATGTGGCTGCGATTTCCTGGATCAGCATGCGGTTTCCAAGATAGGGCGCGAGCAGGCACAGCCCGTCCAACTCGCCTAGACAGCTGGCATAGTCGAGCGCCATCAAACCGCCCAGTGAGATGCCCGCCAGCCAGACCGCGGCGCCGGAATCCCGAGCCGGCAAGACAATCTCGGATCGGAGCCGCTGAAAGATGGCGCGATCATCCAGATGCTGCATCTCCAGATCGACAAACTGCAGATCGAGGCGAACTCGCCGCTCCGCGGCGGCACGGACGAAGCCTGCGTCGACGAAGTCCTGCGCGGAGTGGTACGCGCCGGGCAGCCATATCATTTGCGTCGGCGCCCTCGTACCGGCGCCGGCGGCGCAAAAAATGCTACGCATGCGCGCTTCTGGCGCCGCGAACGCCGGTTGCCGCGAACAGCAGCGCGAGAAATGTGCCGGGCGCCACGGTGGTGCCCAGTGCAACCAGGACCGGAACCTGCGAGAAGGATAGAAGACCGAAGCCGATGACCGTGCTGGCATTGGCGATAACCAGCGCGGCGAGCGTGACGACCTCGTCGCCGGCCTCCGCCGAGTTCGCTTGACGGTCGAAGAACAGCGCGTAGTTCGAACCTACGGCCACGATCAGCAACATTCCGACGAGGTGCAGAATGCTCAATTGCACTCCGGCAGCGGCAAGGCCCGCGGCAACGGTGAGAACAGCCAGCGCCAGGGGCGCCAACACGCGCACCACTCGCATGGGCGAACGCAGCGCGATCAGCAGCAATGCCGTCAACGCCAGGAAGCCGGCCAATGAAAAATGAATGGCTTCCGCCAGGTAATCGTCGTACAGCGCGTCGGATTCCCGCTTAAGGTCGAGCACCCGTGCCTCTGTTACCTGGCCGTCCTTGAGCGCCGCCACGACTTGGCCCAAGTCAATTTCTCCGCCCGCCGCGGCGCTGCGCAGCGGCAGCAGCGCGTTCCACTGATCCTTTTGATGCAGAATCAGCGCATCGAAACCGGCACTCAAGGAAGTGCCCGCCAGATCGCGCGGCGTCACCAAAGCCGCGTGACGCGTCGCTTCGACGTCCTCGAGAAAGGGCTGTAAACGATCGGCACGCAGCGGCAGTCCCGCGACGGCCTGGCTCAGGTTGGCGCGCAAATCCGCGGCGCTCGGCAGGCTGCTGCGCCGGCTCTCTTGCGTGGCCATGCTCGGGACGTAGGCCGCGGGATTCTCGAAGCCGCCGATCAGCTTCTTGTCCACCAACGATTGCAGGACGCCGGCGGCACGTTCGGCGCCGCGCAAAATCGATTCCATATCCGGTCCCGAGACGATGACGAGATCGCGGACGTCGGCGGCGCCCAGGTCGGCGCGCAATTTTGCATCGTAATTCTGATCGTCGGCCGATATCGGGCTCAATGCCGACAGCTCGCGATTCCAAAGCGATTCCCGGTCGTGATACAGCACGGCCAACGCCAGCGCCACGAGAACAGCGCCGCAAAGCAAAATGGCCCTGCCGCTGAGATTTTGCGCTCGCCGTAATAGAGCGCCGGCCTTTCGTCCAACCGGCCTCACATCGTGAATCGTGAAACCCGCCGGCAGCAAGGCCGGCAGCACATAGCGCGTCACCAGAGCTGCCGCGATCAGGCCGCTGATGGAGTAAAGCCCCAGTTGCTTGAGTCCTGGAAATCCCGACGGCAGCAGCGACGCGAACCCGCACACGGATGTGAACATCCCAAGTCGTATCGTGGGCCACCAGAGCTGCTGCCAGCTGCGGGCTGCGCCCGCACCTTGCGCCTGGCGCGATTGAACAAAAAAATAGATCGAGTAGTCGACCGACTCTCCGATCAGCGTAATGCCGAATCCCAAGGTGATGCCATGCACGGCGCCGAACCCCAGCGCCACCGCGGCGATACCGACCAGCGCGCCCGTCGCGACCGGCAACAAGCCCAATCCAAGTGCCGACAACGATCGATAGACGAGGAGCAGCAGGCTCACCACGAGAATGCTGCTGGCAATCGATAAGCGCACGGCCGCACGTTCGATTTTGGCGCGCGCCGCGACGGCGAAAACGCCCGGGCCGCTCAGGCGCAATTGCATGCTCTTGTTGCCGGCTTGCGGCGATTCGGCTGCCGCTGCCGCAAACGCTGCGCGAATCGCATCGATCGCCCTGCTTTGCGCATCGGTGTCGGACCCGGTTGCCGAGGTCTGCGCGACTGCCAGCGCGCGCGTCCCGTCGCTCGAGACCCACACCCCATCGCGGCTTTGCGGCGCGGGCGAGCGCGCCAGCTGGTCGAGGATATTCGCCAGTTCGCCGGTGGGATCGCGCGGCAGCAGGGACTTGAACAAGAGACCGGCCGGGGAGGCCAGATCATCGATCGTTTCCCGGATGGCGTCGCTCAGGCCGGCCGTGGTGAAGCGCTGCGCATTCACCGCCTCGCTGAGCAGATACCGATGCTGAAACAAAAATTCGCGATCTCGTTGCCCGGCGACCGCCTCGCCGTTGTCGACGCTTGCAAACTCGGGATCCTTGCGCAATCGTTCCACCAGCCCCAACGAAACGCGGGCCCGCGACGCTGCGTCGCCTTGCTCGAGCGCAATGAGAATCAGGCGCGAGGCGGGCCCCTCGCGCAGCTGATCGACCAGAAGTTGCTGCGTCGGCGTCGGATGGGCGGGTAAGAACGCCGACAGATCGGTGCTGTAGCGGGCGCGCGCAACGACGATGACGGCCAGCGCGACGCAGCCGAGCCAAACCACGAGCACACGCGCGCGGCGCACATTCATGGCAAGGTGGATGGGCGCAGAGTCATCAAGGATCGGTCGCCGTCGGGCTGGCGAATTTCCACCTTCAACAACTGATCTTGCGCGCCGTCGATGCGTACCTGGCTGACGGATTGCTTGACCTTTGATTCCAGCGGCACCAGCGTCAAGCTCCAACGCGACACGCTGCCGGCAAATTCCAGCCGAAACAATCGCTCGAGCGCCTTGCGGTCGCCGGCGAGCGTAGCGCGAATGCTTTCGACGAAGGGCAGCGCTTGCGGGTAAGCATGCAAATCCATCACGCGGCGGCTGTGCGCGCGTTCCACGCTCAACACTTCGCCCGTGAGCACCAGAGTTTCCGCGCGCGGCTTGAGCGTGCGTTTTTCGAGGCGATCCGGCGCGTCATAACGCAACTCGCCGGAGGACTCGATCGGATGACTCAAGACCGCGAGAAACTGCTGTTCGATGAATTCCACCCGGCCATGCTGGCGCATCGCCAGCATGGCCATGACTTGATCGAGGTCGCGCAAATCCGCGGGTGCGGCACGCACCGCCGTGTTGCCGGTGACGCAGAAGATGCAGAGCGCGATAAATGGCAGGATGCGTTGCATCATTGACCCCCGCCGCCGGCCGGCCGGCTCCAGAAATCGAAAAAATTGAACCAGTTATACGGATCGCTGCGGCAGTAGCGCTCGAGTATCGCAACATAGCGTCGGATGGCGGCGCGCACCGCGACATCGCGGCCGCCCACGCTCGTGGCGGAAAAATCTGCGATCCGTTCGAATACCACATGGTAATTGTTCTTGCCGCGATACAGGCCGGCCATGAAGAAGACCGGACACCGCAAGATGGCAGCCGCCCGCATCGGTCCGGTAGGCACGTAGGCTTCTTTTCCCAGGAATGTGACGGCCTGCGCGGGTTCTTCGCCCAGGGTGCGATCGGCGAGGATGCCGACATAGGCGCCCTGATCCAACCGTTCGGCAATCTTGAGCATCGCATCGATCTGGCCCAAGGGGACGATGTCCGCGATCCAATTGGGATTGATGGCGGCGAGGATGCCGCCGATTTTGCGCGCGTTCTCTTCGTACATCGCCATCGCGACGCGCAATCCGTGCTGCCGCCGACTCAAGGAATGCATGACCTCGAAGCTGCCCACATGCGCGCCGAGCAACAAGGCGCCGCGACCCTTTGGCTCATGCGCCAGCACCAGGTCCTCGCCTTCGACGGAGATATTGAATTTCTCGAATTGACCATTGATGAGATAGACGCGATCGTGAATGGTGGTCGCGAAGCTTAGGATCTGCCGGAACCGATCGCGCGCCACGGGTGCCCTGCCGAGAGCGAGACGCAAATAACGCAGTGAGTGACGTCGCGCGCTGGGCCCGAACAAGAAAAAGTAAATGGCGATGCCGTACAGGATGGTGCGGCTTGCTCGGCGTCCGCAGCGCAGGGATAGGAACGCCATGACCTTCAACAGCCTGAGGCTGCCGCGCTCGCGATGGCTGACCCATTCAGCGGCCTTAGGATGGCCGTCGAGAAGATTGGCGGATCTAGGATTCATGCAGCGTGCCGCTGGCCACCTTGCGTTCGTCGACGCGGATCGTGAAGTGAATCAATCCGGGTGCCGACGCGTCGTGCTCCAGGATCAAAATATCGCGCGGCCGCACCGCGTTGAGAAATTTCGCGGACGAGATGCGCCATGATTTGAGGTCGATCCCCCGCGCCGATTCAATGGCTTTGAGCATCTCGTCCAGCAGCATTGCGCCCGGCAGCACCGGAAACGCTGGGAAATGGCCGGAAAACGCCGGATGGTCGGCGGCAATGCTGAGCGTGCTTTGCATTTTCATTGCGCTTCGTTGATCCGCAGTTGCTCGTCGGCGAAACCCCGCAACGCCTGTTGCGGCAGCTTGCCGGTCGCGTTGCGCGGCAACTGTTCCACGATCAGCAGCGGCCGCGGCAGAAACACCGGATCGATCAGCTGCCGCAGCTGCTCCATCAAGTCCGCCACGGTCAGTCCGGGCGCCACGACTACGGCGCCCAGGCGGGCCACGCCTGTGGATCCCGTCACATCCTCGCGCAGAAAGAACGCACCGTCGCTGACACCCGGAATGGCGTTGAGCTGCGCATTCAAGTAGCCGAACGAGCTGCGCTTGCCTGCGACATTCACCAGATCGGCCGTCCGACCGTGCAGCAGAAACTCTTCGTCGCCGGTGATCTCGATGACGTCGCACAGCGGCGTCAATTGTTCGACGTGACCGCCTTGCGCAAAGGTCTGGCCGCTCGAGGTATGCAGGTGAACGCCCGGCCAAAGACGCCAAGCGACCGTTTCCGCAGTACGCCGCATGGCAATCTGTCCAGTCTCGGTTGAGCCGTAAATTTCCAGCAAGGGAGCGCGGTACTGCTCCTCTACCTCGCGCGCCAATTCGCGGCTCAACGGGGCGGTTGCGGACATCACCAGATCCACGGGTGGAAATTCGACTGCGGAAGTGAGCAAGGTGCGCAAGTGGATCGGCGTGGTCACGAGCACCCTGGGTTGCGGCACCTTTTGCAGGGCAGCGGCGACGTCGGCCGGATAGAACGGCCGTTCGGCGCTCAAGGCGTTGCCGCTCAACAGCGCCAGCAGCACGGTCGATTCGAAGCCGTACATGTGCTGGCCGGGAACCGTGCCGACGAGCGCATGGCTTCTACCGTCCAATAAGCCCAAGCGCGGCGCCCCGTTCTGAACGCAGCGTGACAGCAAGCCCCATGTTTTTTTGTAGGGTACCGGCGTACCGGTCGAGCCGGAAGTAAAGACGATAGCCGCGAGTTGCGAGGCGGCGATGCGCGGCACTTCGAAGGGTGAAGGAGCCACGGTGCCGGCGGGACGTGCGAGATCCGGGTAGTAGACGCGCGCCAGCTCGATATCGCAGCGTCTGTCGTCCGTCAGACAAAAAGCGTCCGGAGCAAAGGCGGCGAGCTGCGCGATGACCTGCGGCGTGTGCGTCGATGGCAGCAGGCTTACGCGCTCCGACATCAGGCAGGCGGCGAGTCCGACGGCGAATTGGTAGCGATCGGCGCAGACGTTCAGCACGTGCTTGCCCTCGGGCAATCTCTGCGCCACCTCTCGTGCCTCGTCGAGAAATTGCCGCACCGTCACGGCGAGTCCCGACCGATAAGCAACAATCGCCGTGGGCGAGGCATGGGACAGCAACGCGATCGCGTCGGTCACTTGGGCGAATCCGCAAAATAGACGCGCAAGGTGGCGATCAATCCGCTGCGCTGAACTTGAGGCAGGACGCGGCGGCGGACCGCGTATTCCGCTACGAACATGAGCAGAATCAGCGGCAGCGAGCAGAAATTCACGAACACCGACCAGACGCGCAGCGGGGCGAACTTAAACAGGAGAAAGTTCAGCGCCACGTTGAACAAAAAGAAAATGACCCAGGCCAGCGTGACGCTGCGCGTGTAGCGCAGCTCGAGCGCACTTAAGGGACCGTGAACCCTGTCCGCGAGCTGTGTGCACAGGGGGACACGCCCTTTGCGCAGCGATCGGCCGAAAGTGAAGGCCATGATGGAATAAAAACCAACCTGCTGGACCAGGTATACGATGGAAAAATTCTGCGAGAACAGCGGCCAGAAGGCACGCAGCAAAAGTGCTGCCGCCGCGAGCGCCAGCAGCGCAACCAGAGCGCCGCTCCAGCGCCAGAGCAGAACCAGCCCCAACGTCAGCATGGGCGCCAGCGCCAGCAGCGTGCGCAAATCGTGCGCCTGCGGATTGAGATTGCTGTAGTGCGATAGAAGCGAGTAAGCGATGAAGAACAAAAGGACGGCAGCAAGCTGCAGTCTACGTCCCGTAGCCATGGCTACTTGGTTCTCTGCGCCGCGATGTACTCCGCTAAGTGCCTCAAAGAACGGAAGATTTGCTGATTTTCCTGGCTGTCGGCGCGCAAATGAATGCCGTACTGCTTGGAGACGATCAGCGCGACCTCCAAAATATCGATGGAATCGAGGCCCAGCCCCTCGCCGTACAAGGGAGCCTCGGGATCGATATCCTGAGGCTTGACCTCGAGATTCAGGGCTTGCACGAACAGCGCGGCGAGTTCCCGCTGCAGACCGACATCGGTCAGCGGCGCCGGCTGTTGCATGAGCGACGCTTTGTCGGACATAGCTTTACGCTTTCGCTTGGAGTTCTAAGTAGCGGCATTATATAGGTGCGGGCGGGTGCAGCAACTTACCTTGAGGCGCGGCCCAGGCGCCGGGCCGCCAGCAGCGGCAGGCGCAGCAGAAACCCAAAAAACAGCCGAAAATGCATCCACGTCAGCAGCGCGTTGTCCCGCCCGTAACGAAAATGCGATACGCCGCCCTCATCGGGCCGGAAGTAGCGCACGGGCGCCGGCAGATTGATGGGCTGCACGCCGCGCCAGCACAGCCGCACGACCGCTTCCACGTCGAAGTCGAAGCGCCGCATCCACAGCTGTCGCCGCATCACGCGGATGAGGGCGTCGATGGGGTAGACGCGGAAGCCGAATAGCGAGTCGTGGACGCCGGCCCACAACGTCTCAAGATTGGCCCACCAGTTCGATATTTTTCTTCCTCGGACGCGCAAACGGGGCGCGCTGTCGTCAAATACCGGTTCCCCCAGCACCATGGAACCGGGGGATGCCAAGGAGGCCTGCATGAACTCCGGGATGCTGCCGGCAGGGTGCTGGCCGTCGGAATCGAGGGTCAACACATGGGTAAACCCCTCTGCCTGGGCTTCCCGCACGCCGAACAGCACCGCGGCGCCCTTGCCGCGATTCTCCGGCAGCACCCAGACCCGAAGATTCTGTTCGGTGGCCGCCATGTCCGACAGGCGATGCTCCGAATGATCAGTGCTGCCATCGACGACCACCCAGACCGGCGCCCAATGATCCAGGGCCGCCCGCACGGTTGGAAAAACCTTCGCGCCCGGGTTGAAGCTCGGAATGAGCACAAGATGAGTGCTCGATGGCGTCATGGTTCGTGTTTCAGCCAGCGAGACTGCGGCGCACCCAGCAAAGCCTGTCGGTAGTAGCGATCGAGCTCCGCCGTGAAAGCGGGAACATCCTTCGGAGGGTCGAAGCGCTGGCCCAACCGCGCTCTGTAGGTGATGGGCAGGTCGGGACGCTTGAACAGCGGCCACCCCTTGCTCAGGAAAGGCGAATCGGTTTCGATAATGAGCGTTTGCACCGGCACCTGGGCGTGCTTCGCGATGAGGCCGACGCTGCCGACCAAGGGATTGATCGGAAACCGCGTGCTGCGGGTGCCCTCGGGAAACAGCAGCAAGACACCGCCGGCCTGCAAATGCGCCACCGACTCCTTGACCATCTGCCTGGACGAGTCGTTGCGCACATAGCGCGCCAGCCTGGATCCTGAACCGAGGAACACATTTTTCATCAACGCAGACTTCATCACGCACACCAGATTTGGGTGCCGCGTCAGAATCAACAGCGCATCGATCAAGGCCGGGTGGTTGGGCGCCAGTATCACCGGCGGGCCGCCCTTCAAGGTATCGATGGCCTTCAGGTCGAGGTGGTAGGTTCCGGTCAGCGAAAGCGACCAGGAATAAATGCGGAAGCCCGCCATGATGCCGCGGCGCCCGACCGCAGTGCCGAGGCGCGCCGGCAATATGAAATAGAGCGGCAGCGCGAATATGGACCAGGTCAGGCAGATCAGGCCCAGAAGCGTCAACGAACTGTAGAGCGCGAAATATTCGTAAATGATTTTTAAGAAACGCGGCATCGTCGGTTCAGTCCGGTATTTCCACGACCTGTGATGATTTTCGGATCATCCAAGCAAAGCCAAATCCGCCCGTCCAGTAGCTTTTGCGCTGGACCAGGGGGCTGTCAACAAACGCCGCGCCGGCGAGCGTGTCGTAGCGCATATACGCGCCCACCCAAAACTTGGGATAACGCTTCGACAAGGCCGCCAGGGTCTGCGTGCCGGCGTAGCCGCCCGCGGCCGAAAATTCCGGGCGCGACGCGGTTGCAAACTGCGGGGCGACTGAATAAAAATAATCATGATAGCGGCGATCCGCGAACAGCGGGCCCGCCAATAATCCGAGATTCCAACCGGGGAACCCGAAAGGATCCCTAAGATCCAGATTCAATCGCGGGCTGAATGTCCAACCGATGATGCGTGGCGAGGCTTCAACCGTCGCCGCGGCGCGCAGCGGCATGCGCAAGTCGAGCTTGACCTTGCGAGTGTCGCTGCGAAACAAATGGAAATCGAAGGACGGCCCGATCTCGACCGTCGAGCGCAGGTCCGGCATGCCGCTGCGCTCGCGATCATTGCGCACCGGCGTGGTCAGGTTGAAACTCAAGTTGACCTCGAGCCAATCTTGATTGAACAAGGTGCCGCGCACGCCGTCGCGGTCCGCCTTCAGGAACTTGCCGTTGTAGACGATGTAGGGAACCGGCAGGGGGTAGGCATGCGTGGTGTTCGAGCCCCGATAATCCTGGAAGGCAATTGCACCGGCGCCGAGGCCGAACTCCCATAAAGGCGCCTCCTTTGCGTAGGAGAGGGGACTGGAGAGTGCGGCCGCAAGCACCGCGGCGAGGGCCGCACGCCATCGCGCAACCCTGATCAAGGCAATCTCGGGCATACACTTCGCTTGGGTTGGGGTCCTATCGAGTGAACCCGGGCGAGGGCATCCTAGTCTAAGATATCAAGCCATGCACATCTTGATTGTTGAGGACGACGAGGTTGCGCGCGACTACCTGGCGAAGGCGTTGCGGGAAGCCGGTCATACGGTGGACGTCGCGGGCAACGGACTCGAGGGCTTGCATATGGCCTCTTCGATCGCCGTCGATCTTGCGATCGTCGATCGCATGCTGCCGAAGATGGACGGACTTGCGCTGGTGCAGTCGCTTCGAGCCACGGGTCGAAAAATGCCGGTGCTCATATTGAGCGCGCTCGGGGACGTCGACGACCGGATCACCGGACTGCGTGCCGGCGGCGATGACTACCTGACGAAGCCCTATCACATGGCCGAGTTGCTGGCGCGCATCGATGCGCTGACCCGCCGCGGCGATGCCGTCAACGCGGAGGCGAGCACCAAGCTGAAACTGGCGGACCTGGAGCTGGATCGCATGACCCGGCGCGTCATGCGCAACGGCAAGAAAATCGAGTTGACCGCGCGCGAGTTTCAACTGCTCGAATTCATGATGCGTCATAGCGGCCAGGTGGTGACGCGCACCATGCTGCTCGAGGGCGTGTGGGATTATCATTTCGATCCTCAGACGAATGTGATCGACGTGCACATCAGCCGTCTGCGCCAGGCGATCGACAAAGATTTCGACAAGCCGCTGCTGCATACCGTACGCGGCGCGGGTTACAGCTTGCGCGAAGACGAATAGCGGCGCGACTCCTAGATGAGTCCCGATCAGCGCTTTCTCGGTGTTCTCGATACCTCACCTTTCCGTATCGCCATCGTCTATTCGATCGTGTTCGCCATCGGCGCCGCGGCACTCATCTATGCCGTGGATTTTGCCGTCTCGCGCGTCGTCGACGGCAGCACCGACAATCTGATCGAAGCGGAAGTGCAGGGTCTGCGCGAGCAAATGCTGGTGCTGTCGCGCGGCGACTTCATCGAATTGGTCGAGCAGCGCTCGCAAGATCAGGATGTGCGCGGCGCGGTCTACCTGATGGTCGATCCACAGCTGCGTCCGGTGGCCGGCAATGTGCCGGCGTGGCCGAAGATCGACACCAAAGAAAAGTGGTTCCTGTTCAAGGTATCGGTCCCGTTCGGCGACGAGACACGCGAGCACGAAATGCGCGCCCGCTATTTTGCGTTGCCCGGCGGCTACCAAATGCTGGTGGGCCACGATGTGCAGGAACGTCAAGACGTGAAGAGTCTCATGATGCGCGGCCTGATCGCTGCCGTGGTGTTGACGCTGCTGCTGGGGTTGGGCGGCGGCTTCTGGATGGGGCGGCGCATTCTGGCGCAGGCCGGGGCCATTTCCGCGGTGGCGACGCAGATCATGCGCGGCGATTTGTCGCAGCGTCTGCCGGTCCGCGACGCGGACGACGAGATCAATACGCTGGCGCGCGAGATCAACTCCATGCTCGACAAGATCGAGCAGCTTACGCTCGGCATGCGCACCGTTCTCGACAGTGCGGCTCACGACCTGCGCACGCCGTTGAATCGCCTGCAGGCCAGTGCGGAGGGGGCCATGAGCTCGCTGAGGCCCGGGTCGGCGGAGCGTCGCGTTCTCGAGACGGTGACCAACGAAGTCGATCGCATGCGCGGCACCCTCGATGCGCTGCTGCGCATCGCGTTGGCCGAGACCGGCACCGTGGCTCGCGAGCAGGTGGACCTGTCGGAATTGGTCGGCAGCGTGGTCGAGCTGTACGCCCCGGTGAGCGAAGAGCGCGGCATCGTGCTCGAAAGTTCAGTTGCGCCCGGAGCGCATGTTCAGGGAAACCGGCAATTGCTGGCTCAGGCGCTGGCGAATCTGCTCGACAACGCGATTAAATTCACGCCGGACGGCGGCCACATACGCGTGGCGCTGGACGGATCGGGCAGCGCGCCGCAAGTCATTGTCGAGGATAATGGACCCGGCATTCCGGCGGACAAGCGCGAGATCGTGCTCGGCCGCCGAGTGCGCTTGGACGAGGCGCGGAATTTTCCGGGATCCGGATTGGGGCTGTCGCTGGTTGCGGCGGTGACGAAATTGCACGGCGCGCACCTGGTGCTCGACGATGCCGGCCCGGGTTTGAAGGTTTCATTGAAATTTTGAGGAGAGATAATGTTGAAGACTTGTGCCACCGTGATCTGCATCACCGGCCTGACGGCCTGCGTCAGCGGTCAGACGCCAACCGCGAACCGCAACGCGGATGCAACGGCGGCCGCGACGGCGCCGCACCCGGCCTTGCACTCCGGCATCGACCTTCAATATGTGGATACTTCGGTTCGTCCGCAAGACGATGTGTATCAATACTTGAACGGCAAATGGCTGCGCAATTACCAGCTGCCCGCCGACAAAGCTGCAGTCGGCTCGTTCAGCACTCTCCAGGATAAGACCGAAGAACAGCTGCGCACCATCGTCGACGCGCTCGATCAGGAGCAAGGCAACGATGATCCCGACGCGAAGAAGCTCGCCGATCTTTACGCCAGCTTCATGGACGAGGAAAAATTGGCGGCGTTGGGCCTGAGGCCTTTGCTCAAGGAGTTTGCGGCGATCGACGCGATCAAGGACGAGAACGGCATCCCCAATGCGATGGCGCACATGATCGAGATCGGTGCGGGCGCGCCGTTCGGCCTGCAAGTCAATCTGGACGCCAGAAATTCCACGCAATATGCGGTCATCCTGCATCAGAGCGGATTGGGAATGCCGGATCGCGACTACTATTTGAAGGACGACGCCAAGCTCAAGGAAGCGCGCACCGCGTATCGGGCGCACATCGAAAAAATGCTGGGCATGGCCGGGCAGCCCAAAGCCGCGCAGGGCGCCGCGGCGATTCTCGGTTTGGAAACGTCGCTGGCGAAAATTCAGTGGACCCGGGTGGAAGACCGCGATCCGATCAAGACCTACAACAAGACGGCGCTCTCGGAGCTTGCCGCACTGATGCCGGGATATGACTGGCAGCGCTACATCCGCGGGTCCGGCGTCGAGGGCAAGGTCGACTACGTGATCGTGCGCCAACCGACGTATTTCACCGCGCTCGGCAAAGTGATCAATGGCACGCCGCTGCACGTATGGAAGGCCTACTTCAAATGGCGGGTGCTGTCGGCCTTCGCGCCGTACCTCTCCCAGCCCTTTGTCGATGAACGGTTTGCGTTCGCGGGCGGGGTGCTGCGCGGCGTGCCGGAGAATCAGCCGCGCTGGAAGCGCGGCATCACCTTGCTGGACGGCAGCATGGGCGAGGCGCTGGGCAAGCTCTATGTGGCCAAATATTTCCCGCCGCAGAACAAGGTACGCATGCAGGCCTTGGTGCAGAATTTGCTCGAAGCCTACCGCCGCGATATCGATACGCTGGACTGGATGAGCGCCGATACGAAAGTCGGCGCTCAGGCCAAGCTGGCCAAGATGCTGCCCAAGATCGGCTATCCGGATCGCTGGCGCGACTATGGTGCGCTCAAGATTTCTCGCGACGACCTGCTCGGCAACGTGTTTCGCGCCAATGAGTTCGAATATCGGCGCAACCTCGCGAAATTAGGCAAGCCGGTCGACCACGGCGAGTGGGGCATGCGTCCGCAAACCATCAATGCGTCCTACAATCCCACGCGCAACGAGATCACATTCCCGGCGGCCATTCTGCAGCCGCCGTTCTTCGATGCCGCCGCGGACGATGCGGTGAATTATGGAGGCATCGGCGGCGCCATCGGCCATGAGATGAGCCACGGATTCGATGATCAGGGCAGCCAGTTCGATGCCGATGGCAATCTGCACGATTGGTTCACCAAGGCCGACCACGACAAATTCGCTGAAAAGACCAAGGCGCTGGTGGCGCAGTACAGCGTCTATGAGCCGGTCCCGGACTACCACGTCAATGGCGCGCTTACCTTGGGAGAGAACATCGGGGACAATTCCGGCCTGGCGATTGCCTACAAGGCTTACCGGATTTCGTTGGCGGGCCACGAGGCTCCCGTCATCGACGGGCTGACCGGCGATCAGCGCCTGTACCTGGGCTGGGTGCAGGTCTGGCGCGGCAAAGTGCGTGAAGCGGAGGCGATCCAGCGCATCAAGACCGACCCACACTCGCCCCCGGCGGTACGCGGTACGGCGCCGCTGCGCAATCAACCCGGCTTTTATGCGGCGTTCGGCCTGAAGCCGGGCGACAAGATGTATCTGCCGCCGAACCAGCGTGTGAGTATTTGGTAAGCGTCAATTTATCGGCGCTATCGGAGTCCCGGTCGCGATACCTTGGCTTTATGTAAGTTACTGAATATCATCGAGAAACGTTCCTAAAAATCTTCTGGCATAGAACTTGCTCGATTCGAGCTTGCGGCACGTGCCCGCGCTTTGGAATCGAACTATGGCCGACGAAGCTGACGACGCTCCTCCTCCGCCGCCGAAAAAATCAGGCGGCTTCATGGGCACCCTGGCGAACGGGTTGGGCATTTTCGCGCTCACCCTCATGGCCGTGGTGCTCGGCGGCTTCATCAACGCCAAGCTACATCCGCTGCCGGATCTCAAAATGGACAAGGACGGCAAGATCACCGCCATCGTGCCGGTGGCCGCGGCGGCCAAGGGCGCAGAAGGCGGCGCCGGCCACCCCTCGGTCTACTACGCCATCGATCCACCCCTGGTCGTGAATTTCGAGGACGGCTCGGCGGTGCGCTTCCTGCAGATCACCATGGAGATCATGGCGCACGACGAGAAGGCCATTGAGAGCGTGCAGAAGAACATTCCCTTGATCCGCAACAATTTGTTGCTGCTGATGAGCAATCGCAATTACCAATCGATGATGTCGCGCGAAGGCAAGGAAAAACTGCGCCAAGAAGCGCTTGCCGAAGTTCGCGCGGTGCAGAAGAAGGAAGGCGGCCCGGATGTGGACGACGTGCTGTTCACCAGTTTCGTGGTGCAGTAATGGAGGAAAACCCGGCACGAATCTCCAACGAAGAAGTCGCGGCCCTGCTGGAAAAAAACGGTAAGGAAGCGGCGACGGTGCGTCCCTACGATTTCACCGCGCAGCGCATCAATAAGACCGAGTTGCCCCTGCTCGATGCGATCAACAAGAATTTCGGCGATCGCGCCGGCGTCTCGCTGGCCGGCTTGCTCGGGCGAGATGTCAGTTTGCATTTCGATGCGCTGGATTCGGTCAAGAGCGCCGACCTGCAAGCCTCCTTGCCGGTGCCGGCCACGATCGCGGTGGTACGCCTCAAGCCATTGCCCGGATTTGCCTATGTATGCGTCGAGCCGGCGTTGCTGCTGACCTTATTGGATGGCTTCTTCGGCGGCTCGGGCCGCGCCAACGGCGATCCGCAGGCCGCGGTCGCGCCTGCGGCGCAGCGGTTCCTCAACCTGATGCTGCGCAGCTTTGCGGCGGATTTGACGGCGGCTTGGGCTGCCGTGTCGCCGGTGGAATTGGAACTGGTAAAACAGGAGACCAACCCGCGGCTGGTGCAGTTGGGCGGCGCGCTCGAGTCGGTGACCGTCGCCCGGTTCACGGTGGAGTTCGCCGCCCGCAGCGGCCGCATCGACTGGCTGCTGCCGGCCGCCTTGCTGAGTCCCATCCGCGATGCGTTGGCCGGCGATGGCGCAAATGCGCCGGTTAGAAAACAAGAAGCTTGGGCGCCGGCGATCACGGGCGCGCTGCAGGACGCGCAACTCGATACGCGCGCAGTTCTTGCCCAGGCAAAAATCAGCTTGCGGGAGTTGGTGACCCTGTCCCCGGGCGACATCATTCCGATCGATGCGCCCCAGCAGGTCACGTTGCTGGCCGGCGATGTGCCGCTGTATCGCGGCCGCTTCGGCATCTCACAGGGGCACAACGCCCTCAAAATTCTTTCAGGAGCCTCCGTATGAGCCCGCCCGATCCGAAATCTGCCGCCGTCGCCCGCGCGCAGTTCAGCGACCTTGGCCCCAACGCTGCCGGCGCAGGCGGACAGGAAATGAACTTGCAGCTGATTCTCGACGTCTCGGTCACCCTGGCGCTCGAAGTGGGACGCGCGAAGATGTCGGTGCGCGATCTGCTGCAGCTGGCGCCGGGCGCAGTCGTAGAGCTCGATCGGCTGGCCGGAGAGCCGCTCGACGTTTTGGTCAACGGCGTGCGCATCGCGCGCGGCGAAGTGGTCGTGGTCAACGAAAAATTCGGCATACGACTCACCGACGTGGTCAGCGAGAAGGAAAGGATGGAGCACGCCAAATGACCGCGATGGCGCAACCCGCCTCGCCGTTGTCGATCGGCAGCCTGGCGCAGCTCACCTTGAGCCTGATCGCCATCGTTGCGCTGATTCTGGCGATCGGCTGGGTCCTGAAGCGGTTCAAGCTGAACACGGCGCGCGGCGCGGTCGATAGCGAGATTCTCGACCAGCTGAGCGTGGGGCCGCGTGAACGCGTGCTGCTGATTCGCATCGGCGAGTGCCAGGTTCTGCTCGGCGTCGGTGCAAGCGGCATCGTCGCCCTGACGCCGTTGGCCGCGCCCATCGTGCTGAAGGCCGTCGGCGGCCGTACGCCGGCGTTCGCCGAGCGCTTGCGCGACCTGATGAAGCGGCCGGGCGGCGCGCCGTGATCGAGGCGCTGCATCGGCATCGCTATCGGCTCGTGGCGGCTGTCCTGATCGCGCTGCTGCCGCTGAGCGTAGGCGCGCAAGCCGCGTTGCCCGCGGTCGCCTTGAAGTCGGCGGCCGACGGCGTGCAGACTTATTCGCTCACTTTTCAGATTCTGATTCTGATGACCTTGCTGACGCTGCTGCCGGCCATATTGCTGGCGATGACGGCGTTCACGCGAATCATCATCGTGCTCTCGATACTGCGCCAGGCGCTCGGCATGGCGACCACGCCCTCCAACCAGGTGCTCACCGGCCTCGCGCTGTTTCTCACCTTCTTCGTGATGGGCGCCACGCTCGAACAATCCTATGCGTCCGGCATCAAGCCTTACATGGACGGCCAGCTCGCCGGAGAAGTGGCAATCGACCGGACGGTCGCGCCTTTGAAGAAATTCATGTTGGCGCAGACCCGCGAAAATGATTTGCAGCTGTTCTCCAAACTCTCCGGCAAGGCGCAATTTGCCAGCGCCGAGGATGTGCCGCTTTCCGTATTGGTTCCCACTTTCCTGACGAGCGAGCTGAAGACCGCCTTTCAGATCGGCTTCATGGTGTTCATTCCGTTCTTGGTGATCGATCTGGTGGTTGCCAGCGTTTTGATGTCCATGGGCATGATGATGCTGTCGCCGGTGCTGGTGTCGTTGCCGTTCAAGATCATGCTGTTCGTCGTGGTCGATGGATGGACGTTGCTCATCGGCACCCTGGCGGCGAGTTTTCATCAATGACGCCTGAAAACGTCATGGATCTGGCGCACAAGACGCTGATGGTCACCTCGTTGATTTCCGCGCCGCTGCTTCTGATCGCGCTGATCACCGGATTGGTGATCGGCATGCTGCAGGCGGCCACGCAGATCAACGAGTCCACGTTGAGCTTCATCCCCAAACTATTGATGCTCGTCCTCACCTTGTTCGTTGCCGGGCCCTGGATCCTGCGCGTGCTGATCGATTTCACGCACGATCTTTACGCGAACATCCCGGCGATGATCGGTTAGCCGCATGCAGCCCTTGACTCTCAGCACCGCCGACGTGTCGATGTGGGTGAGCCGAATGTGGTGGCCCGCCTTGCGCATCGGCGGCTTCGTGCTCGCCGCGCCGGTGGCCAGCGAGGGCGTGGTGCCGGCGCTGGTGAAAATCGTGTTGACTCTGGCGCTGGCGTTTCTGGTCGGCCCGCTGATCCAGGTCCCCGCGGGCCTGTCGATTTTCTCCGCGACCGGAATGCTCGCAGCCGTGCTGGAACTGCTCATCGGCGTCGCGATCGGCATGGTGGTCCAGGTGGCTTTCGAGGCGTTGGTCTTCTCCGGTCAAAGCATATCGCTCACCATGGGCCTGGGGTTCGCGACACTGGTCGACCCGCAGCGCGGGGCGCAGGTTCCGGTGCTCGGTCAGCTGTTCATGATTTTCGGCACGCTGACGTATCTCGCGATCAACGGACACCTGATGCTGCTCGGCGCGCTGGCGCAAAGCTTTCATACGCTGCCCATCGGCGCGCACTTCGATCAAGGGATTCTCCTCTCGGTGGTCCTATGGGGTGCTCATGTTTTTGATACGGGGCTGCTGATCGCGCTGCCGGCCGTCATCGCGCTGGTGATCGTCAACCTCGCGCTCGGCGTTGTGACACGCGCGGCGCCGCAGCTCAATTTATTCGGCATCGGCTTCACCATCACGCTCATGAGCGGCTTCTTTGTGCTGCTCGCGGGGCTCGACGGCATCATGTCGGGCATCGCCACTCTCATTAACAACGCACTGCTGGCCGTCTCGGCATTGGTCGGCGCTCCCGCCGCGGGGGTGCCCTGATGGCTGAAGCCGAGATGGGCGGCGAACGTACCGAAGAACCTTCGCTACGCCGGCTCCAGGAAGCGCGCGAGCGCGGTCAGATACCGCGTTCTCGGGAACTCACCAATTTCGCGACCATGATCGGCGGCAGCGCCGCATTGGTGGCGATCGGCGGCACCGTTGCCTCGCACCTGGCACTCATGATGCGGCGTTCACTGTCGATCGACGGGCGCGCGCTGCGCACCACGGACTCGATGGCGTCATCCCTGGGCGAGGCGTGCATGAGCGCCGTAACCGCAATCCTGCCGGTGTTCGGCGCGCTCGTCGTCATGGTGCTGCTGGCGTCGGTGGCCTTGGGCGGCTGGAATTTCAGCACGCAGGCGTTGACGCCGGACTTCAGCCGCCTGAGTCCCCTGTCGGGAATGAAGCGGCTGTTCGGCCTGCATGGCGTCTCCGAATTGGCGAAAGCATTGCTCAAGTGCTTTGTGGTGGGCGCGGTGTGCGCGGGAATCGTCAGTTGGATCTTCGGCGATGTGCTGGCGCTCGGGCACATGGAGCCGCGCGCGGCAGTGTCGCGCGGCGCCACCTTGTTGAGTTGGGCATTCGTGTGGCTGTGCGCCTCGCTGGCGTTGGTGGCCGTCGTGGATGTGCCGTTGCAGTTGTTCCAATTCAAGCGCGCGCTGCGCATGACGCGGCAAGAGTTGCGCGATGAGTCCAAGGAGTTGGACGGCCGGCCGGAAACCAAGCAGCGCATCCGCCAGATGCAGCAGACCCTGGCACGCCGCCGCATGATGCACAAGGTGCCTACAGCCGATGTCGTGATCGTCAATCCGACGCACTTCGCCGTGGCCTTGAAGTACGACCCGAAGAAAATGCGTGCGCCGGTGGTGTTGGCGAAAGGCGTCGACCTGGTCGCTCAGAAAATACGCCGCCTTGCCGAGGAGCACCGCGTGCCGGTATTCGAGGCGCCGCGGCTGGCGCGTGCGCTGTATCGCTCGACCGACCTGAACAGGGAGATCCCGAACGGATTGTATGTCGCGGTGGCGCAGGTGCTCTCGTACATCTTCCGCGTGCGCACGCTCAATCCGACCATCGCAGCGCGCGTCGTCAAGCCCAATCCCAAAGTCGGCGATGAGTACCTAGACACATGACAGCGCGCGGAGCAGTAGCCACTTTCGGCGAATTCGCCCGCAACGGCCTCGGCGTGCCGTTGCTGGTGATGGTGGTGCTCGCCATGATGGTGCTGCCGCTGCCGGCATTCCTACTGGACATCTTTTTCACCTTCAATATTTCGCTGTCGCTGATGATTCTGCTGGCGGTGATCTACGTGCGGCGAGCGCTCGAATTCGCGACCTTCCCGACCGTGCTGCTGGGCGCGACGCTGCTGCGCCTGGGGCTCAATGTGGCCTCGACGCGCATCGTGCTCATCAACGGCCACACCGGTGCGCAGGCCGCGGGCCATGTCATTGCCGCCTTCGGCCATTTCGTCGTCGGCGGCAATTATGCGGTGGGTATGGTGGTGTTCACGGTGCTGGTCATCATCAATTTCGTGGTGATCACCAAGGGCGCAGGGCGCATCTCGGAAGTCAGCGCACGCTTCACCCTGGACGCGATGCCCGGCAGGCAAATGGCAATTGACGCGGATTTGAACGCGGGAATCATTACGCAGGCCGATGCCATCGTCCGCCGCCAGGAGGTGCGCGAGGAGGGCGACTTCTACGGCGCGATGGACGGCGCCAGCAAATTTGTTCGCGGCGATGCCATCGCCGGCATCCTGATCGTCTTCATCAATATGTTCGGCGGTACCATTATCGGCGCGGCACAGCATGGCATGTCGCTCGCCGATGCGGGCCGCACCTATGCCTTGCTCACCATCGGCGATGGCTTGGTGGCGCAGATTCCGGCGCTCCTGTTGTCAGTTGCAGTCGCCATCTTGGTGACGCGCGTCTCGCGCCCGCACGACATGAGCCAACAAATCATGTCGCAGGTGTTGGGGCAACCGCGGGCGCTGGCCGTCACCAGCGGCATCTTGGCGTTGCTCGGCGTCATTCCGGGAATGCCGAACTTCGTATTTTTGGCAATGGCGTCAGTCTGCGCCGTCGGCGCGTTCCTGTTGAGCAAGCGGCCGCCGGCGCACGCCGTGGTCGCCGCGGTGCCGGCCGCTTCGCAGGCAACCTCCACCGAGCACAAGGAACTGTCCTGGGACGACGTCGAGGCGGTCGATCTGATCGGCCTGGAGGTTGGCTATCGCTTGATTCCGCTGGTCGACCGCAACCAGGGCGGTGAGCTCATGGGGCGCATCAAGGGCGTGCGCAAAAAATTGTCGGAGGAATTGGGTTTCCTGATTCAGGCCGTGCACATCCGCGACAACCTGGAACTGGGCCCGAACTCGTACCGCATAACCATTCTCGGCGCGCCGGTGGGCGAGTCGGAGGTGTTTCCCGATCGGGAAATGGCCATCAATCCGGGACAGGTGTCCGGCACCATCCCCGGCTCCGCCACCAAGGATCCGGCCTTCGGCCTCGATGCCATTTGGATCGACAAGGCGCGGCGCGAGCAGGCGCAGAGCCAGGGTTACACGGTGGTCGATGCCAGCAGCGTCATCGCCACTCATCTAAGCCACTTGCTGCAGTCGCATGCTCACGAATTGTTGGGCCATGAAGAAGTGCAGCAGCTGCTGAACCGCCTGGGCAAGACCGCGCCGAAGCTCATCGAAGATTTGGTGCCAAAGCTGTTGCCGATGAGTGTCGTCGTCAAAGTGCTGCAGTACCTGTTGCTGGAGCGCGTGCCGATACGCAACTTGCGCACCATCTGCGAAACGCTGGCGGAATTCGCGCCGAAGACCCAGGACCCCGTCGCCTTGGTGGCCGCCGTGCGCGTCGCACTGGGCCGCAGCATCGTGCAGAACATCGGCGGACTGCGCCAGGAATTGCCGGTCATCACCCTGGACCCGGCGCTCGAGCAGGTGCTGCAAGACTCGATGACCGGCGGCGGCGATGCGTCGCCCGGATTTGAGCCCGGACTGGCGGACAGGATTCAAACGGCGCTGGGCGACAGCGCGCGCCGTCAGGACGCGGCGGGCGAACCAGCCGTGTTGTTGGTCGCACCGAAGATTCGTCCTTGGATTGCGCGCCTGATGCGCCATTCCACGCCGTCGCTGGCGGTGCTTGCCTACAACGAGATACCGGAGAACCGCCGCATCCGCGTGATAGCCGCGGTGGGCCGCTAAAGATTTGAGTGATTTCACGGAGGTCATATGAAGATTAAACGATACACGGCGCCCAGCATGCGCGCGGCTCTCGCCCTCGTGAGGGCGGAGCAGGGACCGGATGCCGTCATCCTGTCGAGCCGCCGCGGCGAGGAGGGCATCGAGGTCATCGCCGCCGTGGATTATGACGAGGCGTTGTTCGCGGACGCCAAACGTCCACAGACCGCCGCGATCATCGTCCCGCCCGAGATGACGGCATCGACGGCGCCGATCGTGCCGGTCGCACCGAAGGCGGCCGCAACGCCGAAGATGGCGGCAATGCCGAAGATGGCGGCAACGGCAAAGGCGCCCGCCGCGCCCATGGCGAGCGCGGCGCCGAGAGCACCCATGGCCCCAGTTGCACCCCGGCCGGCAGGCGAGGGGTTGGGCGCCATGCAGCGGGAATTGCAGGACCTGCGCCGCTTGCTCGAAACCGGGCTCGCGGGCATGACGTGGAGCGACAAGCGCCTGCGCGAGCCCCTGCAAGCGCGGGTGCTGGAGGAGCTGTCGGCGCTCGATATTGCCCCGGACATTGCAATGGCCCTGGCGAGCTTGACGCCGCGGCGCACCAACCTCGACAACCCTTCGCATATTCCGCTGGCGTTGCTGGTGAAGCATTTGCCCGTGATCAACGACACGACCTGCCTCACGGGCGGCATCACCGCCGTGGTGGGCCCAACAGGGGCCGGCAAAACCACGACGATTGCGAAGCTCGCCGCGCGCTGGTGCATGCTGCACGGCAGCCAGGACCTGGCGTTGGTCAGCACGGATGGCTACCGAATCGGCGCCCGCGAGCAATTGATGACCTACGCACGCATCCTCGGAGCCCCCATGTACGCCGCCAACAGCGGGCAGGAATTGGGCCGGGTATTGCAGCGGCTCGGTTCCAAAAAATTGATTCTGATCGATACGGCCGGCATGGGCCCGCGCGATGTTCGGCTCACTGAGCAGCTCGCGGCCTTGAAACTAGGAGCCGCACGCGCACGGGTTTTGCTGGCGCTGCCGGCGCAAGGCGAGGGCCATGCGCTGGAGGAAATCGTGCTTGCCTTCGCGCGCGTCACGCCGGCTGCCTGCGTCCTGACCAAAGTCGATGAGGCCGCCAGCTTGGGCGGGGCGATCTCGGCGGTACTGCGCCACAAATTGAAAATCGCTTATGTGTGCGATGGACAGCGGGTGCCGGAGGATTTGCACGCCGCTCATCAGAAAAGAGTGTGGCTGATCCGCGCGGCGCTCCAGCTCAAGGAACGCGCGCCGCGCCCGCGCAACGAGGCTTCGTTGGCCCGTGCATTCGGCCGAGCCGCCGCCCATGCGTGATTTCAGACTGTCGCCGGAACGAGCCCAGGCATTGGCCGAACTCAACTCTTCGCGTCCCGTCAAGGTCATCGCCGTAACCGGCGGCAAGGGCGGCGTGGGCAAGACCACGGTGTCGGCGAATCTGGCGGTGTCCATCGCCGCGCAGGGGCGGGATGTCATGCTGGTGGATGCCGACTTAGGGTTGGCCAATGTGGACGTGGTGTTGGGCCTGCATACCCGTTTTCACCTAGGCAACGTCATTCAGGGCGAGTGTGCGCTGGAGGATGCCATCGTCACCGGCCCGCACGGCCTGCAAATCGTGCCTGCGGCCTCCGGCATCAAGCGCATGGCGACCCTGTCGCCGGCCGAGCATGCCGGGATCATCCGCGCATTCAGCGACCTGTATCACCAGGTCGAGGTGCTGGTCGTCGATACGGCGGCGGGCCTGCATGACAGCGTCATGACTTTCAGCCAGGCGGCGCACCACGTGGTCGTGGTCGTTTGCGACGAACCGGCCTCGATCACCGACGCCTATGCGCTGATCAAGGTGTTGAGTCGTGAACATGGGGCGCAGCGGTTCCAAGTGTTGGCGAATCAGACCCGCAGGTCCGGCGAAGGGCCCGAT
>DASXMG010000109.1:0-24095 GCA_036495805.1 Steroidobacteraceae bacterium | reverse complement strand
TGTCCCAGCCCGCGACTCTTTGTATCGGTGCTTCCAACGCCCAGAAGCACTCCTCTTGAACGATCGACAGCAATTCTGCGCCAAAGCCGGAGAATCGGGTGGCTTCATGCGCCACGATGCAGCGGCCGGTTTTCTTTACCGAAGTAACGATCGTGTCGACATCCAGCGGCACGAGCGAACGAAGATCGATGATTTCAGCGTCCACGTTCATCGCGGCGGCCGCGGCAACCGCAACGTGGACCATGGTGCCGTAAGTGATGATGCTGACCTCCGCGCCGGCACGCACGATATCCGCCTTGCCGAGCGGGACTTTGTAATATCCCTCATCGACTTGACCCTTCGGGTGCGTGCTCCAGGGCACGGCCGGCTTGTTCGGATCGCCGTCGAATGGGCCGTTATACAGACGCTTCGGCTCAAAGAACACCACCGGATCATCATCCTCGATGCTGGTGATCAACAAACCCTTGGCATCGTAGGGATTGGAGGGCATCACGACCTTGATGCCGCTGACGTGGGTGAAAATAGCCTCGGGACTTTGCGAGTGGGTCTGGCCGCCGCGAATTCCGCCGCCGCAGGGCGTACGAATGGTGACGGGGGCGAAGAAATCGCCGGCGCTGCGATAGCGGATTCGCGCCAGCTCGCTGACAATTTGATCGAAACCCGGATAGATGTAGTCCGCGAATTGAATCTCCGCGACGGGCCGCAGGCCGTTCACGCTCATGCCGATTGCGGTGGCCACGATGCCGCCCTCGGCAATCGGCGTATCGATGACGCGGTGCTCGCCGTACTTGCGCTGCAAGCCCTCGGTCGCGCGAAACACACCGCCGAAATAACCGATGTCCTCGCCCATCAGGACCACCGCGGGGTTCCTGCCCAGCATGATGTCCATGGCGGAATTCAGGGCCTGGATCATGTTCATGTTGGCCATGCTTCAGCCCAGTTCCTTGCGCAGCAGGGCTTGCTGGCGCTGCAGATTCTGCGGCATGTCCTTGAACACATCCTCAAACATCGTGTCCGGATTCAGTCTCGGGCCTTCGGTCATGGTTCCGAATTTGATCGCTTCTTTCCAACTCGACGCCACTTGGGCCTCGAGCTCGGCGCTCATGGCCTGGTGCTGCTCTTCCGACCATTCGCCGATCTTGGTCAGATGCGCCTTCAGGCGCTGGATGGGATCGCCCAGCGGCCAATGTTCGGCATCGTCCTTGGCGCGATAGCGCGCAGGATCGTCACTGGTGGAATGCGCGGCGCCGCGGTACGTCACGAGCTCTATCAGCGTCGGGCCGGCGCCGGTACGCGCGCGCTCCGCCGCCCATTGGGTTACGGCATAAACCGCAAGAAAGTCGTTGCCGTCGACTCGAATTCCCGGCATGCCGTATCCCGGACCGCGCGCGGCAAAAGATCGCTGTTCGCCGCCGGCATAACCCTGAAAGGTCGAGATGGCCCATTGATTGTTGACGACGTTGAGAATCACCGGCGCCTGGTACACGGACGCGAACAACAGCGCGTAATGAAAATCCGCCTCGGCGCTGCTGCCCTCGCCGATCCAGGTCGCCGCCAGATTGTCTTCACCTTTGATGGCCGCGGCCATGGCCCAGCCCACGGCTTGCGGAAATTGCGTCGCCAGATTGCCGGAGATCGAAAAAATATTGTTCGGGCGCGAGTGATACATGACCGGCAGTTGCCGGCCCTTGCACATGTCGCGGGTGTTGGACAAGAGCTGCGACATGAGATCGACCAGCGAAATGCCGCGCACGATTTGCGCACCCTGCTGGCGATAGGCGGGGAACAGCATGTCGGAAGGACGCAGCGCCATCGCCTGCGCGACGCCGACCGCTTCTTCACCGAGCGAGCGTATGTAGAAGGAAATCTTGCCGGCGCGCTGCATGCGCTGCATACGATCGTCATACAGGCGTGTGAGCAACATGTGCCGCAAACCCACCTGCAGGTCGCTCGCCTCGAGATGCGGATTCCAGGGACCCACGGCATCGCCGTTGTCATCGAGGACCCGCACCAGCTCGACGCTCAAGGAACTCATGTCGCGGGCGCGGGCATTGACTTCGGGTCTCGGAACCGCACCGGCCGGGGAAAGTTGCACGTAGCTGAAGTCAGGATTTTCGCCGGGACGCGCAGGAACGCGCGGCAGGTGCAGCCGAGATTTTTTGGTCATCCCCATAATTTACGTCTCCGCACCCTTGAATGTTGCATTCATTAGGGAGCAGGCGAATAATTCGGTATATTCATTCCAATATTAGGTGTTATGTGGAACAAAATAACCGTCCGGCCATCGATCGCTTGGATTTGCGTCTGCTGGACATTCTACAGCGGCAGGGAGCCTTGTCGGTCGCCGAGGTCGCCGCGCAAACGAAATTATCCACGACCACCTGCTGGCGGCGTATTCAACAGCTCGAACAAAACGGCGTGATCAAGGCGCGCGTCGCGTTGCTGGATCGAAACGCGCTCGGCCTCGATGTCACCATTTTTGCCCACATCAAGCTGGCCACCACCGGACGCGATGCCCTCGCCGAATTCGAGGCGGCGATTCGCGACCGCGCCGAAGTGCTCGAGTGCTATACGCTTACCGGCGAATGGGACTTCCTGCTCAAGATCGTCACCAAGAACATCAAGGCTTTCGAGGCGTTCTATCTCGACTACCTGTCGCGCATTCCGTGCGTGCGATCGGTCAACTCCTCGGTGGCAGTCACCGTCATCAAAGAATCAACCAGGCTGCCATTGGGGATCTGAGCCGCGATCAAGGCAACAGGACGGTGGATCCGGTGGTTTTGCGGGCCTCGAGCTTGCGATGTGCCTCGGCCGCATCGCGCAGCGGCAGCCGCTGGCCGATGTGCGGTTTCACGGCACCCGACGCGACTTTGGCGAATAGATCATCCGCCCGCAGCGAGAGATCCGCGCGCGTTTTGATGTAGTCGAACAGCGTCGGCCGCGTCGCGTACAGCGAGCCGCCGGCGGCGAGATCGGAAAATTTGAAATCGGTGATCGGTCCGGATGACTGCCCAAAGCACACAAACAACCCGCGCGCATGCAGGCTTTTCAGCGAACCGCGCCAAGTGTCATTGGCGACGGAATCGTAAACTACATCGCAGCCTCGGCCGCCGGTGATCTCCTTGACGCGCACCGCGAAATCTTCGGCCCGATAGTCGATAACGTGCGTGTAGCCGTTCGCTTTGGCGATGGCGGCCTTTTCGGCGGAGCCTGCCGTGCCGATGGAAGTCGCACCGATAAATTTCAGCCATTGACCCATTAAGAGCCCCACGCCGCCCGCAGCCGCGTGCACCAGCACGGTGTCGCTTGCTTTCACCGTATAACAGGAATGCAATAGAAACTGCACCGTCAGACCCTTGAGCATCATCGACGCGGCAACCTCGAAGTCGATTGCGTCGGGCAATTTCACCAGCCGCTCCGCCGGCACGACACGCCGGGTTCGATACGCGCCGATGGGTAAGGTATAAGCCACCCGATCGCCGGGCTTGAAGTCCGTCACGCCCTCGCCCACGGCCTCGACGATCCCCGCCGCTTCGCCGCCCGGTATCAAGGGCGACATCGGCCAGGGATACGCGCCCTTTCGATAGTACGTATCGATGAAGTTGACGCCCACGGCACGCTGTGCGACGAGGACCTCGCCGCGCGCCGGCGCGGTGGTGTCCATCTCTGTCCATTCAAGCGCCTCAGGGCCGCCCGCCGTGCGCACCACGATTGCAAAGTCAGCTGATTTCGTCACAACCACCTCGTTACGATTTCTGCGCCAAAGTTCCGACATAGCGGCCGATGCGCACGATCGCCTCACGCAGCGTCGCTTCGTCCGTGGCGAAGCACAGCCTCACGAAGCCGCGAGTCGCCTCACCGAATGCACCGCCGTCGAGCACCGATACCCGCTCGGACCTGAACAATCCAACCATGAAATCGTAGCCCGAAAGACCCGTGCCGCGCACATCGATCAGCGTGAACATGCCGGCGTCCGGAACGGCGCAGCGAATTCCCGGCACGCCGGCAAGGCCCTTGATCAGCAAGTCGCGCGTCGATGTGCAGAGCTCGCGAATCCGCTGCTCGGGCGCACTCGAGCCTAAAAGTGCGGTGAGCGCCGCCTCCTGAATGAATCCCGGCAGGCCGAACAGCATGCACATGGACAGAGATTCGGCATGCTTCGCAAGCTCCTTCGGTCCCACCATCCAGCCGGCCCGCAATCCCGGCAGGGAATGCGATTTCGACAGGCTGCTGATGGTCACCACCTGCTCAGGCAGGCGCGTTGCGAGACCGGGCACGCGGCCGCCGGGCGCAAGGCCCGCGTAGACTTCGTCCGCCACGATCCACAAGGAATGCCGCTGCGCGAGATCGCCAATGACCTTGAGTTCCTCCTCGTTCAAGATCACGCCGCTCGGATTGTTCGGCGTTGCGAAAAACAATGCGCGCGTTTGCGGCGTAATGGCCGCCGCGAGCGCGCTCAAGTCAGGGCGAAATGCGCCGGAAGCCGGTGCCGGAACGCGCAGCAACTGCGCACCCGACGCTCTGATGGTTGCCGGATAGCTCGGATACAACGGCTCCAGCGCGAGCACCTCATCGCCCGGACCAGCAACACACAGCGACGCGGCGAACAGCGCGTTCTGCGCGCCGGAAAGAAAAATGACGTTGTCCGCGTCCACCGCCTGGCCGGTGCGGCGCTGATGCGTTTCCGCGATCGCGGCGCGCAGTGCCAAGCGTCCCGCCGCCGGCGTATAGCGCAGATCGCCGCCGCGCAGCGTTTCTATCGCGCGGTCGAGCACGGGCGCCGGCATTTCCAGGTCCGGATCGCCAATGCTGAGCACGATCACGTCCTCGCCGCGCAACTGCGCCTCGCGTGCCTCGCCGTGGATGGTCCACGCCGCGACGCTTTCGCCCTTGATCCGATCCACCAGCGGAGAAAATTTCATGCGATACTTTACTATGCCATTCACAGCTGAACACTCTCTTCGCTGCCGCAAGGATTTTCCCGCCCTTTCACGCACACCCGAAGGATTGAAGCTAACGTATCTCGACGGGCCTGCCGGCAGTCAGGTCCCGCAAGCCGTCATTGACACGCTCGGCGACTTCTACGCAACCTGCAACGTCAATACGCGCGGCAATTTCTGGCCGTCTCAAGAAGTCGATCGGCGCATAGCCGCGTCGCGTCAAGCGCTCGCCGCCTTTCTCGGCGCCGAGAATGCAGGCTGCATTTCGTTCGGCCAAAATATGACCACGCTCAACTACGCGCTGAGCGCCGCCATCGGCCATACATTGAATCCCGGCGATGAAGTGCTCATTACGCAACTGGATCATGAGGCCAATCGCGGACCTTGGCTGCGGCTGCAGGAGCGCGGCATGATCGTGCAGGAAGTCCGCCTGCTGCCCACCGGAGAACTGGACTTGGCCGATATGGCCGCCAAGATCACGGCCCGCACCAAGGTATTTGCGCTGGGCGCCTCGTCGAATATCTTGGGCACGGTCAACGACATGCGGCTGGCGCGCCGGCTGACCGATGAGGTCGGCGCGCTGCTCGTGATCGACGCGGTCCACTACGCGCCGCATTTTTCATTGGACGTGAAAAGCCTCGGCATGGATTTCCTTTTGTGCTCGGGCTACAAGTTCTACGGGCCGCACGTTGGCGTCCTGTATTCGCGTCCGGGGGCGCTCGATCGGCTGCCCACGGAACGCTTGAGCGTGCAGGATCCCGCCGCCCCCTACCGCATCGAGACCGGGACACTGAATCATGCCGCCATCGATGCGCTGCACGCGGCGGTTGAATACCTCGCCACCTGGGGTCACGGCTCGAGCTTGCGAGAACGCCTGGTCGATGCCATGACCGGCATCGCCGCCTACGAGCACAGCCTGGCCAAGTTCTACCACGACTCCGTGCGCGAGATGCGTGGCGTGCAGGTGTGGGGAGCGGATTTCAGCCGGCGATCCCGCGCGCCCACCGTTTCAATCACCTTGGACAAGGCGAGCGCGGCGCAAGCAGCCGCGGCGCTGGGGAAAGAAGGGATCTGCGTTTGGGACGGGGACTTTTATGCGGCGCGCGCCGTGGACGTTCTGGGCTTAAGGGATCGCGGTGGCGTGCTGCGCACCGGCGTGTCGATGTACAGCTCGCGGGAAGATCTGCAACGCCTGTTGGCGGGAATCGCCAAGCTGATCTAATGGCTCCGCCTAGCGGCCCTGCTTAGCCGCTACCCACGAGATGCGTGGCAAGCCGCTCGGCGTGATTCGACAACTCCGCGGCCGCGGTCGCATCGAGATGATCGGCACGCAGCATCGGACCCAGATAAAAAAGCTTCTCGCTCGCGCCGCCCTGGCCATCCACGCACGCTCCGAAAGGCGCGGTGCGAATCCCGAGCCTCAACGCGTCCGGCGACACCAATCCGGCCGCTCGCAGCGAAAGAATCAGCGGGTCCGTGGAACTTTCGATGTTGTAGTTGGGGCCCGTCGCGTTGACCAGCATGTCCACAATCAGCTGCGCCGTAGTGCCGCTGCCGCGTGGCCGCCATGCGACCGCCAAGCGGCGGCCGTCGACCGCAACTACATTCTGGATCCGCCCGGCTCTGACCTTCAATTTGCCGCTGCGCCGAAGATTCTCCAAGCGCTCGGTGAGCTGCGGCGGCAGCCGGTGACGATGTGAATCCCAGTGCACTTGCAGATGCCGCACGAAGCGCCGCCGCTCCGTTTCGGGCATTCGCCACCAGAGGGCAGGCGCCAGATTGCGAATGAAGGTGATGGCCTCGCGCCAGTCGCCCCCCAAGTTCTCAACCTCGCGCGCCAAATCGCGGCAGGCGCGCAGCAGCTTGCGCAGCGACGGCGTCGTTGACAGCAAGGTCTCGCCGCTGCCCCGCATGGCGCCGGTATGAAAAGTTGCTTGAGGTTTCGGTATCAGGCCGCGGCGCGAAATCGTGTGTAGGGTGGGCACCCGGCCGGGGTGGCGGCTTAGGACCGAGGCCGCATCCGCCATCGTCAACCCGTTGCCGACGATGAGAACCGAATGTTCCGAGCCCAAAGTTTCGGGCAAATCGCGCGGATCTTGACGGAAAGCAACATGGCCGTTCAGCTCTCCCGCCCAACTAGGCGGCGGCACCGATGGACTTCCCAGGGCAAGAATCAGGACATCTGCAAGGATCGGCGCTCGGTCGGCAAATTCGGCCGCCAGGAGCGGGCCATCGCCTGCGCGCGCAATGCCCGTCACCTCGCCGAAAACGCGGATCAGGCGCACATGCGGCGGCGCCTCGCGCTCTGCGCGCAGCAGCAGGTCCTGGAGGTACTCGCCGTACAGGGCGCGGGGCAGGAAGTCCTCGCCATCGACCTTCGGCAGCCGGCTTTGCGCGAATCGCAAAAATTGCAATGGATCGGCCGAATCGGCCGAGGAACGCGCCGCGGGTACGTTCAGAAGATAGGGAAATTCGTGCGCCGCATAGGCCACACCGCGGCCCATGACGGGGCTGCGCTCGATGAGCACGATATCGGCGCCGCCCGGCGGCGGCCGGCGCAGCAGCTTGGCGGCGAGGACCGTGCCGGAGAATCCGGCGCCGACGATTACGAAGGTTTTTCGCATGCTTTGGAAATTCTACCAAGTGAATACGGCTAGAAGGCCGTGCGGCAAGGGTATTCTTCGGCTAACATTTGGCCCGATTCGTGGTCAAATAGCATATTCATAAGAGCGAGGTGCAACGATGCAACTCAGCAAATTCAGCTATTACTCCGATTTCGTGGTTTACCCGATCACGGTAGTCGCGCTTACGGCCGTCAATTTCAGCCACTTTGCCCGGCATAGCGGGCGGGAATGGCTCATTACATGCCTGGCGGGATTGGTCCTTTGGACATTGCTGGAATACGCGCTGCACCGGATTGCATTGCATCGCATGCCGGTTTTCTCGCCCATGCACAGTCTGCATCACGGCGAGCCGCTCGCCTTGATCGGCACGCCGTCCTGGGTCAGCGTAACCGTCTGGCTCAGCGTCATTTTGCTGCCGCTATGGTGGTGGGTGGGTTTCAACATGGCGAACGGCCTGACGGTGGGGGTGATGATCGGCTACTGGTGGTACGGCTATGTACACCATGTGATTCACCATCGTTCGCGCGATGCTTCTTCCGCCTACTTCAGCAAGCTCCGAGCCTGGCACATGCGTCACCACCATTCGCCCAAGCGCGGCAACTTCGGCGTCACCACTCATTTGTGGGATTACGTGTTCGGTACCGCCATTTCCGCCCAGAGCAAAGTCATACTCTCGCCATGAACGCCCAGCTCAGCGCAACGAACCCGATGCGAACCGACGGCTTCGAGTTCGTCGAATATGCCGCACCCGATGCCGAACTGCTGCGCCGCCTGTTTGAGTCCATGGGCTTGCCGGCGGTTGCCCGGCACCGCTCCAAGAACGTGACGCTGCACAATCAGGGCGACATCAATTTCATCATCAACGCAGAACACGACAGCTTTGCGCAGAGGTTCGCGCGCGCCCACGGGCCCTGCGCCTGCGCCATGGCCTTTCGCGTCGCCGATGCGCGCCTGGCATATGCACGTGCGCTCGATCTGGGCGCGAAGCCCGGACCGATCACCGCCGGTCCCATGGAGTTGAATATTCCGTCGATCGAAGGTATCGGCGGCAGCCTGATCTACTTGGTCGACCGATACGGCGAGCGCACCATTTACGATGTCGACTTCATACCGGTCATCGATACCGAACCGCATGTGCCGGTGGGTTTGCTGCGCATCGATCACCTCACGCACAACGTCAGGCGCGGCAACATGAACGTGTGGGCCGGCTTTTACGAGAAGCTGTTCAACTTCAAGGAAATTCGCTACTTCAGCATCGAAGGCAAGGAGACCGGTTTGTTCTCCCGCGCGCTCACCTCGCCTTGCGGCAAGATTCGCATTCCCATCAATGAGAGCCAGGACGACAAGAGCCAAATAGAAGAATATTTGAACGAGTACAAAGGCGAAGGCATTCAGCACATCGCCTTAGGCACCGATGATATCTACCAGACCGTGGATGCCTTGCGCGCCCGCGGCGTTGAATTCCAGGAGACGCCCGCGACCTATTACGAAGGAGTCGATGCCCGGGTGATCGGTCATCGCGAGTCGGTGCCCGAGCTCGAACGCCGCGGCATTCTTATCGACGGCAGCGACAAGGCCGGCATTCTCTTGCAGATCTTCACCAAAAACGCGATTGGGCCGATCTTTTTCGAAATCATTCAGCGCAAGGGCAACGACGGTTTTGGCGAGGGGAATTTTCAGGCGCTGTTCGAGTCCATCGAGCTCGATCAAAAGCGCCGCGGCGTTCTGTAGGGGCCGTTGAACTTCGCCTGAGCGCCCATATCTAACCCGGTATGGTCAATTCGACCTGTTGGGGGCCTGCCATGCGGAAATTCGTTCTTGCTGCTGCGCTGAGCATAGGTGCGACCTTCTCGTTAGGGCCGCCGAGCTTCGCGCAAGCTGCTGATCCGACAATGAATCAAATTTACGAGGCGGCCGCCGGCGGCCATCTCGACCAAGCGCAGCAAATGATCACTCAGGTGCTCGCCGATCATCCGAACAGCGCCAAAGCGCACTTCGTGCAGGCGGAGCTGTACGCCAAAGAGGGTAAGAATGTGCCGGCGCGCGCCGAGTTGGGCACCGCCGAGCGCTTGAATCCGGGCTTGACTGAGTTCAAGCCCCGTTCCGTGCAAGAGTTGAAATCGGAGCTTGGGTTGGGCCCTCGCTCGACCGGGTCGCCGATTGTGTCGATTCCGGGGCGCTCCGCGCCGCATTTCCCTTGGGGCGGCATATTGATCGGCCTCATCGTGGTCGGGCTTCTGATGATGCTGTTTCGGCGGCGGACGCCCTATAACCAGTACCCCGTCGCCGGCGGCCCCGGCGTGGGCGGCCCTGCCGGCTATGGACCCGGTGGCGCCCCGGGTTACGGCCCCGCGCCCATGGGCGGCGGCATGGGTTCCGGCATCGCCGGCGGCCTTGCTTCCGGCTTGGCGGTGGGTGCCGGCGTGGTCGCCGGCGAAGAGCTCGCGCATCACTTTCTGGACGGCGGCCACCGCGAAGGCGGCGTGATTCCCTCAGCCGACGCGGCCGAGCCCGGCTACAGCAATAGCGACATGGGCGGCAACGATTTTGGCGCCAACGATCCCGGCTCCTGGGACGACGGTGGCGGCGGCTTGGGCGGTGGCGGCGGAGATGACTGGAGCTGATCGCGCGCTAAGCAGTCCTGCAAATTCCCCGTTCGGGCGCCTCTCAAAGGCGCCCTTTTTATTTGTGCCGTGTCAGTGCGGCGGCGACCGCGTCATGCAATGCCTTCATGCCGAAGGAAATATCCTGAACCACGCCATTGAGAAAGAACGCCGGCGTGGCACGAATGTGGCTCAATCGGCCGCTGGCAATGTCCTCGCGGACCTTCTGCAAATAGATGTGATCGTCCATCTCCGCCACGTAGCGCGCCATGTCCAGATTCAACTCGCGCGCATAGCGCTGTAGATCCGCGGCCTTCAAATGCGCCTGATTGCGGAACAGCAGATCGTACATCGCCCAGAATTTTCCCTGGGCGGCGGCAGCCTCGGCGGTTTGCGCCGCCAGCAATGCGTGCGGATGCGCCTCCTCCAGGGGGAAATTTCGAAATACGAATCGCACCTGATTCGGAAAGCGTTCCATCAGCAGCGTCGGGGTGGCCGCGGCGACCTTGCAGCTCGGGCATTCAAAATCCCCGTACTCGACCACGACGACGCGCGCGTGCTCGGGTCCTTGGGAGTGATCGGCGGGTTCAGGCGCGACCGCCAGGGTGACCGGGTGCGTTGGACTCATTGCCGCCATTCCTCTGATTACTCAATCACCGCTCTCGATGCAGCGGCATTTCTATCGGCCGTATGGTCGTCTTGATCACGCTCGACCTGCGCAACAACTGCAATTCACACTCCCGGCCAATCAAACTTGCATCCAGGGTGCGCTGCAGGCCGTCGATGCCATTGATGCGCACACCGTCGAGCGCAACCATGCGATCGCCTGTCTGAACACCGGCGATGGCGGCCGGACTGCCCGCCACGATGTCGGCCACATGCACCGCCGTGTTTCCCGACAAGCTGAAATGCCGCACCACTCGCGTGGCGATCGGCACGGTGGCGCCGGAAACGCCGATGTACGCCCGTCGTACCCTACCATGCGCAAACATCTGGCCAATGACCCATTTTGCCGTGTTGATCCCCGTGGCAAAGCAAATTGCCTGGGCTTGCGGGATCATCGCGGTGTTGACCCCGATCACCCGCCCTTTCGAATCGACCAACGGACCGCCGGAGTTCCCCGGATTGAGCGCCGCATCGGTCTGAATGACATCGTGCATCAGCCTGCCGGATTTTGCGCGCAAGGTGCGGCCCAGCGCGGAGACGACGCCCGTGGTCACCGTCTTCGAATAGCCGAGCGGATTGCCGATGGCGATGGCGACCTGGCCCACTTTCAAACGCGAAGAATCGCCGAACTCCACGTACGGCAGCGCGCTCGGGTGCCCGATGCGCAGCACCGCGAGATCCGAGTCCGGGTCATTGCCCACAAGATCGGCGTTGAATCGCGTATCGTCGTTCAGACGCACCGTGATCTCATCCGAACCGTCCACCACATGACTGTTGGTGAGCAGGTAGCCGTCGGGTGTGAAAAGAAAACCCGAACCGCTGGCTTGTTCCGAGCGACGGCCGCGTGCGGCGGCGCGTGCCGGCCCCACCATTTCGATGAAAGTCACCGCGGGCGCGACTCGCTCGAGTGCGCCGATCACCGCGCCTGAGTAGGCGTCGAGCAACGGTGCATCATCTACATCGGCACTGGCGCCCGCCGCCACGGCGCCGTCATTTGCAGCCCATTTCGGCTTCAGCATGCTCATCAGCTCAAGATGATTTTGGGTTGCGCGGAGAGGCCCTCCACGATGAGCCGGTTCACGCGCCGCACGAAGCTCGCCGGATCATCCAGCTCACCGCCCTCGCCCAACATCGCCTGGTCATAGAGCACGTGCGCCAAATCAGCGAAGGCTTCTTCGCCGGCCGTGTCCTTGAGCCGCTCGACCAGCGGATGCTTGGGATTCAGCTCGAGGATCGGCAGCGTTGCAAAAGGATTGTTCTGCCCGGCCTGCTTGAGGATCCGCCCCATTCGCAAGCTCAGCCCGAACTCGCCCGCGATCAACACCGCGGGTGAATCCGTGAGGCGCGCAGATACTTGTGCGCTCGCGATCTTGCCCGCCAGCGCCTTGCCCAAGCGATCGAGGGTCTCCTTGAACGCGCTTTCCGCGGCGGCTTTCTCCGGCGTTTCGATCGCCGAGGCGACATCGGCTGCGGCGCTCGCCACATTCGCGATGGGTTTGCCTTCGAACTCGTGCAGATGACCCGCCACCCATTCATCGATGCGGTCCGTCAGCAGCAGAACTTCCATGCCCTTGGCGCGGAAGCCCTCCAGGTGCGGACTGTTGCGGGCTGCCGCCAAGGTATCGGCCGTGAGGTAGTAAATGGCTTTTTGATCGGCCTTCATTCGAGACAAGTAGGCTTCGAGCGTGACCGTTGGGGCATCGCCGCGCTCGGCGGTCGAATGAAAGCGCAGCAGTTTCGCGATCCGGGTCTTGTTGCCCGGATCATCGATGATGCCCTCCTTCAGGACCGTGCCGAAGGTCTTCCAAAATTCCGCGTACTCCTGCGGCTTGTTCGCCGCCAGATCCTCGAGCAGATCCAGCGTACGCTTCACCAAGGCCGCTTTGATTTTCTCGACCGTGCGATTGTTTTGCAGCAGTTCGCGCGACACGTTCAACGGCAGATCGGACGAATCCACCAATCCGCGCATGAAGCGCAGATACGGCGGCAAGAGTTCCGCCGCCTTGTCCATGATGAAGACGCGCTTGACGTACAGCTGGATGCCGCCTTTCTGCTCGCGGTCGTACAGGTCGAACGGCGCGTGCTTCGGCAAGTAAAGCAGCGAGGTATATTCGATATTGCCTTCGACCCTGTTATGCGCCCAAGTCCGCGCGTCCTCGTTATCATGAGAGATGTGCTTGTAGAACGCCTGATAATCCTCGTCCTTGAGTTCCGATTTGGGCCGCGTCCAAAACGCCTTCGCCTGGTTCAGCGTCTCTTGCGTGTCGCCGGAATTGAGAACGATCGGGATGCTCAGATGATCGGAGTACTTGCGCACCAGTTGGCGCAGGCGCGCCGCCTCCAGGAACTCCTTGTCCTCGTCCCTCAGGTGCAAAATGACTTCGGTGCCGCGATCGGTCTTGTCGGTGGCTTGGATCTCGTACTGGCCCTCGCCGTCGGACTCCCAGCGCACCGCCGGCGCATCGCTGCGTTTGGTGAGCACCGTCACCTTGTCGGCCACGATGAAGGCTGAATAAAAACCGACACCGAATTGGCCGATCAGCTGTGCATCCTTGGCGGAGTCGCCGCTCAAAGTCTCCAGGAATTTCTTGGTCCCGGACCGGGCGATGGTGCCGAGATTGTCGATGATCTCCGCCTCGTTCATGCCGATGCCGTTGTCCTTGATGCTCAAGGTGCGGGCGGTCGCATCGGGGGTCAGCGTGATCGACAGTGCGTCGCTGCCCAAAAGCTCGGGGCGGGCGATCGCTTCGAAGCGCAATTTCTCGCAGGCATCGGAGGCATTCGAGATCAACTCGCGCAGGAAAATCTCCTTGTGCGAGTACAGCGAATGGATCACCAAGCGCAGCACTTGCTTGGTTTCCGCCTGGAACTCCTTGATTTGCGGCTTTAGTGTAGCCGCCGGTTCGGTTTCGGTCGTCATGGCCTTGGGTGTTTAGGGTTGGTCTGGGTTCAGTTGGGGCAGCCGGCCGATTCTTCAAGCATACGAAGTTGGGTATGCTAATCCGGCATGGCGAAAAGCGGCACCCTCAAGGCGGTTTGGGCAGCACTGGCCGGCAATTTGCTGGTGGCGACGGCGAAATTCGTTGCCGCCGCCGTGACCGGCTCCGCTGCCATGCTAAGCGAGGCCGTGCATTCGCTGGTCGACACCATCAACGAGCTTCTGTTGCTCTACGGCATCGCGCGCTCCAACCGTCCGGCCGACCGGGAACATCCCTTGGGCTACGCCCGGGAGCTGTATTTCTGGAGCTTCGTGGTGGCATTGCTGATCTTCGCGCTGGGTGCGGGTGTTTCGGCCTACCAGGGTATCCAGCGCCTCGAGCACCCGCAACCCATCGAAAGACCGCTGGTCATTTACCTGGTGCTGGCCGCTTCCCTGGTATTCGAAGGTGCTTCCTGGTTCATTGGCGCGCGGGCATTCAGGCAGTCGAAGCGCCATCTCGGTTGGTGGGAGGCGTTCCGTCAGTCCAAGGACCCGCCCGCATTCATCGTGGTTTTCGAGGATTCGGCCGCGGTGCTGGGAATCTTAGTCGCCGGGGCCGGCACGACCGCGGCGATCCTGACGTTGGATAGCCGCTGGGATGGGATCGCGTCGCTGTTGATTGCCGCCCTCTTGGCCGGCGTTGCGGCGTTGCTCGCTCAGGAATCGAAAGACCTGCTCATCGGCGAGCGCGCGGACCCCTCCTTGAGCGATGCCATCATTCGCATTGCCGCCAGGATGCCCGGCGTGTGCAACGCCAACAGCATCGCTACCGTACACCTGGCGCCGAACAGCATCGTGGTCTACTTAAGCCTGGATTTCTTCGACTATATGCGCGCGCCGGACATCGAAGGCGCCGTGGTCGAACTGGAAAAACAGATCCGCGGCACGCACCCGGAAGTGTCCGCGGTTTTCGTCAAGCCGCAAAGCGTGCAAGTTGCCCAGCAACGCCAGGGCGAAACCCTCATGTCGCCCGACTATGTGCTGCGCGAGGACGTGCTGACCGGCGGCTAGCGCCGCTGCGCTGCCGAATCGGCCGGCAAAGCTACGGCCAGTCGGCGCGCGGATCGAATTGAAAATCGCGCTTCATGCGCTCGTAGGCTTCTTTCTGCGCCGCGCTCTGCGCAGCCGGCGTCACCAACTTGATGGTCACCATCTGGTCCCCCGCCGGGTTGCCGGGAAGTCCCCGGGCACGCAATCTCAACTTCTGGCCGGACTGGGCGCCTGCAGGCACGGTGAGCTCCACGGTTCCGCCCAGCGTGGGTACCGCAACCTTCGCACCCAAAGCCGCCTCCCACGGTGCCAGGGGCAATTCGATTTGAACATCCTTGCCGGCCACCTCATACAGATGATGCGGACGAAGTCGGATGCGGAAAATCAGCGAGGACCGGCCACCGATGCCGGGAATGCGCAACGGCTGCCCTTCCGTGACGCCCGCGGGAATTTGCACATCGACCTCGCGCTGGCGACCGTGCTCATTGAGCGCGACTCGCCGCTTGGTGCCGGCAAATGCCTCCTCGACCGTGACATCCAAGTGTCCCGCGTCCGAATCGGTTTGCCCTGCGTTGAAGCCGCCGGCGCCCGGGCCACCGGCGCCCGAGCCGCCGAATAGGCTGGAAAAGAAATCGCTGAAGCCGTTCAAATCCGAGAAGCGCTGGCCACCGGCATTGCCAAATCGTTGCGACCAGTCCGGCGGCGGCCGAAACTGTTGCCCATTGCGAAAATCTCGTCCCAACTGGTCGTAGGCGGCGCGCTTATCCGTGTCGCGCAGGACCTCGTAGGCCTCCTGCACCTCCTTGAATTTCTCCTCGGCATTCTTTTCCTTACTGACGTCGGGGTGAAATTTGCGCGCCAGCTTGCGGTACGCCCGCTTCACGTCATCGGCGTCGGCGCTTCGCGCGACGCCCAGAATTTCGTAATAGTCCCGGTATTGCATGCCTAACTCTGAAAGATTAATGCCATATATTACAACAACTTATCGTATTTTGATTGAAATCGAAGCTCCGCGTCCCGACCTAGACTTTAGCCGCGTTACCATATTGCGGCTCTTTTGCCCGATCCGAAGCCCCATGAAACGTATTTTTCTATTCGTCCTGACCAATCTTGCCGTGCTCGCGCTGCTCAGCGTGGTGCTGTTCATCGTCGAGAACGTATTCGGCGTGCACCTCATGCAGGGGGGCACGGGCGGCTTGCTGGTTTTTGCGGCGATTTTCGGCTTCGGCGGATCTCTCATTTCGCTGGCCCTGTCGAAGTGGACCGCCAAACGCATGATGGGGGTCCGCATCATCGAGAGCCCTCAATCCGAGCTGGAACGTTGGCTGGTGGGCGCCGTCAAGCGGTTGGCGGAGCAAGCCCATGTCGGCATGCCGGAGGTCGGCATTTTCGACGCCCAGGAAATGAATGCTTTCGCGACCGGCGCGCGCCGCAATGCGGCGCTGGTGGCGGTCAGCAGCGGTCTGTTGCGCAACATGTCGCGCACGCAGGTCGAGGCGGTACTGGGTCACGAAATCACGCACGTTGCAAACGGTGATATGGTTACCCTCGCGCTTTTGCAAGGTGTGCTAAATACGTTCGTGATCTTTCTGGCGCGAATCATCGGCGGCATCGTTGATCGAGCGATCCTGCGCAACGACCGGCAGGGTTCCGGCATCGGTTTTTTCCTGACCACCCTACTGGCGCAATTCGTGCTGGGCATTGTCGCGAGCGTCATCGTATGCTGGTATTCGCGGCGCCGCGAGTTCCGTGCGGATCGAGGCGGCGCGGATCTGACCGGTACCGGCAACATGATCGATGCGCTGCAAATGCTCAAGCGCAGCCAAGGAGAGCCGATGCCGCAGCAACTGCAGGCTTTCGGCATCAATACGGGCCGCTCGGATGGAATCATGCGGCTATTTATGAGCCATCCGCCGTTGGACGAGCGAATTGCGGCACTGAAGACTTAAGGTTACCCATGACGCCAGAAAATGAAATTGCGATCGAGTCCCCCGCCGCGGTGCGCGTCGGTCACGAGCTGACGCGGTGGTTCGGCAACAGCGACTTTGCAACGCGCCCCCGCGAGCCGGCGCTGCAGGAAGCAGGACGGCATATCGATTGGGCCCGGGTATTGCCGTTTCTTCTCATGCACGCCGCCTGTCTGGCGGTGATCTGGGTCGGCTTCAGCTGGATCGCACTGGCGGTGACGATCACGCTGTATCTGTTGCGCATGTTTGCCATCACCGGCTTCTATCATCGCTATTTTTCGCATCGCACCTTCAAGACCTCGCGCGTCGGGCAATTCATCTTCGGAATGTTGGGCGCCTCGGCGGTACAGCGCGGGCCGATTTGGTGGGCGGCGCATCATCGGCACCACCATGTCCACTCGGACAAGCCTGAAGATGTGCATTCGCCGGTGCAGCACGGTTTTTTCTGGAGCCACATGGGCTGGTTCATGTCTCACAAGCACTTCGCCGCGGATTTGTCGCGAGTGAAGGATTTGCTGAAGTACCCCGAGTTGCGGTTCCTGGACCGCTTCGATGTCGTGGTTCCGACGGTTCTGGGGGTCGGCGTGTTTTTGCTGGGCGTGCTCCTGAAGCACGTGGCGCCGGGGCTGCACACCACCGGATGGCAGATGCTGGTGTGGGGTTTCTTTGTTTCCACCGTGCTGGTTTACCACGGCACCTACACCATCAATTCGCTCTCGCATGTGTTCGGCCGCCAGCGCTACAAGACCGGCGATGCCAGCCGCAATAATCCCTGGCTGGCCATCATCACCTTGGGCGAAGGCTGGCATAACAATCACCATCATTATCCCGCCTCGGTCCGCCAGGGCTTTTATTGGTGGGAATTCGACGTTACGTTCTATCTGTTGAAGCTGATGTCGTTTTTCGGCGTGATCTGGGATCTAAAGCCGGTACCCGCCGCGATCCGCGACGGCGGGGGCAAGCGGCTCTAAGCGTCCATGCCGCGCCCGCCTAGCTCCGCAACGCTCGCGGAACTCAAGGACACAGTCGGTCCCGGCAACTATCTGGACTCGCGCAACGACGTAGCGCCCTACCTCAGCGATTTTCGGCGCCTGTATCAAGGCGCCACACCTCTGGTGCTGCGTCCGCGCAGCGTCGATGACGTTGTCAGGATCCTAAAGGTATGCAGCCGCGACGAGGTCGCCGTGGTACCGCAGGGAGGCAACACCAGCTACTGCGGCGGAGCGACCCCGGATGAAAGCGGCTCGCAGATCGTCGTATCCTTGCAGCGCTTGAACCGCGTACGGCAGGTCGACGCCGCCAATTATTCCATGATCGTCGAGGTCGGCTGCACGCTGGCCGGCGCGCAGGCGGCGGCACGGGATGCGAATCGTCTTTTTCCCTTGAGCTTGGGATCGGAAGGAACCGCGCAGATCGGCGGCAACCTCTCCACCAACGCCGGCGGCACGGCGGTATTGCGCTACGGGATGATGCGCGACCTCGTGCTGGGACTGGAGGTGGTGCTGGCCGATGGCCGGGTGCTCTCGGCGTTGAAGAGCCTGCGCAAGGACAATACCGGCTACGACGTAAAGTCCTTGTTTATCGGCGCCGAGGGAACGCTCGGCATCATCACGGCCGCTTCGCTCAAGCTCTTCCCGGTGCCGGCCGACACCGCCACGGCATTGGTCGGCATCGATACGCCGCGCCATGCGCTTGACCTGTTGGCGCGGCTGCGCAGCGCCGCGGGCGATCAAGTGACCTCGTTCGAGCTGATGCCGCGCATCGCGGTGGAAATGACCGTGAAGCACATTGCCGGAGTCGCAAACCCGCTGGGATTCGAATGCGCCTGGTACTTGCTGATCGAGCTGAGCTCGCCGAACCCGAAGCAAAATCTGACCTCGCTTTTGACCTCGGAACTGGAGGAGGCGGCATCCGCCGCTGCCCTCAAGGACGCCATGCTGGCGACATCGCTGGCTCAGGCGCAGGCCATGTGGAAATTGCGCGAGTCGGTGCCGGAGGCGCAGCGGCACCACGGCGCTAGCATCAAGCACGACGTCTCGGTTCCGGTCTCCGCCATCCCCGAGCTCATTGAGAAAGGCAGCGCGCTGGCGCAGAAGCTGGCGCCCGAGGGCGACGTGGTTTCCTACGGACACGCCGGCGACGGCAATTTGCATTTCAATTTGAGTCAAAAGCCCGGCGCCGACACCACGCAGTTCCTCGCTCGAACGCACACGCTGGAACTGGCGATGTTCGATCTGGTCGAGAGCTTGGGCGGCAGCATCAGTGCGGAACATGGCATTGGGCGGCTCAAAGCCGAGGAGTTCGCGCGGCGCGCGGACCCCGTCGAGCTCGAGGTCATGCATGCGCTCAAAAAAGCTCTCGACCCGCAAGGCATCTTGAATCCGGGCAAGGTTCTGTGCGCAAGCTGACGCTGCCGGTCCGCACCGCGCGCTTGAATCTGCGCGAGTTCGTCGCAACGGACTTCGCCGCCGTGCATGCCTACTCGTCGGATCCGCGCGTCACGCGCTATCTTTTTTTCGGGCCTCGCGACGAAGACAGCACCGCCGAATATCTGGAGGAGCTGCTGGCATCGCAGCGCGAGCAGCCGCGCACCCGATTCGAGCTGGCCGTGGTGGAAATCGCCTCAGGCAAGCTGATCGGCGCCTGCGATCTGTCCTTGATCGAGAGCAATGTCGTGGACTTGGGCTATATGCTCGGGGCGGAGCAGTGGGGCAAAGGATATGCGACCGAAATTGCGCTGGCCCTGATCGACGCGGCGTTCTTCGATTTGCGGGCGCAACGGGTGATCTCCACGGTGGATGTGAACAATGCCGCGTCGATTCGGGTGCTCGAGAAGATCGGCATGCGTTGGGAAGCGGTGTATCGCCGGCATCGCCGCGCCAAGAACCGTTGGTGGGACTGCCACCTGTTCACCTTGCCGCGCGAGGTGTGGGAGGCATCGACCAGCGTTGCCCGCGAGCCCCAGGAGCCTGTCTAAGCTCCTAGGAGCCTGTCTGAGTATTCCCCGTGGCCGCGAGCGTGACGGATTTGGCTTCAGTCGAGGCGGAGCCGACGAAGTTGGGTTTGCTCCCAATTAGGAGGCGACAACGATGAATGAAGCCAAATCCGTCCGCTCCCGAAGGGTTGGCTCTGGAAGGGGCGTCTGCGGCGTTGCGCGGCTTGTCCGTGGAATCAACCACGGCCTGCGCCGCGCGCCTTGCATCCGCTCCCTTGCAGAGCCAACGCGGCTCACGCGGAATACTCAGACAGGCTCCTAGCGCTCGGCCTCATCCTTGGCCGCTTGCCGGCGCGCGCGCTGCGCGGCGCGCTTCAGCACATCCTCGCTCGGCATCCCGCTATTGCGGCTGCTGCGCAGCGCCAGCATGCCGCCGATCAGCACGGCGGCCACGACAATGAAAATAAGGATGGTTTTCAACACGCGGTGGCGCTCCCTAGCTCATCACTCTGATCAGGCCTTCCTGAGCGACGCTGGCGACCAGGCGGCCATCGCGCGCAAAGATGCTGCCGCGCGTGAAGCCGCGGGCACCCGAGGCACTCGGGCTGTCCATGGCGTACAGCAACCAATCATCCACCCTGAGGCTGCGATGAAACCACATCGCATGATCGATGCTGGCGATCACCAGCTTGTCGCGCGCCATGGAAAGCGCATGCGGCTTGAGCGCCGTATCGAGCAATTGAAAGTCCGACGCATAGGCGAGAAGGCAGCGATGCAGCGCCTCGTCGTCCGGCAGCTTGTCGATGGCCCGGATCCAGACGTACTTGAACGGCGGCCTTTTTTCCGGCCGCGCAAAATTGGGGATCTCGGTGGGCTTGAATTCGAACGGACGCTTCTGATCCAGGATTTTCAGCAAAGCGGGGGGCAGGCCTTCCAGCGAGGCGCGAAACTGCGCCAGGTCCGGCAGCGTTTCCGGCATCGGCACATCCGGCATCGGAAACTGATGGTCCAAGCCGGCCTCGGGGATTTGGAACGAGGCGGACATGTTGAAAATCTGGTTTCCATTCTGAATGGCGACCACCCGCCGCGTGGCGAAATGCTTGCCGTCCCAGGCCCGGTCGACCTCGTAAACGATCGGTAGATTGAAATCCCCGCGCCGCAGGAAATAGGCATGCAGCGAATGCACCTGCCGATTCTCCACCGTCGCGGTCGCGGCCACCAGGGCCTGCCCCAGTACCTGGCCGCCGAACACTTGCGGACTGCCGATATCGCGGCTCTGCCCGCGAAACAGATTGATCTCGAGGCGCTCGAGCGTCATGACCTTGATCAAATCTTCGAGCAGCTGATTCATTGATTCACCCGGTGATTCATTCCGCGCCGGCAACGCCCAATCGCTTCTGCATGATCGGGCTGGTGGTGGTGTATTGCAAAAATTGCCGTTTCTCGGGAAACAGGTGATGTTGAATTGCAAACGCCGTCAACGCCGCTTCGTGAAAGCCGCTCAGGATGAGTTTCTTCTTGCCGGGATACGAATTGATGTCGCCGATGGCGAAGATTCCGGGAACGCTGGTCTGGAACTTCTCGGTGTCGACCTTGAGCGCGCGCTTTTCCATCTCCAGGCCCCATTCGGCAATCGGCCCGAGCTTCGGATGCAAACCAAAGAATGCGAACACGTGGTCCACCGGAATCGTGCGCATCTGCCCCTCGGCGGACTGCACCTCCAGCCCGGTCAAGCGTTCGCCGTCTTTCTGCAGGGCAATGGCATTGCCTTGCAGAAATTGCATCTTGCCCGCCGCCACCAAATCGCGCATGCGCGCGACCGTGGCGGGTGCGGCGCGAAATTCAGCGCGCCGATGCACCAGAGTCAAGGAACGCGCCTTCTCGCAGAGGGCAACTGTCCAGTCCAATGCCGAGTCGCCGCCGCCGCAAATCACCAGGTCCTGGTTGAAAAAATCCGCGGCTGATTTCACCCGGTAGTGGACCTTTTTGCCTTCGAATTCCTCGACGCCGGGAACACTCAAGCGCCGTGCCTGAAAGGAGCCCACGCCCCCCGCGATGACCACCGCACCGGCCGTGAGCCGGGTACCGGTGGAGGTCGCAACATGAAATTTGCCGTTGCCGAGCACGCGCAGTTCGGTCACTTCCTGGCCCAGGTGGAACGTGGCCTTGAAGGGTTTGGCCTGCTCCAGCAACCGATTGATCAGTTCCTGGGCACCGCAGACAGGCAACGCAGGGATGTCATAGATCGGCTTGTCGGGATACAGCTCGGTGCATTGCCCGCCCGGCTGGCCCAAGGAATCGATGATGTGGGTGCTGATCCCCAGAAGCCCCAGCTCGAAAATCTGAAAGAGGCCAACGGGACCGGCGCCGATGATGACGGTTTCAACGTACTGTTCCGACATTTATTTCCCAACTCTCTTTGCCTTTGGCAAATCGGCGCGGATTGTAACTGAATGCGCTTCCGGCCAAGCAACCAGAATCCATCCTAACGGTACTTATAGACAGGACTGGGTCCGTCGGGCTCGTCTCACTGCGTCGGCAGCGCCGGCGAGACGTCGAAAGTGCTGCGCGCAGTGTATGTCATTGTTTTGTAATTGGAAATGCCCCGAACCCTCAAGGATATTGGGATGATGCACGCACAAGTTACACCGCATTCCGAAGCGCGCCTTGAGGCGCAGGAAGAGATCGTCCGCGATTCGACCCGTCCGATCCGCGCCTTGAATCGCGGGCTCGATGTCTTGACGGAGCTCAACCGTCTCGAGCGGGCGGCCATCAATACCCTCGCCGCTGCCGTGGGCCTGCCGCGCACCACGACCTATCGCATATTGGAAACGCTGCGCCTCGCCGGCTACGTCGAGCGCGACTCGCACGACGACTGCTACCGGCCCACCATCATGGTGCGGGCGCTGTCGGACGGGTTTGACGACGAGGCATTGGTTGCACATATCGCCAAGCCGCTGCTCGCCGTCCTGGGATCCCAAATTGTTTGGCCGGTCGCGATCGCCACGCCGTCGGGTTCGACGATGATGATCCGCGAGACGACCGACCGTCAGAGCCCGCTGGCGTTGGAGCAGTACAGCGCCGGAGTTCGCGTGCCGATGCTCGGCTCGGCCGCCGGGCGCGCCTACCTGGCGTACTGTTCGGCGCAGCAGCGCGACGCGATGCTGGAACTGTTGGCGCGCTCATCGATGCCGGAGGACCGCCTGGCACGCAACCGCGTCGAGGTGGAGCGGCTGTTGAATGAAACCCGCACCCAAGGCTTCGGCATGGCGCATCGCGCGCGGCGCGTCTCGGAGGAAACCAGCCTCGCCATCCCGGTGCGCGCCAAGGATCGCATCCTCGCCAGCGTCACGGTCCGTTATGCGGCAACCGCGGTGCCGTTGCGCACGGCGGTGGAACAATTCCTGCCCAAGATGCGCGAAGTCGCGCAAAAGATCGAGTCGCAGTTCATCTAGTCGATCAAGCTTCCGTCGATCACTTGCGCAGCACGTTGCGCACGCCGCCGGAGATCAGCGCCGTGACATCCAGCAGCGCGCCGGCCATTGCCAGGCCATCCGGCGCCGCCAGATAGCGCGGCCGCCACACCGGATTGAATTTTTCCTTGAATTTGCGCAGGCCCTCGAAGTTATAAAATGTCTCGCCGTAGCGCTGCACGATGCGCCCCAGCTTGTGCCAGGTGGGAGCCAACGCATGTTCCTCGAGGCCGGAGAGCGGCGCCATGCCGAGATTGAACCAGCGAAATCCCTGCGCCCTGCCCCATAACATGCACTCGATCAGCATGTAGTCGACCACGCCTTTGGGCGCAGCCTCGTTATAGCGCATCAGATCGACCGAGAGCTCGGTCGCGCCGCCGCGCCACAAATTGGCAAACGCCACCACGGCGCCTTGGTGACGCACCACGCCCACATCGAAATGCGAGATATAGCGCTCGTCGAAGAACCCCAGTGAGAACCGCTTCTCCGTGGCATTCTTGGCCGCGAGCCAATCGTCCGACACCGCGCGCAAATCCGCCAAGACGGCCGGGACGTCCGCACGTCCGATCATTTCAAACGTCGCGCCATCGCGGCCGGCGCGGCGGTGCGCCTGGCGCAAATCCGCGCGTGCGGGGCCTTCGAGCGAGAAAGATTCGAGCGGCACGCGCGCCTCTTCGCCGAGTTTGCTCAGGTTGAGCCCCAGGTCCACATACAGCGGCAGCCGTTCGGGCGTCACTTGATAGAACACCGGCGAGACGGCCATGCCGTCGCAGTCCTCCAGGAAATCCCACGCGAGATCTTCGCCGAGTTGCGGCGGACCGATGGGATCGCCCATGGCGACCCAGCTGTTGCCCGATGTCTGGAACATGATGCAGGCGGTGCGATCTTTGTTGAACATCAAATTCTTGTCGCCCAGC
>DASXMG010000108.1:0-44411 GCA_036495805.1 Steroidobacteraceae bacterium | reverse complement strand
GGAAATAAGATTGAATAGGGGCTCTTTTAGGGAGGTTTTATGCGTAACCACCAGCACGGCATGACTTTTATCGGTTTGCTCTGCATTCTCGCGTTGGCCGGCGTGGTCGTCTACGCAGGGATAAGGCTCTTGCCCTTGTACCTGAACTACATGAAGATTGCGCGGGCGATGGAATCGGTCGCGGCCGAGGTCAAAGGGGATAATCCGGATGTGACGGAGATGCGCGGCTTGCTCAGTCGACATTTTCAGATCGAAGATCCGACAGTCGTTAGCGATAAGGATATCGAAATAACGCGGGATGATAGCGGCGTGCAGATGCATGTGGCATACGATGATTCCGCGCCCTATGTGGCCAACGTTTCGCTCATGGTGCACTTCGAAAAAACAGTGAAGGTGCGGTGATTCCTTCCGCCAAGCCGGACGATCTGGCGGATTGGGTCGAGCGATCATTCGGCCATGTGTTTGCGACGCCCGCGCATCGCGACACGGCGCTCACACATCGCAGCGCGGGCGCCGAACACAACGAACGCTTGGAATTCCTGGGCGATTCGATTCTCAATTGCGCCGTAGCACGCCTGCTTTACGACGCGCACCCCGAGGCCGACGAAGGAGATTTGTCCCGGCTGCGCGCCTCATTGGTCAGCGGCGAGTGCCTTGCGCAGATTGCGGCGGATTTGCGCTTGGGCGAATACTTGCATCTGGGCTCGGGCGAATTGAAATCCGGCGGCTTCCGCCGGGCCTCGATCCTGGCGGATGCCTTGGAGGCGATGCTGGGCGCTATCTTCCTGGACGCCGGATACGAGGCGGCCGCGGCCGCGGTGGCACGGCTCATCGCGACGAGAATGTTGGAACTGCCCGCCGCGGGAACGTTGAAAGATCCAAAGACGCGATTGCAGGAGCTCATGCAAGCACGCGGCCTGGCGCTGCCGGTCTACACACTGACGGCGGTCGGCGGGGATCCGCATGCGCAAACCTTCACCGTGATGTGCGAGGTGCCGGTGTTCGGCATCGGCGCCAGGGCTGAGGGCGCTAGCCGGCGCCGCGCGGAACAATTGGCCGCGGCGAAAGTCATCGACCTGCTGCCCGCTGAAATACGCACTGCATGAGCGAGCCTAATTTTCGCGCCGGGCACGTTGCCATCGTCGGCCGCCCCAATGTCGGCAAATCGACGCTGGTGAATGCACTGGTCGGCCGCAAAGTGACCATTGTGACCGCGAAACCGCAGACCACCCGGCACCGGATCCTCGGCTTGGTCAATCGCCCCGAGGCGCAACTGGTATTGGTCGATACGCCGGGCCTGCACGAGTCGACGCGCCGGGTCATGAATCAATACATGAATCGCGTCGCGATCTCCTCATCGCAAGATGCCGACGTCGTGTTGTTCGTGATTGAAGCGATGCGCTTCACCGAGGAAGACCTGTGGGTGTGGGAGCGGGTGCGAGGCCTGAAACAACCGTTGTTCCTGGTGGTCAATAAAGTCGATCGCGTTTATCCCAAGGATCAACTGCTGCCGTTCCTCGAAGAAATGACGACGCGCGTACCGGCCTCGGGAATCATTCCGGTTTCGGCGCTGGAATCGGATAATCTCGATCGCTTGGTCGATCTGGTCGGCTCGCGCCTGCCGGTATCCCCGCCGCTGTTCGCCCCGGACGTTTTGACCGATCGCGACGAGCCGTTTCACGCCGCTGAAATCGTGCGTGAAAAGCTGACTTTGAAGCTGCGCGAGGAACTGCCTTACGGCATCAACGTGCAGATCGAGCGCTTTGCGGATGAAGACAATCGAATTATGATCAACGCGGTCATTTGGGTTGAGCGCGCCGGACAGAAGGCCATCGTGATCGGCCAGGGCGGCGAGCGCTTGAAGGAAATCGGCCGCCTGGCGCGCATTGAGCTCAATGACTTGTGGCAACGCTCCGTCCATCTGGAGCTTTGGGTCAAGGTCAAGGAAAATTGGGCCGACAGCGAAATGGCATTGCGCCAATTTGGGTACGACACGTTGTGAAGAGCAGGGGCCGGCCATCCGGGCGGCGCGTTTGGCTGGCGCCAGCCTATGTATTGCACCAGTACGCTTATCGGGACACCAGCCGCATCGTGGAGGTGTTCACCGCTGAGCATGGACGGCTCACGCTGTTCGCGCGCGGCGCCAACGGCCCGAAATCATCGCTCAAGGGAGTTCTGCGGCCCTTTCAAAGACTCCTGGTTTCCTGGTCGGGCACCTCGGAGGCCTGTCCTTTGGTGGCCGCGGAGAGCGACGGGCAGATTACCCGCCTTTCACCGGAACGGCTCATGAGCGGGTTTTACTTGAACGAATTGCTGTTGAAGCTGACCGAGCGCCGCGATCCACACCCCGAGATTTTCTTCTTGTATGCCTCCTGCGTGCAGGCGCTGTGCGAGGGTGAGCTCGAAGAGCGGGCGCTGCGTCGCTTCGAAAAGCGCTTGCTGAATGAGTTGGGTTACGGCCTGGAACTGACGCAGACCGGCGATGGCATCCCGGTACAACAGGATAAGTACTATCGATTTGCGCTGCAAAGCGGTGCGCAGCCATGCGTGGCGGAGGCCCCGGGTGCCGTTTACGGCCAGTCCCTGGCCGATCTGCAGGCAGAGAGTTTCGAGAATGCCCGCTCTTTGCGCGACGCCAAGCGCCTGCTGCGCGCCGCCATCGATGTTTGCCTCGACGGCCGCACCTTGAAGTCTCGTGAGGTCATGCTGGCGCTGCGTCACCGCGAACCGCAGAACACGCGGAATACTCAGACAGGCTCCCAGGAGGGTTCGTGAGCGACCCCAAACTCCACGGCAGCATCGCGCTCGGCGTCAACATCGATCACGTGGCCACCTTGCGCCAGGCACGCCGCGCCCGCTATCCGGACCCCTTGTACGCGGCCCTGCTCGCTGAGGAGGCGGGCGCCGACAGCATAACGCTGCATCTGCGCGAGGACCGCCGCCACATCCAGGACCGCGACGTGGTGGCGATGAGAGAGGCGCTGCAAACCCGCATGAATCTTGAAATGGCGGTGACGGATGAAATGGTGCGCATCGCACAAAACGTGAAGCCGCAGGATGTTTGCCTCGTGCCGGAATCGCGCCAGGAGGTCACCACCGAGGGTGGACTGAATGTCGCGGGTCAGAGCGCGCGCGTGCGCGACGCCGTGGCCGCACTGGCCGGCGCGGCAATCCGCGTGTCTCTGTTCATCGATCCCGACGAGACACAGATCGAGTCGGCGCGCCGCCTGGGCGCTCCGGTCATTGAACTGCATACCGGCGCCTACGCGGAAGCATCTGGGGCCGCTCGCGCCCGTGAATTTGAGCGGTTGCGAAGCGCGGCGAAGTTCGCCGCCTCGTTGGGATTGACGGTCAATGCCGGCCACGGGCTCAACTATCACAATGTCGAGCCCGTCGCCGCGATCCCTGAGATCATCGAACTCAATATCGGGCACTCGATCGTCGCGCGATCGATCATCGACGGGCTGGCCAAGGCGGTGCGCGATATGAAGGAACTGATGTACCGCGCGCGAGCGGGGTCATAAGAGCGCATGATTTTCGGCATCGGCATCGACGTTCTGCAAGTTGATCGGGTCGAGCGTGTGTTCAAGAAGCATGGCGAACGATTCGTCCGGCACCTGTTATTGCCGGAAGAGCGCGCGCAGCTCGAACGCACGGCGCGTCCCGTGCGATTTCTCGCCATGCGCTTTGCGGCCAAGGAAGCCATCGTCAAAGGCATGGGCACGGGATTTTCGCACGGCGTATGGATTCGCGACGTGGGCATCGTGCAAAACTCGTGGGGCAAGCCCGAAGTGGTCTATTCCGAACGCGGCGCCAAGGTTCGCGACGGTTTGGGCATCGGCGAAGGTCATGTGACCTTGACCGACGAGGCCGGATTGGTGGTTGCCGTCGCCATTCTCATGCGGCGTGCCGCGACTTGAATACCCTGGTGTTCGACATTGAAACGGTCCCTGATACGGATCTGGGCCGGCGTCTGTACGGTTTGCGCGAGTTGTCCGACGAGCATGTCGCGCAGATCATGTTCACCAAGCGTCGACAGGAGACCGGCAGTGAATTTCTGTCTCACGAGCAACAGCGCATCGTGGCGGTTTCCGTGGTCATGCGCTCCCGTGAATCGCTCAGAGTGTGGAGTTTGGGCGATGAGTCCTCCTCAGAGAAAGACCTGATCGAGCGATTTTTCGACGGCCTGGACAAGTACACCCCGGACTTGGTCTCCTGGAACGGCGCCGGCTTCGACCTGCCGGTGCTGCACTATCGCAGCCTGCTGCACAGTGTGTCCGCCGCGCGCTACTGGGAATTGGGGGACAGCGATCAGAGTTTCAGGTACAGCAATTACTTGAGCCGCTTTCACTGGCGGCATATGGACTTGATGGACATCCTGTCCGGCTTCCAGGGCCGCGGCAGGGCCAGCCTGCAGGACATCGCCACGCTGCTGGGACTTCCCGGAAAACTCGGGATGCACGGCTCCGAGGTGTGGGGCGCCTACTTGCAGGGCGGATTGGCCCGGATCCGCGACTACTGTGAAACCGATGTGCTGAATACCTATCTCATTTATCTGAGATTCCAGCTGATCCGCGGGCACCTAAACGCTCTGGAACATGCGCACGAGCTCGCCCGTGTGCGCAAGCTGCTGGGCGACTCGAACGCGCCACACCTCAAAGAATTCGCGGCAGCGTGGCCCGAGACGTAAGTTCGGTTCAGGAAGCCGATATCGTCGATCTCGCGCACGACGGCCGCGGCGTCGCGCGCGTCGAGGGCAAGGCCGTGTTCATCGAAGGGGCTCTGCCATCGGAGCGTGTGCGCTTTCGTGTCTTGAAGCGCCGCCGGCAAATGGATGAAGCCGCCGTGGTCGAAGTACTGGCCGCGTCGCCCGACCGCGCCGTGCCCCGTTGCCCTCACTACGGCATCTGCGGCGGTTGTTCCCTGCAGCACTTTGCCCCGGCTGCGCAGCTGGCCGCCAAACAGCGGCAACTGCTGGAGAACCTGCAGCGTATCGGTAACGTACAACCGACCCGTGTTCTCGCCCCCTTACGTGGACCGGCGTGGGCGTATCGGCGGCGTGCGCGCTTAGGCATCAAGTATGTGCACAAAAAGGGCCGGGTGCTGGCGGGATTTCGCGAGCGTGAAAAGCCCTACATCGCCGATATCAAACGCTGCGACGTTTTGCTGGCGCCGCTTGCGCAGCTGCCGCAGGAATTGGCGGCACTGACCGAAACTCTCACGATTCGGGAAAAAATGCCGCAGGTCGAAGTGGCCGCAGGCGATCGGGCGACGGCGCTGGTGTTTCGGGTCCTGGAGTCTCCGAGCGCGACGGATCTTGCAAAGCTGGCGGCATTCGGCGCGCAGCGCGGCCTGCAGATCTTTTTGCAACCGGGTGGCCTGGACAGCGTGCGGCCGCTGCATGACTACCCGCCGCTTGATTACGCGGTGGACGGCGGCAGCATCGTGATCGAGTTTGGCCCCGTCGATTTCATCCAAGTGAACCGCGACATCAATTCCGCCATGGTCGATGCGGCGATGGCGCTCTTGCAGCCGCAGCCGGGCGACACGGCTCTCGATCTGTTCTGCGGATTGGGGAATTTCACGTTGCCGTTGGCGCGCCGCGTCCGGCAAGTCTTGGGCGTGGAGGGCGATGCCTCGCTGGTATCCAAAGCGCGGGCCAATGCCTCGCGCAACGGGATCGGAAACGCGGCCTTTGGGGTTGAGAACCTGTTCGAGCCGAAGGCCTTTGCCGCTTGGGCAATCGAGCATTACGATCTGGTGATGCTCGATCCGCCGCGCGCCGGTGCCGCGGAGCTGCTCGGCTGCATGTCTCGCTGGAGTCCGCGGCGGGTCGTGTATATTTCGTGTCATCCGGGGAGTTTGGCGCGGGATGCGCAGATTCTGGTTGCCGAGCACGGCTTTGAGCTGTCCGCAGCAGGGGTGATGGACATGTTTCCGCATACGACGCACGTCGAATCGATCGCAGTGTTCGAGAGGCGCCCATGAGCTTGGGACCGTTGATGCTCGACATCGCCGGCACCGAGCTGACGCCGGAGGACATCGAGGTGCTCTCGCACCCGTTGGTGGGCAGCGTCATTCTGTTCAGCCGCAATTATCGTGACGTGGCGCAGGTTTCCAGCCTGACGGCGGCCATCCGTGCCGTGCGCACTCCGTCGCTCTTGATCGCGGTCGACCATGAAGGAGGACGGGTGCAGCGCTTCCGCGATGGCTTTACGCGCCTGCCCCCGGTCCGTTCCTTGGGTCGTCGGTATGACGAGGATCACCGCGAGGGCCTGTCCCTGGCCCAATCGGCCGGCTGGTTGATGGCCACCGAGCTGCGGGCGGTGGGCGTTGATTTTAGCTTTGCGCCCTGCGTCGACCTGGACTATGGCGTGAGCGAAATCATCGGCGATCGGGCTTTCCATCGGGATCCGGACGCCGTGGGGGCACTGGCCGTTGCCTACATGTCCGGGATGCGGGAAGCGGGCATGGCGGCGGTGGCCAAGCATTTTCCGGGTCACGGCGCGGTCTTCGCCGATTCCCACGTGGCATTGCCCATTGATCGGCGCGGTTTCGTGGACTTGGAGCCCGATATCCGGCCCTATCGGCTGCTGATCGCGAACAACCTGGCCGGAGTCATGGGCGCCCACGTGGTGTTTCCGGCCGTGGACCCGCTGCCGGCCAGCCTTTCCCGGCGCTGGATAAGCGGGGTATTGCGGGGAGAGTTGGGGTTCCATGGCTGTGTCTTTGCCGACGATCTCACCATGGCGGGGGCCGCCGCCTTTGGGGGCGTAATCGAGCGGGCGGAGCTGGCATTTGCTGCAGGTTGCGACGTCCTCCCCATTTGCAACGATAGACAAGCGGTAAAGTCTGTGCTCAATCACTTCGGGCCGGATTTGGGCTCGCCGGCCTCGCAGGCCCGGGTGGTACGAATGAGGGCACGTGGTGAGGCCCCGGCAAATCTTGGAGCGGACCGGCAGTGGCAGCAAACGGTAATGATGATCGCAAGCCTTTCGGCAACACCCCCCTTGGTGCTGACGGAGGGCGGCCGTGACGGAGTTTGACCAGGGACTATTTCGACGCTTGGTCGAGAGCTCGCCCGAGGGCGTCGTCTTGATCGATGCGCAGGGTACGGATCACCCGGTGATCTATGTGAACCCCGCTTTCGAGGCGCTGACCGGATATACGTCGGCGGACCTGATCGGGCGAAATCTGCGTCTGCTGCAGGCGGACGATCGAGAACAGGATGGACGCCACCGGCTGCGTGATGCCTTGAGCCGGGGAGAGACCTGCCGGGTGTTGCTGCGCAACTATCGCAAGGACGGCAGTCTGTTTTGGAACGAAATGACGGTGCTGCCGCTGCGTCATCCTGACGGCTGCGTCACGCATTATGCGGGTCACCACCGCGACGCCGGCGAGCGCTTGCGCATCGATCCCAAAGTCGGCAAGGATAGCTTGAGCGGTGCTCACCAGCCTACGGCCATCGCGGTGCGCGACGACCGTTTGACGGGCCTGTATACGCTGCCCTACCTCGAAGAATTGTTGAAGCGCGATTGGGCCGTGGCGCATCGCGAACAACGCAGCATTGCGGTGTTTGCCGTGGACATCGACGCTTTTGATCTTTACAACACTACATTCGGCCGCGCGGCGGGCGATTCAACCATCCGCCGCGTAGCGCACGTCGTGTCAGCGTGCCTGCGCCGCTCCAGCGATGTCACGGCGCGCATCGACGGCGGCAGCCTGATCGCATTTGCGCCGGGTCTGTCCATCGAGCAAGCCCTGCGCGTCGGCCAACTCATGGCCGAACGGGTGCGGGAATTGCGAATTCATCATCCCCGTTCCGCGGTGCTGCGCTATATCAGCATCAGCGTGGGAGTGTGCGCGAGCACACCGGGCGCCTCCGACAACCCCTCCGATCTCCTGCAAAAGGCGCAGCAGCAGCTGCAGTTTGCAAAGAAATCGGGCCGCAATCAGGCCGCTTAAGAACCGGGCTCCGGTTGCGCGCTGATGCTGTCGCGAACCCGGCCATAGCTTCCGCCCCATCGATCCGTCATCGCGGCGCGAATATCCCACAGGGGCCCGAAGAACCGGTTCTTTGCGCCGGCCTGCAGCAGGTCCACGGATCGCCCCTTGAGCGACGCCGCGCCCATGCCGATGGAGCGCTGTATCAACAGAATGTGGTACTGCCTGAATTTCTGAAATTGCTCATCGAAGCTCAGCATCGCTTCGGCAACGGCATAGACATCGTCGTGCGCATAATGCGAATCGTAGATCTGCTCGACCGTCAAGTTGCGGCTCTTCAGGTAAACCGCGTCGAAGGTGCGCCAAATATTGGGAATGATTTTCAGCAAGACGCGGAACCCCGGCGATTCTTGGCCGCTGCCGTTGCCAAGCTGCAGGCGGATTTCCTGATATTCCTTCGGCGACATGGTTTCGAGCAGCTCGAGCTGGTCAGTCATGAGCCGCACGGTGCGGTTGCAACGCTCGAATAGCGTCAGGATACGGAAGGCGTTTTGTTGCTCAATATACTCGTCGATATCGAGCAGCGTGTAGGCGATCAACTTCATCCACAATTCTTCCACCTGATGCACGATTTGGAATTGCAGCTCGTCCTTGTTGCAGAACTTGTCGAACGGCTTCTGACACGCCAGCAGATCGGCCGTGTTCAAATAGGTTTCGTAATCCAGATTCTTTCCGCCGGCCATATCCGCATAGATTGATTCTCGGTTCATAGGGGTAATCACTCGCGTGCTAAACTGTTTATGAGCTCGAATATATCACCGCAAGCGAGGGAGCGATTGGACGCATCGGCAATCGCCAGCCGCGAGGCGGGCCTGCACAAAGACTTGAACCGCCGGCAGCTCATCATGATTGGATTGGGCGGCGCCATCGGCACAGGCCTGTTCTTGGGCAGCGGCCAGGCCATCGGTTACGCAGGCCCCGCGGTGATCTTAAGCTACGCGATCGCGGCGATCGCGGCAGCCGCGATCGTGCTCAGCCTGTCTGAGATGGCGGTGATGCACCCGACCGCCGGGTCCTTCGGTACCTACGCCGAGATCTACCTGAACCCGTGGGCGGGAATCATCACGCGTTACTCCTACTGGATGGCGCAAGTCATTGCGGTGGGCGCCGAGGCGGTGGCGGCCGGCTTGTACATGACGTTCTATTTTCCCGGCACTCCTGTATGGATCTGGTCGCTCGGCTTCGCATGCGTATTGCTCTACTTCAATTCGCGCTCGGTCAATAATTTTGGGTCCATCGAGTATTGGTTTGCGCTGATAAAAGTGGTGGCGATCGTCATCTTCATCATCTTAGGGATAGCAACCATTTTCGGCTTATGGGCCGAGCCGGTTGGATTTCACAATCTCACCGGGCTTCCGGGCGGCTTCATGCCCAACGGATTCGGCGGCGTCTGGATGGCGGTAATCCTCGGGGTCTTGTCGTTCAACGGCATCGAGGTCATCGCAGTGACCTCCGGCGAAGCCAAGGATCCGGTGCGCACGATCCCGCGGGCGCTGCGCAGCATGGCGCTGCGTTTATTCCTGTTCTACATCCTCGCGCTGACCATCGTCGTCACCTTTGTTCCCTGGACCGAAACCGGCGCGACGGTCGTGACGCAAAGCCCGTTCGTGCGCATCTTTGCCCACTCGGGCATTCGCCATGCCGCCGGGATCATGAACTTCGTGGTTTTGAGCGCCGCGCTGTCGAGCATGAACACCAATGTCTATCTGTGCTCGCGGATGTTGTTCTCCCTGTCGCGCGGCGGATTCGCGCCGAAATTTCTCGGCCGGCTCGGCAAGAATGGCACCCCGATTGCAGCAATTTTGGTGTCCGGTGCATGCATTCTCGCGGCCGCGGGACTTTCCAAGCTGACGCCGAAGGCCTACGGCTATTTATTTGGCGTGGCGCTGTTCGATGCCATGATCGTATGGATCATCATTCTCTTGAGTCACTTGAGCTTCAGGCGGAGGCATAAACTGGCGGATTTGCCGGTGCGCACGCCGGGATTCCCGATTGTGCAACTCGTCGGCCTTGCTTTGCTCGTGGCAATATTGGTGACCATGGGTTTGGACCGGGAGATTTGGCGTATCTCCTGGGTCGTAGGCGTCCCTTGGCTAGTCCTGGTGTCGGTGGGCTACTTCATCATGCGCGCGCGCAGGCTGGCCGGGGACGTGTCCTTGCAGAATTGAGGCGAACACATCGCTGTCGATGTTTCCGCCGGAAATGACGGCGCAAATCTTCGACGATGAATACTGTCCGGCCAACGCCGCGGCAACCGACACGGCTCCGGCGCCTTCCGCCACGATGCGATTGTTCTCTGCGAGCCATTTGATGGCTTGGGCGACCTGAGCGAGCGACACCGTGACGACCTCATCGATCATGGCACGCGCAAGCGGCCACATTTCCGGGAGGACTTGGCCGAAGCCAATGCCGCTGACGAAGCCCGCATCGTGAGCAGTCAGTACCGGACGGCCCGCTGCGAATGCGGACTGCAGCGGGTGCGCGCCGGCAAGCTCGCAGGCGATGATCTTCACGCTAGGGTTGAGCGCGCGCACCGCACACCCGATGCCGCAGGCGAGTCCGCCGCCGCCGAAGGGGATGAGAATCGCTTCAACTTCCGGCCACTGTTCAAGGATTTCAACGCCAAGGGTGGCATCGCCCGCGAGCGCGGCGGGATCCCGCACGGCGTCAATGTAAACGCCGACTTGATCCTCGAGCGTCCCGGTCTCGATTGCGCGCCACCACGCCTGAGGGGAGCGTGTTTCGATGCGCGTGCCCAGGCGTCGTAGTTTTTCGAGCTTCGCTTCCGGCGCGTTGGTCGGGACGACGGCAGTGGCGCTTACCCCTAAGCGGTGCGCCATCCAAGCGACGCCGAGGGCGCTGTTGCCGGTACTCGTCGTGTAAATTCCCGCGCTCAGTTCAGCGCGATTCTTCGAGAGCACCGCGTTTGCAATCGGCCGCGTCTTGAACGAGCCGATCTGCTGCAGGTTCTCCAGCTTTAGCCGTAGGATCTTACCCGGCGGCGCGATCTCGCAACCGACCAGTGGAGTCAGCAGGCTCAAGCCATCGAGACGTGCGCGCGCGGCTGCGATTTGTGAGAGCCCAACCGATTTTACTTCGTCGAACAAGCCATGCCCTTGCATTCCCGCACCGCGGCGCGCGCTGCGCATAATTGCATGTTTATATGACTGTGCATATAATTCGCCGTTGCTACAGGAACCGTCAAACATGGAACACAATTTCGAGGCGCTGCGCAAGGAATTCCCGGTTCTGCAGCGAAAGACCTATCTTAACAGCGGGTCCTATTGCGCTCTTGCGAACGAGGTGCGGGCCGCGTTCGACGCCTACATGGAAGATCGGCTGTTGGTGGGTGCGAATTGGGACGTTTGGGTCATGAAAAACGAGTCGGTGCGCAATTTGACGGCGACGCTGCTGCACGCTTCGCCCGATGAGATTGCCGTGACTGCCTCCGTTTCCGCCGGGCTGAACGCCCTGGCGAGCGCGCTGCAGTTCACCGGCGCGCGCAACAAGGTTGTAATCAGTGATTTCGAGTTTCCCACCAACGCGCAGATCTGGCACGCGCAAGAGCCGCGCGGCGCGAAAGTCGTGCATGTGCCGCGCGCCGCCGACGGCTATATCCCGGCGGAGATGTTTGCGAAAGCCATCGACGAGCAAACGTTGCTTGTGGCGATCACCCACGTGTGTTTCCGTAACGGCGCGAAACTCGACATTCCCGGGATCGTGCGCCTCGCACGCGCCAAAGGCGCCATGGTGTTGCTGGACTGCTATCAGTCCGTGGGCTCGCTCGACATCGATGTCAAGGCGTTGGACGTGGACTTCGCGGCCGGCGGCATGCTCAAGTATTTGCTGGGGACCGCGGGGATTGGCTTTCTTTATGCAAAGGACTCTTGCGTGCGCTCGCTGGTGCCCACGAACAGCGGCTGGTTTGCGCAGGCGAATATTACCGCGATGGACATTACCGCGAATCGTCCCGCGCCCAATGCGCGCCGCTTCGAAGCCGGCACGCCGCCCGTCGTCAACTGCTATGCCGCCGAGGCGGGGCTAAAGATGCTGCTGAAGGTCGGTACGCCGGCCATCGAAAAACGCAACTACGCGCTGACGCGCCGCTGCATGGCGAGGCTGGAAGAGATCGGTTGGCCGAGCATCACGCCGGCCCAGGACGATCGGCGCGGGGTCACCGTTGCGGTGCCATCGCGCGACAGCGCACGGCTTTGCGCGGAGCTGATGAAGCATGACATCGTAACTTCCCATCGCGACGACAATGTCCGAGCCAGCTTTCATTTTTACAACAATGAAGACGACGTCGAGTCCTTCGTAGCGGCAATGCAAGAGCTGCGCGCATCCCTCGGGCCCCGTTGAATGGAAATTCGCGTATTGCGCGGCGCCGAAGTGCGCCAATTGCTGCCGATGGGCGAGTGCATCGATCTGATGCAGCGGACCATGATCGCCGTCTCCGAAGGAAGGGTGGTGTTGCCGTTGCGATCGATTCTGGCGATGCCGGGCGATCGCGGCATGATGGGCATGATGCCGGGGTATCTTGCCGAGCCGGAGTGCTTCGGCGTCAAGCTCGTGAGCCTCATTCCGCGCAACAAGCCGCCGCAATATTCGTCGCATCTGGGTTTGGTGCTTCTGTTCGAAGCCGAGCACGGCCAGCCGGTGGCGCTGCTCGACGCGGCAGAAATCACCGCGATTCGCACCGCTGCCGCGAGCGGGCTTGCCACGCGTTTGCTGGCGCGGGAAGACGCCGGCGACTTGGCGCTGTTGGGCGCCGGCGAGCAGGCCCGCAGCCATCTTGAGGCAATGCTGAGCGTACGGCCGCTGCACCGCATTCGCATTTGGGCTCGAGACCGCGCCAAAGCCAGGCTGTTCGCAAAAGCGGAAGGGGCCAAACATCGCATCTGGGTCGAAACATCCGCCACCGTTCGCGAGGCGATAGCCGGGGCGGACATCATTTGCACCACGACCAAGGCCCGTGAACCCATACTGCAGGGCGAGTGGCTGAGCCCGGGCGTGCATTTGAACCTCGTGGGCTCGAGCGTTGCGGCAGCCGCGGAAATCGATACGCCGGCCGTCGTGAAAACCCGGTTCTTCGTCGACTGCCGCAACTCCACGGTGAATGAGGGCGGCGAGTATTTGCGCGCGCTGCGTGCGGGTGCCATCACGGCGGAACATATTCTCGGTGAGATCGGTGAGGTGGCCAACGGCTCGAAGGCCGGCCGTTGCTCACCCCTCGATATGACGCTGTATAAATCCCTCGGCATCGCGCCGCAGGATTTGGCGGCGGCACATCATGTGCTCGAGAAGGCGCGCGCCGCCGGCGTCGGGCAAATCATTGACTTCTAGCGTCTTGTCGCTGCCGAGCGCGGCGCAGGTTGCCGCTGCGCGCGACAATATTCGGCCCTTTGCGCTGCGCACGCCGCTGCTGCGACTGCACGTCGAGCAACCGGGCTGCAATTTCTACCTCAAGCTTGAAAATCTACAGCCCTGGGGCTCGTTCAAGATCCGGGCCGCCGTGAATGTATTGAAGACCCTGGATGCTGCGCGACTGGAGCGGGGCGTGTTGACGGCAAGCGCCGGCAACTTCGGCCAGGGCCTGGCTTTTGCGGCGCGCGCAATGGGCGTACCGGCGACAGTGGTCGTTCCGAGCGGCGCCGCCGAAACCAAGGTCAAGGCCTTGGCCGAACTTGGAGCGAAGGTACTACGGCGCTCCTTCGACGAATGGTGGACGGTTCTCACCAGTCGAGCTTGCCCCGGCGAGGACGGAATATTCGTCCATCCGGTCGCCGAGCCCGGCGTGCTGGCGGGCAATGCGACGATTGCCACGGAGATTCTTGAAGATCTGCCGGGCTGCGATGCGGTGGTCGTACCCTTCGGCGGCGGCGGCCTGATTTGCGGCATCGGTTCCGTGATGCGGCGGCTTCGGCCGGCAACGCGAATCATCGTAGCCGAATCGGAAGCGGCCCAGCCGGCCGCAGGCGCGTTGCGGCAGGGCGGGCCCGTCGTGGTTCCCCACCGGCAGAGCTTCGTCGACGGCATGGGCAGCACCACGGTACTCGCGGAAATGTGGCCTCTGCTACGCGCGGTGGCGGATCAAGCGGAGTGCGCATCATTTGCACAGATCGCCGAGGCGATACGCCTGCTCGCCGGCCGGCACCACGTCATCGCGGAGGCCGCCGGCGCGGTGTCGGTGGCCGCGGCCCTCGGTGCACGGGCGCTCAAGGGCAATGTGGTCTGCATCGTCTCGGGTGGTAACATCGACAGCGAAAAATTGAGCGCGATCCTCGCCGGTCACAGCCCCTTTTAAAGAGCATGACGCGAACCAAGAAAAAAGCAGCCGCTGCAATTCCGGGCGCCCCGCAGAAATCGGCAAATCATGAGCTTTTTGGCGACTTCTTGCCGCATCTGATCGCGCGGCTGGCCTATCAACTCAACGCGGACCTGATCGAAAAACTGCGGCGTGAGGGCATCAATGTCACCCGCTGGCGCATCCTGGCGGTGCTCGCCATGGGTGATGGCATCACCATCAATGAGATCATCGATCGCGCGATGGTGCAGCAGTCGGCGCTCAGCCGCGCCCTGATGCGGATGGAAAATGAAAATTATGTCCGCCGCGTCCTGCGGCGGGACGATGCACGTTGCGTCGAGGTCTACCTCACAGACAAGGGTCGGGCGCTGTTCAACTCGCTGAATATTGTCGTCAGGCGGCGCGAGCAGCGGCTGTTGGAAGGTTTTTCTCCCTCGGCAGTCGAAGCGGCCTTCAATTTGATCCGGCGCTTGAGCCGCAACATGCGAGGCCGATCCTAAGCATGCGCCGGCTTGTCGTCTGGCTTCAGCGTCGCCGCACTGATGGGTCTCTGCGGGGGGCTTGACTGGTCGAAAAAATGGAATGACCCAAAGCTTTTCACGGCACAGCCGTTCCCAGGCGTAAGCTTGGCTGCGCTCCAATATTTATACCTGGATCGACACATTCTGATGCACGGGCACGAACCCTTGGATACCGACAACACCGCTCATGCGCTGCCGGAGACACCATGAGCGGCAAGACAGCGCCGCTCATTGCCAATCGCAAGGGCTACTACTATGAGGTCAAGGCGGGGAAACGTTATCTATGGTGCGCCTGCGGACGCTCCAAGACGCAGCCCTTCTGCGACGGCTCGCATGCGGGAAGCGATTTTTTGCCGATCACTTTCAAAGCGGAGCGCGATGAGGACGTCATTTTTTGCGGCTGCAAGCACACCGGCACCGGACCGTTCTGCGATGGCGCCCACAGCAACTTGCCAGGCGGTTATCTCACGGACGATCCCGACAGCCCTGAAAACCAAAAAGTATCGTTGCTAGAGGCGGGCGCGGGACCGATCGTACGGTTGGACGGGCAGTGCTATGTCTTTTCCACCGCACGGGCGCCGCTGCGCGCCCGCGGCGCGATGCGCTACTGCCAGGTCGTCACGCCGACGCTGGGCGCGTTATTTCAATCGCAGTTCTACGCTGAGGTCGCGGCCGGTAGCTCGCCGGTGATCGCAGCCGACGGGCGTCATACCGTACTGTTCGTGACCGAGGGGAGCGGCGACATCGAGATCGGCGGGCGACGCTTCGCGGCGGAGCCGTTGACCGGCATCTATGTGCGCCCTGCCGAAGCGTATCGCGTGCACAACCGGTGCGCGGCGCCGCTGAAGTTGTTCGTTTCAAATGGTCCGGGCAGCGAGGACCTGGTCCTGATCGACGCGATGCCGGCGAGTTTCGAGTCGCAGTTTCGCGATCGGGTCGCGTCGATTGACCCCTCGCAGCGGCACAAAATGGCCGAGCGCTACTACCAGATGCTGGTCAATCGCGAGCACGGCTCGACGGTGGTCACGCAATTCATCGGCAACATTCCGCTGTCCAAGGCCGAGCCCCATCGGCACTTGTACGAGGAGGCGCTGATCTTTCTCAATGGAGAAGGCGTCGTCTGGACCGAAAGCACCAAGACTTCGGTGGTCGGCGGGGATGTGCTGTTTTTGCCGCGCAAGCAAGTACATTCGGTTCAATGCACAACGCCTGGCGGATTTGATATCGTCGGGGTCATCTATCCCGGGGACAACCCCTCCATCAATTATTAGAGCACTATGGCCACCCACTCACAGACCCTTTCCACCCTGGTCGATGGCATCCTGCGCGGCGGCATTCGCGTCGTCGATCTGACGGTGCCTTTGGAAGCAGCCACTCAGACGATCCGCTTGCCGGAACAATTCGCCCCCTCAAAGCCCTTTGCCTTGGAGGAGATTTCGCGCTACGACGCGCGCGGTCCCGCATGGTATTGGAACAACATCAGCTGCGGTGAGCACACCGGAACGCATTTCGACGCGCCGATTCATTGGGTGACGGGCAAGGACTATCCGGACAACGCGACCCACAACATCCCCGTGGAGCGTTTCATCGGACCGGCTTGCGTCATCGACGTGTCGCCTCAGGTGCGCAGCAGCGCCGACTTTCTGCTCACGCAGAGCATCGTGGAGCAATGGGAGAGCCGGCACGGCCGCATCCCCAGCCGTGCGTGGGTGCTGGTTCGCACCGACTGGTCGAAACGTCCCGGTGATTCGTTCCTCAATTTCGGCGCCGACGGTTCGCACACACCCGGCTTTCATCCGGAATGCGTGCCGTTTCTGGCACGCGAACGCGACATCTTGGGTGTGGGCGTGGAGACCGTGGGCACCGACGCGGGCCAGGCGCACACTTTCAACCCGATGTTCCCGTGCCACACCATCATGCACGGCGCCAATCGTTTCGGTCTGGCGAGCCTGACCAACTTGGATCAGCTGCCGCCGACGGGCGCCGTGGTCATCGCGCCGCCGCTCAAAATTGTGAACGGCTCCGGGAGTCCGTTGCGTGTTCTCGCGCTGGTGCCGGTGTAGCGAAGCCAAGGCTTGTAGATGAACGCGATTTCAGCGCGTCTCGCGGCGCTAGTCATGGCGATAGGGGCGGCGAGTGCGTGGGGAGACGAGCCGGGCGCGCGCCAAATCTCCATCGATGCGAGCCTGACGGTCGGAGTGCTGCGTCCGTTCAACGGGGTGCAGGCCGAGGATGCACAGAGTTCGGCGTTCTATAAGATGGCGCGCATCGACCTGGTGCGCGTTCCGGATAGAACCGGAGCCGGAGACATCGACGCGATTTTCCCGGATATGCGCGCCGATGCGGAAAACCCCAAAAGTTACAATTTTGCGGCTGCCGATCGACTGCTGGCTTCCATCAAATCAAGCGGCGCGGAGCCGCTGTTTCGAATCGGGCGCAGTGCCGGCGCCGGGGCCGAGCCGCCCTCGGACCCGGATAAATGGGCGCAGATCGTGCGGCATGTGGTGCTGCACTATAACGCGAAGTGGGCCAAGGGGTTTCGCTACGGTATTCGCTATTGGCAGGTCTGGAACGCGCCGGACTCCCAGCAATCTTGGAGCGGCACTGCGGCGGACTACTACCGTTTGTACGAAAAGACGGCCCTGGCCATTCAAGCGGCCGATCCGGCCGCTCAGGTCGGCGGCCCGGGGCTTTCCGAGCCCGGAATCGAGGGCGACTACCGCGAAAAATTCATCGACTTCGTGCGCTTGAATCGCCTGCCGCTAAATTTCTTTTCCTGGCACTGTTATGCCGTGGACTCGAACGACCCATACGTCTTCGTGACGATCGCGCGGCAACTTCGCACCATTCTGGATGCACGCGGTTTCGGTTCCACCAAGAACCTCTTGGGCGAATGGAACTCGGATCCGGCCGAACTGGATGTGTCGAACGCCGCGCGCGCAGCGTTTGCGGTGAGCTCGCTGATCTATATGTTGGGAGGCCCCATCGATGCGCAGGCCTATCGCCGCGCCGCCGCGCCGGGTCGGCCGGGCAACAGTACGGCGGATGCGGTTGAATCTGCGCTCGGGGCCTTCGGCGCGCTGAAGGACACCCCGGTGCTGATTCCAAGCAGCGGCGGTGACGATTCAGGTTTCGCGGTCGTGGCCGGGCGCTCCAGGGACAATCGCCTCGTTCAAATCCTCATCGGCAACTATCAGGTCGCCTCGAAGTATCCGCACCCGCGTGACAAACGGGACACCGCGCTGCCGGAGCGCCGCACGCTGCAATATTCGAACAATGGCGGCTACGACGCCACGGTCAGCCTGCCGACGCCGGGTAAGTATCAGGTGAAGCGCTATCGAATCAGCGACTCGAATAACTTTGCGCTGCAGGATCAGCGCATCGAAACGGGCCCGAGTATCCGCCTGCAATCCGCGCTGCCGCCGCCGGCGGTCGAATTCATCGTGATCAGCGCGAAATGACTTGAATAGGATTGAGTCCGACGCGCAATAGATCGGCGATCTCCGCGGCGATCTGCGTCTGGCGCTGATCATCGCCGCGAACCAGGCCTTTCGCGAGCCAGCTGCCGGCACCGCGCATGAATAGCAACAGGCAATCGCGGTTTACGTCGCGCATGGAACGCTCGTTGTGCGCCTCCCGGCACAGTGCGCGATAGGCCTGCACCAATTCTCTGCCGCGCTCGGTGGCGAGGATCTTTTCCGCTTCGCTCAAGGAATCGTAGCCCGTCGACGGCCGCAGCGGCTCAATGTCGTCGCGCTGATGAGAGATCGAATTCGCGCGCAGCACCGCGATCAGCGTTTCGATCGCGGAGCCTCCTTGCGCGGCGGCCTGCTCGCGGATGAAGGAAAAGATCCGATGGGTCCTGGCGTAACAGGCTGAGAGTATGGTTTGCTTGTCGCCGATATAATGATAGAGCGTTCGCTTCGTGGCGCCCACCGTGGCGGCGATATCATCGAGCGAGGTCGTATCGACACCCCGCCGATTGAACAGCTGCGAAGCTGCCGCGAGAATCTTTTCGCGCTTCGCGTCGAATTGCGCGCCGCGGTCGAATAGGCCGCCGGATTGCGCCAGCAGCGGCGCGAAATCGATGGGCGGCGGATTCACTTCACGGGCGCGATCCGCGCCCCAGCCGTTCGCCAGGATGTCCTTGGCTGCGGCGACAATGTCGTGCCGGCTGACACGCAAGGCTTCCGCCAGCGGCGAATTCAGGGGGATCGAGTGGATGATGCTGATGATGGTGCGCGCCACGATCTCAAAATCGCAGCAGCGAATGCGTCCAGCCTTGGCGCCCGCCTCGAGCAGGCTGGCGAGCCGCGCAACGACCCCTTCGAATATCCCCAGCACAGTTTCGCGCGCCGCTTGGTCAAGCAAGCCAATTTCGCTCAAGGCAGCAAGCTCCGGTTCAGCCGGGTCCAGGGTGCTGGAGATGAAGTCGCCCAGCACTTGAAGCGTGCCTCGGCCGGACCGCGCAGCCTCCTCCAGGCGCCGCGCCATGATTTCGGAGGAGCGCAAATACACCTGGAACATCAGGTCTTCCCGATCCTCCACGTAGTAGTACAGCGACGCGCGCGAGAAACCGAGCTTGTCCGCGACATCCGTCAAGGAGGTCATCGAGATGCCTTTGGAATTGAGTTCCCGAGCCGCTTGATCCAGCAGCTGCTCACGGCGCGATTTGCCCGCCGTATCGATGCGGCGCGCGGAGCCGGCGCTTTTGCTGACCAGTCGCATCGCGTTAATATTCTACGGCGCAGCCCTGAGGCTGGGTTTCGGCGTTTTGTACGCGCCGCCCGGCGACCAAGTCATCGAGAGCGGATTTCACGTATTCGTGTCCCGCCGCGTCGTCTGCGAAAACTTGGTCGTCCATGGCGCCCTCGTAGGCGAGTTTACCGTCGCGATTGACGACGAAAAAACTCGGCGTTGTCTTGGCGCCATAGCTGCGCGCGATGTTGCCGTCGACATCGAACAAAAATGCGGTGACCGTGGCGTGCGTTTGCGCGATGCGCGCGCGGGCCGCAACGGGCGTCAGGTATCCCGCCTTGTCGCGCGCGGCCGTATCGATGGAAAGCCATACGATTTGCCGCGAGGCTGCATAGCGCTGTAAAGCTTGCATGGCTCCGCTTTTGTACTTGACGGCTGTAAAAGGGCAGACCGGGCTGGTCCATTCCAAGACCACCAACTTGCCCGCATACTCTCGCAGGCTGTGCGGCTTGCCGTCGGCGCCCTTGGCAGTGAACTGCGGCGCTTCCGACCCGACGTTGACGCGGCCAAGCCCCGTCGCATGGGAAAGGGGAGCGACGCCGATGCCGACCCCAATCGACACGATTGAGGCGGCCCGTGCGAATCCCTTCAACGAATCAAAGGTAGACAACACGGGCCGCCACGAGAGTGCTACTGGCCGCCTCCGCCTCCGGACTTCTCCGGTGCGGCTTGTGCCGGCTGGTCTTGCTGCTGCTGCGAAGCCTGCTGGCGACGCTTCATCGCGGCGCCTTGGGCCGCCGCCAATTCCTTCGGCTCGATGAAGCCGTCATGATCGGTGTCGATCTTGGCGAAAGCATCCGCGAACTGCTTGCCGATCGGTCCGGTCATTTCCGACATGTCCAGCTTGCCGTTCATTTTAGTGTCCAGCATGCCGAACAAGCGATTGTCGTTCAGCTCCTTGTCGTAGGCTTTGTAGCTGTCCATCTTGTCGGAGGTCTCTCCGACCCACTCGTAATGGAATGCGGTGTAGAGCATCTCGTCAAAAGACTGGTCACCCCAGGGGACGACGCGATTGTGATCCGGATTTGCCGGATTACGCACAGAGTTGTCGTAGGTGTAGACGGCGAGCAGTTTCGATCCCGCCGGCACCTTGACCGGCTGAACGAAGTTGTACTCACGCTGCCAGTTGAAGTCATAGTGCGGCAACGCGACCAAGAGGGTCTTCTTGCCGTCCGGCTCTATCAGAAAGAATTTCGAGGACGCGCCGCGGTAGTGGGCGTGCGGGAACGCACCGTAAAGCATCATGTCCTTCGGAACATCGAGGTACGCCTGACGCTCGATGCTTTCCTGGTTCGCAGGAAGGACGATGTTCGCATTCAAGACCACCGAGTTGCGCATCACGTACTTCGGCTTGTCCTTGTAGAAGTACAGGGCGATCTGCGAGTGCTCCGTGACTTGCTGGCCGAAGGGTGTGTAGTGAACTTGGAAGCCCACAGCCCCGCCGGGCGGGATGTACGCGCCGGTGTTGGCCGGCTCGACAAAGGATTCGGCGCCTACGGCGTAACCTCCCAAGGACGTTCCCCACTTGCTTTCATTCGCAACCTCGCCGGGTTTGGGCACTTCGGCCAGGTAACCGGTAAGAATGTGATGCACCGTTTGGCGATTCACAACCTTGATGGTCGAGGCGCGCAGCCACTTGCCTTCCTTCAATGGATTGATCACGTAGGGGCGCTGATAATCGACAATGCCGTTAGCGGGGATCGTGTACGCAGGAATGTCCAAGACCAAATCAGGCTTGCCGAGCGGCCATTCCGGTGCCTTCCACGTCTTGGCCGCCAGCGGATCGGCGCCCGTGCCGCGCGGCGCGCCGTCTTCAACCCAATGCACCAGCGTCTTGATCTGAGTGGCAGACAAGCTGCGATCGCCGAGGAAATGTCCGACCGTAGGATCGGCGCGCCACGGCGGCATGCGCTGTGTACGGATCATTTCGCGAATCATGGGCGTAAACGGCTTAATCTCTTCGAACTTCGTAAAGGGCATGGGACCAATGCCACCAGGCTCATGGCACGATACGCACTTGTCCTCGAACATCGGCGCAATGTTCTTGACATAGGTCACTTTGCTGGTGGCCATCTTCGCGCGCTCGGGGAAGTCAGTGATGCATCCGACCGGTTCGACCCGAGCCACCGCGACGGGCTTGCCGGCGAGCATCGCGTCCAATGCATCCTTGGCCCAAGTATGGTCCGCAGCGGCCTTCTGACGCTCGTAGGTGACCTTGTCGTCGATCGGGCCCCGATACATGATTTTCCAGGTCTTCGGATCGATGACGATGGCTTCGGCGGTCCGGGTCACACCCAGTTGCTCACCTACCAACTGATTGGTGTCCATGAGGATCGGGAGGTTGTAGCCGTAGGCTTGTGCCTCCGCGACGATCGCCTCGCGCTTGTCCGACGGCGTGGAGTTCAGCATGAAAATCTCGACGCCCTTGGACGAGTATTGCTCTTGCAAAGCCTTTACTGCGGCGCTGGTATTGCGGCTTACCGGACAGTTGTTCGCCTGCGTGATGAGTACCACCGCGCTGGCATCGCCGAGTTGACGCAACTCATGGGAATGCAGATTTTGATCCGACAGCCGGAAGTCATCGACTGATACAGGCAACGCAACCTCAGCAGGTGCTTTTGCAGCCGTCGTTGCGGTCGCACCGCTGACGCCGATGTAGCTTAGCCCTGCGACCGCAATCAATGCCGCCGCTGCGGCCGATGTACGAGTCTTCTTCATAGTCGTTAACCTTCCCCGGTGGTTCGCCATGGTATGGGCGCGTCTGGTGAACACGCCGAATCTACGTTTCAGTGCCATTATGCCACCAAATGTGGGGACTGTCTCGTGGCCCGCAGAGCGCCACGGCAGCGGCCTCTTCGGGGCCCAATTCATGCGTTAATGGGGCATGAATGCCCATCCTAGGCTGCGCCGCGGGTTGATTTGGGCCGGCTTGACGCTGTTGGTGTCGGCCGCCCTGGTGGTTTTAGCCGCCGTCGCCTTGGATGCAGGGTATCTTCGGGGGCCGCTACTCAAAGTACTTGCGGCGCATCTGGACCGGCCTATTCAAGTGGACGGCCCCTTGAGCTTGCATATTTTCGCCCGCAATCCTCGCTTGGTGGGGGAACGCGTCACCATCGGCAGCCCGAAATGGACGCCGCCCGGCAATGCCGTGGAAGCGGGCAAAATTACGGTCGTGTTCGCCGCGCCGCGGCTGGGGCAGGAATTGACCGTCGATCGGCTGCAGATCGACCATGCAACGCTGCACTTGTTTCGCGATGCCATAGGCCACGCCAATTGGCAGCTCAAGAATCCCGACCATGGCACTCCCGGCACACTTATCTTGATCCGCTCCTTGTCCATGATGGACGCGCATGTGCTGCTCGAGGATGCGCAAAAGCACCGGCAATTCGAGGGCACCGTCTCCGCGCGCGATGCCGTGGGCTCAAGCGGGGCGCCGCCGCTGCGAATCGAGGGCAAAGGGCGGCTGAATGGCAAGCCGGTCACTTTCGAACTCAGCGCCGATCCTTTACGGACCGCGAGCCGCGGCCGGCATTACGCTTTTACTTTCAGTGAACGCTCCAGCGGCTCGCGTTTGCTTGCGGACGGTTTTTTGCTGCATGCTTTCGACGTGCGTTCCTATGACGCGACCTTCGAAGCCTCGGGAGCCGATCTTAGGGATATGCAGTATCTGACCGGCACGAGGCTGATCGATACCGGCGTGTATCGTTTGACGGGAAACATGGCGCGGCGGGGCTATACGTCCTCGTTCACCGATTTATTGGTCAAGAGCGGGCAGAGCGATTTGCGCGGATCGGTGTCGACAGACTCGGCCAAGGGCCAATTCAACGTTGATGGCGAGTTGGAATCTCAACTTTTTCGCCTCGCCGACGTGGGTCTGCGCGCCGCCGGCCGCGATCCTGAACCGCCATCGACCGAATTGCTCTTGTCCCGTGCCGCACCCGATCCGACTATCTTGCGCCGCGGCAGGGCCGCTGTGCGATATCACGCCGAGCGTGTCGAAGGGACACGCATGGCTGTGAATGGTTTCGCCGTCAAGTTCAGCAACGATCACGGCGAAGTGAGCATCGCGCCGCTGTCCGGGGAAATACTCGGCGGCAAGCTCAGCGGCGAGATCCAGATCGACACGCGCAAAGACATTCCCGCCGTTCACTTAGAAGCTAGAATCGATGATATGCAACTGGCACAAATTCCGCGCAAAAAAGCCGGACCGCCGGCCATCGAAGGTGCGTTGGCGGTTCGGATCAACCTCACGGGCCGCGGAAAATCCCTGCATGACGCTGCGGCCAGCGCGGATGGCACGCTGGCGGCGAGCTTGCCGGACGGCATGGTCCGAAGTTCCCTGGCGGAACTCACGGGCATCGACCTTCGAGGCTTGGGGCTGCTGATCGCCAAGGACAAAAAAGAGGTGCCGGTTCGTTGCGGGATCGCGAGTTTTCAAGCGCATGACGGCACGCTGACGGCAAAGAGCTTGGTGCTCGACACCGCGCCCGTGCTGATCACCGGTGAAGGATTTGTGCGTCTCGAGACCGAGACCTTGGACCTGATCTTGCGGGGCTATCCGAAGCATGTGCGATTTTTTCAGTTGCGCTCGCCGATCGTGATCCACGGCACGCTCAAATCCCCCTCGGTCGGCGTTCAGGCGCAAGATTCCAAATTGGTTCTCATGGATCCCGGCAAGGCGAAGGACGCCGACTGCGAGGCCCTGCTCCGATGAATCTCTCGGTAGCAGTCGGCAAGAGCGACCACTCGCAGGGGCCGGAGGATGCGCCGGTGACATTGGTGGAGTACGGCGATTATCAATGCCCTTATTGCGCGGACATGAATCCCATGATCAAGGCGATTGCGAAAGCCATGGGCACGCAATTGCGCCTCGTGTTCCGGCACATGCCGCTGCTCGAGATGCATCCCTATTCGCAGCATGCTGCGGAAGCGGCGGAGGCGGCGGGCGCGCAGGGAAAATTTTGGGAGATGCACGATGGCATTCTTCAGCAACAATCCGAATTGGGCTCCGATCTGCTGCATCAACTCGCGGTGAAACTCAAGCTCGATATCGCGCAATTTTCCGTTGACGTGGAGGCGCGCCGCTACCGGCCGAGAGTCAAGCGAGACTTCATGGGAGGCATGCGCAGCGGCGTTGCCGGGACGCCGACATTCTTTATCAACGGCAAGCGCTACGAGGGCGCTCTGGATCACGCTCCGCTGTTGTCGGCCATCGGACGGGCCTAGGCTCGCTCTCTACACCCTGTCAAATACCAGCAAACGATTGTTGGCAGGCAGATCGTGATCGGCTCGAAGCCGCAGCGCATGGCGCTCGGCGAGCGTGCCGAGGTCGGTCAAGTCGCGCAGGCCCGACAAGGGATCTCGGTCCTTGAGCATCAGATCGAAGTCGCGATTGCTGTCCGAAGTGTAGCGGCCCGCGTACCGAAACGGTCCGTATATGCACACCACGCCATGCGGCGCCAGCACGGCATCGATGCCGCGGAACATCGCTTCCACTTCCGCCCAGCCCATGATGTGCAGCGTATTGGCGCTGAAGATGGCATCGACGCTGCGCAACGGCCATAGGCTTTGCTTGACATCGAGAACGGTGGGCTGGCGCAGATTGCGCGTGCCTTCGAGCCTTACGCGCGACGCGAGATCGGCGAGGTATGCCAGCTGTTCGGTGGGATGCCATGTCAGATGCGTGAGGTGCGCCGCAAAATGCACCGCGTGCTGCCCGGTGCCGCTGCCGATTTCCAGGACCTGCGATCGCTCTGCGAGAGCGGCGCGCAACACCTCGAGAATCGGACCCTTATTGCGCTCGCAGGCTTCGGAAAAGGGGAGCATGGCTCTATGGTACAGTGACGCCCCCCGCCCGCAAGACCTCAGGAGATTTGGATGGCGACCTTGTATGATTTTTCAATTCCGGCGTTGACGCGTGGACTGACCAACATGTCCGCGATCCTCGATAAAGCGGCTGCCTATGCGACCGCAAAAAAAATCGATTCGACCGTGCTCGCGCAGTCGCGCTTGTTTCCGGATATGCATCCGCTCAGCCGCCAGGTGCAAATTGCTTGCGACACCGCCAAGGGGGCCGCGGGCCGGCTGGCCGGTGTCGAAGTGCCGAAACACGAGGACACCGAGACCACCTTGCCGGAGCTCAAAGCGCGCATCGGCAAAACGCTGGATTTCTTGAAAACCGTAACCGCGGCTAAATTCTCGGGCGATGATGCCCGCGCAATCGAATTGAAGTTCCCCAGCGGTGTGTGGAAATTCACCGCGCAGAGCTATGTCAACGATTTCGTGCTGCCGAACTTTTACTTTCACAGCAGCATGGTCTATGCGTTGCTGCGTAAGAGCGGCGTGGAAATCGGCAAAGGCGATTTTCTCGGCGCCATCCAGTAAACGCTGCGAGCCGCCTAAGCGTGCCGCGTAACCGCGCGGCACGCTCTTACGGTGTGCGTCGCAACGTCACGTCAGCTGATCCACCAGCTCTTCGACGCGCGTAAACAACGCTTCCTCGGTACGCGCCACGTGCCCGAATCGCAGCTTGAGCGGGCCGTCGAGACGGTATTCCTTGGGTTTTCCTTGAATGAGCTTCAACACGCGCTTCGCGTCGATCTTGTTTTGCTCCTCGAACAGGATGTAGCCGCTGCTGGCGCCGGCGTCGATCTTGCGAATGCCGAGGGCGGCGGCGCGCAGCTTGAGATACGTGGCGCGAAACAAGGACTGCGCGAAAGGCGGTATCGGGCCGAAGCGGTCGATCATTTCGACTTTCAATTCGTCCAGTTCCTCGCGCGAGGGCGTGCCGGCGATGCGCTTGTACAGCATCAAGCGCAAGTGCACGTCCGGCACATAGTCCTCGGGAATGAGGGTCGGCACGTGCAATTCGACCTCGGGTCCCGCGTCCAACGGCCGCTCGAGATCGGCTTGCTTGCCGGATTTCAGCGCCGATACTGCGCGTTCCAGCAGCTCCATATATAAGTTGTAGCCGATTTCTTGAATCTGTCCGCTTTGCTCGTCGCCCAAAAGCTCGCCGGCGCCGCGAATTTCCAAATCGTGTGTCGCCAGGGTGAACCCGGCGCCAAGCTCTTCGAGCGACTCCAGCGCCTCGAGCCGCTTGATCGCATCGGCGGTCATCGCCTTTCGCGGCGGCGTGATCAGGTAGGCGTATGCACGGTGGTGCGAGCGGCCGACGCGGCCTCGAAGCTGATGAATTTGCGCCAAGCCAAACCGATCGGCGCGGTCGATGATGATGGTATTGGCAGTGGGCACGTCGATGCCGCTTTCGATGATGGTGGTGCAAACGAGGACGTTGAAGCGGCGGTGATAAAAATCCAGCATCAGCTGTTCGAGGTCACGCTCGCGCATTTGGCCGTGACCCACCGCGACGCTGGCTTCCGGAACCAATTTGCGGACCGCTTGCGCGGTCTTTTCGATCGTCTCGATGGTGTTGTGCACGAAAAATATCTGGCCGCCGCGGCGGATCTCACGCAATGCCGCCTCGCGCACCACGGTTTCGTTCCATTCCAGCACAAAGGTCTTGACCGCCAGGCGCTCGGCGGGCGGGGTGGTGATCAAAGACAGATCGCGAAGGCCGCCCATCGCCATGTTGAGCGTGCGCGGAATCGGGGTCGCCGTCAGCGTCAGAACGTCGACCTCGGTGCGCAGGGCCTTTAGCTTTTCCTTGTCGCGCACGCCGAAGCGATGCTCCTCATCGATCACCACCAGGCCTAAGTCCTTGAAGCGCACCTTCCCTTGCAGCAGGCGTTGCGTGGCGATGACGATGTCCACGGTACCGGCGGCGACGCCGGCGATGACGCCGGCCGCTTCCTTGTTGGTGCGAAAGCGCGACAGACTTTCGACGCGAACCGGCCAGTCCGCGAACCGATCCACGAAGTTTGTGTAGTGCTGTTGCGCCAGCAACGTGGTCGGCACCAAAACCGCAACTTGTTTGCCGGCCTGCACCGCGACGAATGCCGCACGCAGCGCGACCTCGGTTTTGCCGAAGCCGACATCGCCGCAGATGACCCGATCCATCGGCTTGTCGGATTTCAGATCGGCGATGACTTGCTCGATGGCGGCGGCTTGGTCCGCTGTCTCCTCGAAGGGAAAGGCGGCCTGAAACGCGCGGTATTCAGCCTCGCCGGCCAGCATGCGCGTGCCTTGCCGGGCGGCGCGGCGCGAGTACAGATCGAGTAATTCGGCGGCGACGTCGCGGATCCGCTGCGCCGCCTTGCGGCGTGCCTTCTGCCACTGGTCGCCGCCGAGTTTGTGCAGAGGCGCCGTTTCCGCGGGCGCACCGGTGTAGCGCGAGACCAGATGCAGCGATTGGACCGGAACGTACAGCTTGTCGCCGTCCGCATATTCCAGCACGAGAAACTCACCGGTGTACCCGGCGATATCCATGGTCTGCAGTCCGACGTAGCGGCCGACTCCGTAGGTTTCATGGACCACCGGCGCGCCGATGCGCAGATCCGACAGCTCTTTCAATATCTTCGCAGGGTCGCGCTCCGCCCGCCGCCGCCGCCGCTCCTGGCGGACGCGATCGCCGAATAACTGCGACTCGGTAAGAATTTCCAGAGCCGGCTTTTCGAGCGTCAGCCCCGACACCGCCGCCGAGACAGCAATACCCAGCTTCAGCCCGCTTGCCAGGAAAGCGGCAAAGCTATCGAAGACTTTGGCCTGGACGCCGCGCCCGCGCAGCAGGTCCAAGATGAGTTCGCGGCGGCCGGCCGATTCGGCCGCGATAAGAACACGCGCGGGGCAGGCATTGATGTGCGACACCAATTCCGCGGCAGGCTGTTCGGCACGCGCGTCGATGCGCACCTGGGCCGGCGCCGCTGTGGGAAAATTTTGCACGGGTCCGGCGCCGGCGGCCGGCCATTCGAAGGAGCGCAGCAAGACCTTGGGCCACGGCGACAGTGCCTGTAAAAATTCGTCGGGCGGCAGATACACTTCGGCCGGATCCAGGATCGGGCGGTAGCGATCGTGCCGCAACTGATCATGGCGCAGGCCGATCCCGCTCCACAGTTCGGGAGCGCCCGAGGCTGCATCGTTGATGTCCACCACGACGCTGTTCGGCGGCAAATACTCGAACAAATGCGAGGTGCGCTCGAAAAACAGCGGTAGGAAGTATTCGATGCCGCCCGACGCCATGCCGGCGCTGATATCGCGGTACACTGCCTGCTCGGTCAGATCCCCTGTGAAGCGCAACCGATAGCGGCGTCGGAACTCGCGCACCGCCTCCGGGTTCAACGGCGTTTCGCGCGCCGGCAGCAAATGAATGCGGTCCAGCTTGTCGAGCGAACGCTGCGTGTCAGGATCGAAGCGCCGTATGCTGTCGACTTCCCGATCCAACAGGTCGATGCGGTAGGGTGTCTCCGAGCCCATCGGAAATACATCGATGAGCGAGCCGCGGACCGCGAACTCGCCGTGCGCCACGACTTGAGTAACCGCGGCATAGCCGGCCATCGCCAACTGCGCGCGTAGCGCCTCGAGGTCGAGCGTTTCGTTGAGGTGTACTTTGAGCGAGTAAGCCTCGATGTAGCTGCGCGGCGCCAAGCGCTGCAGCAGCGTGTCGATCGCCACCAGCCACACACCGTGGCGGGCGCGCGGCAATTCGGCCAGGGTGGCGAGACGCGCCGAGGTGATGTCGGGATGGGCAGAGAAGCTGTCGTAAGGCAGAGTCTCTAGATCCGGGAATACCCTGACATTGAGATCGGGTCCGGCAAAAAAGCGGATTTCCTCGCTCAAGGTCTCCGCCTCGCGCGAATTCTGTGCGATGACCAGCAACGGCCCAGGTGCATGCGGAGCCGCGTCGGCGATTGCCAGCGCCGGGGCGGCGCCATACAACTTGCCCCATTTGACCAGGCGTTCGTCGCTATCGGGCAGGATTGGTTCGAGTAGAGACATTTAAGCGTTTTAAAAAAATAAAAAACGCCCGCCGCGAACAAGTCGCGGTGGGTCAAGGATCAAGTTTAATTGATGTTACGCGAACCTAGTTGCGGTTACGCGTCATTAACTTTTTAGGAGCTGACGACGACGCTGTGAATCACGTGCTCATGCTCGAAATACACGACGAACCCGGGATACTCCCAGCGCGAGATCGGCGGCTGTCCAACCGCGGGAACCTTGGTGGCGGGAGCGCCGAATTTGCCTGCAACCTGGTCCATGGTCATGCCACGGGTCGGCGTGGGCACGTCGGACTGTTTGACGGCAATCCCATTATCGACGGAAATGGTCTCGGCCCCCGCGACGCCGCTCGCGAGCACGGCGGCTAGCAGCAGAATTCGATACCTCATGGCGTACCTCATATGTTACCGATATCCTATGTTTACTTTGGGCCCCCTGAAACTATACCACCGCCTTAATGGACCAATACTTGACCCAATTAACACTCTGATTGTGATGCCATTTAGCCGGTCCGTGTAAGGATTCGTCACCGCTCATGTTTCAACCCCTCCCGGTCTTTGTGGGTCTGCGCTACTCGCTGGCCCGCGAGCACAGCTTTTTCGTGTCTTTCATCACCTGGGTGTCGCTGCTTGGCGTCGCCGTGGGCGTGGCGGCGCTGATTACGGTGCTATCGGTGATGAACGGCTTCGAAACGGAGCTGCGGGGGCGTTTACTGAGCCTGTCGGCCCATGCCACCCTGAGTGAGGGCGGGAGGCCCATATCCGACTGGCAGGCTCGCCTAACCCAGTTGCAAGCCTCACCGGAGCTGACGGGCGCGGCGCCGTATCTGGAAACCGACGCCATGCTGAGCAAGCAGTCGTCAATGAGCGGCGCGATCCTGCGCGGCATCGACCCTGAATTGGAATCCCAGGTTTCGACCATCGCGGATGCCATGCGCGAAGGCAAGCTGACCGATCTTAAGCCGGGATTGAACCGAATCATTCTCGGTCGGATGCTTGCCTACGAGTTGCAGGTCGGGCCCGGCGATACGGTCGTGGTCATGATCCCCGGCAACTCCGCGGCCAACGGCGGCGCCTTCACGCCGCGCCTGCAGGAGTTTCAGGTCGTCGGCACGTTTGAAGTTGGTTTGCAGGAACACGACAGCGTGCTCGCATTGATCAATTTGAGCGACGCCGAGGCGTTGCGCGGTCTTTCCGGGCCTACCGGAATCCGGCTCAAGTTTGACGATGTACTGAAGGCGCCCGACTTGGCCCGTCTCGCGGCCGCGCGCTTGAATCCGAAAATGCAGGTGCGCGACTGGACCCAGGAGAACGAGGCCTATTTTCGCGCCGTACGCATCGAGAAAACCATGACCGGCCTGATTCTCATGCTGATTGTCGCGGTGGCCGTGTTCAACATCGTCGCAACGCTGGTCATGGTGGTAAACGACAAGCGCACCGACATCGCGATCTTGAGAACGTTGGGACTGAGTCCGCGTGGAGTGCTTGCGGTCTTCATGACGCAAGGCGTGCTGATCGGCTGGATCGGCACGGCGCTCGGCGTGGGATTGGGTCTCGCGCTCGCCCTGAACGTCGATGTGATCGTGCCTTTCCTGGAAAATAATTTCGGGTTCCATATCTTCGATCCCGATGTGTATGCCGTTGCAGGCATCCCGAGCGAGTTGCATCCGCCGGATGTCGTCAGGATTGCCATAGCCGCGTTGTTCCTTACCTTCGTGGCGAGGGTGTATCCGGCATTGCATGCGTCGCGCACCCAACCGGCGGAGGCGTTGCGCTACGAATGAACCGCTATTGGTACGAAGGATTCCTCGGCTTTCGATATTTGCGCGCATCGCCGCATCGCGGCTTCGTGTCCCTCATCGCGGGGATTGCCATCGTGGGCTTGGCCCTGGGCGTGGCCGTATTGATCGTCGTTCTTTCCGTGATGAACGGATTCGAGGAGGTTTTGCGCACCCGCATTTTGAGCCTGACCGCGCACGCCACCATTTCCGGCATCGAGGGCCGCATCTCCGATTGGCGCGCGGACATTTCAAAACTGCAAGCCTTCCCCGGCATCAACGGCGCAGCGCCCTATATCGAGGAACAAGGGTTGATGACCCACGGCGACAAATCGTCCGGGGTCCAATTGCGCGGCATCGACCCGAAAGCCGAAGCGCATGTCGTGGATTTGAGTCCGCACCTCTTGAGCGGCCGATTGGCCGATCTGACGGCGGGCAGCTATCGGGTGATTCTGGGCAAAGCGCTGGCCGAAGAACTCGGCGTCAAGGTCGGCGATCGGGTCGTGTTGATCGTTGCCCTCGGCGATGTCACGCCGCTCGGCGTTCTGCCGCGGATGCGCGCGTTTGAAGTGGCGGGAATCCTTTCCGTCGGCATGTACGAGTACGATCGGCGGATCGCCATCACTGCAATTCAGGATGCGGCGAAATTACTGCGCATGGGCGACGACGTCTCGGGGATTCGCTTGAACCTGGTTGATATGTATGCCGCGCCGCGGCTCGCGCGTGCCGCCGCCATCGCCATCGGCGGCGGCGTCGAGATCCAGGATTGGACCAACGAGCACGTGAATTTCTTTCGTTCCATCACGATCACGAAGCGAATCCTGTTCGTGATGCTATCGCTCATGGTCGTGGTCGCGGCGTTCAACGTTGTCTCGACCATGGTGATGGTGGTGAAGGATAAGCGGCGCGACATTGCGATCCTGCGCACCTTCGGCTCCTCACCGCGCAGCATCCTGTCGGTGTTCATCGTTCAGGGCAGTCTCATCGGACTGCTCGGCATCCTCTGCGGGGTCGCGCTCGGTGTGCTTATCGCCGTGAACCTACAGGAGCTGGTTCACGGGCTCGAGTCCATTGTCGGGTTCAAATTCCTGGACGCACGCGTGTACTTCATGAGCGACTTGCCGGCCCATGTGCGCCTGACCGACGTGCTGCGCATCTGCGGATTCGCATTCGTTCTGGCGTGCCTCTCCACCGTATACCCGGCGGTGCGGGCCGCGCGATTGTTGCCGGCCGAATCTTTGCGAAATGATTGAGGATAATAAAGATGTCGCTTGATACCGTGCTCGAGGGCGTGGACCTGGTCAAAGAGTTTGTGCAGGGCGGCGTGACGCTGCAGGTGCTGCGCGGCGCGAACATCAAAGTCCGCGCCGCAGAGCGCATCGCCATCGTGGGCGCCTCCGGGTCGGGCAAAACCACGCTCCTGCAGCTGCTGGGCGGCTTGGATCTGCCGACGCGCGGCACGGTGGGTATCGCCGGATCCGCAATGAACCAATTGAGCGACACCGAGCGCGGTCGCCTGCGCAACCATGCCGTGGGGTTCGTGTATCAATTTCATCATTTGCTGCCCGAGTTCACGGCGCTCGAGAACGTGGCTATGCCGCTGCTGGTGCGGCGCTTAAGTCCGCGCGCCGCCATGCAGGAGGCGCAGGCCCTGTTGACGCGCGTAGGATTGGGCGAACGGCTGCAGCATCGTCCTTCGCAACTTTCCGGCGGCGAACGGCAGCGGGCTGCCGTCGCCCGCGCGCTGGTTACGCGGCCCAAGCTGGTCCTGGCGGATGAACCGACGGGGAATCTCGACGGTAAGAACGCGGCGCAGGTGTTCGAACTGATGCTGGAGCTCAACCGCGAACTTGGCACCAGTCTGGTGATCGTCACTCACGATGAGAGATTGGCAGCGCGCCTCGACCGAGTGCTCACCCTGAAGGAGGGAATCCTATTCGAGCGCGATGCTGCGCCCGATTGAGCGCGCTCGGCGGCGCCGCAACTGATAGATGACCCGGGCACGCCAGGCGGCCTGTGCGAGCACGTATCCGGAAGCCGCAGCGGTGAGGCCGAGCACCAGGGCTCCCAGCAGCAACGGCGGCCAGAGCAGCCCGAATTCGGCCCAGACCGGGCGATGGCCGACGGTATGCAGAAAAGGCATCAGGTCCATACCCAGCAGTTTTGCCCCCACCCAAAGAGATCCGGCCACCTGGGGCACCCAGGTGAGCGGATTGCTGACGAAAACAGTGGCGATCAGCACCGGCAGATTCAGGCGAAAAAGCATACCGAGCAAGGCGCACGTGACCAGATGTACCGGCAGCGGTGTCGGAGGAATAAAGGCGATAAACAGGCCGAGCGCGAACGAACGGGACACGCTGGCGCGATTGAACGTCCAGCAGCGGCGGTCGAGCATCACAGCCGTGAAGTGTTTCAAACACCAATGCTTTTCCAGCGTGCTGCGGTCCGGAGTGACGCTCTTGAGCCAGCGTTTCATGGTTTTTGTTTTACGCCTCCCGAACGACCATTATGCCGATTTCGTGACGGCTGCACTCGACTCCGTGACCATTTGGGAAATCAATGGCTTGTAACGGGTGCCAAAAGCACTGTCTGAACACCCGGCGGTCAAGTATCATGCCCGCTGCTTTGTATTTGACTTATACGAGAGGGTGCAATGTGGGAGATTATCCGCGCGGGCGGCGGCTTCATGTGGCCGATCATTATATGTTCCATCGCGGCAGTCGCCATCATATTGGAGCGCCTCTGGACTCTACAGAGCAATCGCGTCATCCCGCGTGACTTGGCTCAAAAAGTCTGGAATTGGATCGAAGCGGACCAGATGAGCGACAAATTGGTGGTTGCGCTGGAGCAAAACTCGCCCCTGGGCAAGCTCTTGGCCATTGGACTCGCCAATCGCGATAAGCCGCGGGAGATCATGGTGGAGCGCCTCGAGGATGGCGGCCGCCACGTCATTCATGATTTGGAGCGCTTTCTCAATACGCTCGGCACGATCGCGGCGGTTGCCCCGTTGTTGGGGCTGCTAGGAACCGTCGCCGGGATCATCCATGCGTTCAATGCCATCACCGCCAGCGGGCTCGGTGATCCGAGGACTCTATCCGGCGGCATCGGCGAAGCCCTCATCACGACCGCAGCCGGACTGACCGTGGCGATTCCATCGCTGATCGCTTACCGCTTCCTCAGGAGCAAAGTTGAACGCCTGGTCATTCGAATGGAAAAGGAAGCCATGAAACTCGTCGATGCGCTCGACGAGCGCGGAGGATTCGCCAGACGATGAACCTGCGCCCGCGCCGTCAAGAAGACCCGGAAATCAATCTGATCAACATGATTGACGTGCTCTTGGTATTGCTGATCTTTTTCATGGTGTCGACGACGTTCAATCAAGAAGGCAGGGTCAAGGTTCAGCTGCCGCAATCGAGTGACATGCCGATACCTCGAGGCTCGCACGAACCGCTGGTGATTACGATCACCGCGGAGGGCGCCTACCGCGTCAACGAGCGGACCTTGATCAATTCCAGCCCCGATACCTTGCGCGCCGCATTGCAGAAGGAAGCCGGCACGGACCGGGGCCCCATCACGATTCGCGCGGATGCCCGCACCACGCATCAGGCAGTGGTGACGGCCATGGACGTCGCGGGCAAACTCGGCTTCGCGCAGCTCAACATCGCAACCGTGCACGAGGATAACGCCCCTTGAGCGCGGCGCCGGCGGCTGTCAGCTCCAGCACCGACGGCTGGGCAATTTATCGCCGGGTGATCAAGTACGCGAGGCCGCACGCGGGGATGTTTTTCGTGGGCGTCCTGGGAGCGATTCTGTTCGCCGTGTCCAATGCCTCGCTGGCGTATCTCGTCAAGCGCTTCATGAAAGACACTTTCGTGCTCCACGACCGGAACGCCCTTTGGCAGGTGCCGGTCGGGGTGGTCGTGCTCTTCACGCTGCGCGGCGTGGGCGACTACATCGCCAATTATTTCCCCAGTTGGGTCGGACGACAGGTCATCAAAAGCCTCCGCCACGATCTGTTTCAGCATTTCATGCGTCTGCCGATCGCCTATACGGACCAGCAGCAGTCCGGACACTTGCTGTCGAAACTGACCAACAATATCGAGCTGGTCGCGGCGGCTGCCACCAACGCGGCCATATCGCTTATCAGCGATTCGCTGAGCATTGTGATTCTGGTGGGATATCTGTTCTATTTGAACTGGCATCTCGCCGCATTTTGCATTGCCGCGGCGCCCGCGATCGCCTGGCTGATGCAGATTGCAAACCGCAGCTTCCGCCGCTACAGCCAGCGCATCCAAAACTCGATGGGCGATATCACGCGAGTGGCGAAGGAAGCCATCGATGCCCTGCGCCTGATCAAGATCTTCAATGCCGAGGATCACCAGACGCAGCGCTTCGAGCAGGTCAACGAACACAACCGGGCATCCAACATGAAATTGGTCCGGGCCAAATCCATCAGCAACCCGGTGGTGCAATGCATCGCCGCGATCGCGTTGGGCAGCGTATTGTTCGTGTCGATTCATCAGGTGCAGGCCGGCGATCTGACGCTGGATGAATTCTTTGGATTCCTGACGGCGCTGTTCCTCATTCCATCGCCCCTGCGCAGCCTGGTCAACATGAGCGGTCCGCTGCAGCAAGGCATCGCGGCCGGCCAAAGCGTGTTCGAAGTCTTGGACCAACCCACGGAGGGCGAGGGCGGCACACGCGCGCTCGCGCGTGCCCGCGGCGAGGTCGAGTTTCGCAACGTGTCCTTTACGTATGCAAGCGAGAAGGGCGAGGTGCTCAAGGATGTGAGTTTTCAGGTTCGCCCGGGCGAGACCGTGGCCATCGTCGGTCGATCCGGCAGCGGCAAGACCACGCTGGTGGGCCTGGTGCCGCGATTCTACGACGTGCAGCAGGGCTCGGTGCTGTTGGACGGAGTCGACGTGCGCGAATACCGCTTGACCGATTTGCGTTCCCAGGTAAGCCTCGTCAGCCAGGAAGTCGTCCTGTTCAACGACACGATTCGCAATAACATCGCTTTCAATGCGGTCGGCAAGACGGATACGCAAGTTGAGGAGGCCTCGCGCGCCGCGAACGTCATGGAATTCGTGAATCAACAGCCGCAGGGCCTCGACACCATGCTCACCGACCGCGGGCAGAATTTTTCAGGCGGCCAGCGGCAGCGGATTTCCATTGCACGCGCGCTGCTCAAGGATTCACCGGTGTTGATTCTCGATGAGGCGACGGCGGCGCTGGACAACGAGTCGGAGCGGCGCGTTCAGCAAGAGCTTGCGCTTCTTATGAAAGGCCGCACGACGCTGGTGATCGCCCACAGGCTCTCGACGGTCGAGAGCGCGGATCGAATCATTGTGCTCGATCAAGGCCGCATCGTGGAGATGGGAAGTCACCAGGACCTGCTGGCACGCGCCGGCCTGTATGCGGCGTTGCACGGCATGCAGTTCAACGCATGAGCAGCGATAACACGCATGTCCGCCCAGTCCTGGCTCAATAAAATCTGGTACGGGGACTCGCCGCCGCCCTGGTGGTTGGCGCCCGTGTCTGTCATCTACGGTTCCGCGTCGCGCGCGCGGCGTTTCGCTTACGACAAGCACCTGGTGCGTTCTACGCCGTTGCCTTGCCCGATCATCGTGGTGGGCAACTTGACCGTGGGAGGGACAGGCAAAACTCCTTTGGTGTGCTGGCTGGCCGAGCAATTGACGCAGCTGGGACATCGGCCTGGCGTGGTGACTCGAGGCTATCGCGGTTCCGCGCGTGCGCCGCGGCTTGTGCAGGCGTCTGATGCGCCTGATCTCGTCGGCGATGAGGCCATTCTGCTGGCACGCCGCAGCCGGGTGCCGATCGCGATCGGGCGCAACCGCCCTGCGGCAGCACAGCTCTTGATCAATGCCGGCTGCGACATCATCGTCAGCGACGACGGGCTGCAGCACTATGCGCTGCAACGCGACTGCGAAATCATTGTCATCGACGGCGACCGCCAGTTCGGCAATGGGCACCTCTTGCCCGCGGGGCCGCTGCGTGAAACGCCGGCGCGCCTAGAGCGCGCGGATGCCATCGTGGTCAACGGCGGAGAGGCTTCGGTCGATGGTGCTTTGCGCATGAGATTGCTGGCGACCAGCGCAGTGGCGATGAAGTACGGCACGTCCAAACCGTTGCGCGAGTTTTCGGGCACGCCGGTGCACGCGATCGCGGCAATCGGCAATCCGCAGCGCTTTTTTGCCATGCTGCGCGCGGTCGGCATCAGCGTGGTCGAACATCCGCTGCCGGATCACGCGAAGTTGGGAATTGACGACATATCCTTTCCCGATGACCTTGCGGTGCTCATGACCGAGAAAGATGCCGTAAAATGCAGGGAGATCGCCGGGCCCCATCACTGGTATGTTCCGGTGAGCGTAGCCTTCGCGCCGGGCGATGCCGAAAAACTGCGGGGCATCGCGGCTCAATCGATTGAAACGCGCGCACAGCGCGGCTGAGGAGATATGGACAAGCGCTTACTTGACCTGCTGGTTTGCCCCATCTGCAAAGGCCCGCTGCGCAGCGTCGGCGCCGGTAACGCGCAAGAACTCGTTTGTCGACCCGATCGGCTGGCTTACGCCGTGCGCGACGGCATCCCGCTGATGCTGCCCGATGATGCGCGCGCACTGAGCGCGGATGATCCACTGCTCGAAAGTTAGTCTTACGGTGTTTCACGTCGTCATACCAGCCCGCTTTGCATCGACCCGGCTGCCCGGCAAGCCGTTGCAGCAAATCGGCGATCGGCCGTTGGTTCAATGGGTGTGGCAGCGCGCCGTCGACAGCGGCGCCGCCTCGGTGCTCGTGGCAACGGACGATGAGCGAATTCGCGCCGCGGCGTTGAAGTTTGGCGCCGACTGTGTAATGACCTCGCCGAATCATGTCTCCGGGACCGATCGCATTGCCGAGACGGTACGCAGCAAGAGATTCGCGGCCGACGATATCGTGGTCAATCTGCAGGGCGATGAACCGATGATGCCCGCCGACGTTGTGGCGCGCGTGGCGCAAAGTCTGCACGATGTCCCCGGCAGCGAAATAAGCACAGCAGTCGCGCCGATGCAGTCGCTGCGGGATTTTCTCGACCCAAATTGCGTCAAAGCATTGCGTGCGCGCGATGGACGGGCATTGTATTTCAGCCGTGCCCCGGTACCTTGGCCGCGCGACAGCATCGTGGAGGGGCGTCCGACTTCTTTCGTGGGAGCATGGCACCACATTGGAATTTATGCCTATCGGGTGCACAGCCTGCTGAAGTTTGCGGCATGGCCGCCGACGAAGCTCGAGACGGCCGAGAAGCTCGAGCAACTGCGCGCTCTGGAGCACGGCATGCACATCCACCTGGTGACATTGTCGCAAGCGCCGCCGGCGGGAATCGACACGCCGGAGGATCTCGAGCGTGTCAGAGTGCAACTGCAAAAAACCCAGGCTTAGACCGGCTCGGCGAAATTGAAACGGATGCCGCACCGCGTGCTTTTCGTTTGTCTCGGCAACATCTGCCGAAGTCCGACCGCGGAAGGTGTGTTGCGGAACCTGGCCGGGAAGGAAGCGCCGCAGCTGGCGCTGGAAATTGATTCGGCGGGAACCGCCGATTATCACATCGGCGCGCCGCCGGATCCGCGCAGCCAGCGCGCGGCACTGCGACGGGGTATCGATATCAGCGGACTGCGGGCCCGGCAGGTGACCTTAAGCGATTTCGCGCGCTTCGATTTGATTCTTGCGATGGACCGGGAGAACTTGCGCGAGCTTCAGGCGCTGAATCCGCGCGGCTCCCGTGCTGTGGTGAAACTATTTCTGGAGTATGCACCCGAGCGGAATCTGGATGACGTGCCCGATCCTTACTATCACGACGCCGCCGCCTTCGAGGAAGTGCTCGATCTGACGACGGCCGCTGCACGCGGCTTGCTGGCTGCCTTACAGGAACGTGCGTAGCAGCCAGTACAGGCCGCCGGCGAGCGCGATCGACACCGGCAGTGTGAGCACCCAGGCCATCAGCAGATTGCGCACCGTGGCCCACTGCAGGCCGGAACCATTCGCGACCATTGTTCCGGCCACCCCGGATGAAAGCACATGCGTCGTGCTGACCGGCAGGCCGTACATCTCAGCGGCGCCGATGGTGGCCATCGCGACGATTTCCGCCGACGCGCCCTGCGCGTAGGTCAGATGCGTCTTGCCGATCCGTTCGCCAACGGTCACGACGATGCGCTTCCAGCCGATCATCGTGCCCAGTCCGAGAGCGATCGCAACTGCGACCTTTACCCAGGTCGGAATGAATTTGGTGGAGTGATCCAGCTGTTTTTTGTAGGCATCGAGTGAAGCTTGGTCGGCGGCCGACACGTTCAACGACTTGGTCTTGCCCATGAAGCGCAGGCCCTCGCTGACCAAATACATCTCGTTGCGAATGTTGACCATGGAGCCTGGGGGGACCTTGTCCATCGAGTGATACCGGCCAACTTCCTTGCCGATGGTGTCCGATAGCGCGCTGAGTGCGGCGACGCCCTCGGGCGTGGCTTGGCGGTTGCGAATCAGTTCGACGGCGCCGGCGCGCGGATCAGCCGGCGCGGCGACTGTGGCGTAATGCGACAGCGCCGTATGAGCCTGCGCTGAAGCAGCCATGAAGGTATTCACGTCCTGCTCGTGCATGGTTCGATTCAGTGCATAGGCGGTCGGCACCGTGCCGATAAGAATGAGCATGATCAGTCCCATGCCCTTTTGGCCGTCATTGCCACCGTGAAAAAAGCTCACGCCGGTGCAGGTCAGGATCAGCAAGCCGCGAATCCAGAAGGGAGGCGGCGTATTGCCCTCAGGCTCCTTGTAGAGCGCTGGGATCCTGATCAATGACTTGAGAATGGTCAGCAGCAGCCACGCGGCGCTGAATCCGATGAGCGGCGAGATCAACAGGGTCTGGCCGATCTTGGTCGCCTGGCCCCAATCGACGCCGCTGGTGCCGCTGGAACTCGCCGCCATGAGCTGATTCATGAGGCCCACACTGATGATCGAGCCAATCAAGGTATGCGAGCTCGACGACGGCAGACCGAAATACCAAGTGCCCAAATTCCAGAGAATCGCGGCAATCAGCAGGGCAAACACCATGGCAAAGCCCGCGCCGCTGCTCACCTGCAATATCAATTCGACCGGCAGCAACGAGATGATGCCGAATGCGACGGCGCCCGTGGAGACGAGCACGCCTAGAAAATTGAAGGTCCCGGACCAGATGACGGCAAGGTTGGGAGACATTGAATTCGTATAGATCACCGTCGCTACCGCGTTTGCCGTGTCGTGAAATCCATTGACGAATTCGAACCCCAGCGCGATCACCAACGCAATGCCGAGGAGGATGTACGGATAGGCGCGGGTGTCATGCACCACTGATAAGTCATCCGCAAGGTGATAGCCGGCGTATATGATTCCGGTTATGACCACCACCATGGCGAGAACGTTGAACCAGGGATTGGACTTGTGCGTGACCAGCTTCGACGAGGCGGTTTTGTCAATCGCGAGAGAGTTCTGGTCAAGCGGGGCGGTGTTGGCCATTGGGTATCCGGTTATAGGTGAGGCGCAGCTCCCAGGTTATAGAGCCGTATTGTGACGATTACATGACACTCTAGCCTCGCTATGCCGTTTACCATTTCCCACACCGCGGTGGTGCTGCCTTTCTCCCGGTTGCTCGCTCGCTGGCAACTATTATCAGCTGCAGTTATCGGCGCTATGCTCCCGGATTTTCGAGTGTTTTTCCCAGGCATGTCGCGGGTGGAAACGCACAGCGTCACGGCGCTCTTCACTTTCTGCCTGCCGGTCGGATTGATCACTTACTGGCTGTTTCAGCGCCTGATCAAAACGCCCATGTTGGAAGTTTTGCCCGACGGCCCCTACGCACGCTGGCGCCCGTTCGCGGCGGAAGCGAATATCCGATCTATACGGCAATGGCTGCTGGCCGGCGGCGGGGTGGTGGTGGGCGCCTTGACGCACTTGATTTGGGATGCGTTTACGCACGACGGCGGCAGGGGCGTGCGCATGTTTCCGGTGCTGGATGATTCTCTCTTCGAATTTGGCAGTCGGCGAATTCCGGCGCATTTCGTGTTGCAGGACTTGGGCTCGCTGCTCGGATTGGCTGCCGTGCTGGCGATGCTGTGCTACGGCTTGCGGCGGGGCGCCGAGGCCGCGGTGCCGAACCGGCTGGTCCCGAGCCGTGAGCGCTTCGCGTGGATGCTGATCTACGCGCTGACTGCGGTGATTTTCACGACGGCGTCCTATATGTGGGTGACGCTGGGGCAGCCGCCCACGCACTCGCTTTTCATACACGTGTCCTGGTGGGCGGTTGCCAGCTTGCGCGGCCTCGCAGCCGCGCTGATCACCGTCAGTTTGGCGCTCGATCTAAGGCTGCGCGTGCTCCATCAGCGCTCATCCGGGCCCGATCGTTGAACATCGCTGGGGGCTGAGGACCAAACAACATACTTGTTGTCCGTTCCGGTGCTGGCCGGTGCCGGCTCAATCGGACGCGCAGGCGCCGGTGGTGTTGCGACGGGTGCCGAATCACGCGTTGGGGCCGGCTCAAACGGCGGACGCTCCACCGGGCGCTCGTAAGCGGGTGTAACCGAAGGCGTTGCTGAGGGTGGGGGCGGGGGCGCAGCCGTCTCCGGATTCGCACCTGCGCCATTGCCGGTGTTTTCACCGCTGTCGCGTCGGCCGCGGCCACGCCGTCGCCGGCTTCGCCCGCCGCGTTCGCCGCGTTCGCCGCGGTCGTTGGGGGGCCGCTCGGCCTCATTGCCGGAGCGCGGCGCTTGCTCATTGCGGGGGGCCTGTTCTTGTCGAGGCGCATTTTCTTGTCGAGGAGCTTGCTCCTGGCGCGGCAGCTCGTTGCGCTGGCCGCCGCCGTTGCGCTCCGATTGCCCGGAGCCCTCAGGCCGGCGCGGATTGGATTCATGGCGATTGTCTCGAAGATTCTCGCCGCGCGGACGACCATCGCGGCGCGGATCTCGAGGACCGTCACGTCGAATGTCGCGATTCCGGTCGCGGTCGCCGCGATCGCGGTTTCTGTCGCGGTCACCGCCGCTGCGATAGCGATCATGTCGGACGTCGCGATGCTGCGGCCGGTCGCGTTGCGGTTGCGCCGGCGCGGCGGCCGCCTTGGCCGCAGCGCGCGCACCGGGATCGCCAAATAACCAGCGCCAAAATCTGACCAGCGCGCCGACCTGCGCGGTCTCGGCGGGAGCTTTGGCTTCAGCCGGAACCGGCATCGGCACGATGGGCGCGGTGGAGGCGGGCAGGATGCTGGGCACCAGCGGCACATCACCCGGCGGTTTCTTGTCCCGATTGCCGATGTTGGAATCATCGACCGCGGGTTGATCCGCCAACTGATAGCTGGCGGTGCTGTTCTCCGGGAGTTCCTTTTCGTCGTCGCGAACCCGGCGCAGCGTGTACGCCGGCGTTTGCATGTGAGGATTCGGCACGATCACCAGCGACACTTTGTCGCGCGCTTCGATCTGGTTGAGCTGTTCACGCTTCTCATTCATGAGATAGGTCGCAACGTCAACCGGCACCTGTGCAATCACGCGGCCAGTCCGCTCCTTGCGCGCCTCTTCGCCGATCAGGCGCAGCAGGGCCAGCGACATCGATTCCACACCGCGAATGGTACCCATGCCTCCGCAGCGTGGGCAGTTGATATGCGTCGTCTCGCTCAGCGCAGGCCGTAAGCGCTGGCGCGACAATTCGAGCAGGCCGAAGCGCGAGAGGCGGCCGAGCTGGATGCGCGCCCGGTCCATTTTGACTGAGTCACGCAGCATATCTTCCACGGCGCGTTGATTGGCCGTGGATTCCATGTCGATGAAATCGATGACAATCAGGCCGCCAATGTCGCGCAGGCGCAGTTGCCGCGCGATTTCCTCGGCGGCCTCCAGGTTGGTATTGCGGGCAGTCGCTTCGATGTCGCCGCCGCGGGTGCTGCGCGCGGAGTTGATGTCGATCGAGACCAGCGCTTCGGTGTGATCGATGACCAAACTGCCGCCCGAGGGCAGGGTCACCTTGTGCGCATACGCCGATTCGATCTGGCTTTCGATCTGATAGCGCGTGAACAAAGGTACCGGATCGGTGTAGAGCTTCAGCTTGCGCTGCGCATCCGGCGGCATGAAGCGCTGCATGTATTCCTGCGCTTTTTGAAAGGCCTCGGGCTGGTCAATGAGACACTCGCCGACATCGTCCGAGAAGTAATCGCGCAGGCCGCGCGTCACCGCATCGCTTTCCTGGAAAATAAGGAAAGGAGCCGGTCTGCCGTCATTCGCGAGGACGATGGCGTCCCAGGCCGTTTTGAGATTGTTCAAATCCCATTGCAATTCTTCGGTCGTGCGGCCGACACCGGCGGTGCGCACGATTGCGCCCATGCCGTCGGGAATTACCAGGCCGTTCATGGCGTCGCGCATCTGCTCGCGATCCTCGCCTTCGATGCGCCGCGATACGCCGCCCGCGCGCGGGTTGTTCGGCATCAGTACCAAGAAGCGGCCGGCGAGGCTGATGAAGGTCGTCAGTGCGGCGCCCTTGTTGCCGCGTTCGTCTTTTTCGACCTGAACGATCAATTCTTGGCCTTCCTGCAGAAGGTCCTTGATATTGAGGCGGCCGCCATTCCCGGGCTGCGCCCGGAAGTATTCCTTGGAGACTTCCTTGAGCGGCAGGAAGCCATGGCGCTGTGCGCCATATTCCACGAATGCCGCTTCGAGACTGGGCTCTACGCGGGTAATTCGGCCTTTATAAATATTGGATTTTTTCTGTTCCCGGGACGGGATCTCAATCGATAAGTCGTATAACTTTTGACCGTCGACTAGCGCTACTCGCAGTTCTTCTTCTTGAACTGCGTTGACGAGCATTCTTTTCATGTGCCCCAACTAAGGTGGTAGGGGCCGAGGAGAGCTTGAGAATTAAAGCCGGGGTCGAACGCAGCAATGCGGCAAAGCAAATGGAAGCACCGAACGCGAGGTACGCGACCGGTATCAACTCCATCACTTTAAGCCAAAACGTATACGGCAAGCCCGGGGCCTTGTTCTCGGTTAACCGCTTATCAGCCGCCTAAGCTCATTTGAGCGTTCGCGCGTCTGTCTCATCGGCCGAGCGATGGTCTGGAGTTCCAGAACCAACTAATATGCGGCTCCCCAACGGATGG
>DASXMG010000107.1:0-4275 GCA_036495805.1 Steroidobacteraceae bacterium | reverse complement strand
CAGAAACGGCTCGCGACTTCACTGGGATCTGGTGAGGGTCATTTCCTCGGCGATCGTGGTGGTCGATGCCCGCCGCATCAAGACGCTCAATCTGGGCCAGCTCGCCGACTACATTGCCATGACGAGTTTCGCAAAATTCAGTGTCCATAAGTACCCACATGCACCGACCATCTTGGGTCTTTTCAGCGGCCACGAGGGTTCGGTGCCGCAAGGTATGAGTACCTGGGATAAGGTCTACCTCAAGTCTCTATACAACATCCATCCGGATCACGTCACACAGGTGTCTGAGATGGAAACCAGGATGCTGGACTACCTATCACGATGACGCCTAAGCATCCGCGGACGGCCGCTTCGAGGTCACGTAAGGCGCGTTGGCAAATATCTGCGACTGGGGGGTGACATTGAAAAGGAACTCATCAATGGAAGGAGGGTATCGCGAACGCAAGCCTCCGTCCTAACCGCGGAAGTCTCGCGACCGCTGCGGTGGGACACCTCCATAAGAGCCCCCTTTCCGTGACGGACGAGAATCGCCCGAGTAAATGCGCGGTGTATTATGGTGGTGGACCGGGATCTGATCGAACATCGAGGAACCCCACGTGCGAGGCACCATGTTCGCCTATTATTTCAACCTCGGCTTGCGCAGCCTCAGGCGCAACGTAGTCCTAACTGTGCTCATGATCGCGGCCATCGCCGTAGGGATCGGTGCATCAATGACGACCTTGACGGTGTTTCGCGCCATGTCGGGAGACCCCATCCCGCAAAAATCGAGTCAATTGTACGCGCCACAAATCGACAACTGGGGCCCCGAGCGGCGCGTGATCGGCAGCAGTTCGCCGGATGGGCTCGAGGCACAGCTGAGTTATATCGACGCCACGGCATTAATGAAAGGCGGCGCCGCGAAGCGTCAATCCGTCATGTATGCAGCCTCTTTGTGGCTGCGCCCGTCAGATCCAAAACAAAAGCCATCCAAGGTGCTGGCGCGGGCTGCTTACCGGGACTTTTTTCCGATGTTCGGCGTCCCCTTCAGATACGGCGGCCCGTGGACGACGGCAGACGATGAAAATCGTAGCGCCGTGGTAGTGATCGGCAAGGAAGTCAACGACAAGCTCTTTGGTGGCGGCAACAGTGTCGGTAAGACCATTCGCTTGGATAACGACACCTACATGGTCAGCGGCGTGCTGGATGACTGGAAACTGACGCCGCGCTTCTATGACCTCAACTTGAAGCCCTTTGGCGATGCGGATGCGGTATTTCTGCCGTTCACGCGTGCGATCGACAAGCAAATACACAGTATCGGCAACAGCTCATGCACCGGCGAGGGCGGTTCGGGGTGGGAAGGGCAGCTGCGCTCCGAGTGCATCTGGTTGCAGTATTGGGTGGAGCTGCCCACGCGTGCGGACGTTCAGAACTATCGCGCGTACTTGAATAATTACGCGGCGGAGCAGCAGCGCTTGGGGCGCTTTCACTGGCCGGCGCATACCCAATTGCGCGATGTGCGGCAGTGGCTGCAGTACCTGCATGTGGTTCCCAATGAGGCGCGCATTTTGATCTTGGTGTCATTCGGATTTTTACTGGTCTGTTTAATGAATGCCATGGGGCTCATGCTGGCGAAAATCATGCGGCGCGCGGTCGACATTGGCGTGCGCCGCGCCCTCGGCGCGACTCGCCGCGCTATTTTTGCGCAGTGCCTGATCGAAACCGGCGTGGTCGGCTTGGTTGGGGGGTTGTTGGGCCTGTTGCTCACCGCGCTCGGCCTGTGGGCGGCGCGCTCCTTGCTCATCGAAGATTACTCCGCGCTAGCGCATCTTGACATCGCCGATACTGCCATCGCAGTACTGCTGGCGGTTGCGGCAAGCGCGCTCGCGGGACTGTATCCCACCTGGCGCGCGGCACAGGTACAACCGGCGTGGCAACTGAAAGTTCAATAGGAGTCGCCATGGAATTTCGCCCGATACTTTCCGCCATGCGCCGCAACAAGTTCGGTGCATTGCTCATTGCCACGCAAATGGCGGTGACCTTGGGATTTCTCGCCAATGCGCTGACGCTGATCGAGCAGCGAATATCCTGGAGCAGTCGGGCCGCGGGCGTGGATGAACTCGATCTTTTCATGATGCAAAGCGAAACGCAGGACCAAACCAACGATTTGGCGGCGCGCCAGGCAACCGACGTGGCGGCGCTGCGCGCATTGCCCGGTGTCGTGGACGCCTACGCAGCGAATTCGTATCCCATGCAGGGCGGCGGCATGGGCTCATCGGTAACTCTGGCAGCTGATCAGAAACAGCCCAGCGCTTTCGCGGCACTCTATATGGGCGACGAGCATGCGCTCAATACGCTGGGACTGAAGCTCATCGCCGGTCGCAATTTTACTGCCGATGAGGTGGTGGAGAGGAAACTCGACGATGGACCCAGCATCAGTGGCGTCATTGTCACCAAGGCATTGGCGGAGAAAGTCTTCGCCGCGCAAAATGCTTTAGGCAAAGGGATTTTCATCGGCGGCGACAAACCCGTGCCCATCATCGGCATCGTCGAGCGCCTGCAGGGTCCGATGCCGGCGGCGACCGGGGTATTCAGCACGTTTGCGGAATTTTCGATGCTGACCCCTTATCGATTGCTGGACGACCGGAACATCTATGCGGTTCGGGCCCAATCTGGGCAACGCGATGCGGTGATGAAGGCGGCGGAGGCCGCCCTCTTTCGACTCGATCAGGATCGAATATTGAGAACTAAGTCCATGGTGCAAGTCCGTCACGACGCCTACCGCGGCGATCATGGTTTGATCGTACTACTGAGTGCCATCTGTGCGGCACTGCTCATGGTCAATGCGTTCGGCATCCTCGGCCTAACCAGTTATTGGGTGGCACAGCGACGTCAACAGGTTGGCATTCGTCGCGCCCTCGGCGCCACGCGGCACGCCATCGTCAGTTACTTCCAAACTGAGAATTTAATGATTGCCTCCGCCGGCAGTATCGCCGGCATCGTCTTTTCTCTGGTGATGAATCTGTGGATGGTGAGCAGCTTCGAAATGGTGCGCATGAATAGCAGCCGAGTCATCATCGGCGCCCTCGTGATCTTGCTGCTGGGTCAGCTTGCGGTACTGTGGCCGGCTCTGCGCGCCGCGTCGGTCCCGCCGGCGCTCGCCATTCGCGGTGGATAAGGCTTCGCGGGCCTAACAATGAACTTCGCCAGGCCATGGCGGTTCCAACTATAAGTATCCTACGGGTCGATGCGCCGATGAGCGGCTGGGAGGGAAGATGAGACGATTATTCAGACTTTGGCGTCTCGGCGCGCGGGATCTTAAGCTGTTATGGGTTGCCTTGCGTAGTGACGATCGTCCGCGATGGCTTTTGCCGGCAGCGCTGGCTCTACTCTTCTTCGCGCTCGAGCCGTTCAATTTTGCAGTCCCCTTCCTGGGAGTCGTAGACGATCTGCTGCTGTTGCCTTTGTTACTGCACGTGCTGGTAAAGCTGGCAATGCTTTCGATGTCCGCAAGGCGCGACGAGCGCGTCGTCTCGATACAGTAACCAGTCAGTAGCTTGCGGCAGAATTGCGCCCCCTTCGTTAGCGCAGCGCGCTTCGGCATGTACGAACGCGTCACGGGCACACCCGTCCTAATCGCGGAAGTCTCGCAGCCGGCCGCAGTGAGAGATTTCGCGACGCCCATTTGAGCCCCGCTTTCGGCGAAGCTGATCGCCGTTTGTCCAGCTTATCACTTGCAATCGCGAGGCGATTGGATCGAACTTTTCGCTCCGAGCAACCGTGATGATCTTGTAGCGACAGCCCCCTGACTTCAATCGGGCGAACGGCCATGCCCGACTGGGCGGCTCAACCGGTAGTGGTCCGCGACACGGCCACGCGGGTTCTGTAGCGCAGACACGCGCCGCGCCTCCACCGCGAACCCGAGTCGCTCGTAAAGTAACTGGGCGCGGGGGTTCGTCACGGCGACATCAAGCACCGCGCAGCGGTGTCTGTTGACATCGAGACCCTCAAGGAGAGTGCGCATGAAATGTGTGCCAATGCCGTGCCCGCGCAATTCCGCCCGGACACCGACGTGGCCCAAATAGTACTCCTCCGCTCGCGGCGGACGGATGATCGCCTCGGTGCGGAGGCCGCGCCCTATGACGGCCCACGCACGGCTTGGACCGTAGAATCTCAATATCTGAAGCGCGTTCGCCATCGTGAAGCGCAGCACGGCGCGGCCATCGAACGCGGCGGCCGCGGCAACAACCTGCCCCTCAATCTCCGCGACGCGATGATTCCGCCAGCCGAACTCGCCTC
>DASXMG010000106.1:0-2389 GCA_036495805.1 Steroidobacteraceae bacterium | reverse complement strand
CGCGATATTATCGACGCCAGTGCTCCGACGCATTCGGAGAGTGGAGCCCCGAATCACCGCGATTGCTCCTACCTTGAGTTCGCGCACAAGGAAAGGACGCGCGAGCGCGTGCCGCTCCAATGGGCGACGACGCAGAACAACCTAGGCAAAGCTCAGGCTTTGCTAAATGAGCGGCTTAGGCCTTTCCAGAAGTCTTGATGGGGTGGACGGCCCCCGCTTCCGGCATCGCTGTGCCACAACGTGGTCGTCTGTGAACGCCACAACGAGAGGAGCCGTCCACCATGCAGATTACAACCATCGGTTTGGATCTCGCCAAACACTGGTTCCAGGTCCACGGCGTCGACGCGAATGGACACGCTGTCGTTCGCAGGCGGCTGTGGCGCAGCGGTGTGATCGCCTACTTCCGGTCGCTCGAGCCGTGTCTGGTCGGCATGGAAGCCTGCGCAACAGCGCATTATTGGGCGCGTGAGCAGATCGCACTCGGACATACGGTGAAGCTGATGCCGCCGGCCTACGTGAAGGCCTACGTCAAGCGCAACAAGAACGATGCCGCCGATGCGGAAGCGATCTGCGAAGCCGTAGCACGCCCGTCGATGCGGTTTGTGCTGGTCAAGGATGCCGAGCAGCAGTCGGTGTTGATGCTGCATCGAGCGCGTGGCCTTCTGGTCCGGCAACGCACGATGCTGGTCAATGCCTTGCGCGCTCACATGGCCGAATTCGGTATTATTGCGCCGCAGGGTCTCAGACACGTCGAGATCCTGACAAAAGCAATTTCGTACGACAAAAGGATCCCGGAGCTCGCGCGCGCGATCCTGCAAACGATTGTCGACCAGCTGAATGGCACGATGGCCCGGATCCGGGAGATCGAAGGGCGCGTGGCCAGGTGGCATCGGCAGAGCCGGGTCAGTCGTTTGCTGGCGACCGTGCCAGGTGTCGGCATCATGGGTGCCAGCGCGATTGCCGCGACGGTTGCCGATCCCTCCCTGTTCCGATCAGGCCGAGAGTTCGCCGCCTGGCTGGAATGACGCCGCGGCAGAACTCCAGCGGCGGCAAGGAGCGCTTGGGCCGGACCAGCAAGCGCGGCGACAAATACATCCGCAGCCTGCTCACCGCCGGCGCGGTTGCCGTGCTGCGCCATACGCGTAATCGACCAACCCGCGATGGCGAGTGGGTCCGTGCTCTGCTGGCGCGCAAACCAACCAAACTTTGCTGCGGTCGCATTGGCCAACAAGACCGCCCGCATCGTCTGGGCGGTGATGATGCGCGGGGAGGGTTACCAGGCAAAGGAAGTTTTCGGGCAGCCGGCATAGCCGCCGACCGCTCATTCAGCATGCGAGGGTGAAGAGGACGTGATGGCGAGCGGTCGAGCCGCGGATCGGGAAGACCCGAATAATTCAAAGCGCAAAGCAGCGCGTAGTCTTGATAGGGATCCGATCAGCGAACTCCATCAGGGCCAGCGGTCATAGGCACCGCACCAAAGGGCCGAACATATGACTGCACCTGACCATTTCGCCGAAACTGAACTCAAATTCCTCGCAGGCGGGGGCCGTCCACATATGAATTCTACACAGCGCGCCGCGCCGTCGGCTTCTCAGTTCCGGGCAATGACAGCCCTGCGTACAGCCGAACGCACGAACGAAGATTTCGGTCGTCACGTAACTGAGACGGCAGATCACAATATCCGATGGTAACCAGGTCGGGATCGCGGCAAGCTGATGACCAAGGGGAGCAACACCCCGAGCTTGCAGTTAATACTCGAGCCGCCCCTGGTCTTGCCGCCGCCTACGCCGATCGATCGGCAGGCGTTCGACCACAGCAGACTGGAAGCCGTGCTGGGGCAGCTCGATCAGGCAGTGCGCGAGGCGCGTCGCGCACTCGCCCGTTACGTGTACTGAGGTAAATCCCACGCTCGGTGGGTGCGAGAGCGCCCCCCACCGCCGCCCGCTTAGGGGCGACTCCCAATTCGCGATCGGTCGCCGGAACAGTTCGAACGCGAACCTAAGTTCGGCCTCGGTCGCGGCAGGCACCTTTCATTTCAATCGGTTACGTCTGGCACGTTTCCTGCGGTGCTTCCGGCGCAGTCATCAGCGCACGAGACGCCGCCATGAGCAGCTACGTCAATCCTCTCACCGACTATTCGCCCCAGCTCGAAACAGGCCACATGCCGCAGGCCTGGAAATCCAACACCGGCGACTCGGTTTTTCGCGAAGACGAGGAAGACCATCTCGCCGCAAAACTGTTGGATGTCTCCAACGAGGCCGACCTCGACCGCTATGTCAACGGCCTGATCGGCCAGGCCTCGCGCGCCGCCGGCGCACCCATCGCCGATCCCGTTCAGCACGACCTCGGTGACATCTTCAAGGGTGTCGCCAAGACCCTGCTGCCATTG
>DASXMG010000105.1:0-2110 GCA_036495805.1 Steroidobacteraceae bacterium | reverse complement strand
ACCGTCTACAAAAGGCCCTTCAGCCACAACATGCCTCGATCAAGCGGTAGCCGATGGTTCCGCCAGGTACAGGCCGATCGCGAGGTCCACCGCTCTCAGAAGGTGCTGTCACGGCCTCTGCCCTTAAGGCACGCGGCGGATTTAATTGTGCGCGTAACCGAGAGAGCCGGTTAGCCGTGACGAGCTTCGAGCCATCGCTCGGCATCGAGCGCCGCCATGCATCCGGTGCCGGCCGAGGTGACAGCCTGACGGTAAACGTGGTCGGCCACATCGCCCGCGGCGAACACACCGGCCACGCTGGTGCCGGTCGCTCCGCCGTCGCTGCCGCCCTTGACCAGGATGTAGCCGCCGCGCATTTCCAACTGTTGATCGAACAGCTGGGTGTTGGGTACATGTCCGACGGCAATAAAAACTCCGTCGACGTTGATCGATCGCGACGCGCCGCCGCCCGCGGCACGCATGCGTACGCCGGTCACGCCCGAGTCGTCGCCCAAAATCTCATCGACGGTGTGGTTCCAAACGATGCTGGCTTTGCCGGACGATGCCAGGGCAAACAATCGGTCCTGTAAAATTTTCTCGGCCCGCAGTTTGTCGCGGCGGTGCACCAGGGTGACGTGCGATGCAATGTTGCTGAGATATAAGGCTTCTTCGACCGCCGTATTGCCGCCGCCGACGACGACGACTGCTTTGCCGCGATAGAAAAACCCATCGCAGGTGGCGCAGGCCGAAACGCCCTTGCCGCGAAAAGTTTCCTCGGACGGCAGACCCAGATATTGCGCCGAGGCGCCCGTGGCTATGATGAGCGCATCGCAGGTGTACTCGCCGTTGTCGCCGCCGAGGCGGAAGGGGCGGTGGCGCAAATCGACCTTATTGATATGGTCCGGGACGATCTCGGTCTTGAATCGTTCCGCATGGGCGCGCATGCGTTCCATGAGCGCAGGTCCCTGAAGATGCTCGACATCGCCGGGCCAATTGTCCACATCCGTGGTGGTCATGAGTTGGCCGCCTTGCTCCAAGCCGGTGATGAGCAAGGGATTTCGATTCGCGCGGGCCGCATAGACAGCCGCGGTGTACCCCGCAGGTCCAGACCCCAGGATGAGGAGACGACTGTGCCGGACAACGCTCATGTATAATTTGCCTCTCGTCTTGAAAAGTCGCTCAGGCTCAGCAGCCGGCGATGGCTTAAGGTTAACTGACCCATGGTAAGTAAATCTGTGGGCTCCAGCCAGTTCCAACAAGTCCACTCAAGCCTCGCCATTCGAGGTTGTTGCATCTCGTTTGACGGGTTACTATTACATATTATTCAACTAGTTAAGAAGCAATTATCATTAAAGGTCTAGATATAACCGAAGCCGCGTCGTCGAAGAAGCCGAAGCAGAAGACGAAACTTTCCGCCGCGGTGTCGCGTTCTTTGCGCGAAGGCACGCTGTGGGTCTTAGGTGCGCTGGCGCTGCTGCTGTTGCTGGCGCTGTTCTCCTACCATCCGCACGATCCCGGATTCTCCGACACCGGCGAACCCGGGCCGGTCGGCAACTGGATCGGCCCGGTGGGCGCATGGCTCGCGGGATTTTTCCTGTTTCTCTTTGGCCGTCCCGCTTATCTCTTTCCCGTGATGCTGGCGTACGCCGGCTGGCTGGTGCACAAGGATCAATCCCTGCCGGACATGCGCTCGCGCATCAACACCTTGCTACGCGCCTTCGGGTTCGTTCTCACGCTGCTCACCAGTTGCGGCCTCGCCTCCTTGCATTGGAGCGGCGTGGGTTTGCCGAATAGCGCCGGCGGGGTGCTGGGCGAATTGGCCGGCAAGGGCAGCGCCCACGGCTTGAGCTTTCTCGGCGCCACGCTGTTGCTGCTCGGGCTGTGGTTGGCCGGCGTGGCGCTGTTCGTGGGGCTCTCCTGGTTTGAGGTGATGGACAGGCTGGGCGCCGCGGTGCTCAAGGCCATTGAGTGGATTCGCAGCCGCATGGAGCAACGGCGCGAACTCGCCTCCGGACAACTGCGCAAGCAGGCACGCCAGGAAGTGGTGCGCGAAGAGCAAAAGAAAGTTGCGACCCGGCCGCCGCCAAGAATCGAGCCGCCGGCACCGTTGCCGCAAAAGAGCGATCGGGTC
>DASXMG010000104.1:0-123325 GCA_036495805.1 Steroidobacteraceae bacterium | reverse complement strand
CTTTGAGATCAGGAACGACATGCAAATTATCCAACAAACATCCCCACTCGGGATCCGCCTCAAGAAATGCGCAGGCGAAGACACGGATGGCTCCCTCGTGTTCATCCACCAAGATGAATTGGTCGGCACCCTCTGCGTTGGACAGACGGGAACGCCACAGCACACGACGATTCTCTGGCAAGGGGCCTTGCAGAAAATCATCGCTTAGAATTCCACGGTAAGCGGTCTGCCAGCTATGGGCGTGCAATCGCGCAATTGCATCGGCGTCAGCCAACTCCGCTGTACGAATCGCCATAGCGGATCTTAGCGCGCGCGCAGAACGATCTGGTCGGCTTCTTCGGTGGCCTGAAGATCAAAGGCGTGCTCCAAGCTCTCGGTTTCCCTCTACGGCCGCGTCGGATTCCAGTTCCGCTAATAAGAGAGACTGCAAAGCAATCTTCAGGCCGCCTCAGTTCAGTTTGAGGCGGCCTTTTCATTTGCGGCTTACTTGATCGGACTGCAGCGATATAAATCGATGGAAGTCGGCGCCTGGATGGATGTCTTGTACACCACGACATAGTCGATGCCGAGGACAATTTTGACCCCGACCACGCCGCTATATTTCTTGTAGATCTTGTCGTGCGTGAGATCGATTTCGCTCGACCCGACCAGTGCTTTACGGTACCAGGCCTCGACGGTTGGAATCGAATCCGATGTATCGGCCCAAAAACGCATGCACCAATGTCCCAGCGTATCGGTCTTGAATGTGCCATCCATTATCGCGCTGGTTAAATTTGGATAGGCGGGCAAGCCGGTGAGGTTGTCCGTATTCGCAGACATTGCGTGAGGTGCGAGGACCAGCAGTTGGGCTGCCATGAGCATCGCGGCCATTTTGCTGCGCTTAGGCGTCGACATGGATCTGCAGTTTTCGTGAGTGCTATCCGCAACTTATCGACGGATGAGCGCAATACTTTAGGGCTGTAGCCCATCGCTTACAGGAGGCGGTGGCCGCCGCCGACGGTGGCTCAATTTGCCCGCGGGTAGGCTGCCTACTTCAAACCGTTGGAGCAAACATGACAAATATACAAAGCGTTCTTCGGGGCGGGATCCTGTTGGGGCTCATTGCGCTCTCTTCCGCCTGCGTGGTGGCGGGACCGGGTTACCGCGAGGGTTACTACGATCGCGATCACCACCGCTACTATCACGAGAATGCGTGGCACGATTGCGGTGAGCGCGACGAGCATTGCCGCTGATCTCGAGGGATTTGTACGAATAACTTCCGTGACCGGGCGGCAACGCCCGGTCAATGAAGGCGCATCGCCGGCTCACCGCGGTTGCATCCTGATACCGCCATCGACGCGAATACACTCGCCGTTGATGTAGTCGTTCTCGACAATGGCCACCGCGAGCTGGGCGATCTCGCCCGGTTTACCCAGCCTTTTTGGATAGAGCACCGATTTGGCGAGTCCGTCCAGGACCTCTGCGGGAAGGCTGCCAAGCAGCGGCGTCTCAATCAACCCCGGTGCGATGGTGTTGACCCGGATGCCGATGCCCGACAAGTCGCGGGCCATTGGCAGAGTCATGCCCACAATCCCCGCCTTGCTCGCGCTATAGGCGACCTGGCCAATTTGTCCATCATAAGCAGCCACCGAGGCGATATTGACGACGACGCCGCGCCCGCCGCTTGAGTCCAGCGGTTGATTTTTCGCCATCTGCTCCGCGCAGAGTCGAGTGACGTTGAACGTACCGGTCAAATTGACTGCGATCGTCTTGTTCCAAGCTGCCAGCGGGAAAGGCCCGTCCTTGCCAAAAGTCTTGTGGGCGCTGCCGATCCCCGCGCAGTTGACGCAGATATGAATGGCGCCCAATGCAGCCATGGTCTTGCCGATGGCGGAAGAAACCGAACTCTCGTCCGCAACATTGACCTTCTCAAAAAACGCGCCCGATCCCAGATCCCGCGCCACTTCGTGACCTGCCATCTCGTTTAGATCGAAGATGGCAACGCGGCCGCCTTTCTCGGTCATGGCCTGCGCCACCGCACGACCGATGCCGGAAGCTCCGCCGGTAATGACAACCCCCGATCCAGCAATGTTCATGCACCTCGCCCCTCTCGGCAGTTATTTATATATTTATCAATATATTATGAACTATAATTAATGCAGTATAGTTATATCTGTTTTGCAGTTTTCCCCTGTTTACAGTGTATCTTCGCGAAATGGAATCAGCACAACACTCGAGAACCCTCAGCCGCTATGGCTCCGGCGCCGTGGCGTTTCACTGGCTCATGTTTGCGTTGGTGGTTTGTGTCGGCACGCTGGGCCTGCTGCACGATTCATGGCCGAAGCAGACGCAGCGGTTTTGGATCAACATCCATGCGATTCTCGGGCTGCTGCTCTGGTTCACTCTGATGGCACGATTTTGCTGGCGGCTTCAGCATCCGCCGCCGCCCCCCATGGAGAGTGCGGGGACGCTTTCGCGCCGCAGCAGCGCCGCGGTGCATTTCTGCCTATATGCCCTGCTGTTTGTCACCCCCATCGTCGGCATCATCACATTTGTCTATCACGGCCGCGTGTTTGACTTTGGGATTTTCAAGATCGATTTTGGAATCAAGTCGAACCGCGCCATCTTTCATCCTACCGAGGATCTGCATAGCTACTTGGCGTACGCAATATTTGCTCTCGCCGGCATTCACGCGCTTGTTGCCCTGTGGCATCAGTACATTTTGCGCGATGGACTGCTGAATCGGATGTGGCCGGCGCGGCGCTAATGCCGCATCGTCTCGCTCATCAGCTTGATGAGTGAGTAATTGTCGGTGCAACCCTGACATTCGATGGCGACTCTGCGCCCTTGCCGCGGGCGGGTACCGCGACCAAGCTGCCTGCCATGTCGGGAGCCTCGCAATGATGCGTTTTTTGAAGTCGATCGCTTGCGGCAGTTTGCTGCTGGCAGCACAGGCCGTTGCCGCGCAGCCTGAAAGGCCGGCGGTCATCGCCAAGCATCAGCTCAGCGAATGCATGACGAAGCGCATGTCTGCCAACCGCAACCTTTCCTACAATGATGCGATGCGCGCCTGCAAAGCGCGAATGCAGCCGCCCAAAGATGTGGCTTCCATCAATCCGACAGCAACCGAAAACAAGGCCCCCTAGTCATTTCCGTGCGGCCGACGCTCCCTTCGATGCGTCAACATCGAGCTTGGGTATGCCGAATTGACCCTCGAGCTTATGCAGCTTCTCGAGGTCGATTGCGCCCACGATATTCACGATCGTGAACTGTCTAGGCTCGCTTGCGATTAGCGCGAGGCCGATGGCTTGGCTATGGTCCACCATGATGTAAATATCGACATCCGCGCGCGACTTGCGGCTGCGGGTTTGCACCAGCCGATTCCAACCCGGCGCGGCCAGCTGACTTCTAATCGCCTCGATATCCGATTGCTGATAGGCAGAGTCTTTATCGAAGGTGTAGCTGCGGACATAGATCCCCTGCAGGCCCTTCAGCACCTCCTTGGTCGCGGCTTCTTGCGGATCGCCGCTGTCGAGAAACTTCGCCGCCAAGCCCAGCAATCCCGGATCCAATGTGATGGTCACCGATTCGGTCGCCTTCTGCGCCAAGGCGGAGAAATTGGGGATTGCCAGTTTGGGGTCCGGTGCAGCGCAGGCCAGCACAGGCACCAGCAGCGTGAAAAACAATAGTGATGCGCATTTTCTCATAGAGAATTTCCTTGGCCGCCTCACGCGCCGGATTGATCGTCTGTCAGCGATGTGGATTGGCTCTTCACGGCTTCATAGGCCAGGTTCAGTTTTTGGCTCGTCACCCGCAACGCTTCCAGGACTTCGCGCCGCGCCTCGAGCCCGCTTTGCTGCAACCGTTGCTGTTGCAGATGCTGATGCACGCCCACCGCCAGAACCAGCGATGCGGCAATGCTCGCGCTAAACCACCATGCCAGAGGCTGCCAGCGCGAGGCGACGCGCCGCGGTTCAGCCTGCGCGGCATCCTGGCTGGTGACTTTCGCCAGAAGCTTTTGCGAGAATTCTTCGCCGGGAGCGACGGGCCGCAAGGCGGCGCGCATCTGAGACTCAAGGTCTTTACTCATATGAACTGTCCTCGCAGCGCAGGGATTGCCCACCGGCGGTTTTTTCCCTCATGGTCTGCAGCGATCGCTTCAAATGACTTTTCACGGTGTTCAACGGCATGTCCAGAGCTCGGGCAATCTCCGCCGGATCCAAATCCTCTTGATAGCGCAGCAACAACACCGCGCGTGCCGGCGGGCTCAAATCCGCAAGCAGCGCCCGCAGATGCCGCTGCAACAGCGGATCGGAAGGCTCCTCGGCGCTCAGCAGCTGGAGCTCCTCATCCAGGGGAGTCATCTGCACGCGTGCGCGCCGGCGTAACTGATCGATCGCCCGATTGGCGGCCACTTGGCGCAACCAAAACCCCAAGTGCCGGTTCGAATCGATGGCACTCAAGTTGCCGTTCATTTGCATGAATACTTCCTGCGTCAGGTCTTCCGCAAGATCTTTCGTGCCCAGCATGCGCAACGCCAAACTGTAGACAGATCGCTGGTGCGCTTGGACCAGCAGGGTAAGCGCGGCGCGCTCGCCGCGGCGCGCTTGCTTCAGCTGCTCATCCAATGGGTCCGTGGAATCGTCATTCAAGCGCGCGGCTGCTACATCAGCAAATTGATCTGCGAATTGGCTACTTTCGGCAAATGCAGGTGACTCTGCAGTTTTGGCAAGTCGTCGATACTGATCGATCCGACAATGTTGATGATCGTAAATTCCCGCGGCTCGCGGGCGATTAGCGCAAACCCTTTGGTTACGTTGTTCTCAATCAGCACGTACATGTCGACATCTTCGCTCTTTTCGCGATGGTGAACTTGCATGATTTGACTCCAGCCGGCCAATTGGTTTCGCACCGAGTCGATGTCCGCAGGCGAGTAAGCGTCATCGCTGGCAAACTGGTAGCTGCGTACTTCAATGGACTTGATGCCGGCAAGCAGATGCTTGGTGGCGACGCTATCCTCATCCTTGTCGTCGATGAAAGAGCCGGCCATGTGCAGCAGCCAGGGACTCAAGCTGATATTCACCGACTCGGTGGCCTTGCTTGCTAGAGATCTGAATTCGGGCAGCTTTAGCTTGGCGTCTTGCGCGGCACCCCATCCCGGCAACAACAAGCACGCCAGCGCGATCATCGGCATTCGCATCGTCATGAGCAGGTCTCCTATTTGCGGCCCTAAAAGGGGTCATCCCTTGAGCCTTGATAGGAATACGAACGAGGCAACCTTCCAGGGTGCAGCGCGCCGGGTTTGCCGAGAATTTGGACTTGCTGATCCCGCTTGTCTTTCCGGCCGTCGGGCACTCCTGGGACATTCGCGTTATGCAAAATGGCGCGGATGCCCAAACAAAAGCGATCAATCACTGTCAGAATATTGGATAAGTACCTGATTTATGTAGACGTAATTCCCAGGTATAGGTGGGATTTCGATACCCGTTTCGCGCTTTGCGCGCCTGCTGGTGCATAATTCTTTTCGGCGCGCGCGCCGCGGGGAGTTCTCGATGCTGAGCTGGCAAGCCATGCTTTTGAATGGGTTTTTTCGCCTCACCATGAAGCGCCACGGCAAGAAGCCCATCAATCTGGAACGCCTGCGTGCGATGGGCAAAAACCCGCCTCGCAGCGCTTTGGCCGTTCCGCCCGGCTACACCGTCGAAAGTCTGCGCGGCGAGCAGGATCTAGAATTCGATGTCGCAGACTTGTCGCGCACCTCGCCTCATCGCTCGCCCGTCATCGTGCTGTACCTGCATGGCGGCGGGTATTTATTTGGTTCGCCGAAGACGCATCGCCAGGTACTCATCGCGATGGCGAAAGCCTTTCAAGCGCCGGCCTACGGGCTCGATTATCGATTGGCACCCGAGCATCCCTTCCCGGCCGCCGTGGAAGACGCCGCCAAAGCTTATCAATGGCTGCTCGCCCGCCACACGGAAGCCGATATTGTGTTGGCAGGGGACTCGGCCGGCGCGGGACTCGCGATCGCGACCGCGGTCGGAGTTCGCGATGCGGGCCTCAAACTCCCTAAGGCCATAGTTGCGTTCTCTCCGTACTCGGACCTGGCAGTGACGGGAGCATCGGTCGAGGCCAACGCCAAGAGCTGCGCCATGTTTACGCCTCGCGGCATTCGCGAGGCGGCGGCGATGTACCTTGCCGGCGCCGATGCGCGTGACCCGCGCGCCTCGCCCCTGTACGCGAATCTGGCCGGATTGCCGCCCATGCTGTTGTTTGCCAGTCGTCACGAGACCTTGCGCGACGACACGCTGCGTCTGGCGGAACGCGCAGCCGCTGCCGGCGTCAAAGTTGAATTGATCGTGCGTGATCGGCTGCCCCATGTCTGGCCGGTGTTTGTTACGCTGCTGCCGGAAGCTCGCGACGCCTTCACCACGGTGACCGCATTTGCCAGACAGATCGGCGCTCGCGGCGCGGCCTAGCGGGTTGGGGAACGGAGAATACTTAAGTGTCGAGCATGCATTTTGATGTGCTGATCGTCGGCGGCGGCCTGTCCGGCATAGGCGCCGCATGCAGCCTGACGACGCATTGTCCCAAAAAAACCTACGCCGTCCTGGAGGGGCGCACCAGCCTCGGCGGTACCTGGGATTTATTCCGCTACCCGGGAATTCGCTCGGACTCCGACATGTTTACCCTGGGCTATTCGTTTCGGCCATGGGTCGAAGGCAAGGCGATCGCCGATGGCCACTCGATTCTCAATTACATCGACGAGACCGCGAAGGACTACGGCGTCGACAAACACATCCGCTTCCATCACCTGGTCAAGCGCGCCTCGTGGTCTTCCGCAGATGCCTTGTGGACGGTTGACGCAGAAGTCGGTCCCGAGCAGCAAGTGGCGCGCTTCACCTGCCATTTTCTGTTCGTTTGCAGCGGCTACTACAGCTACGTGGAAGGCTATACCCCGGTCTTCCCCGGCAGCCAACGCTTTGCAGGGCAACTGGTGCATCCGCAGAAATGGCCCGAGGATTTGGCCTACGCCGACAAGCGCGTCATTGTGATCGGCAGCGGCGCAACCGCGGTTACCTTGGTGCCGGCCATGGCCAAGACCGCGGCGCAAGTGACCATGCTGCAGCGTTCGCCCACGTACGTCGTCGCGCGTCCCGAGCAAGACGCGCTGGCGAATTTTTTGCGGCGCCATTTGCCGGCCATGCTTGCTTACAATCTGGTGCGCTGGCGCAATATCTTATTCGGAATCTATTTCTTTGGTCTTTGTAAGCGCAGTCCGGAGCGGGTGAAGAAATGGATTCTGGACCGGGTGCAGGGCGCCTTGGGACCCGACTACGACGTCAATACGCATTTCACGCCGCGCTACAATCCTTGGGACCAGCGCATGTGCCTGGTTCCCGACGGCGATTTATTCGACTCGATCAAGCAAGGCAAAGCCGCGATCGTCACCGATGAAATCGACACCTTCACCGAGACCGGCATCAAATTGCGCAGCGGCAAGGAGCTGCAGGGCGATATCATAGTCACGGCTACCGGCTTGAATCTCGTCGCTCTCGGCAACATTCAAATCAGCGTCGATGGCCGTCACATCGATCCGGCCAACACGCTCAACTACAAAGGTACGATGTACGGCGGGATTCCGAATCTGGCCTCGACGTTCGGCTACACCAATGCGTCCTGGACGCTGAAGAGCGAGCTGACCTGCGACTACATCTGCCGCGTCCTGAATCACATGCAAGCGAAAGGCTACAAGGTTTGCGTGCCGCAAAACGATGATCCGACGGTGAAGCCCGAGCCCTGGCTGAATCTGAACTCAGGGTACATCCAGCGTGCCGCCGCCAAGCTGCCGAAACAGGGTTCGAAAACGCCGTGGAAGCTGCATCAAAATTACGTGAAAGATGTCCTCAGCCTCAAATTCGGACCGTTGGATGACGGCGTGATACGTTTTCTAAATCCCAGCGACTCGCTGCAGCTGCAAGCCGCGTTGTCGGGCTGACCGGCGCCGCGAAGGGCGCGTGATCGAACGCTTATTGTTTCGTTACCTTCCAGGTACCGGCAATCGCCTGACCGCCGGGTTTGCCTTTCGCGCCCAACGACCACGTGCCGATGGCATCCTTCGGCTCGAACGATCCAGTGATGGTCACTTCGCCCTGCGGGTCGGGCGGATATTCATACGCGCCCGCCAGCTTGTCGCCGGTCATCGTCATGGTGCTGAACTTCGCGTTGTAATCTCCCATATCGGAGCCGACCGACACGCTGGCGGCCAGCTTGCCGTCGCTGCCCCGCGTGAAGGTCAGATCGAAACGCCCGCCGGCGCCCGCACCCTCCCAGGTGCCCTTCCAAATGCCGACGTACTGATCGCCCTCCGCCGCCGAGGCCGCGCCGAACCGCCCTGCGGCCCAAATGAGCGCCAATGTCATCATGGCGAAAACGGCAATTTTCCGGGTGCGCATGAGGCGAGAATGCCGCGCCCGGCATAACGCGTCAAGCTATGATAGCCGGCCCTCGCAAAGGTTCGGCTACACATCAAGGGGAACGCCAATGAAGCAGCGCAAACTGGGCCGCGATGGCCCGCAAGTTTCGGCGATCGGCTTGGGCTGCATGGGATTCTCGGAATTTTATGCCAGCGATGCCGCCAGCGATGCCGACGCCATCGCAGTCATTCAAAATGCGCTCGCGCGCGGCCTGACCTTCCTCGATACCGCCGATATGTACGGCCCGTACAGCAACGAGATCCTGGTGGGCAAGGCGATAGCCGGGCGGCGTGGCCAAGTGTTTCTCGCCACGAAATTCGGTTTTCAGCGGGATCCATCGAATCCAAAAATGCGTGCCATCAGTGGTAGGCCCGACTACGTTCGATCGGCCTGCGAAGGATCGCTGAAACGCCTCAGCGTGGAGTGCATCGATCTTTATTATCAACATCGCGTGGACCGCAACACGCCCATCGAAGAGACCGTGGGTGCGATGGGTGAATTGCTGAGGGCCGGCAAGATCGGCGGCATTGGTCTATCGGAACCCAGCTCGGCAACGATTCGCAAAGCGCACAAAGTTCATCCAATCACCGCCGTACAATCAGAGTATTCCCTCTGGAGCCGCGAGCCGGAGGACGGTGTACTGCAAACTTGCGATGAGCTTGGCATCGGTTTTGTGCCGTACAGCCCGCTGGGGCGCGGCTTTCTCACGGGCCGCTATCGCAGCATCGAGGATTTGGACAGCAAGGATTTTCGGCGTCACTCGCCGAGATTTCAGGGCGCAAACTTCGCCAAGAATCTGGCGATGGTCGATCAGGTACGGGAGATCGCCGAAGAAAAGCGCTGCACACCCGCGCAGCTCGCACTGGGTTGGCTGTTGGCGCAAGGCCCGCACATTGTGCCCATTCCCGGCACCACCAACGCGACGCGGCTCGCGGAGAATCTGGCCGCGGCCGACATCGCACTGAGCTCCGCGGATCTCCAGCGTATCGCGGCGGTTGCGCCAAGCGGCGTTGCCGCGGGCGAACGCTATGACGAGACGGGTATGCGCTTCGTGAACGGCTAGGCAAGCTCATCGTGTATAGTCTTCGCCGAATTTTGTTCGATTCTATTATTAAGAGGTGCACATGAATTTCCGCGTATTCGTCCGCGCAGGTTTGAGTATCGTGGCTGGGTTGGCCCTTTGTGCGTCGGCCGCCGGCGCTGCGCCGCTGCTGCTTCGCAACCCGTCCTTGAGCCAAGACCGGATTGCGTTTCTCTATGCCGGCGATGTATGGACGGTTTCGCGCCAAGGCGGGGATGCGCGGCGCTTGACCTCCATCGGCGCGGTAAGCGCAGGTCCCTACTTCTCACCGGACGGTTCGCAAGTTGCCTATTCGGCGCGCGAACACGGACTGAATGACGTCTACATCGTCCGCAACGATGGCGGCGTACCGCGCCGCCTGACTTGGGAGCCCACGGGCAGCCAAGTGACGGGCTGGACTGCCGACGGCAAGGATGTCCTGTTCACCTCCGGGCATGCCAGCAAGTCGGTTTACCCACGGCTGTTTCAAGTTCGCGCCGATGGCGTCGGACCGGCGGAAGTGCTGCCGCTGCCCAGCGTCGACTGGGGCAGTTTCTCGAGCGACGGCAGCACCCTTGCCTACGTTCCGGTGCGCCAGTGGCAGGCCGCCTGGAAGCACTATCGCGGCGGCCAAACCTCGCAGGTGTGGCTGGTGAACATGAAGACACTCGATGTCGAGAAAGTGCCGCGCGAGAATTCCAACGACTCGAGCCCCGTGTGGCTCGGCAACACGGTGTATTTCTTGTCCGATCGCAACGGCTCGGTTTCGCTGTTCGAGTACGACTCCAAGACAAAGCAAGTTCAGCAAGTCCTCGAAAATCACGGCCTTGATTTGAAGACGCTGGGCGCAGGTCCCGGCGGCTTGGTGTACGAGCAATTCGGTTCGCTGCATCTATACGATCCGAGCTCGCGTCAGGATCAAGTCGTGCAGGTGTCGATCCACGGCGAACTTCCCGGACTGCAGCCCCATCTCGCGGCTGTGTCCGCCGAAGCGGTCGAGAATATTGCGGTATCGCCCACCGGCGTGCGCGTCGTGGCCGAAGCGCGCGGCGACATTTTCACGCTGCCCGCCGAGAAAGGCGATACCCGCAATCTGACCAACACTCCCGGCAGCGCGGAACGCGATCCTTCCTGGTCGCCGGATGGCAAGTCCATCGCCTATTTCAGCGACGCATCGGGCGAGTATCAGCTGTTCATTCGCGACCAAGAGGCTCTGTCGCCACCCAAAGTGATCGACCTGGGACCCAGTCCCTCGTTTTTCTACGCGCCGCACTGGTCGCCGGACTCCAAACGCATTGCCTTCACCGACAAGCATTTACGGATTTGGTACGTGGATGTCGCCGGCGGCAAACCTGTGAAGATCGATAGCGGGCTGCGCGGCGGATTCGGCGCGACGACCGAGCTTTCGTGGTCGCCTGATTCGCAGTGGATCGCCTACAGCCGCGATTTGGAAAGCGAACTGCACGCGATATTCGTGTACTCGCTGGCGTCGCACACCGCGACCCAGATCACCGACGGAATGAGCAACGCGTTGCATCCGGTGTTCGATCCGAACGGCAAGTACCTGTACTTCACCGCTTCGACCGACAATGGCCCGTCGGATGCCGGGATTGATTTGTCGTCTTTGGATCGCACCATCAACGCGGGCGTCTATGTCGCGGTCCTGGCGCGCAACAGCGCCTCGCCGATTCCTCCCGAAAGCGATGATGAAAACAAAAAGAAGGACGAAGACTCGAAGGCCGCCGGCAAGTCGGACGAGGAGACTGAACAGGGCGGCGACGGCAAGAAGGCTGAGGCCAGGAAGGAAGAGAAGAAAGACGAAAAGAAGGACGACAAGAAAAAGGCCGAGGCCAAGCCGAAACCCACCGTGATCGACCTGGCCGACATCGGCAATCGGATCTTATCTCTCCCCATCCCTTCGCGGAACTACGTTGAATTGGCTGTGGGCAAGAGCGGCGTGTTGTTTCTTGCCGAGGGCCTGCCCGTCGGCCGCTCGGCTGAGAACTCGGGTAATCCGATCCGGGCGTTGTGGCGCTTCACCACGGAGAAACGTCAGACCGAAGAAGTTTTGAGCGGACTGACCAGCTTCAAGGTGTCTTTCAACGGGGAGAAATTGTTCTATCAGCGCGCGGAAAGTTGGTTTCTCGCGCCGATTGCGGAGTTGAAGCCGGGTTCGCCCGACGCCAACCCGGGCAAGCCCGTGAACAATCACGGCATGATCGCCATGCACGATCCGCGCAGCGCCTGGAAGCAGATGTATCACGAGACCTGGCGTTTGCAGCGGGATTTTCTCTACGACCCGCATACGCACGGCTTGGACATCGCCAAGATCGAAGCGAAATACCAGCCGTATCTGCAAAACCTGGCGTCGCGCGCCGAATTTACCTACCTCTGCGATGAGATGCTGGGTGAGGTGCAGGTGGGTCATATGTTCGTGAGCGGGCCGCGCCCAACTGGGAACCCGCCGAAGCCGGGGCTGCTCGGGGCCGACTACAGCATCGACCACAACCGCTATCGGTTTGCCAAGATCTATAACGGCGAGAATTGGACCCCGTCGCTGACGGCGCCGCTGACCCTGCCCGGCATCAATATTGTCGAGGGCGATTATTTGTTGGCGGTCAATGGCCGCGAACTTCACGCCACAGATAACATCGATAGTTTCTTCGATGGCACGGCAGGAAAACAAACCGTACTACGCGTCGGCAAGAACGCCGATGGCGGCGGCGCGCGCGATGTCACCGTCGTCCCGACCGCTTCCGAATACGGATTGCGCAATTTGGATTGGATCAACGGCAACCGCCGCAAAGTGGACGCCCTCTCGGGCGGTAAAATTGCTTACGTGTATATGCCGAATACCGCCGGGGCGGGATACACGAATTTCAACCGCTATTTCTACGCGCAATTGGACCGGCAAGGTCTCATCCTGGACGAACGCTTCAACCAAGGCGGGTTCTTGGCGGACTATGTCGTCACCGTCCTGAGCCAGAAACATTTGAGCAATGCCATCGAGCGCGACGGCAAACCCGTTCACGATCCGCAGGGCGCCATTTTCGGACCCAAGGCGATGCTCATCAATCAGTCCGCCGGATCGGGCGGCGACGCCATGCCCTGGTACTTCCGCAAGGCCGCACTCGGCACCCTGGTCGGCACGCGCACCTGGGGAGGCTTGGTGGGCATCGGCGGCTATCCGACTCTCATCGATGGTGGCTCCGTGACGGCGCCGCGCTATGCCATCTATGGTCTCGAGGGGCAGTGGGAAGTCGAAGGCCACGGAATTCCGCCTGACGTGATGGTGGAGGAATTACCGAAAGACGTGGCGGCGGGACATGACGCACAGCTGGAGCGTGCCGTGGCGATTGTGCTGCAACAGCTGAAGGAACATCCGGTTCCAGTCTCGCCGCTTCCCGCCTATCCCGACTTTCACAAGGGCACGGATATCGGTCACTGAAAATCGGGCAACAGGGGGGCAGCCTCTGCCCCCCTGTTCTGCCTCATAACCGCGCGTAACTTGGATATGCGATCTAACTATTCGACGCGCTGAGGGCCAAGGGCTAGCGTTGCACATCGTTAGCCGGAGCCCTTCCATGGCGCAATTCGCCCACACAGCCCGTAGTCAGGCGCTTGCGCGCCGCTCACCCTGGGGCGAGTTGTTTCGCAAAGAAGACTGGTGGGCCATCTGGATCGGCCTGGGGCTGATCGCCGTTGCCGTGGCTCTGTTTGCCGGCGGCAGCAGCCTCAAGTGGATCGCAGTGGCGCCGCAGAAATGGACCCATCTCTCCGATCTGGGCCAGCAGCTTAAAGTGCATGGCCTGCAATACGCGGCTCTCTTCGTACTTTGGTCAGTGGCGTTCGGCATCGGCGCGGCGGCGCTCGGCATAAAAATCAGCCGGTTTTTGCCGGCCTTTCTGCTCGTTTACCTTGCCGCCGGCGCCCTGTATTTTCTGGGACAGTGGGATCAGGCGGCGCATTACAATTTGGAGCCGCCGCTCGTGGCCTTAGGCATTGGGCTGCTCATCTCCAATACCCTCGGCGTACCTCGCTGGCTCGATCCCGGGCTTCGCGTCGAGTTCTACATCAAGACCGGCATTGTGCTGTTGGGCGCCGGCCTGCCGCTGACGCTCATCGCCTGGGCGGGACCTGTGGCCATCGTGCAAGCGGCGATCGTTTCGTTGGCAACCTTCGGCGTGATCTATTTCGCCGCTGTTCACTTGGGGCTCGACCGGCGCTTGGCCGCTACCCTGGGCACCGGTGGCGCCGTGTGCGGAGTGTCCGGCGCAATTGCCGTAGGCGGCGCGGTGGGTGCGAGAAAAGAAGAAGTCTCGGTCGCCATCTCATTGGTGGTGATCTGGGCCATCATCATGATTTTCGTGCTGCCGCTGCTTTCGCGGGCATTGGGCTTGTCCACCGGCGTCGCCGGCGCATGGATCGGCACGTCTGAGTTCGCGGACGCGGCAGGCTTGGCCGCGGCCCAGACCTATGGCGGCTATGCCGGCAACGTGCCGGGAATTGCCGGGACCCCCGATGCCGCAGTCAGCGCGTTCACGCTCATGAAAGTCATCGGGCGCGACGTCTGGATCGGTGTCTGGGCCTTTGTGCTTTCCCTGATCGCGACCACGCGCTGGGAGCGCACCGGCGTGCAAAGCAAATCGAGCGCCGCCGAGATTTGGAACCGATTCCCCAAATTCGTACTCGGCTTCCTGGTCGCATCCGCCGTCCTGACCTTGGTGACGCGGGGCTTCGACTACGCCGCCTACAAGAAGGAAGTCGTGCCGGCACTGGTCGCACCGTTGCAGGCTTTTCGGACCTGGGCGTTTACCTTTGCCTTCTTGAGCATCGGGCTCACCACCCGGCTGCGCGAATTCGCTTCCATCGGCGCCCGGCCCTTCTATGCCTTCACGATCGGCGTGGTGGTCAATGTGATCCTGGGTTTCGTGCTCTCGACCCAGGTCTTCGCCGGGTTTTGGAATCGGCTGGGCCAATGAAGCGGCGCGCCTCGCCTTCCTGCGGTGAGTGCAAGCACTTCCAGAACGAGGCCCTGCCGCTGGAGGCAGCGCTGCCGGGGTTGTCTACTTTGAGCTCAGCTTACGCCGCGGTTCGCGCGAGCGACGGTATCTGCGCCGTGCACGAGCGCTACATCGCTGCCTCCAGCGTGTGCCCCGCCTTTACCGAGGTCGCCTTTGCCTAAGAGGCCTTCGCGTAGCCGGTCTCGAGAATTCGATCCATGAAGCTCTCGCACTGCGCGAGCTGATCGAGCGCGACGAATTCATTGGGCCGATGCGCCTCAGCGATGTCCCCAGGTCCGCAAATCACCGTCGGCACGCCCATCTGTTGGAAAAGTCCGGCTTCCGTCCCATAGGACACTTTCCCCACGCTGGGATTTTTCGAGAGCTGCATGGCCCATTGCACGATCGCGTCGCTCTCCGCCGCTGCGAGCCCGACCGTTTGGCTGACCCATTGCAAATCGATTCCGGCGCTCGCATCGATGCCGCGCATCTCGGCCGCCAACACCTCGGCGTAGCCGCGAATTTCTTGGTACAGCGCATCGGGCTTTGCCTGCGGCAATGTGCGCATATCGAATTGAAAGACGCAGTCTTTGGGCACGACATTGGCGGCGATGCCGCCTTGGATCAATCCGGTGGAGAGCGTCGAATATGGCACGGTAAAGCCGTAGTCGCGCTGCTCGAGTTGCGCCAACCGGTCCGCGAGCTGGCGTATGTACACCACGAGCCGCGCCGCGTATTCAATGGCATTCACACCGTGCGTGACGTAGCTGGAGTGCGCCTCGCGGCCGTGCACGGCGCAGCGGAACCGGTGCGTGCCTTTGTGCGCGATGATGGGCTGCATCGACGTCGGCTCGCCGACCACGCACCCGGCCGGCCGGATGCCCTGCTCTTCGAGATCGCGGATCAAGCCGCGTACGCCGAGGCAGCCGACTTCTTCGTCGTAGCTCAATGCGTAGTGCAGCGGCGCGTCGAGCCTGTGGTCATTCAGCGCGGCAACAAATTTGGGCGCCTGCGCCAAGATAATCCCAATAAATCCTTTCATGTCCGCGGAGCCGCGCGCATACAGCCGGCCGTCGCGCTCCGTGGCCGCGAAGGGATTGGTGTCCCAGTCCTGACCGTCCACGGGCACGACGTCGGTGTGACCCGAGAGAATCAGTCCGGGCTTGTTCGAGTCGCCCAAGGTGGCAAACAAGTTCGCTTTCTTGGCAGTGGCATCATGCGTGAGGCGCGTTTTCGCGCCGAAGCCTTGCAGATAGTCACGCACCCATTCGATCAGTCCCAGATTGGAGTCACGCGACACCGTGTTGAACGCGATCAGGCGCTCGATCATCGCGCGCGACGCAGCGCTGGGAACATTCATGTCTGGCTCGCTTCGGTGGAGGAGTTCGTATTATAGCCGCTCGTGTACGCTATGCTCTAGCGAAGCCAAATCCGGGGAATTGATGCACAGCGAGGCTCGTTTGTTCGGTGCCGTCGAGGCCGGCGGCACGAAATTCGTCTGCGCAATCGGCGATGAGAGCGGCGCGATTCACGCCGAGACGCGCTTCCCGACGGCGGACCCTGACTCGACGCTGGCGCGGGTCCGCGATTTTTTCAAAGTCCGTCGGGCTGATTTCGCATCGAGCGCGATCGGCGTGGCGTGCTTCGGTCCGATCATTCTCGAGCGGACCGAAACCAATTATGGCCATATCGGAAATACGCCCAAAGTTGGCTGGAGCAATACCGATGTCGCCGCCATGCTGGCGCGCGAATTTTCCTGCGCCGTCGGATTCGACACCGATGTCAACGCCGCAGCGCTCGCGGAACATCGGTGGGGCGCCGGGCGCGACACGCCGAACCTGGTGTATGTGACGGTGGGCACCGGCATTGGCGGCGGCGTGCTCATTGAGGGTGCCCCCCTGCATGGCCTGATGCATCCGGAGATTGGGCACATTCATCCGCGGCGCCATAAGCTCGATGAGACTTTTGAGGGGGTCTGCCCCTTTCACGCCGATTGCCTGGAGGGTCTGGCCTCCGGTCCAGCCATCTTGGCGCGGGCCGGCAGCGAGCTTCAGCATCTCGACGCAACGCACGCGCAATGGGAAATCGAGGCCGATTACCTGGGTCAACTGTGCGCGCACTTGGTACTGACGGTCTCGCCGCAGCGGATCATCCTGGGCGGCGGCGCGATGGCCGAGCGTCTGTTTCCTCTGGTGCGCCGGCAAACGCTGCGCTGGCTCGGCGGCTATATCGATCGGCACGAGATTCTGAACGACATCGAGCGCTACATCGTGCCGCCCGCACTCGGCGTGCGCGCAGGCGTGCTCGGCGCGCTGTGCTTGGCGCTGGACGCCCGCGGCGATCGCTAGTCCTGCTGCAGACTTTGCAGCATGCGTTTGAGCGCGAAATGTCGATAGCTCTGCAGCGCCAGGCCTTTGACCTCGCGCCAGTCGCATTGTTTGGCGACATCCAGTGCAATCCAGCCATTGTGGCCAAAATACGGGGGAATCTCATAGCGCGGATCCGCCGTCAACAGGCCCTGTTGATCCACGCCCACCCAAAAGCAAAGCGTCAACCGCGTTCCGGCGTAACGCGCGATGGCAAAGGTCTTTTTGCCCGCGGCCCAGACAGGATGCCCGAACTGGCTGCCTTCGCTGGATTCGGGATAGCTCAAGCAGATCTTGCGCAGTTTCGATAAAACCCGGAGTGCGCGCGCGGATTTGAAAGGGTCGATCTGGCTTGCGGACAACGCCTTGCCTGGCGGCTTGAACGTCGGCGTCCTGCCGATTCGGGCGCGCAGATCGTTGGGCGCGACCTTTTCGTAGGCCTCGCGCACGAGACTCGCAATTTTGCGCCAATCGATACCGCGGTCCAGAATTACGCCGAGCCAACCCCGAGGGCCCACATACGGCGGAATAAAGAAATGCCGCGGCTCGGCCTTGACATGCTGCTCCTGAGCGCCGGCCGGCGCATTCAGCCACAGCGCGACACGCCCATCGCCGTGGTGATTGACGACGTAGGTCGCAAACGTTTTGCCGCGCACCCGGAAATTCGGCGCACCGTGCGAGACGAACTCATCTGCTTCCGGCAGCCAGAGGCATGCGTCGCGTACGGCTTGAGAAATGTCACGTGCCATAATGCCGTCGATTATGAAGCAGTCCGTGGCGCTTTTATCCGGTCTTTTGTGCGACGAGACCTTTTGGACCGACATCCCGCAGCGGCTTGCCGGCGTTGCGCAAGCTCAGGTGGTCTCTTTCCGCGGCTTCTCCTCCATACCGGCCATGGCGCGCCACGTGCTCGACGCCGCGCCGGAACGTTTTGCGGTGGCTGGGCATTCCATGGGTGGCCGAGTAGCGCTGGAAATCATGCGGGCCGCGCCCGGTAGAATTACAGGACTCGCCCTGCTCAATACCGGCGTGCACGCCGTACGCGACGGCGAGCCGCAGGGCCGCAGTCACTTATTGAAAGTCGCTCATGAGCACGGCATGGCGGCATTGGCGGCCGAATGGCTGCCGCCGATGATGGGCAGCGACGCGGCACGCGCGGCGGAATTGATGCCGCGACTGAGTGCGATGATTCAGCGCTACAGCGCTGAGCATTACGCCGGACAGCTCAGCGCCATGCTGAATCGACCGGAGGTGCTGTCGGTTCTGCCGACGATTACAGTCCCCACACTGCTGTTGAGCGGCAGCGACGACACCTGGTCGCCGATGTCTCAGCAACAAAGCATTCGCCGCAGAATTCCGCAGGCGACGCTATTCGAGATTCATGGGGCGGGACACATGGCGCCGCTCGAACGTCCGGACTCGGTGGCGATTGCCCTTCGGGAATGGCTGCTCACGTTATGACTTTTGGGCCCAGACCTGGCACCAGCCGCCTTGCGGAACGCTCTTGCCCGCGAAAATGGTGCACGCTGCGGTCGCATCGCCCGCCTTGCCTTGGAATTGCGCGCAAGTACCGCATTTTTGGCCCGCTTTGAACGTTGGATGGGTCTTGCTGTCAACCTTAGTAGCGTCGATTGCGAAACCCAACGCCTTGGCGGTCGGATCGTTGGGATCGAGCGGCGGCAGCGCTGCGGCCGCCGCAGTGCCGGACATGAGACCCACCGTTGGCAGCAAAGCGCCGGCGATGAGTCCGCTCTTGACGATGGATCGACGTGAGATCTTGCGTTGCATGAGAGCGCCTCTATGGAGTGAAAAGGAATGAGACATTTTTCCCCATTTCATAGTTCTGTGCTGATCAATTATTGCGAACGATTCTCAATAGCGAGTTGGCGTCACGGCGACCGTAATTGCAAAATTTGCAGTAATGTAATGTTCATCGGGTAGCGGTGGAATCAGGGCGATGGGACTCGATTTAGAAAGAATCAATCAATCGGTAACCAAACTGCGCGCCGATATTCCCGAGGACGCCTTTACCGCGGGCATCTTGGGATCGCAGCGCATTGGCAATGGCGTGGTCATCGACTCCGCGGGCCTGGTGCTGACCATCGGTTACCTGATGACCGAAGCCACGGATGTATGGCTCACCAATCCTACAGGCCGCGAAATTGCAGCTCACCCTCTGGCCTACGATCAGGTGACCGGATTCGGCTTGGTGTTGCCGCTGGAAAAAATCGATGCTCCTGCGGTGTCGCTCGGCTCATCGGCGGAATTGCGCGCAGGCAGCGAAGTGCATGTCCTGAGCGCGAAAGACTTCGCTCCGCCGCAAACGGCGCGCGTGTTGGCGCGGCGCGAGTTTGCCGGAGCGTGGGAGTATTTGCTCGAGGAAGCGATATTCACGGCGCCCGCGCATCCGCACTGGTCGGGTGCTGCGCTGATCGACGATCGCGGTACTCTCGTGGGATTGGGCTCATTGCTGGTTCGTGAAGTCATCGCCGGTGAGGAGATCAATGCCAATATGTTCGTGCCCATCGACTTGCTGAAACCGATACTGCAAAGCCTGAAGTCCACCGGCAGAGTGGATCGGCTGCCGCGGCCGTGGCTGGGGGTCTACGCGGTCGAATTGGCCGGAAAGGTGTACGTCACCGGTGTCGTGGAAGGCGGCCCTGCGCAGAGCGCCGATATTCGCGAGGGAGACGTGATCAGCGAGGTGGCCCATCATGAAGTCGGCACGCTGCCGGACTTCTATCGGCGAGTTTGGGCGGTGGGGCCGGCCGGCACGGGCGTACCGCTCACGACCTTGCGCGGTGCGACGCAACTTCACTTGAATGTACGATCGGTGGATCGAGGCGAGCTGTTGAAAAGGCCTCAGGCTCATTAGCCTCGATACAACAACGCGACAGCCTCAATGCTGCGCGACCCGATTGCGGTCGTGGTCCGCCGCTGAGGCCTTGCCTTCGCCGACATGACAGGTGCCCTGGCCCACCAAGGTCACCACCGCAGCGCACGCGTCAACGCCCCGCACCCCGCCATCTGCGGTTTGCAACGCGGAGCTGGTGTCGCGTAGCAGGCGGTAGGCCGACGGAGCCGATAATGCAGGGTTCTTCGCCAGCATGAGTGCGACCACTCCGCTGATCTGCGCCGTCGCAATGGAAGCGCCCGAAGCGAAGTCGTAGTGTCCGCCGGGCAGCAGGGTAAGGATTTCTCGGCCTGGCGCGTATAGTACCGAGTCGATCGCCGAATGAGATTCGGCACTGGCGACCTCGATTACGCCCCCTTGATGCAGCAAGCCGCCGGCGGTATCCGGCGCCGCGCCGACAAATAGCACGCCGCGATGCTGTCCTTCCCGAATCAGATCGCCGAGCAAGGGATCTTCTGGACCGGCGAGACTCAAATTGACGACCTGCGCGTGCGCGTCAAACGCGGCGGTGAGCGCCCGAGCCAGCGTGAACGAATTGCAGCGTGCGGCGTCCGCATCGGCACGCGCCTGCCAGCAGGCTTTGATCACCAAGAGCCGTGCACTCGGGGCGATGCCGACGATTCCCTCGCGATTGTTGGCGACGGCGGCGATCACGCCCGCCATTTCCGTGCCATGCCGGTCGCGCCGAAACTGCGCATCATCCGCGTCCACGAAATTCACGGCGCCGGCGATGCTGTCGCGCAAATCAGGATGCTGAATATCAACGCCCGTGTCGATGATCGCCACCTTGACGCCCTCGCCTCGCGACCAGGGATGCGCATCCGCGACATCCATTTGCTGGAAGCCGCGCTGCAGACCGACATAGGGATCGTTGTAGTCCTCCGTACGCGTGGCGAAGGTTTGCAATGGCTGCGTCAGCTTCACGCGCCTATCCTTCGACAAGGCCGCAAGCAACTGAGCGCGATCGGCGCTCGAAGGTATCTCCAAAACGGCACAATGAATCTGCAGCGGCCCTATCGGCCATGCATTGACCTCACGCAAGCCGTACTGGCGTTCCACGGCACGCAGAGTCTCGCGAGCTTGCGCCGTGGCACCGTAGTCGGCGACGGCGTCATAGCCGCGCGGCGTGCCGCCGGCATGCGCGACGAACGCGGCGGGGACATTTTCCACCGCCACGATGATGAAGCGATCGGAAGACAGCGATACTTGATCGCCGAGCGCGCGGGAGTCGATGCGCACGGGCGCACTGCTGCAGGCGCTCGCCGTCGCGAGAACCGCACCGAGAATTGCCCACCGGATCATGGTGTGCTGCCTGATTCAGGCTCCGGCACGGTTCCTTCAGCGAAGCGTACGGTTGAGTGCTGTCGAAGCAGCGCCAAAGACGACCGCACCGTAAGAGTGGATTTCGATGCCAGCGAATACACGCCCGCCTCGGTCGGACCGGAGACTATCCTGAGCTGAGCCTCATCGAGGATGCCCTGCAATTCCACCAAGGTGATGTTCGGCGCGAACACCGCTCGAATCACCTCGCCTTGCGGTCGCGGCGCAGAATTGGTCACGGTGCGATAACTAGGCCGGGTCAGGCGCGCATCCACTTGCACCCAGCGATCGGCAACAAACAGCGCGAGCGCCACCGCCATTGCCGCAACGGAGGCTGCCATCCAGCCGCGCCACGGCGTACGGTTCGCGGCTTGCTCCTGCGGCGTTGCAAGCGTCGCGGCCGATTCGACTTGCGCGTCGAGCCGGTCCTGCAATCGCTTGAGCGAGGCGACAGGCATGTAATCGAGCGCTGGCTGGGCGGCCATTGCCTCGCAAATGCGCTGCTGCGCCGCCAAGTCGTCGCGACAAGCCGCGCATTCGCCGACATGCGCCTCGATGCGTCGGCGATCAGTCTCCGCGAGCGTCTCGTTGACGTACCAGGGGAGGAGCGCGGAGACCTCGTGATGCTCCGCGGAATTTTCGATCCGGCGGTTGTGGGTCATCCAATTCTCGCCGATAGGTCGGATGGTGCTCCGCTCAAGGTAGGCAGGTACTGGCGCAGCTTTTCGCGCGCGTGAAACATGCGCGCCTTCACGGTGCCCACCGGACAATCGGTGATCGCCGCAATTTCCTCCAATGAATGGCCCATGTGGTAGGCAAGTTCCAAAGTCAGCCGTTGTTCCATCGGCAGCCGGCTCATGCCGTGCTTCAGCCAATCATGCACTTCGGCGTCGAAGGTCGGATCGACCGTTTGCTCGGGATACTCCTCGAGACTGCGCGCAACGGCATGATTTTTCTGGCGTCGGAACGATTTCAAGGCGGTGCGGTAAGCAATGCCGATAATCCAGGTGGAGACTTGCGACGCGTTACGAAAGTCCTTGGCGCTCTGCCAAACCACCATAAAGGTATCGTTGATGATCTCCTCGATATTTTCGTATCGGGTCGTAAAGCGCGACAGGAACCGCGCCAAGCGCCGGTGATAGCTGAGATACAGCTCCTCCAGGGCGCGCCGATCGCCCGCCGCGATGGCCACCAAGAGCGCGCTGTCGCGCTCTTTGGGCGAGTTTTTGGCCGGCAGGGTCATTGACAAAAATCCTCAGCGAAGTCGACACACCCTAGTAAGTACCGGGCGCCCCCGGAAGAGTTGCACAGCCGGTGTGGTTTTAGAAGCGCCGAATCAGGGTTCCCGTCCATTGTCCGGTCGCCGCGGCGTTATAAAACAATGCCTTAGCTCCCCCCGAAGTGTCGACATACGCGACGGCCAGGGTAAATGACCGAAAATCATAGGCCGCACCGCCGCTCCAATACGCATAACCGCCTGAAGCCGGGCCGTCCAAAAAGCTGTAGCCCACTCCCGCCGTGAGAGACAGTTTGCCAAAGATTTGCCGTTGCGCGCTGAGCTCGCCGGATTTCTCGGTCACGCCAATGAGATCCGGATAGGGGAACTTCAAGAATCTGGGCGAATTGGGTGAATAACCGAGATCGAAATGAAGCCAGCCCTGGTAGGAGATGTCGAGATCCAGCTCATCATAATCGTAGTGCGAGCCGGCGCGATTCCAGGGATAGACATAGAGGCTGGCCAGCACCCGGGCGCGCCAGGCTTCGTCAAGGTTCCATGCAAATCCTACAAAACCGCTGAACTCGACGTCCTTCGGCTCGCTGCGATCAATCTGACTGTTCGATGCGAACAAGCCCGCCACGAATCCATTGGGATTCGAGTAATGCAGATCCAACTGCAACGCCGCATTGTTGCTGGTACGCGATATGCCGCGCACGAGATAATCGCTCGTCAGCGCCGCCGAACCGCCCCAATCGTCGGCCGCGTGGGTTTGCGCAGAGACACAACCAATAGCGATAAGCGATGCAACGGTTGCCCGCAGACGCACTATTTCCCAACCGCCGAATCATGCCTCAAGCATTGCATCCCCAAACCTCGCGCAGGTAACGCCCACAGATTAAACCTTTCTCCACTGGTTGGGCACTTACCTCACGAATCAACAGCCACACCGGCCCACTTGAGGACCAATCATGAAAATCTTTCGCGCCGCTGGCTGCGGTCTGACGGGCATGATTTGCGCCGGATTTCTTCAGAACAAACGAACCTTTGCCGGCCTCGCGCGCGGTGGCGTTGCGCTCACCGTCGCCCTGCTTGCCGCGTGCGCCGGTAATGGCGAAGGCTTGGATGCCAACGGCAGGCCGCTGATGCCGGGCGGCGCCACGCCGTCGCTGCCGCTCTCGGCGGATTTCGAGTCGATCCAGGAAAATATCTTTACGCCGATTTGTTCGGTGTGCCACGTTGGCGGCAGCGCTCCGGAGGGGCTGCGGCTCGATGCGGCCAATAGCTATAGTTTGTTGGTGGGCGTGCCGAGCACCGAAGTGCCCTCGGTGCTGCGGGTCGCGCCCGGCGATCCGGACAACAGCTACATCATTCAAAAGTTGGAAGGCCACGCGGCAGTCGGCGCGCAAATGCCTTTCGGATGCCCGACGACGCAGCCCTGTTTGACGACGGATACGATTGCTTTTATTCGGCAATGGATCACGAACGGTGCGCCGCCCGCAACCGCTATGGCCATGAACGCCCCGCTCGCCGTGACCTCGATCGTGCCGGACAGGATGGAGTCCGTGAACTCTCCGCCGCCGCAAGTCATGGTTGCGTTCAACAATGAGCTTGACGTAAGCCAGCTCGCGACGCACAGCGCGCATTTCGAGAAACTCGCGGCGGATGCGGCATCGACGGTGGTCGAACAGATACCCGCGCATCTCTCGGTCTCGAGCAGCAATCTTCGCGCGCTGATGTTTTGGCCCGCTCGGCCTCTGTCGACCGGGCCTTATCGCCTGGTCATTGACGCCGGCTCATCGAGTCAGGTCAGCGACATTGCCGGGCAGCAAGTGGCGCTCGGCGCGCCCGACGAACGCGGTGAGGCGGTGATTTCCACATTCGACGTTGAGGTCCAGCCATGAATCAACGCTCATTGCTTGCGGCACTGCTGCTCACGATTATCGTGCTGCTTCGCGCGATGCCCGCTGCAGCCGAGCCCTACCTGGCCGTGCTGGAAGGGTATAAATGCAATGTCTGCCACGTCAATCCGACGGGCGGCGGCCTGCGCAACGACTTTGGACTGACCTACGCAAAGGTGCTGCTGCCGGCAGAGACCTTGGACAACACGCTGGACTCCTGGGGCGGCAAACTTACCGACCGACTGCGGGTCGGCGGCGATCTGCGGGCGGATTGGACTCGAAACACCGCGCCGAACACGCCGAGTCAGCAAGCCTTTTCGCTGGATCAATTCCGCGTTTACGCCGACCTGGTCATCCTTCCGGATCGCCTCGGAATATACGTCGATGAACAAATAGCGCCGAACGGCTCGCAGAATGAGGAAGCCTACGTGCGCTATGGCAACACCACGGATGGCTTTTACATCAAGGGCGGCCAGTTCTACCTGCCCTTCGGATGGCGGCTGCAGGACCAGACGGCGTTCGTGCGCGAGGTCACCGGCATCAGCATGACCACCCCCGACAAGGGTGTGGAACTCGGCTACGAGCATGCCGCCTGGTCGGCCCAATTCGATGTTACCAACGGGGCCGCCAATGCGACCACAGGATCCGGCTATCAAGTCACGACGCAGGTGGTCTACACCAAGCCGATTTGGCGCGTGGGTATCGCCGGCTCCTCCACTCAATCGGATGCCGGCGACCGGCATGTCGGCGGGCTGTTCGCGGGATTGAAGACAGGACCGATCGCTTGGCTGGCCGAGGGAGACATCGTCCACGACGACAGCTTTCCGGGAGGACGGACGCTCGACGCCGCGTTGCTGGAGGCAGACTGGCGCCTTCGCAAAGGCCATAACCTGAAGCTGACCGCGGAGTACCAGGATCCCGATCGCTCCGTGCGCAACGATCAACAGACTCGCTACAGCATTGTGTACGAGTACACGCCGCTGCCGTTCTTACAACTGCGCGCCGGATATCGGCACTATTTCGGTATTCCTCAAAACAATCAGCAGAATCAGCAGCTAATCCTAATGGAGCTGCACGGCTACTTTTAACTCAGCTTCGCGCACGAGGCCGTCCGTTGCGAAGGTCGATAACTCACCATCGACAGCGGATGCTGTGAATCGGCCATGCTGGCGAGCACGACATAATCGAAGCTCGATGGCACGGCCGCCCCGCACGGACTTGCAATCTCATCCGATGCCGCGCTCAGCAATCCGGCCAAAGCAAAAGACAACGGCGCGATCATCCAGAGTCGAGCTCTCATCGCGGTTGCCTTACAAACGGCCGGTCACCACCAGCACCAGCAAGACGATCAGGACCAAGCCCAGTCCACCGCTGGGATAGTAGCCCCAGCTGTTGCTGTACGGCCAAGCCGGAAGCGCTCCAATCAAGAGCAGCACGAGAATGATCAGCAGAATGGTCCCTAGCGACATTGTGACTCTCCCTAAAGCGTGGTGCCTGGACTGTAATCTCGATCACATTTTGAGGAAGTCGGGCCGGCTCGTTACCCCCTGTAGGGTGTGTCCTACCCGTTCAAGACTGGGCATGTCGACGAAATGCATCGGCGGCCGCGCGTGCTGCCGGCCCCAACACATCGGCGTGAACGAGGACGATATGCAGCGACACATTTCTCGATGCGCCGGAGACCAACGGCAAACGGCGCAACGCACCGCTTTGCAGCGGCTCGCTCAGCATGTGCTCCGGCAACCACGCGTAGGCGAGTCCCGCTGAAAGGGTCGAGAGCGATGCGTCCATGCTGCTCACGGTGAAACGCCGCGCAGCGCCCAGCCAGCCCTCATCGCGAGGATGTGCGGTGCCCGAGTCGCGCACGACGGCCTGGACATGGTGCGCCAAGTCATCGGTGGTGAGCTCGCGGCCGATCCGCAGCAATGGATGATCGGCGCGCGCAACCGCGATGAACTTCACGTCCAACAGCCAATCGCTCAAGTATCCGGGCGGTACTCGGCTCGTGACCACGATGTCTCCACTGCCTTCCATGATGGCTTGCTCGGCGCCGGACAACACCACGTCCTCGAGTTGGATTTGCGTGCTCGGGCAGCTGCTTTGCAGTTCCGCCACGACGCTGAGCAAGCGCGAGCGTGGGAAGGCTACATCGACGATCAGCTTCAACTCGCTTTCCCATCCGCGCTGCAAGCTTCGCGCCAAGGATTCCAATGTCTCGAGCTCGTTCACCAACGTCCGAGCCCGCGCGAGCAGCGTCTGGCCGTGCGCGGTCAGCACCGACTTGCGACCCTCCGCGACCAGAAGCGCCAGGCCGAGCGACTCTTGCAGCCGGGCAACGGAATAGCTGATTGCAGACTGGCTTCGATTCAACACCGACGCCGCCTGCGCGAACCCGCCCTCGTCCACCACTGCCGCGAGTACTGCCCATTGCTCCAGCGTGGTTTTCGGCAAATTCACGTTTCTATTCATTTTCTTGATCAATCACCCGCAAATTTTGCGCTTTTTAATTGCCTTATTCGAGCCTATTGTGGTGTTCACGGAGGTTTCCATGAACGACATCAGGCGCAGTCAAGAAAGGGGATTTGCCGACCATGGTTGGCTCAAATCTTTCCATACGTTTTCGTTTGCCGACTACTTTGACCCAGAGCACGTTGAGTTCGGTCCCTTGCGTGTGATCAACGAAGATCGCGTTCAGGCCGGGGCCGGCTTTGGCACTCATGGCCATCGCGATATGGAGATCATCAGCTATGTTTTGTCCGGCGAGCTTGCCCACAAGGACTCCATGGGCAATGGGTCGACCATCAGGCCGGGAGATGTGCAGCGCATGAGCGCGGGGAGCGGGGTAAGGCACAGCGAGTTCAATCCATCGCCCACCGAAGGCACGCACTTTCTTCAGATCTGGATTCAACCCGACGAGGGGAATATCGAACCAAGCTACGAGGAGAAACGCTTCGCCGCGGCGGAGAAGCGCGGGCGTCTGCGGCTCATCGTTTCACCCGATCGCGCGCAAGGGTCGTTGCTGATCCACCAGGACGCGCGCATTTACGCGGGACTCTTCGACGGAACCGAATCGACCGATCTTAAGGTCGAAAATGGCCGACGCATGTATGTACATGTGGCGCAGGGCTCGATAGAGGCAAATGGTGCTGCGCTCGGTGCAGGCGATGCGCTGAAAATCACCGGCGGCACCGAACTACATCTTCAACACGGACAGGAAGCAGAGGTCCTGGTATTTGACCTGCCGGGTGAAGGCGCACGTACGGGCTAAGACTCGGCCACTGCGCGAGGATTCTTGCGCGACCAGTACCAATAGAGCGGCAGCCCCACAAGCAGCACGGCGACGCCCTTGAGCGCTTCGTTGGGCGCTGCGACGAATGTGTTGATCAATAACGCGGCGGTGGCCACTAGAAAGATGGCGGGCACCACCGGATAGCCGAGCGCGCGATATGGCCGCGGCGCGTCCGGCATGGTTCTGCGAAAGATGAACAGGGATCCGGTGCTCAGCCCGTAGAAGAGCCAGGAGGCGAATATGACCGCGTCGGTAATCGCATCATACGAGCCTGACAGCGCGAGTACGCTGCCCCATGCGGCTTGCGCAATGATTGCCCTGGCAGGTACGTTGGAGCGCGGCGAGAGATGCGCAAGGGCGCGAAAGAACAATCCGTCGCGAGCCATCGCATACGGGACCCGGGAATTCGCCAGCACGCTCGAATGCAATGCACCGAAGGAGGACACCATCAAGGCGACTGCGGTCATGGATACCGCGATCGGCCCCAAATAGCGCTTCAACACTTCGGTCGCCACCGATGAAGTCGTGGGCACGCTCGCAATCTCGAGCGGTGACATGGCGTAATAGTAGGCAACGTTGACGAACAGGTACAGCGAGGCGACAACGACCATGCCGCCTATGAAGGCGCGCGGCAGGTTGCGCTGCGGATTGCGGATCTCGCCCGACAATGGCGCGACGTTGTTCCATCCGTCATAGGCCCAGAGCGCTCCCAGCATGGCGGCGCCGAAGCCCGCGTATCCGCCACGCGCGCTGGCGGCCACGCCTTCGCAGCTGCCGGCCAATCCCGAGCCGCTCAAATGCGACCAAGCGCCCGGAGCGAATATAAACGCGCTGATGGCGACGCTTAAGATCAGCGCGACCTTGGCGATCGTCAGCCCCAGCGCCGTGCGGCCTCCCGCAGTCACGGAGGCGCAATTGATCAACGCCACCGTCCAGATGGTGCCGAGCGCCACCAGCGTCAAACCGCTCAAGCCAAGGTGATATCCGAACACGCTCGCGTCGATCCGCCAATGTTCCAGCGCCCCGCCGACCGCCACATTCATGAAGATTGCGAGCGCAACCGCCAAGGCCGCTTGCGATCCGGCCTTGGCTACGGCGAATGTCATCCAGCCGTACAGGAAACCGACCGCCCTGCCATAGGCGCGTTTCAGATACACGTAGTCGCCGCCCGCTTCCGGCATCATGGCGGCTATCTCGGAGTACGAAAAAGAACCGGCAAGGGCCAGCAATCCCGCCGCCAGCCATACCAACAGCACCATCTTGGCGCTGCCGACATTGCAGGTCATCACGCGCGTCTTGAGAAAGACGCCGGTGCCGATCATATTGGCGACATTCACCGCGACGGCACCCCAAGCGCTGACACCGCGGGTCAACTCGCCGCTCGCTCTGGCGGCAAAAGCTTCGTTGCTCATTGGTGTAGTAGTATCGGCCAAATGAACTTCGATGTTTCGCAAATCGGCCCGTTTTTGATTGCGCTGCTGGTGCTCTTTGCCATCTATCGGCGCTTTCGCCGCAGCTTTGGTCAGCAGCCGTTGCGCCCGGTGCGCATGCAGGTGCGCATCGTCCTGCTGCTCGTCGTCGGTTGTTTATTGTTGCCGTCGGTGTTCAGGTCAGCCGCATTCATGGCCGCAGTGCTGGCTGGAATAGTGGCAGGCGTGGCGTTGGCCCTATGGGGCGCCGCGCGAACTCGGTTTCTGCGCGTTTCAGGGCAGCTGTACTATGTGCCGCATACCTACACCGGTATCGCCGTGTCTTTCCTGTTTCTCGGGCGATTGATTTATCGCCTCATCCAGGTATCCGGCAATTTGCACGCAACCCATGCGGTAGCCGCGGACTCGGCAAACCAGGCATTTGCGCCCGCGGCAATGCTGCGCAGTCCGCTGACATTGGGGCTATATTTCGTATTGATGGGATACTACGTTTGTTACTACAGCATCGTGCTGTGGAAATCCAAACGAGTCGTTGCCGAAGAAGTCAGCCTCGCTGCGCCTCCGTCGGCTGAAATGCAAAAACGCGCCTGACGAGCCGGTGCTCGACTAACGAAGAGTGATGACTACCGCGTAGGTGATGAGCAGAAATGTAATCATCAAGGCGCTGTTGCCCCATCGAGATACCATTTCAACCATGATAATTTCTCCACGTCTATCGCGGTCGAAACTTTACATTTGCCGACCGCAAAAAGGCATGCGGCATGTCTCAAAACCACGCAAAAAAGCCCGCTTTTCACCGTGTTATGTCCCAAACAATTGCACCGAAAACGCGCATGGAATCGGTTGAGCGGACGAATCTTAAGCAGATCAAAGTCTTCCCCGCGGGTTTACATAGTGCGAAACGAAGTCTGTGCTAGGCTCTTGCGAGCATGAACATACTACTGGTCGAAGACAGCCAAGAAGTGAGCTGCATCACCGTCGAATATTTGCATGAACTTGGGCACCAGGTGGTGGCCGTCGCAGAGGCGGAAATGGCGATTGCTCAGCTCAAGAACGCGCCATTCGATGCGGTCATGACCGACATACGTTTGCCCGGCATGTCGGGAATAGAACTTGCCCGCTCGCTGACCAAGGACTATCCGAAGCTTCCGGTCGTCATTGCCTCCGGATACGGCGCGGTCAGCGTCGAATTTCTACTCGGCGAGAAGTTGCGCACCGTGCTGATGCTGCCAAAGCCCTACGATCTACCCGATCTCGAGCGCACTCTCAAACAAGCGGCGGCGATCGCCCAGGGAACCTAGCATCGTCCCGGATTGACATTCGGGGCAGCACGGCGGCGTTGCGCCCAATGTGTCGCTGAGCAAATCCATCAGTGCATGCTCATCGTCGTGAAATTCCTCGACATAGGGCTTGTGCTTGCGGACCAGCTCAATGGCCAGCGCAAATGCGCTGGCCGCGTCCGCATCGTCATCGAAGAAGATCTTCCGGTGGATCGGGCAAGTTTTCAGAACCTGGGTCTGCAGCGCAATCTCGATCGCAATCGCTTGCTTTTTTTCCATTGTTTTTATCCTCTGCGAATTGTCCTCTGCCAATTGTCCTCTGCGAAGCTGTTCCTAGCCCTTGCGAAGCGTGGTCTTTACGACCGTCGTGCGGCCCATGCGATATTCTTTTGGCGGGACATGGCCGATCACGCGCAGCGCGCGACGCCACGCCGCCGCCTGCGGGGCGGGTTCCGGCGGATCGTGCGGCGCAAACGGAGGTTGTTCCGGACTCGGCGGATCTGGAATATTTTCGTTTCGCATCGCTCGCTCCTCGTGTCGCGTGGCACTTACGGAGCATCATGGGGCCGGCACAGTGCACGCGAGGTCGGTGCAACCGTGACGCTTCTTGTAGGATTAGTCAGACGCGCGGACAGGCAGGCCCCGACAGCAGGGCATGCCTCCTAGCAGGCCAAAATCGCTAAATGGCCAAATACGGCCAGCTGTTGTCCGTCATCTCGCCCAGCGCATGGCTGCTCTCGGCAACCGTGACCGGCTTGACGCGCGGCAGCAGGGTGGCGCCCGTCTCGTCCAGCGCGCTCATTTCGAGTTCGTTGGATAGCCGGCGCATTTGAATTTGCATGCGCCCCAACGCATCGCTCAGATCCGGCGACCAGGTCAGCGCGCGCACATCATCGACCTCGCGCGCGACGCTTTGCAACTGCTGCGCATAGACGCTTGCGCGGCGATTTTGGCGCCGCGCGCTCATTGCAACGACGGATGCGAGCGCGCTATCGGCGAGATCGTCGAGCCGGCTTGGGCCCTGCTGATAGCTCAAATACGGATGGGCGCGCAGGCGTCCGGAAGCTATCCGCGCGATCGTCCAGCAAATTACAGCGCTCCTCGCGAAGACCGATTGCGCCTGCGTGCAATCCGAATCCAGAGTTTTCCCCAATGCCCGGGCGCGCAATGCCACGGTCCGCAACTTTCGCAGCCGCAATACTTCGGCGTCGATCATTCTTTTTCCCCTTCCTTCCCCTGCCCCTAAGATTTCCGGTCTGAAGCCGGAGAACCCCTCCATCGGGGCGATGGTTGCTATTCTCAAGCTTAATCGCCACGAATTCTGTAGGACGGTAGCGCATCAGATTGCCGGTTGGCACCCGAGTTCCGCATTAATGTCAAATGCGTGACACTTATCGTCAAGCTATAGTGTCGAGACATGAATTCACCACGCCCGCGCCTCGGTTTTTGGATGTGCGTGGCCTTGGTGGTCGGCAACTCGATCGGGTCGGGAGTATTTTTGCTGCCCGCCTCCCTAGCTCCCTTCGGGCTCAACAGTGTCATCGCTTGGGGATTCACCGCGAGCGGCGCCATTGCGCTCGCGATTGTATTTGCGCGCCTCAGCCGCGCGTTTCCGCAAGCCGGAGGTCCCTACGCCTACGTGCATGTTGCGTTCGGTCCGTTGATTGCTTTCGTCGTCGCGTGGGGCTACTGGATTTCAATTTGGGTGGGCAACGTCTCGATCGCCACTGCCGCGGTGAGTTACGTGAGCCCGTTATTGCCGTGGATCGCCGAGAAACCGGGCGCATCGGCGCTCGTGACTTTGCTGCTGTTATGGCTGCTGACTTTCGTGAATTGGTACGGGATCAAGGCTTCCGGTTGGGTTCAGGGCATCACGACGGTTTTAAAAATCCTGCCGCTGCTGGCGGTAGGCACGCTGGGCCTCATGTCATTGCGTTCGAATACCGCGGCCTCGACCTTGACTATCCCGCTCTCCGTCAGCGGCGTGACGGCCGCGGCGACCTTGACGCTTTGGGCTTTGCTCGGGCTGGAGTCGGCGACGATTCCGGCCGACAAAGTGGCGAATCCAGGCCGCACCATTCCGATCGCGACGCTGCTCGGAACGGTCATCACCGCGCTGATCTGTGCCATTGCCTGCACCACCGTTTTACTGCTCGTTCCACCGGCAACGCTGGCGCAATCCAACGCGCCCTTCGTGGATTTGGCCGCGTTGTATTGGGGCGCGGGTGCGGGGAAACTCGTGGCGGTATTCGCAGCCATCAGCGCATTCGGCGCCTTGAACGGGTGGATCCTATTGCAAGGCGAGCTGCCGCGCGCGATGGCGATGCGCGGCGAATTCCCGCGGATTTTTGCACGCGAATCGGTGCACAACACGCCCGGCTTCGGCCTGTGTTTCGGCAGCGTGCTGGCGACCCTGCTGATTTTGGCGAACTACCAGAAATCCATGGTCAGCGTATTCACGTTCATGATTTTGCTCTCCACCACCGCCTGCCTGGTCTTGTATGCGCTGTGCTCGGCCGCACTGTTGCGCCTGCAATGGACGCAAAAATTGGGCGCGCCACGCAGGGGCTCGGCGGCCTTGAGTATTGTCGGGATCCTGGCGAGCGCTTATTCTCTTTGGGCAATCGTCGGCGCCGGTGCGGAGGCGGTGCTCTGGGGCGCCGCGTTGCTGCTATTGGGTGTACCGCTGTTTTACTGGTTCAGGAGATCGCGCTGATTCCCGTCTGGAGATCTTTCGTTGCGGTGGCCGTGGGAGGTGCGCTTGGCTGCCTGTTCCGCTGGTATCTCGCCATTTTCTTGAATCGCTATTTCCCGGCAATCCCGCCGGGCACTCTGGCTGCCAACCTGATCGGCTGCTACGTGATCGGGATGGCGATCGCGTTTTTCACCACGTATCCCACCTTCGCGCCGGAGTGGCGACTGTTCATCACCACGGGATTTTGCGGCGGCCTGACGACTTTCTCGACCTTCTCCGCCGAGGTGGTCATGCTGATGCAATCGGGGCGGTCGATGTTTGCCTTGGGCGCGGTCGGTGCGCACCTGGTGGGCTCTTTGTTGATGACTTTCGCCGGCATCGCCACCGTGGCGTGGCTGAAGGGTTAGTCGCTTCGAGCCTGGTGCTCGCGCCTGGCGATCACGACGGCCTGCTCGAGCCCCGCGACGTCGTAAACGCCGTTGATGATGTGCCGCCCCACCAGCAGCCCCGGTGTACCGCGAATCCCCAATGCCCTCACCTCCGTGTCGTTTCGCTGCAGCAAGGCATTGATCTCTGCGGCATGCGAAATGGCGTCCGCTTTGAGTTGGACCATGTTCAGCCCCGCGTCCCGCAACAAGGAATCGACCTGTGCGTTGGATGCCAGGCGCGTGGCCGCCATCAGCTTGTCGTGAGCAAGCAGATACTTCCCTTGCCGGCCTGCCGCCAGCGCCAGGCGCGCCGCGTACCCGGAGACATCGCCCAAGATCGGCCAGTCCTTGTACACCAACGCGACCCGCGCGTCCGCCTTTAGCAGTCCCTGCAGCGCGGGCGAAAGCTTTTTGCAGAACGGACAGTTGTAGTCGAAATATTCCACCAACGTGACGTCGGCATCGGTCGCCCCGGCGGCCGGCGTACCGGGATTGCGCAGAATCGCAACTGCCGCGCTTTTCGGCACGGTGCCGATATCTTCGGCAACCGCGGCTGAGGCGCCTATTGCGAGCGCCAGAATGGCGATGCCGTAAAGCCAACCGCACCGGAGTTTTCGCATGGCCTAAGTATTGCAAAATCGACGTTGCGGGTCGCGCGTGATATATTAATTAGATGCCTAACCATTAGAGATCTCTGAATGAGCGATTTGGAAGAACGATTCAGCGATGCCTTGCACAGTACCTCTCGATCATGGCGCCAAGCCGTTGATCGCAAACTGAAATACCTCGGCGTCAGCCAGGCCAGCTGGATGACGATTGCCATCGCGGCGAAGGTGCGCTCGCCCCTGTCGCAGTCGGAGTTGGCGGACAAATTGGGCGTCGAAGGCGCCACCATGGTCGCGATGATCGATCGCTTGGTAAAAGCCGGCCTGGTCAACCGCGAAGCCTCGACCACCGATCGGCGCGTGAAGCGCGTCGTTCTGACGTCGGCCGGAATGAAGATCTACGAAAAGGTCAAAGCCGAAGCCGTCGCGCTGCGCCGCGACTTGCTGGCGAATACCGATCAAAAAAAACTGCTGCTTGCCACTGAGCTCCTCGAGGGCTTGCAAGGAATCATCGACAGGCAGTCATGAACCGTCCGCTCAACCGGCCGATGATCACGCTATCCATCATGCTGGCGACGATCATGCAGACGCTCGACAGCACGATCGCGAATGTGGCCCTGCCGCACATGCAAGGCACCCTCTCCGCCTCGCAGGACCAGATCGCGTGGGTATTGACCGCCTACATCATCGCCTCAGCCATCGCAACCCCCGTGACCGGATGGTTGTGCGATCGATTCGGCCAGAAAAATATTTTCATGGCCTCGATCACGGGTTTCACGGTGGCCTCCGCATTGTGCGGGATGTCCAACTCGCTCGCACAAATCGTCGCCGCGCGTCTACTGCAGGGAGTCTTTGGCGCAGCGCTCGTGCCCCTTGCGCAAGTCGTGCTCATGCAGATCAACCCCCGCGAGAAGCAAGGCCAAGCCATGGCCGTGTGGGGCATGGGGGTGATGGTGGGACCGATCTTGGGTCCCACATTGGGCGGCTGGCTCACCGACAGTTATAACTGGCGCTGGGTATTTTTTATCAACGTGCCCATCGGAATCATCGCGTTTTACGGCATGTGGCGATACATTCGACCGGACCCGGGCGGAAGACACGCGCGGTTTGATTTCTTCGGGTTTGCGACCTTGAGCCTTGCGCTCGGTTCCTTGCAGTTGTTGCTGGATCGCGGCCAACAGAACGACTGGTTTTCATCCACCGAAGCCTGGATCGAGGCCATCGTGGCCTTTGTGGCCGCGACCTACTTCGTGGCGCACACCGCCATGACGCCGGCGCGGCAATCTTTTCTCGACTATCGGCTGCTGAAGAATCAGAACTACGTCACCGGATTGCTCTTCATCTTCATCGTGGGTTTGGTGCTGTACGCGACGCGCGCTCTGCTTCCGACCATGCTGGAGAATCTGCTCGGCTATCCGGTCGCGACCACCGGTCTCGTCACCGCGCCGTCCGGCATCGGCACCATGTTGGCCATGCTGATCGCCGGGCGCATCATCGGCAAAGTGGATCTGCGCCTGACGCTGTTGGTTGGATTTTTGATCAGCGCTTTTGCGCTCTGGCAAATGGCCGGTTACTCGCTCGATTTATCGGAAGCCGACATCATCTGGCCCGGGGTGATTCAGGGCTTCGGCACGGGCTTGGTGTTCGTGCCGTTGAGCGCCGCGACCTTCGCCACGCTAAGTCCGGAAATGCGCGCGCAGGGGACTTCCATCTATAGTCTGGTGCGCAATATCGGCAGCAGCATCGGCATCTCGCTGGTGCAAACGCTGTTGATCCGCAACACGGTCATCGCACATTCTTCCTTGGCCGAACGCGTCACCGCGGGCAACCCGGCCTGGCACAACCCGGCCGTGGCGGCGGCCTTTGGCGGGCACGCTCCGGCCGGCGCCGCGCTCCTCGAGGGCGCCGTGAATCAACAAGCGAGCATGATCGCCTACATCGACGATTTTTGGTTCATGCTGTTCCTGACCTTGCTGGTCACGCCGTTATTGCTGCTGATCCGGCCGCCGCGCGGTCCCGTGACGGAGGATGCACAGGCCGTGATGGACTAGCAGCCGGTTGATCCCGAGAATTCTGGTTCCTATCTGCGCGCTGCGAAATCCTGAGCCCAAAACACCGCGGACGCCGTGCGAAGGTTTTCGGCGAAGGCAACGCCCATCAAGGTGAAGCGGGAATCCATGATGTTCTCGCAGTGCGCGGGACTGGCAAGCCATCCTTCCGTCACCTGTTTCGGCGTCATGGCGCCGGCGGCGATATTTTCACCCACGATGCGATGCGCGCCGAAACCGGCACGATCCACGCGCGCACCCGGGGTGCTGCCGTCGTGGCCGCGATGATCGAATGCGTCATGCTCGGCCATGTCGCGCGCATGTATAAGCGCCGCCCGGGTCAGCGCAGGATCGAGCGCGAGGGGGCCGGAGGGGGCGAAGTATTTGCCGCCGCAGCGTCGGCCGGCGGCACGGGCCGCATTGACCAGATCGAGTATGAGGCGGCTGGTCGCTGCGGCGTCGCCTTTTGCCGGGAGCGACACGGGTGCGGCCAATATCATCCAGGTGTCGCGGCCGGAGCGCGCCGCGCCGAACTCCCGAATTCTCGAATCTTGCAGGGTGCGGCACTCCCTCGCAATGAGCATGCTCTCCATCTCGGCGTCGTTCGTCGGGCCGGAAAGATGGATCGCGGCCGATTGCGCCGCGAGGTAGCCTGACTCGGCGACAGCGCTTTGCAGCGAGGATCCGCGCGAATAGCGCTTCGCGGCCCGCTCAAGCTGCATGTTGTAGAACAGCGGGGCGCGTGTGCCGGGCGATCCGCAGCCGCGCAAACGCGCGGCGTTCGCCGCGCTGAGCGGTGCTGCGTGCACCGTAATGGCCGCGAACGCGCCGGCGACGCTGAGCAGCGCTGCCGCGAGACCGTGGCCCCAGGATTTTGGGCGAATCGCTACTCTTTTGCCTGTTTGGCCATTAACGGCGCGCCGCCCGGTTCCCCATTGGGAGACCCCGCCAGTATTTTGACCGCCTTGGGGCCGGCCCAGCGCTCGATGTCATCGAAGAAGGTGAAAACCGCAGGCACGATGACCAGGGTCAACAGCGTCGAGGTGATCAGGCCGCCGATGACCGCAATCGCCATGGGCTGCCGAAAATCGCTGGCCTCGCCCAAACCGGTCGCGACCGGGATCATGCCCGCCACCATCGCCACGGTGGTCATGACAATGGGCCGCGCGCGCTTGTGGCCTGCTTCGACGATGGCCTGCAGCCGTGTCTTGCCGGCGCGCATCTCTTCGATGGCCATATCCACCAGCAAGATGGAGTTCTTCGCGACGATGCCCATGAGCATCAGCACACCGATCATGACGGGCAGCGAGATCGGCGTATTGGTCAGGAACAACGCGAGAAACGCACCGCCCAAGGACAACGGCAACGCCGACAGTATGGTGATGGGCTGGAACACCCGGGCGAACAGCAGCACCAGCACCGCCAGCACCATCAGCACACCCGCGACAATCGCGATGATGAAATTCGCAACGAGCTCCTTTTGGAACTCGGTATCGCCGGTTTCGACCAAACGCACGCCGGTGGGCAGATTCTTCAAGGTCGGCAGCGCATAGATTTGTTTGGTGGCCTGGCTCAGTTGCATGCCGGGGGCCAAATCCGCATCGATATACAGGCGCCGGCTTTGATTGTAGCGCCGCACCGACGAGGGCCCTTGGCCAAAGCTCAAGTCCGCCACTGACTTCAAAGGCACGCTGGCGCCGGCGGTCGTTGGCACCGGCAAATTCTCAATCGTACTCAGATCGCTGCGCGCTCGTTCGGGCAAGCTGACCCGGATCGGAATCGTGCGGTCGCTCAAAGCGAACTTGGCGCCGTTTTGCGGCAGATCTCCCAAGGTCGCGATGCGAATGGTCTCGCTGATGCTTTGCACGCTGACGCCGAGCTGCGCAGCCAGATCCAAGCGCGGGTGCACGACAATTTCGGGCCGTGGCAGATCGCCGTTGATGCGTGGCGAGCGGATTTCCTTGAGCCCGCGCATTTCATCCAGGAGCTTGTGCCCGGTGCGCTCGGTCAGGAGCGGATCGTCGCCGACCAAGAACAGCGTGACATCGCGGCCGCCGCCGAAGCCGAAATTCTGGAAACTGACATGCCCGTCCGGAACCTGGTTGAGCAGCGGCATCACGCGCTGCTCGATTTCCTTGGCGCTCTGCTTGCGCTTGCTGCGAGGCACCATGCTGACGAACACCGTGGCCTGGCGCACGTCTGCGGAATCGATACCGACGAACTCCACCACGTCGGTGACTTCCGGCTGCTTGCGCATGATGGCGGTGACCGCAGCCGCCAGGCGCGAGGTATCCTCGAGCTTGCCGCCGGGCGGCAGTTCGATATTGATGATCGAGGTTGAAAAATCCTCCGGCGGGACGAAAGCCTGGGGAAGCAACATTCCGCCGCCGATCGACAGTGCGAAGAACAAGGTGCCGAATCCGATGGTTTTCCAGCGATTGGCGACGCACCACTTCAAAGTCCGGATGTAGGCGGACATGATCGGACCATCGTCGCGATGCGGGATCGAATCGCTGTTCAGGCCATAGGCCGCGAGCACCGGCGTGATCATGCGCGCCACCAGCAAGGATATGAACACCGCCGCAGCCACGGTGAGACCGAATTGCTTGAAGAACTGGCCGCTGATGCCGCCCATGAAACTCACCGGCAAGAATACGGCGATGATGGTGAATGAGGTGGCGACCACGGCCAGCCCGATCTCGTCCGCGGCCTCCATGGCGGCGCGGTAGCCGCTCTTGCCCATGCGCATGTGACGCACGATATTTTCAATCTCGACGATGGCATCGTCGACCAGCACACCGGCAACCAGCGACAAGGACAGCAGCGTAATTTCGTTGAGCGTAAAGCCCATCAGTTGCATGAAAGCAAAAGTGGGAATCGCTGAAAGGGGAATGGCCAGTGCCGAAATCAGGGTCGCGCGCCAATTGCGCAAGAAAAACCAAACCACGGTAACGGCCAGGATCGATCCCTCGATCAATGCTTCCAGAGCCGAATGATAGGTCTTGATGGTGTGATCGACCGTCGTAAAAATCTGCTGAATGTGCAGCGAAGGATTGTCTTTTTCGATCTTTGCCAGTTCCGTGGCAACGCCTTCAGCCGTCGCGACGTCCGAGACGCCCTTCGCCTTATATAGGGAAAACGCGGTCGCCGGCCGGCCGTTCAATCGCGCCAGACTGCGCGTTTCCGCGACACCGTCGTGGACATCCGCAATCTCGCGCAGGCGGACGGACTTGCCGCCCGGAACAATGATGAGCGTATCGCCGAGCGCTTCGGCCGACTTGGCGCCGCCGAGCACACGAATAGCCTGCTCGCCTCCCCCGACCTGAGCGCGGCCGCCCGTCGCATCCAAGTTCAATTGCCGCAGCTGCTCGTTCACCTCCACCGCGGTCAGGCCCAGCGCCTGCAGCCGTGCGGGGTCCAGTTCGACGCGAATTTCGCGATCGAAGCCGCCAATGCGCTGCACCTGGGAAATGCCGCGCACACCCACCAGCCGTTTCGAAATGGTGTTGTCGATGGTCCAGCTCAATTGCTCCGGCGTCATGTCGGTGGTCGTGACCGCATAGATCGCAAAGGTCCCGCCGTCAGTGTCTTGCCGCTGCACTTGCGGTTCGAGAATGCCCTGGGGCAAATCGGCGCGCACCCGGGCGATGGCGTCGCGCACGTCGGTCACCGCCCGGTCGATGGGCGTGCCGATGTTGAATTCGATGCTGATGTGTACATTGCCTTCGGAAATGTAGGTCTGCTGGTGGTGAATATTGCCGATGCTGGCAATCGAGCCTTCCACCTTTTGCGCGATCTGCGTTTCCATTTCGGTCGGCGCAGCGCCAGGCTGCGAGATATTGAGGTCCACCTCAGGGAAGGAGACGTCCGGATTCAGATTGATGGGCAACCGAATGAACGAGACGGTGCCTAAGAAAAACAGCACCACGAACAGCACGATCGGCGTGACCGGATGGCGAATCGCCCACGCAGATATGTTTTTCATGACTTGCCTGCAATCAACACCGGCTTGACGGTCTCTCCTTCTTGCAGGAATGCGCCGGCGGTGGTGACGACCTGGTCCGTGGGCTTGATGCCCTCGGCGATGGTCACGCCGCTCGGCACCATGCCGGTGACCCGTACCGATTTGCGTTCAACCTTGCCCTGCGCATCGACGACGAGCACGTAGCTGCCTTTCTCGTCATTGAGCACGGCGGTTTGCGGCAACACCGCGCGCTCGGCGTTGCTGACCAATACTTCAGCGCGGGCGAAAGCACCGGGCCGAAGATTCGGATCCGGCGTCAGCGTCACCTTGGCCGTGCCCAAGCGGGTCGCGGGATCAATCACCGCGCCGAGCAGGCGAATGTGTCCCTCATATACCTTTGAGGTGCCGGTGAGCTTCACGTCCACCTTCTGCCCCACCTTGAGCAGCGGCAAGTCCTGCTCGGCCACCTGTCCGCGCAACTCCGTCTCGCCATCCTTGGACAAGCGAAACAAGGCCTCGCCGCCCGGCATCGCGGTCTGCCCCACCTCGACACTGCGGGTGAGAATGATGCCATTGGCCGGTGCACGCACGTCGGCTCGAGCCAATCGGGCCTTGGCCTCTTCGAGTTGCGCGACGGCCACTTTGACATGCGAAGCGGCGGTCACCGCGCTCGACTTGCGGCGCTGGGTTTCTTCCGCCGACAGCGCTCCCGAGGAGCCGACCGCGCGGGCGCGCTGATATTCAGCGTCGGCCAGATCCGCCTCGGCGCGTGCTTGATCGAGCGCCGCCTCCAGATTCGCGACTTGGGGTTCGAGCACCGAATTGTCCAGATGAGCGAGCACTTGGCCCTGTTTCACGTGATCGCCGGCCTCGACATACACCGCGGTGACACGCCCGCCGTCGCCTTCCACGCCAATCGGCATGTCGTAGCGTGCTGCGATGGTGCCGATGATGCTGATCGTGGAAGGCACCTCGCTGACGCCGATCTCCGTAACCGAGACCGTTGGGACGGCGGCCACGGCAACTTCCGATTTGGCCGCCAGCGCATGCGTGACGCGCCATGCCACCAGTGCGAGCACCACCGCTATCAAGAACCCGCCGACCAGCCACGCGATCAAGCGCCCGTTCAGCACTTTTGGCGGCGCGGTTTCAGATTGATCAAACAAGATACTGCTCATGACACCACATCCCAGGGGTAACTTCCTTTGTCCAAGATGAATTCAGCCCGGATGTTCATCTCTATCATCCTCGTTGCGCGCAGCGCGCCGTACGTAATACCCGCGGGCTCAGCTGAAAGTTGCGGTATTGACGATAATATTTTGGCGCGCCCTGCTCCCGTCGCCTGCCTCGAGCGCCTGTCCGCATAGTCGGTTGGCAGCCGGAATCCTTTAATGGGGGTGCCGGACACACCGTCAATTGCCGGCTTGAGGCCCGACAGGGCTATATACCGTCTCAAGAGCCCATTGGTTCCCTCAAAAGGCGTCACAATTGTGTCATCGCGGGTCATGCAGGTGCTACTCGGCGACCCGGTCGATCACAAGATCGAGCGCGCCGTCGTGGCCCACATCGTAGGAAAGCTCGCCGTACAGATCCCCGGTGGCTGGAATGGGCCGGCCACTGAAGGACACGCGCGCAGTAATCGAGACCCGCTGTCCGGCCACCAGAACACGGCCCGGCATCATGGAGTCGGCAGCGGATAGTTGCACCTGGGTACCGATCGCGTCGCTGGTGAGGCGCTTTGCTGCGAGCGGCGGCCCTCGGCTGTCGGGCTCACGAGCGAATACGAACAAAGGCGTCTCCGGTTTCAAGCGCGATTTCAAAGCGGGCGCTATGTGTATATTGACAGTGACCTGCGCCGCTGCCGACCCCTCGGAACTCGCGCTCGTCCCTGCCGGCGACGGGTTCGTCCCCGATTCCGCCGCGGCACCCAGCGAGGCGATGCGCGCATCCAACATCTGCTCGATTTGCGGCGGAGGATGCAGGTCCTTGAGCGCCTGCCAGCGGCTGCGCGCCAGGGCGTTGTCGCCGCGCGTCGCCGCGGCAAACCCGCCGTACAGCAGAGCCTTCGGATTATTCGGTTCCTGTTTCAGCGCGTCTTCAAACAGCGTGGATGCCTCCGGCGAGATCTGGCCGCCGGCTCGCAAGCTGATGGCCTCACCCAAGCCCAACGCCGCCTCGACACTATTGCCCCCGAGGCGATGCGCGTGATCGTAGGCGTTGACCGCATCGTCCATGCGCTGCAAGGCTAAATACGAGCGCCCGAGCATCAGCCAGCCGGCCAGGTCATTGGGATCATCGCGCATGTGCTGCTCGAGCTTCGCCACCATGGCGAGCACCTCGGGCGCGGGCAGCGATTGCGCTTGCACGGGCGCATGCCAATCCCAATTCGACCACAAGGGATACAAACCCGCCGCAGCGCCCGCGAGCACGAAGGCGGCAAGCGCCGCAACGATGCGGCTCTTCTTATCACGCAGCAGCGGAACCGCGACGATGGCCGCGGCAATCGCAGCCATGAGAGCTGCGACGATGATGAAGGTTTTCATTCGTCCAACGGCATGCGCGAGCGTTGGCGTACGACGCGGTAAACGATCAGGCCGCCCAGCAGCACGACGAAGAACGGCGCTCCCCAGATGAGTGCGGTCTTCGGAGTCAGCGGCGGTGCGAATCGCACGAACTCGCCGTACCGATCCGTCATGAATTGGAAAATCGCATCGTCGCTTTTGCCGGCGACGAGCATCTCGCGCACCTGCCGGCGAAGGTCGGCCGCAAGATCCACATTGGAGTCCGCGATCGACTCGTTTTGACACACCAGGCAGCGCAGTTCCTTCGTGATCCGCTCAAATCGGCTCTGCAACAGAGGATTTTGCAACTGGCGGTGATCGTCCAACGCCGCCGCTGCCTGCTCGGCGCGAGACTGCGTGCCGCACAGGATCAGCGCCGCTGCCAACAGCATCGGGCGAAACGGGGTCATGCGCCGCTCCGGGCTGCGGCGATGCGCGGCAAGAATTCCTTTTCCCATACTTCCGCCGTCATCGGCGAAATGAACTTGAAGACTATTCGCCCGTGGGTGTCGACCAGATATGTTTCCGGGGCGCCGTAGACTCCCCAATCGATCGCCGTGCGGCCATCGCCGTCGAATGCCACGGCGGTGTAGGGATTGCCCAGTTGTTCGAGCCATTGTTTTGCCCGGTCATGATTGTCCCGGTAGTCGAGTCCGATGATGGGCACGACATGCTGGCGCGAGATTGCGAGCAGCGCCTCCTGTTCCTCTCGACAGGGCACGCACCAGGTGGCCCAAACGTTGAGCACATAGACCTGCCCTTTGAATGTCGCATTGCTCACAGTGCGGGCCGGATCGAGCACATCCTTGAGGGCAAACTCGGGGGCCGACTTGCCGATCAGCGGCGAGGGCAAGGCGTGGATGTCGCGGTTCGGGTTCAGGCCGAATGCGAACAACACGACCAACGCGACGAATGCCGCAAACGGCAGCAGGAACTTCCACATCAGGCGGAGCCTAGTTCCGCGCGTGGGTTCGGCGCAGGTACGGTTTCCGGGGCGGCCGCCGGCAACTTGACTCGGTAGCGGCGATCGGTCGCGGCAATCAATCCGCCGAGCGCCATGACGATGGCGCCCAGCCAGATGTAGCGCACCAGGGGCTTGTATTGAATGCGCATGCTCCAGGCATCCGCGCCCAGGGGATCGCCCATGGCGACGAATAAATCGCGAGCCCAGCTCACGGAAATCGCGGCCTTGCTGTTGCTGGTCTGTTGCACCCAGAAATGACGCTTCTGCGGCAGGAGCACCGTCACGGGCTTGCCGCCGCGGGTCACTTCGATCGTGCCCTGCACGGCGTCGTAGTTGGGCCCACGCACATCGCCCGCTTTCACGAATTTAAAGTCGTAGCCTGCGATCGAAAAACTGCCGCCGGGCTTCAGGGCAACATCCTTCTCGATTTTGTAGCTCTCGACGCCGCTTGCACCGATCGCAAACATGCCGACACCAAGGTGGGCGATCGACATCCCCAAAAGCGCCGCGGTGAGCGTTTGTTTCTGGCGTAGCCGGCGCAAGGGTTCGAGCGCCGCGGAAAATATGATCCAGAATCCGAAGCTGAATCCGATGAGACCTACCGGGTGAAATTCCTTGAACACCAATCCTTGGATTGCGACCGATAACAGCACCGCCGCGGCCGCCAGCCACCACAGAGGCTTGGCGGTGACGGTGAGCTTGCCGCGGCGCCAGGCAGAGTGCATGCCGATCGCCAGAAACACCATGAGCGGCAGCATCGGCACCAAAAACATCAGCGCGAAAACCGGCGGTCCCACCGATATCTTGCCCACGCCGAGCAATTCATAAACCAGCGGCGACAAGGTACCCCATAGCACGAGCGCGGCGACGCCCACCAGGATGACATTGTTCACCAGCAGGAAGAACTCGCGCGAATACAGCTGAAAACCACCCGGCGCGTACAGCTTCGGCGCCCGCCACGCATACAAGGTCAACGAGCCGCCGATCGTCAGCACCAGGAATGCCAGGATGTAGAGGCCGCGGGTCGGATCGGTGGCGAAGGAATGCACCGACACCAACACGCCGGAGCGCACCAGGAAAGTGCCGACCAAGCTCAATGAAAAGGCAAAGATGGCGAGCAACAGCGTCCAGCTCTTGAAGATACCGCGCTTCTCGGTAACGCTCAAAGAATGGATGAGCGCAGTTCCCACGAGCCAGGGCATGAACGAGGCGTTTTCCACCGGGTCCCAAAACCACCACCCGCCCCAGCCCAATTCGTAATAGGCCCACCAGCTGCCCAATGCAATTCCGATGGTCTGAAACATCCAGGCGAAAATCGTCCACGGCCGGGTCCATTTCGCCCAGGTTTGGTCAAGCCGCCCTTCCAGCATGGCCGCGCAGGCAAAGGCGAAAGCCACGGAGAATCCCACGTAGCCGGTGTAGAGCATGGGCGGGTGAATCGACAGCGCGAAGTCTTGCAGCACCGGATTCAAGTCGGCGCCGTCCTGTGCGGCGGGAATCAAGCGCAGGAAAGGATTCGAGGTCCACAAGGTGAACAGCATGAAGCCTGAACTGATCAGGCCCATGATACCCAGCACGCGGCTGGAGAAGGTCAAGGGCAGCGCGCGGCTGAACGCCGCCACCGCGACGCTCCAGATCGAGAGAATCATGATCCACAGCAGCAAGGATCCTTCGTGCGCGCCCCACAGCGCCGCGACCCGATAGAACAGCGGCAATTGCGAATTGGAATTTCGTGCCACGTACAGCACCGAAAAGTCATCGTTCACGAAGCAATACACGAGGCAGGCAAAGGCCACGGCAACGAATACAAACTGCCCAGTGACGGCCGGCCGCGACACCGCCATCCACGCCGGCTTAGCCTTCCAAGCACCGATCAAGCCAAAAAACGCCTGCGATACGCTCAGGAGGAAGGCGAGGATGAGTGCGAATATTCCTAATTCGGGTGCCATGGCATTTCTCCGCTCGTCAAGAGCCCGGCCCGCGCGGCGCCGCAACCGACGCTTGCTTGTTCTTGAGCGACGCCGCGACTTCCGGCGGCATGTACTTCTCATCGTGCTTTGCAAGCACTTCATCCGCGACGAACGCGCCGCGCTGGTTCATGGTGCCGTGGGCAATGATGCCCTGGCCCTCGCGGAACAAATCCGGCAACACTCCGGTGTACTCGACGGGAACTTCGTGGGCAAAGTCCGTGAGCACAAAGCGCACCTGCAAATCACCCGGCTTGCGATCCACGCTGCCCTTCACCACCATGCCGCCGATGCGAAAGCGTTTGGCCTGCGGCGCCTTGCCCTCGACCACTTGGGTGGGATCGAAATAAAACATGATGTTCTCGCGCGAAGCCATCACGGCCAGCGACACCGACGCCGCGACGCCGCCCAAGATGCCGAGCACCACGAACAGGCGTTTACGGCGCGGTGTCATCGCGCCTCACTCGCCGCCATGGCAAGTGCCCGCGCGGCGCGGATCTTGGCGGCGGCAACGAAGCGCCGTGCCGACCAAAGATTCCAGGCCAGTACCACGCAGGCAAAGCCTATGCAGGGCCACACATAGCGCGCATAGCCGCCCATGTACCAAAAACCGCCGCCGCTCATGATTTGATCGCCTCCCGCACCCAGACTGACTGGCGCTCGCGAATGAGGACCTCGCCTTGCACTCGAATGCACAGCACAGCGCCGTAGAACAACGTGAAACCCAACAACATAGATAGCAGTGGCCAGAGCATGCTGTCCGCCATCTTTGGGCCCTCTAGTGTAACAAGCGTGGATCCCTGATGCAGCGAGTTCCACCACACGACCGAGAAGTGCACGATGGGCACGTTGACCACGCCAACCACCGCCAGCAGCGCCGCTGCGCGATCGCCGCGGGCCGGATCCTCGAAAGCCGCGCGCAGCGACATCACGCCTACATAAAGAAACAGCAAAATGAGCTCGGATGTCAGGCGCGGATCCCAGGCCCAGTACGTGCCCCACATCGGCTTGCCCCACAAAGAGCCGGTTACCAAGGCGAGCAGCGTGAGCGACGCACCGATGGGCGCGGATGCCGCCGCTACTGCATGACCCACCTTGATACGCCAGATGAGCGCAATCGCGCTTGCCACAGCCATGGCGGTGTAAACCGTTACGGACAGGATCGCGCTCGGCACATGCACGTAAATGATTCGAAACGCATCGCCCTGCTGGTAATCGGGCGGCGCGAATACCAGCCCGCCGATCAGGCCGTAGCCGATGGTGAGCGCCGCCAACCCTAGGAACCACGGCATGAGCGCCGCGGCAACGCCGTAGACGTAGGGGGGAGAAGCGAGCTTATAAAACCAGGTCCACATGTTCTTCAACCGTCATTCCAAAGTGATGCGCAGCGCTGCCGCCGCCGCAAACGGCGCCAAGGTGCAGGTGAAAACGCACAGCGCCGCCAGCAAATACAGAGCGCCCGTAGTGCTGGTGCCCGAAATCGCCCGATCGGTTGCCCCCGCGCCAAAAATCAGCAGAGGCATCGCCAGGGGCAATACGATCAGCGAAAGGAGCACATTGCCGCGGCGCAGCCCGATCGTTAAGCCCGCGCCAATCGCACCCAACCAGCTCAAGGTGAGCGTTCCTAGAGTCAAACTGACGAGCATTGTCGCAAAGGCCTCGGTCGGAATGCCAAGCGCAGTTCCCACAATCGGCGAAATCAGCACCAAGGCCAGGCCGGTGACCAGCCAATGCGCGAGGGTTTTTGCCGCTACAACCACCGTTAGACCATGCCCGCTCAAGGCAAGTTGCTCCAAAGTGCCGTCATCGGCGTCGCTTTTAAAGAGGAAATCCAGCGATAGCAGTGCCGACAGCAGTGCCGCCACCCACAGCACGCCCGGCGCGATGTCTCGCAGCAGCGACAGCTGCAGGCTCAATCCCAACGGGAATAGCGTGGTGACGATGAGGAAGAACACCAAGGGCTGCAAGAGTTGCTCCGGGCGCCGGAAACTGAGACGCAACTCACGCTCGACGATGAGCCAAAACACCTCCCAGGCGCCAACGGTCACGAATTGAGCTCCAAGCGGCGCACATTGCAGGACAGCGCGAGTTCCCGGTGCGCAACCACCAGCGCGAGGCCGCCGGCCGTCACATGGGCCTGCAGCAGCTCGGACACCAGCTCCGAGCCTGCGGCGTCCAGATTTGCATAGGGCTCATCCAACAGCCACACGGAGGCCTGCATCGCCACGACCCGTGCCAGTGAGACCCGGCGCCGCTGGCCGGCGGAGAGGACCCGCGCCGGCAGGTCCGCACAGCCGGCCACCCCGGTCCGTTCGAGCGCGCCGCGTAATTCTTCGGGCCTCGAGCGGCGCTTCAATCCCACGGAGAACCGCAGATTTTCCAATGCGGTGAGATCCCCCTTCAGGGCAGGCTCGTGCGCTGCATAGGCCAGGGCCGCCTGATATTCGTTGCGATGCGCGGCGATCGACTGGCCGAGCCAGCTGACCGAGCCCTGTTCCGGGCGCAGCAAGCCGCTCACCACCCGCAGCAAGGTGGTCTTGCCGGTGCCATTCGGACCTGAAACATGCAGGAGCTCGCCGCGACCGACTTGGGCACTGACGCCCTGGAGCACGTGACGATCGCCGCGCCAAACGTGGACTTGGTCGACCGAAAGACTGTCAGCGGCGATGTTCATGTGCGCGTGAGCTTAACTAAATCAAAGAGTTGAAGCCACCTATTCAGCAACTTTTGATGATGCAAGTCACCTTTGCCGGCGTGCGCCAGCCTGGATATTTGTCGAATTAAGTCCAACCTGCGGCCGGGAAACGGGCACTCACGATAGAACTTTTTGGCTACGCGAACGGGAATGGAGGGTCGATTGTCCGCACAAGTGCTCATGAGCGATCCCATGCCGAACTCGCATTTGCACCGCTTGCCCTTGGTGACGCTGTATCTGACCGAGCGGTGCAACTCGCGCTGCGTGACCTGCGACTACTGGCGGCACGGGCGCGCCGATATGAACCTCGATGCTGTGAAACGGCTGTTGCCGAGTCTGCGACGATTGCACACTCAGGTAGCGCTGCTCTCCGGCGGCGAGCCTCTGCTCAATCCGGATTGGGCCGCCATCGCAGCTCGGCTGCGCGAATGTGGGCTAAAAGTGTGGCTGCTGACCTCCGGCCTGTCCTTGGCGAAACACGCGCGTCGCGCCGCTGAGGTTTTCGATGCCATCACCGTCTCGTTGGATGGCACAGATCGCCAAACCTACCAAGCGATTCGCGGTTTGGATGCCTTTGACAAGGTTTGCGACGGCATTCGGTCCGCCGCAACCCACGGCGTCTCGCCGAGTGTGCGGGTCACGGTGCAACGTACTAACTTCAGGCAGCTGCCGGCGTTTGTCGCGACGGCGAAAGATCTTGGCGCCCGCCAGGTCTCCTTTTTGGCGGTGGACGTCGCCAACCCGCATGCGTTCGGGCGCATGGATGACTTCAAGAGCGATCTTGCCCTGCGGCCTGAGGACTTGCCGGTGTTCGACGACGTGCTTCGAACCATGGAGCGCGAGCATGCGGAAGATTTCCGCTCAGGCTTCATCGCAGAGAGCCCGGCCAAGCTGCGGCGCATCCTCCAGTACTTCGGTGCGATGCACGGACTGGGCGCCTATCCGAAGGTGCGCTGCAACGCGCCGGAGTTTTCCGCGGTCATTGGCGCGAATGGGGCGGTGCAGCCGTGCTTTTTCATTACAGGGCCGCCGGACGCCCGATTACTCCCAGAAGACGACAGCTCGGATGGTGGGCTGCCGCTCGTGCTGAACGAAAAACCGATGGTACAGCTGCGCGCGGGCATTCGTGCCGGCATGCGCGCCGAATGCAAGACCTGCGTCTGCTACATGTGGCGAGATTCGCAAGATATCAACATGGCGGCTCGTGCCAAGATCGCGTCGGAGATTTCAGCGTGATGGCACTCCCAACAGCCGCTGCGGTTGGGAGCGGCCAGCCAGCACGCAAGCGGCTCAAAGTCGTGCTGTACAACCCGCAGGCGGTATTTTTCACGATGCCGCTCGCGTTGCTGGCCATCGGCTCAGAACTGGATCCTAACCTTTACGAAGTCGTAACCATCGACGCTCGTCTCGATCCCCACGCAGAACAATTGGTTCTCTCGCATATCGGCGATGCACTGTGCCTTGGGGTTACCGTACTCACCGGCGCGCCGATCTCCGATGCGTTGCAAATATCGCGCGCGGCGAAAGGTGAGCGGCCAGATCTTCCCGTGGTTTGGGGCGGTTGGCATCCGTCGATGTTTTCCAAAGAGTGTTTGCTGGAGCCCTCGGTCGATGTGACGGTCAGGGGCCAAGGGGAGGAGACGTTTGCCGAGATCGTGAATCGTCTTGCCCGCGGACAGGCACTGGATGATTGCGCGGGATGCACCGTGAGGCTCAAAGATGGCACGATTCAAGAGAATCCGGCACGGGCGCTGGCGCAGGTCGATAATTTTCGAGCGCACGACTATGGGTTGATTGCCGTTGAGCGCTATTTTGAACTCAAGGGCAAACGGCAACTCGACTACATTTCATCCCAAGGCTGCAATTTTCGTTGTGCGTTTTGCTCTGACCCGTTCGTCTACGGACGCAAGTGGGTGGGCCTCGAACCCGTACGAATGGCCCTGCGCTTGAAGGAGCTGTGGGATCGCTATCATTTTGACGATGTCAATTTTCAGGACGAAACCTTCTTCACCAAGGCCGCTCGCGTGGAGGCACTTGCCGAACGGATTGTCGAGTCCGGCATGAAGATCACCTGGGCAGCAACCATGCGTGCCGACCAAGGCGTGCGCCTGCCGGACACCGTGTGGGCGCGCTGTAAACAGTCCGGCCTGCGCCGGCTTCTCGTTGGAGTCGAGTCGGGATCCAACGACGTGCTGAAGCGCATCAAAAAGGACATCAAGATAGAACAGGTCTACGAAACCGCGCAGAAAATGCTGAAATTCGGCATTGCCGGCCACTTTCCGTTCATCGTGGGTTTCCCGGACGAGAGCGATGCCCACGTTCGAGCGACGCTCGATTGCGCGAAGAAACTGCGCTCGATGAGTCCGGACTTCCTGACGCCGATTTACTACTTCAAACCCTACCCCGGCAGTGCGCTGGTCATCGAAGCCGTCGCGCGCGGCTTTCGGTTGCCGGAAACACTCGAGGATTGGGCGAATTTCGACTATGTGGCGGGAGAACCGGGTCCCTGGGTCTCAGCCGAGAAGTTTGAACTCATCGAACGCTTCAAATTTTTCCATGAACTCGCGTGGAAAAAAGTCTCCCGCGGCAAGCGGCTGCTGCAACAACTGGCGCGCTATCGCTGCGACAAGGACAACTATCGATGGCCCGTTGAGATGCTGTTTACCCGCTGGCTGGTGCCGGTGCAAAGGTTGTCATGAGCGTTCCCGTGCCATCCGCTAGCGGCGCGCTCAAACTCGCTCGAGCCCCGCGGATCACACGGCTCATCGGCAAGGTGATGGCCTTGGGATATAGGCTCGTGGGAAAGGATCGATACGACGATTATCGCGTCGAGCGCGTTAACGGCATGCCCTTTATCGTCACCCCGAGCGTGTTCAATCCGAAGGTGCCGCGCACCGGCGAATTCCTCGCTTCGCTGATCGATGGAAAACTCGTCAGCCGAGAGAGCGAGGTACTGGACATGGGCACCGGATCCGGTGTCTGTGCGGTATTCGCGGCCCGGTACGCGCGCCGCGTGGTCGCGGTGGACATCAACCCCGCTGCGGTTCGCTGCGCCCGCATCAACGCGCTGCTGAATCATCTCGAGCACAACATCGACGTCAGGCACGGCGACCTTTTCGCACCGGTGCTTGCAAAGCGCTTCGATATCATCCTATTCAATCCGCCATTTCTGCTGGGCACGCCGCAAAATGACCGTGATCGAGCCTGGCGCTCGAACGATGTTGCCGAGCGCTTCGCTGCCGATCTCAGTGCTCATCTGCAGCCCGGGGGGTTCGCGCTCGTGCTGCTGTCAAGCTTCGGCGACGCACAGGTCTTTCTGGAGGCGTTTCGCCGGCGCGGCTTCGCAGTCTGCGAGTTGGCCCGGCGCCGCTTCATCAACGAAACGCTGGCGATTTTTAGGATTCACTCGAAGCAGAGGCCGCAATGACCGCGATGTCGCGTATTCTTCTCATTAACCCTACGATCACAAAAACGCGCCACGCGCGCTTTCCTCTTGCGGTCATGAGCTTGTCCGCGGCTCTCGAAGGCAAGTACGACTCGACCATCATCGATGGCAACATCGATCGCGACTTCATCACCACCACATTGCGCAGCCTCGATGCGGGAGCCGCCGACTTTGTCGGTATTACCGTGATGGGAGGGCCGCAGCTCACCTCGGCGATCTCGGTCTCCAGAGCAATCCGGCAGCGCCGCCCGAATCTGCCGATTATTTGGGGCGGCGCCTTTCCGACGGTCTGTCCGGATGCGACCCTCAATGCCCCCTATGTGGACTATGCCGTAAGGGCGCAGGGCGAGGATACGATCATCGAACTCCTGGATACGCTGTCCGGACAGCGGGGCGAGCCGCTAAGTTCCATCGCCGGATTGACCTGGCGCCACGGCGACGGTCAGATCGTCCACAACAAGGATCGCACATTCTCCACCGCGAGCCTCAATCGCATGCTGCCGTACGACAAGGTAGACAATCCGCAGCAATACTTGACCAAGACCTACCTCGGGCAGCGCACCGTGGGTTATCAGGCGGCGCTGGGCTGCCGCTTTCGCTGCACCTTCTGCGGTGTCGCAACGATGTACCGCGGCAAGATGGCTTTACCCGCGGCGGCGCGACTAGAGCAAGACCTCGGATACCTCAAGACCCGGCTAGGAGTGGACGCGATCCAGTTCTACGACCATAACTTCTTCGATCGCGAAGTCGACATGGTGCCTCTGCTGGAAGTACTGGCGAAACTGGAGTTGCCTTGGTGGTGCTTCGCGCGCTCCGACGCCCTGGTAAATCTCTCCGAGAAGTCGTGGAAGCTCGTGAAAAAAAGTCGGTTGCGCATGGCGTACATCGGAGCGGAGTCTCCCAGCGACTGGCTGCTCCACGCGATCCGCAAGGGCACGCGTACCGACCAGACGCTGGCGGCAGTGGAAACCTGCCGTCGCCATGGCATCGTCCCGGAACTCTCTTTCATGCTGGCGCCGCCGCAGGATCCGGAAGGAGAAACGGAGCGGACGTTCGAATTCATCCGCGAGATCAAACGTGTGCATCCCGCGACGGAAGTGATGATTTATATCTACACTCCGCTGCCGCAGCGCCATGACAGTAAGAACATGGCCGCGTTGCGCATGCAGAACGAGATGCGCGATTGCGGCGGTAACCCAGTTGTGTTTCCGCAGACGGCGGATGAATGGGCTCAGCCGCAGTGGCTAGACTACTGGTGTCACCAGGACGCGCCGTGGCTGTCCGAGCGGCTGCGGCGAAGAATCGTCGATTTCACCACGGTGTTGGGATGTCGATTTCCGACGATCATGGACGTCCGGGCCCCCACCTGGGGAAAATCCGCTTTGCGGGCGCTGGCCTCCTGGCGCTATCGATTCCAGCGCTACGATGACCCCTGGGAGCTGCGCGTCTCGAGGAAACTGATCCGCCAGTGGGATCCACGTGTGATGAGCCTGTAATCGTCAGGTGCGTTTCTCAAACAGCAGAAACATGAACCGGGACGTCGTGGCCTGCAGCCACGCAAATCGAGGGCCGCGGCTGAAATCGGCGCCCGTTGAGTGTTGCTTCCACAAGGGCGGCAGTCCTCGAAACACGCGAGTCAGCGTGAAGTACGGCGAGCACAGCGCGCTGAAATTGGCGAGTCGGCGCCGATAATGCGGGGCTTGCGGTCCGGGTGCGAAAAAATGTCCGTCGCGCAACAGGCGCGGCGCGTTCCGCCACCACCAGCGAGTTTTCATCTCGCTAACGAAATAAGGGCTCAATACACTTGTCAGCACTTTCCCGTTGGGACCCGTGAGCGCAGCAAATTTCGCAAACAACTCGTGAAGATCATCGATCAGGTTGAGCGGTGCAAAGTCGGCAAGGACAAGATCCGCGCGGCGCGCGGTTACCGGGCCTTTGCGCGTCACGAACTCACGATAGCCGCTGCAGTCCAGCACAATGCGCCCGGAGTCGATCAGGTTCCGGCAGTGCTCGGCGAAGAACTCGCGCATTCGGGGATCGGAATCGTAGGCCTCCACCATGAAGCCACGTTCCGCAAAATACCGCGCATCAATTCCCGCTCCCGCGCCGAAGTCGAACAGCGAGGCGCCGGGTGGTGCAATGCGCACAACCAGATCCTGAAAGGCCGAGCGCGCGCGACGATCCGATTCCGTCGAGTTGATCTGCCTAAGGTACTCCGCGCCGGCAGGCGTGTACTTCAAATACTCAACGCCAGTTTCGTTCATGTGCAGCGTTCCTCCTCACCCGCCGTAGTCGAACTTATCAGATCACGCCGGGCCGGTCCCACAATTGCGGATACCGCCCTGAAAACCGCACAGGCGTTGAACCTTTGCCGCGAAAACGGGCACTAATGTGTAATCATATTGTTCCCTGACTGGGCCAGTTCACTCACGTCCCTCGAAGCTTCCACCATGAACATTCCGAAGCGCATCTGGATGTTGCTGGATCACAAACAGCGCAGGCACCTGATAGGACTACAACTGACCTCGATCGTGATGGCCTTATCGACCGTGGGCGGGCTCGCCGCAGTCGTGCCCTTCTTTACGGTTCTTGCCGATCCGAATGCCATTCGGCGCAATCCCCTGCTGTTTTTTGCTTATCAGCGCTTGCACTTCGGCAGCGAGGCGACGTATGTCGCCGCGTTGGGCATCTGCTTCGCTGCTCTGGTGCTGCTTTCCAACGCGGTTAACCTGTTGGGAGCGCTCGCAATCAATCGTTTCGCTCTGCAAGTGGGCGCTACCTTGCACGTCCGTCTGTTTGAGGAGTACCTGCGCCGCGACTACGGCTTCCATTCGCAGACCAACAGTGCCGTGTTGGCGAGCAAGCTGTTGCACGAAACCGGCAAGGTGGTCATAGGCATCCTGCAGCCTGGCCTTATATTCGTAGCGAATCTCGTCACCGTCTCGTTCGTCGCGATCTCGATGGCGGTCCTGAATCCGCTCGTGGCGGCAGCGGCGACGCTGGGGCTGGGCGCGAGCTATGCGGTGATATACACGATCGCGCGCAGGCGACTGCTGCATAACGGCCGCGAAGAGAGCCGGCACTCCGCCGTGCGCATGCAGCTCGTCAGCGAGACATTCGGCGCGATCAAAGAGATAACCGTCCTGGATGTGCGGGATCTGTTCGTCCAACGGTTCGCACGTGAATCTCGCTCGATCGCGAAGGCAGAATTGAGCACGCTGGCCGTCTCGCTCAGCCCGAAAAGCGTCCTGGAATGCGCAACTGTCTTTTGCCTCGTAGCGGTGGCTCTCTATCTGCGCAGTCGCAGCAACGGAGTAGGTCCCTGGGTGGCTCAGCTAAGCTTTATCGGCTTTGCGGCGTATCGAATGTTGCCGGCGCTGCATCAGGCGTTCAATGCCAGTGTGCGAATCCGCGCAAACCGCCCGGCGCTGGATCACGTGGCTGCTGACTTGGGCAATGTCCTTACTGCCTCGGCTAGGGTCGCCGTAACTCCGAGCGCATCCGACCGCTCGCAAAGGCTCCCGTGCAAGGGAGTACTGTTGCACGAGGTCAGTTTCTCCTATTCGCCTGATCGACCGGCGGCGATCTCGAATCTGTCGTTGGAGATCCGGGCTGGTACCTCGGTGGGGCTCGTCGGCGGCAACGGCTCGGGCAAGACCACATTCACAGATCTGCTGGCCGGCTTGTTGCTGCCACAATCAGGTCACATAGACGTGGATGGGATTCAGCTCGACGAGCTGACGCGCCGTGCATGGCAGGCGAGCATCGCCTACGTTCCCCAACATGTGTTCCTGCTGGATGCCTCGCTGGCGGAAAACGTCGCTTTTGGCGTTCCACCGTTGCGCATCGATCATGACCGACTTCAGCGCGCTGTCCGGCTAGCCCATCTGAGTGAATGCGTGAACGCCCTGCCGCACGGATACGAGGAGCGGTTGGGAGAGCGCGGCAGCCGTCTGAGCGGTGGGCAGCGGCAACGGTTGGGAATAGCCCGCGCACTCTATCGCGATGCGACCTTGATGATCATGGATGAAGCGACCAGCGCGCTGGATATGGATGCGGAGGAAGCAATCGTCGACATGCTGGAAACGCTGCGACCGGGCCGGACGCTGGTTTCGGTCGCCCATCGCCTCGGCGCGCTGCGCCATTGCGACATGATTCATGAGCTGAGAGAGGGACGAATCGTGCGCAGCGGGTCTTACCGGGACTTGCACCGGCCGCAGCGTGCCTGGTCCTTGAGTACGCAATGAGCGTCCCACCGGACTTCGTAATCGCCGGTGCACCGAAGTGCGGTACGACCGCGTTGTACGAGTATCTGTCTCGGCATCCCGAAATATTCATGCCGCGAATCAAAGAGCCGAAGTACTTCTGCTCTGATCTCAAAACCACGGATGGGGTTTATACGCTGACCGAATATCGACAGCTGTTTGCAGCCGCACCCGCTCATTGCCTGACCGGTGACGCATCGGCCCTCTATATGTACTCCAAAGTCGCCATAGAGCGAATCATGGAGAACAACCCGCGCACCAAGGTCATTGTCATGTTGCGCCATCCGGTGGAAGCGGCTCATTCTTTGTACGCCGCACGATGGAGCCACCACGTCGAAAACATCGCGAGCTTTGAACAGGCTTGGCGTGCGCAAACTGCGCGGCTCACGGGAGAATTGTTGCCGCCACGCTGGCCGGATCCGCTGACGCTGCAGTATGGATCGATGTACTGCTATGCCCAACAGGTGCACCGGCTCTTGCAACGAGTTCCGGCAAGCCAGCGTCACATCGTCGTTTTCGAGGAATTTTTCGCCGCGCCTCATCGCCACTATGCTGAGCTGGTGCGGTTCCTGAGCGTGTCGCCGGACGAGAGGTGTGAGTTCCCTGTGGTCAACCCCACCACAGGAGCTCGATCGGAGCGCGTTGAGGAGCTGCTGCGCACCCCCCCCGCGTGGTTGCGGGCGGCTTACCGGCCGATCAGGCCACTGTTTCGCGCGACCCGGGTTCGGCCGTGGAGCATCCTGCGCAATTTGAACTCAACCTCCGTGCGAAAACCGCTGCTCACGAGCAGCCCGTTTCGTGCGGAAATGGAGCGTTACTTTGCCTCCGACATCTCGCAGCTCGAAGCCATGTTGGGCAGGCCGCTATGGCGGCAATCGGGATCAGCGCCGTGATGCGGCGGCTCGTTGCCTCACCAGATCCAGCAGCTCATCTACAGCAGCTGTGCGGATGGGTCGGACGTACCGATCACAAAAATTCACGGCCTGGGAAACGCCCTCGGCTTCCCCTGTCCCGCATGTCATGGGGACCCGCGCGGCAAATTCGGTGGGTGAAGAAACTGTTTCACGCCATCCGGTCACTGCGAATAGTGGATCGAATGGCATCTCGCCCGGACGTGCCAGGTAAAAGGGCTTTAGCCCGGCTAGTACGGCTTGCATGACCGCCGATGATCCGCGATACAGACAACATCGGGCTCGCGAGCAGTCGTCTTCAAGCGAGGTACCGACCGACAGAGTCACGTTCGCAGGAAGGTGGCGAAGTTCCGGCATCCGCGACTGCAGCATGACCAAGGACGACATTGGATGAGGACGCAAAGCGAAGGTGAGTGCCGAGAGTTGGCGGGCACACGCGAGAGCGAACTTGAACAGGATCTCGCACTCCAGAGGATCCGCGTCAGGAAGCACCAGACAGCGCGCGGGACGTTCCGCCAAGGGCGGGAAGCTCACGCGCTCGCGGCGGCGGTGGGACCCGTACTTGATCAGCTGAATGCCGGCGAGGCCGGGGCTTGCAGCGAGCGCCTCGTGCGTGATATCCCCCAGTGTCAAGATTGCGTCCGGATCGCAATCCAGTGCGGGCACCCCTATGGCGCGACGAATCGCGTACGAGTGAGCCAGTATGGATGCGTGTTGGTATCCGGCACACAGAGTATCGCGTTTGTGCGCTCTTGCCGCGTGCCATATGACGCGCTCGCATGCGTCGCCTTCAAAGGTCGTCAGGACGATGTCGGGTGTCGTACGGCTGCATATCTGGGAAATCCACCGGTGCACGCGCAGGTTCGCCATGCTGGCGGAGAGCCACGCCTGAAGCGCCGCCCTTGTCGCAATATTTCTTTCCACCGGCGTGCCGGCGCGGCGAGCGGCGCTCCGCAATGCACGCCGGGCCGCAACGCATTGTCGCCAGATTTGCGCCTCGACCGGCGCCGCGCAGCTGGTCGGGAGTACTGTCCGCGGGAATGTACAGCTTTGCTCTCGATAGGCATTCCGACAGTGTGCGCGCGGCAAATTGTTTATCAGGAGCAGCCGGGATGTCACGCCGCGCTCATGCAGTTGCTGTTGCAAGCGCCCAAAATAAAAATCAGTCTCGGTGCGGAGCTGCGACGGGGCAACCAGGTACGATACGATCAGCACGTCAACATGAGCCGCCGGGATCGCATGGGCGTTCCGCTCGCGATTGTCGCGAAGCGACCTATATAGTGCATCGCTTGCGCCCAAGATCGCCCGGGGAATGTTTGTCAGGCCAGCAGACCCGCGGGCAGCGTTATAAGGCCGCAGGCAACTTGGGTGCTCGCTCAGCAAGTGCAGGACTGGAACTGCCAGTCTTGCGAGGTTTGTGTCCGGCGCCCGAAGCAACCCGTCGCAGGCGGCACCGATCTCTGCAAATTCCTGCTCAGTCATTTACAAGTGAACCTCGCGCTAGTGGAAGCTACGATATCCCGCGCAGCGGTGCCCCCTTTTTGTAACTTCGAGGCCGAAAGCCGATGAGCCGATTCTTTCGCGGAACCTGGACGGCTTTGATCTTGGTCGCCCTCGCCGCCTACGTGCTCGTGAAGGGCATAGTACCGGCGCTGTCGGCAATCGACGCCGATTTTCCCGGCTATTTCACGTCCGCGAGAATCGTGATCGACGGCCAGGATACCGGCAGACTTTACGACGACGATTGGTTTCGCGAGCAAATTCGTCGCTATAAATTGGAATCGGCCCAAAATCCCGGAAAATTTGCCCCCTTCCCGCCTCCGACTGCTCTGCTCCTCGTTCCCTTGGCGCGCTGTGAGCCGCTCACCGCGTTGCGTATCTTGACCGCTGTCAGCGTGCTCTGCTTGATCGGCTCGATCTTCCTGCTGGCAAGAATCCTTGCTTGGCATCCGGTCGATGCCGGAGTGTACGTTTTGTCGTCAGGCGTTGCCATTCTCGGCACCCTGCGTTGCGGGCAACCGTACATTGTCGTGTCTACATTTTGCATCTTAGGATATTGGCTATACCTCAAACGCAGGCCCTGGCTGGCCGGCGCTTGCTTCGGTCTTTTCGCGCCGATCAAGTATTTTCCCGTGATCTTCCTCATATACTTTGCATGGCGGAGGCAATGGAGAGTATTGCTTGGCGGCGTGGGTACGATTGGGGGTATTGCACTAGTCAGCATCGGAGTCTTGGGCTGGAAGGTACATCAAGTCTTTCTGCTTTCGGTCCTGGGCAATCATCTGATGGGCCGTCTTAGCTTGCGGGCTGCTCACACCGTGCCGTTTACCGCGGTGTACCAGTCGATCGATACGCTGTTCAATCGATTGTTCGTTTTTGATCCGGCGCGCAATCCGCAGCCGCTTTGGGCGGCGCCTCTGCTCGCGTCGATCGGCATATTCGTTGCAAAAGCGTCGATTCTGCTCGTTGCTGTCGCGGCATTGGCCAAGCTCGCACGACAAGGGGCTGTGCGCGCTGCTGCACCCTCCATCGGGATTCTCGGAATTCTTTTGCTGCTGATCGCCCCTGCGACGGCAACTTACATGTGCGTCCTGCTGTGGCTGCCCGTTGCATTGCTCATCAATTATCTCCTGATGAACGGCGAACGCGCGTCGGCATACTTCGTAGCAGCCTGTTACGTGCTGATCGGATTCATTCCCTACCGCTACACTTATCCATTTGAAGGTCGCGGCGGTCTCACCGTGTTGGCATATCCGCGGCTCTTCATTCTGTTGGCAATGTTTGCCGGCTGTGTCTGGTGCATCGTCTATCCGCGGAAGTCGGAGCAGCCGGCCGCTTCCGCGGTCCCTGTGCCTGGCCGGTGAGTCGCGAGGCTTATCCGGCGCTAACCGGCATCAGAGCGCTGGGTGCCAGCGTCGTGTTCTTCGATCATTTCCCTCTTTGGCCCAACTCGCACCTGACGGTCAACGTCATGGCATTCTTTTTTGTATTGAGCGGGTTCCTGATCTTTCGCATTTACTATCAACAGGCCGAGCTCAGCCGGGATTGGTTGTCGAAATACTTTGTGAATCGCTGGGCGCGCATTTACCCCGTATATTTCCTGTTGCTTACCCTCGCGGTGTGCGTCCAGCATGACTTCCGGCCATGGGTGCTGATCCAGAACTACACCCTGACTCATGCACTTTTCCATCCACCGGATCTCATCATTCAGCCAAGCTGGTCGCTGACCGCGGAAGAATGCTTCTATGGCCTCGCACCGTTGTTGATGATCCTGGCCAAGCGTCGCGGCCTCGCAGCCGTTTTCCTGCTCGGCAGCATACTGCTGGCGGCGGCACTTGCCATTGCACAGCTTCCGACTCGCTTCCTGCATACATCTGGGTTCGTTTTTTCGATGACGTTCTTCGGCCATTTCATGGAGTTTTTTGGGGGCATCTATCTTGCTCTAATTGTGATCGGCATCGAGGCACGCGGTCACGCCGACACGCAGGGGAACCGATGGACGAAGGGAGGTCTGGCAGCTGTCCTGCTGATCGTCATCGCGATGCTGATCGTCTACGACAATCCCCCCTTGCATGGCGGCCTGATCATTCTGCTCAATAACTTCCTGATGCCAGTACCCATCGTCGTGCTTTACCTGGGGCTGATTCGCGAGAACACTTTGCTGTCGCGGTTGTTGTCCGGCAAGCTGGCCCACCTGTTGGGCAGGAGTTCCTATTCCTTCTACTTGCTGCACGTGATCGTAATCGATTACTTCAGCGTCCCGTTTCTCCTACCCTGGCTCGGTTCTCGCCTTATGTGCGTCATACTTTCGTTCGTTCTCACCTGGTTGACTTCCGTTTTGTTGTTCCTATGCTACGAAGAGCCTGTGAATTTATTCATACGCCGCCAATACCGATCCAAAAAGAAATGGGAGGGCGTTCAGGAATCCTAAGCGTGGCTCATGGCGCCACTGGTGCGGCTCGCTCATTGGCCGATCTGCAGCCTATGCAAGCTCTCCGACAGCCAACGTGAAAGTCTGCAGGAAGTGGAAATCTGTGCGATTCAGGGCGAACGCCGGATGCCGCGGATTGCAGACGGCTGTGAGCTCATCATAATCTTCGTCGGTCAGATAGGGCCGCAGACGTTCGCCCCAGGTGTCTCGAAAAATCGTCTCGATCAAGTAGGCTTCATCCGCATCATTCAACGGAGACACGCGCTCGATAATGTACGTTTGCACGTGCACGTGGCGCAACGCTGCGCGACGCAGCAATCCCACAATTGAGCGGGAGTCCGCCACTTCGTGCTCCGAAAGACCATAACGGTCGCGATAGTATCGACGCACTGCCTCGGTCGTCAGCCGTTCGAGCCTCGAATCCCAGGCGAAAAACATTTCCGGCAGCAGCGAACTCTGGCCCATCGCCACGCGGCCACCGGGACACAACAGATTTGCGAGCACCCACACGCCCGCGAGCGGTTCGCGCAGGTGATTGATGGTATTCACCGACCAGACGAGATCGAAGCTCCGGGGCGCGAACGGCGGCCGCATCACGTCCGCTTGTAGCACGGTGATCAATCCGGCAGATGCGCCCTGTCCGGCCGCAGCGGCGCGAGCCGCGGAAACGTGCGCCGCCGCGAGGTCGATGCCAACGACCACGCCGTGCGGCGCGATGGCATCGCTCAGCCATTGCAGCGCCTCACCGGTACCACATCCTGCATCGAGGACGCGCATTCCCGGAGTCAGCCCAAGACCCGCGATCGCTTGCCGCAGTTCAGGCGCCGCGAAGGAGTTGAATTGCCGCAACTTGCGTGAGTAATCCCGTGCAGCGGTGTCGCCGAGGAGACCGGCGGGCCTTGCCAACATCGCTTCTTCGGCGCCTGTCATACGAACCGGGGGCGCAGACGCTGCAACCGGTATTTCAGATCCGCGGCGATCAAGCCCGGAGGATCGCGGAAAAAGCTGATTTTCTTGCCTTGCTTGAACGAGCGCGCGCGATAGTTGACCGGAATTTCCAGGGGTCGATAGCCCTTCAGCACCAGCTTAATGACGAGCTCGTGATCGAAATCGAAGCCGTTGCATTCCAGCTGCAAACCGTAGAGGCACTCGCGCCGGAAGACTTTGAACATGGTGAACGGATCTTTCATGTTCTGGCCGTATAGGACATTGATGAAACCCGCCAATAATAGATGCGCGAGATTGAGCGTTTCGCCCAGCAGCTTTTGCTCCTGAAATCTGCGCATTCTCAGGCGGCCGCCGTGCCGGCACCCGAGCACGAACGCGGCGCGACCGGCCAACAGCGGCTCGAGCAAGACGTCGTAGTCGTTGATGTCATATTCGAGGTCCGCATCCTGAATCAATACGATGTCGCCCGTGGCCACCGCCAAGCCCGCGCGTACCGCGTGACCCTTGCCCCGCGGACGATCCTGCCACAGGATCTTCACCCCAGGCGTGGAGCCAAAGCCCGCAACCTGCTCGCGCGTTCCGTCGGTTGAATTACTTTCGACGAGTATGATCTCGCGCTCTAGCCCCAAGTGATCCAGGCTCTTCGCAAGCAACGTGCGCATCAGCTCAGGAAAGGTATTGCGCTCGTTGTACACCGGCACGATGATGGAACAGGTCATGGCATTGGGTGTAGCGGCGGCGCGCTTTGCAGAAAAGCAAATCTTCCGGCGATGGGAATGCATCCACACTCGGTCGTAGCCGGACCGCAGTAGCAACAGGTGTGCGGAGTCCCGATCTGAGGGCCCCCCGCCAAGAGCGCCTGCGCCCTTGGAGGAAGGCGTTGGGAGCGTGGCGACAAGCGTCACGCCGGGTGCTAAGGACCAGGCAATCGACCGAAGAATCGGCTCCAACAAATTCGCGCAAGATTCTTCGAGAATAACGACGACGGCCGCAAAGCCGCCACGGCTAACCACTGTGGCCACATCGCTGATTGCGCCCCGGATGAGGTGGAACTGCGGAATGGCCTCGAGCCTGCGCGGAGAACCATCCGTGAGCACCAGGACAGTGCTGCCGTCCGCAACGCCGCGCTCACGCAGGATATCGGCCAGTATCATGGCCTTCGCTCCTTCGCAAAAATAAAGTGAGTCATGGCGAGGAAATTAAACACCATGGTGCAGCCCGTAGATGCCATAAAAGCGATATAGGGCGAGATCGATACGCGCGACGCCAGAGCCACGAGCGCCTGCAGAATCATAAAATTGCACGCCAACATTGCCGCGTACCGCAACCCCTGTGGGGGCAACGGTCGGTCTTGGGCGCGATAGGTGATCCAGCGGTGAGCAACGAAGTGTATGAGGGTGCCGACTACATACACTACCGCGACCGCAATCTGGTCCGCGAAATGCAGCAACGTACGTAGACAGTACAGAAACGATAAATTCAGCGCCATGAGTCCCGCACCGATCAAGACGAAGCGAACGAGTTGCGATGCGTGGGCGCGCGCATAGGCGAACAGCGGGCCGAACGCGCTAGTCCTCTCATGGCGAAAGTGCCAGTTCTCATCCCGTAGGACGGGGCGGCTCATTTGCATGGCGATAATCCAGCCGCAACCGCGTCGCGATAGAACATCCGCACGGTGTCGAGAGAATACGCCTCCAGGTTGTAACCGAGGAGCGGCAGCTTCTTCAGGATGTCCTGGGTTGCCGTAACAATGTGGCAGCCGATGCTGTCAGCCTGGAAAATATTGAGCACTTCGCGCGGACTGGCCCACATGAGTTCCGCTCTCGCGCGTGACTTGAGCATCTGTACGGCGGCTGCCATGAGCGGTACCGGATCTACGCCGGTATCGGCGATGCGACCCGCGAGCACGGAGACAAAGCTGGCGACCTCGGGATTCAGCGCCGACACGACATTCCGGACCTGTACAAGGGTCATGATTGCCGTGACATTGAGCTTCACCCCATGACCCGCGAGGCGTCGTACCAAAGCATAGCTTGGCTCTCCGCGCGTATTCGTGACCGGGACCTTGACGTACACGTTGTCGGCCCAACTCGAAATCTCGAGCGCCTCGCGTTCCATTTCCTCGAACTCATCGCCGACCACCTCGAAAGACACGGGTTTGTCCTTGATCTGGCCGAGAATCTCGCGGGCGAAGGCGCGGTAGTTTGAGATACCGGCCTTTCGCATGAGAGTCGGATTGGTGGTCAGGCCTTTGATGAAGGGCCGCGAATACATCGCGAACATTTCGGCCACGTCGGCCCCGTCGGCAAAGATCTTGACTTCTAAGCTGTCGATCGTCGTCATAACAGGTTGTCCGCGTCTAAGATGATGCGCGCGGCCTCGGGAAGTGAGCTCACACGGAAATCGTACGATTGCGGTGCTTGCTCGTCATATCCATAATCGATGAAGCATGTCTTGCAGCCCGCGCGCCGGCCTGCCTCGATATCGCGCCAACGGTCGCCGATCATGTAGCTCGCCGTGCATTCGACCCGCAGTTCACGCGCCGCCTGCATGATCAGGCCCGGCGAAGGCTTTCGACACCCACATTGATCGGCATCGTCGTGAGCGCAGGTCAGAACCGCATCCAGCGAGAGGGTGGACTTCAACCAATCGTTCATGCTGTCAACTACCTTCCTGGGTACGGTGCCGCGCGCAACATCCGGTTGGTTGGTCACCACTACCAGCCAGTAGCCGGCCGCCTTGAGAGCCCGCAGGGCCGCCGCTACGCCGGGTAGGATCTCGAGCTCGGCGAGCGAGCTTGGCGCGTAGGGCCTGCGCCTGCGAATCAACGCGCGGCTGATGACGCCGTCCCGGTCCAGGAAGACTCCCGGGCGCATCACTTCTTCTCCTTCAGCAGCGGATGCGAGACGAGCAGATGCCAAATCAATGCCTGAAATGCCTCCACATGAGGCGTGATTGTCTCTGCGTTCACTGTGGGGACTATGACGCAGACGTCCGCCGTCCGCGCCGTAAAACCTCCGTCGCGCCCGACCACACCGGTCACCTTGGCCCCTACGTGTTTGGCGAGCTGGATTGCGCGCACGAGATTGACGCTGACGTTTCTCTGCACGTCCCCCCCGCCAACCGACAGAACGAATAGGGCATCCCTGGCCGATAGTCTGCTGACCTTGAGCCACCCGGCGAAGACGCTCTCCCAGCCATCATCATTGGTGCGCGCCGTCAGCTCGGCCGCGTTATCAGTCGGCGCATAACATTCAACGCCCAGAATCTTGCGAAAATCGTTCACCGCATGCGAGCAGTTGGCCGCGCTCCCGCCGACCCCTAGAAAGAAGATCCTGCCACCATCGGCCTTGACCTGCGCCAACAGTGAGACCACTCCCTCGATCGCCGTCGTGTCCAGGCTGCGAAGGATCTCGGCGGCTTCTTGCAGATAGATCTCGGTGTAACTCACGTCCGGACCCTGCTCATTAAGTGGCGCTCCGTCGCTTCGATGCCCCCGAAGGAGCCGATCTCGTAAAAGCGCCCGTCGACTGCAAGAGCGGCGAGCTCACGGCGCGTCGCAAGTTCTTCGTAGAGGTCAGCGAGGTCGAAAGCGGCGCTGGCTGGGCTTCTTTGCAGCGCGCGTGTCGACAGGATGCTGAGGCCGTAGTCGATGTGCCGCATGCGGGGGCGCGGCGCGCGTTTGTCATACTCAATTACCCGCCCGTCCCGAAACAGCACGTTGCTCCTCTCCCAGCGGTCCTCATTGCAAAAGACCGTCATCAACCCGAGAGCTGCACTCGCCTCATAAGCTGCCTGGACCGCCGAGAAGGAGCAGCGCAGATACGAGTCGCCATAAAGGACAAAGAACGCAGCGCCCAACATGGGCAACGCCCGTTTCAATGCACCACCGGTTCCCAGCGGCGCGGCCCCATCGAAGGAATAGCGAACCGCCATGCCGAAGCTGCTGCCATCACCTACGGCAGCTTGGATCTGCGCGCCGAGGTGACCCGCGCACAACACCACCTGGGTTACGCCTTGCTGCGCCAGCAACGAGAGTTGCCAGTGAATGAACGGCCGGCCGGCCACGGGCAGCAATGCCTTGGGCAGTGTTTGCGTGAGCGGACGCAGCCGCGTGGCCAGTCCGCCTGCGAGTATCGCAACAGGTAGCATGTTCACGTTAATATCAACTTCGTGCCTTCGAAATCGAACTTAAAGCGCACTTCTTCCAGCCCCGCCTTCTTCATTGCATGGCGCAGCAGGTTGCGATCGGCAGCGTAGAACATCAGGAATCCGCCGCCGCCTGCTCCGACCAGCTTGCCGCCGACGGCGCCGCTCGCGCGGGCCAGCTCATACCACTCGTCGATCTGCTCATTGCTCATCATCAGGGAACGGCGTTTCTTGTGTTCCCAATGCTCGTGCATCAGTTCGCCGAATCTCACCACGTCGCCGTCCTCCAAAGCCGCCCGGCTGCGAAGCCCCAGCTCCTTGACGTAGTGCAGGTTACCGAGCATCGCATCGTCACACGAGCGTGAGCGCGTCTGCTGATCCTGCAGAATTCCGGCGGCACTGCGGCTGAAGCCGGTGAAGAACAGCAACAGGTTGTCTTCCAGATCGAACATGGTGTCCATTGACACGCGCAGCGGTTCCACCGTCACGCGATCGTCCTTGTGAAACGTGAAGCATGTCAGGCCACCATAGGCCGCGATGTATTGGTCCTGCTTACCGATGGGATCGCGCAGACGATCGATCTCGAGATGGCACGCGAGCTCGGCCAGCTCCTGCGGATGGATCAGCTTGCGCCGATGAGCGTGCAGGCCTTTCAGCAGTGCGGTCGTAAAGCTTCCGGAAGATCCAAGGCCCGTCCCGGCCGGAATGTCGGCGAGTGACGTGATCTCGATCTGCGGCGTCCTGAGTTCCTGCAACGCGAGTGCCTCGCGGATGATCGGATGTCGCACGTGATCCACGCTCGCAACGCGCTCGAGCGCCGAATATTTGAGATAAATGCCCGGAGTAAACGGTCGAGATACCGTGACATAGACATATTTGTCGATCGCAGCCGCAACTAAGAAGCCCTCATGTCCATGGTAGTACGATGGCAGATCGGTTCCGCCGCCTCCGAGGGTGATCCGCAGCGGGCTGCGCGCGATGATCATGATCGGGCGGCCTCCCGCCGTGCCCGCAACGATCGCCGCTTCGCCGTATCTGATCGCAACTCCAATATCCAGGAGTTATCACGCAGGAAAGCAACGGTCCTGCGTATGCCTGCCTCGATGCTCAGCTTCGGCTGCCACCCGAGAGCGCGCATCCGTGCCGTATCAAGAAAAATGAAGGGATTATCGCCAGCCCAGCCACGGTCACCGCCGGTGTAGATGACATGCGGTTCCAAGCCCAGTTCGGCGCTGATCCAGGCTATCGAATCGTTCACCTCGCAGTACGAATCGACGCCCAGATTAAAGAGGTTCACGCGCGCTTTGGCGCTGAAGAATGCCAACAGGACGGCATCAAGGCAATCCTGCACGTATAGGTACGACTTGCGCTGTCGGCCATTCCCGAGAACCTCCAGCCACGTTGGATGGCTGCGCAACTGCCTGTAGAAATCAAACACGTGGCCGTGGGAATAGCGCTCGCCGAGAATCGAGACGAACCGGAATATCCAGGACTGAAAGCCGAAGCCTTCGCAATAAGCGCCGATTAGTCCTTCGCACGCAAGCTTGGATGCGCCGTAAAGTGAAGTCTGCACGGGAAACGGCGCGTCTTCCGGAGTGGGGAAAACCGTGGCCTCACCGTATACGGAGCCTGTCGAGGCGAATACGATCTTGACGATGCCGTTGGCGCGCATCGACTCGAGCACGTTGTGGGTCGCGACCGTATTTTGTTCGAGGTCTTTGGATGGACGTTCGGTGCCCAGACGCACGTCGGCGTTCGCGGCAAGATGGAACACGCAGTCGGCCCCGCGCATTGCGGCTTGCAACGAATTGACGTCGAGCAGGTCCGCTTCGATCAAGCGGAAATCGGGATTCTTCGCGGCACTCTCGAGATATCGTCGCTGACCGGTCGAGAAATCGTCGATTCCCACAACCGTGCAACCGCTGGACAACAGGCGGTCCGTCAGGCTGCTGCCGATGAATCCCGCACAACCGGTGACGAATGCCCGCATCATCGTTTCTTCATCACTATTACGAAGTGATCTCCCATGTTCCGCAGCACCGGCCATCCGGCTGCGCGGCGATCCAGCCGCCACAGTCGCTCGTACCAGCGAAAGTGCCGCTCTTTCATCCCTGTTAGATAAGGAGGAGGTGCGAGCACACACAGTCCGCGGAAATGCTCCAGGGTGAACTGGCGTTCGAACGCGCGGTAGAACTCGCGCGGAGTGTAGTAGCGTGTCCACACAGTGCGTTGGTTCATGCGCACGGGAACCATGGCAGGGGCAAAACGCACCTTCACCCGTCCCCAGTTCCGCTTCAATGCGTAGTGCCCAATCTCCCAGGGACAGACGCGGCCGATGACCGAGAACACCATTGTCCCTCGAGGCTTGAGAAGTCGCGCGCACTGCACTGACATTCCCGCGAGGTCCGGCACGCAGTTGAGCGCGCCCAGGTTGGAATAGGCGCCATCGAATTGACTCTGGTGATCAAGTCGGAAAAGTTCGTGAGCACCCACGGTGATTGCTTCAACGCGCTCGGCGACTTCTTCGTGCTCAGCGCGCACGCGCGCGCGCTCCACCATTCGCTGCGACCAGTCCGTCGCGGTGACGTGATGTCCGCCTCGCGCCATGCGTACCGCATCCAAGCCGGTGCCGCATCCAAGATCCACCAGCCGGCTGCCAGGAGGGAAAGTCGCATCCATTGTGCGCCACATCTCGCTGCGCATGTCCTGGATCAACCCGTTGTTACCTCGCGGTCCATCGTAATCCGCAGCGACGCTATCGAATGCTTCTCGTGTTTGGCGCAGCTGCCTCAGCATGTTGTCGGCCGATTCGCGATCCGCATGAAGTGATATATTCATTGGAGCATTCCTCAGGACTTCTAATGCGTTCCAAGAAAGCCGTTCTGCCTGATATTCCAGCGGACCCATTCCATGAACGGGTAATTCCCGCATCCCGCACCCGCATGCGTCTCCTCGGCAGCGAGTTCGCGTTTGAATGCGACAGCGCCGCGGTGCATCGTCTGGTGGAGTGGGCCTACGCTAACTTGCCGCGCCACAAACTGTCCGCGGTCGCGCCGCGGATCCGGGTCAGAATCGCGCTTGCGCCGCATGCTCGTCCTGTGTCGCGTACCGCTCCAGCTCGAATCGAGACACTCGGGGGAGCTGGGATGCTGTGCGGAACGACGAGCTCCTCGGACTTTGCAGTCGTGTCCTCCGACTACCGCTCGGCCCTCGTCGTCATTTCGCGAAAAATGCTCCGCTTCGAATACCACACCCGCTATGAACTCATCGAATTTGCCGTATTCACGCTTGCTGCGCGCTCGCAGGACTTGATGCCGCTGCACGGCGCATGCGTCGGAGCTGAGGGCCGTGGGCTCCTTCTGATCGGCGACAGCGGCGCCGGAAAGTCGACCGCTTCGTTGCACTGCCTGTTGCGCGGCATGGACTTTCTTGCGGAAGATAGCGTATTCGTGACACCGGATAGCATGCTCGCTACAGGTATCGCGAATTTCCTGCACATTCGCTGCGATTCGCTGGATTCCATTCCGGCTTCCAATGCGTCCGTGATCCGGCAATCCCCCGTCATCCGTCGCCGCAGCGGCGTCAGAAAGTTTGAAGTCGATCTGCGGAGACCGGAGTTTCGCCTGGCGGCGAGTCCGTTGAAAGTGGCGGGCGTCGTGTTCATTTCCTCGCAACCCGCGCGCCACGGTGCTCTGCTGACACGACTGCGCGGTCGCGAGGCCGTGGCGCGTTTGCAAAAAAGTCAGCCGTACGCGGTGAGTCAGCCGGGGTGGCGGACATTCAAGAGAAGCCTTGCCGCCGCGCCTGCGTTCGAGTTGCGCAGGGGTCGACATCCGGCGGAGGCCGCCGACGCCCTGCAGGAACTGCTGGCGGACGGTCAGCTTCTCGAGCGCTGAAGAAGATGCGTTTTGATGCGTCATTGTGATGCCGGCTCAAGCGCCGTACGAGCTGCGAGTCATTGCGCTTTCCCGAGAGCCGCACTTACCACGGACATGGTCACCGGGCGCGTCGGCCGCGATGAGATCCATCGCACGATGCGCCGCGCTTGTGAAAGCCGGCACCATTCATCCTGACGCGCCCACGACTCCGACCGCGCGATTTCTTCCCGTGCCGCAAGATGCTGCGCGCTGGGTCGCAGCCGGTTTATTGCGTAGTCAATGACTTCCGGAATTGACTGCGACCACGCGACTCCGGGAAACGCGTCTACCCACAAATAGGAATATGAGACATCGCTCAATGAAGTTGAAAGCGCTACTTTCCTCAAAAGCCTGGGACATTCATCTGCCAAAGCTGTGAGTGCATACGTCGGTATTTTCTCCGGGTAATATCGCGATGTCAGCTTCAACGGAGGAAACGCCCACCACAATCGGCCCGCAGTAGAATGGTATGCGAGAAGCAGATCCCAGTCCGCTTGCGTCATTCGCGTCGACAATAGTGCAATATCATGAAGTTGTATGAGCCGCAGGGTTTTGACGGGCATCGACCCGGCGGCATGCAAGAGCAAATGCAGCATCAAAGATGATTTCGAGGAATAATCATTTAGACCGGCGTGCGGCCGTATCGGGAAAATATCTGCTGTGATTTCAGTGAGGCGCCACGGCAATCTCTCGCAAATTCGATCATGCAATTCGATTTTGAGGTCGTTGTCTGAGTGCTCCCCCAAATCCTCCGGAAAGTGATCCGCAAGCGGCGTGAATATTCGCTCCTTCCAGGTGGCGGCGGATTGACGAAACCCAAGTGATTCGAGTACCCGGGCCATCATTTGTGCATCTTGCGGTCGAACTAATAAATCGACATCGGCCATGGGCCTCTCCCCGCCGACGTAAAGGCCCATGGCGTGTAGTGCCGCCCCCTTCAGCGCTAATGCCGCTATACCCGCCTCTGCCGATCGACTGTTTATGTGCTGAAGCATCGCATTGATGCGTACATAGCGGCGCGCCGTGTGCATTCTCTGGTTTTCAAGAAATTTCGTCCAACCAGGCGGCGCGTTCCAGAGCAGCGAACGGGAAAGCAATGGTGAAACACCGTGCATGGCCGCGACAGCCTGAGCAACAACCCACTCGAAATCCGACCAATCGGGTCTCGGCAGCGTTGGGTTCTCGAGTGCGTGGGCAAGCGTGTCCGTAATCTTGCGCAGCGCGACCTGCAGGGTTTTCGGCGGCGGCACTCTCGTGTCAGAAAGGATCATGAATGCTTCGCTAGCCGGTAGCCAGGGACTCGACAGTTTGGGAGCGGTACTGCTTCTCCGCAGCCAGCAGCTTTCGCAATCGATCCTCCAGCGTCTGATCCAACGTACTATTGGTCTGAAGCGCAATTTGATCGTGCAGCAGATCGCGTATTGCGCGGTAGAAGTCGGATGAATACGTGCCTTGGAACATCATGTCCAAGTCGTTGCTCTCATGCCAATGCGTCTTAGCCCGCAGTTGCGCCTTGACGAGATCGTAGAATTTGGTGCCCGGCAATGGATAGGACACACTGACGCCGATCTCGTCCGGCTTGGCTGTCGTCAACAATTCCCGGGTGGCCAGGATATCGTCCAGTTGCTCGCCGATATATCCCAGCTGAATGAAAAACCCGACGCGAATTCCCACGGCTTTCAACCTTTCGCGGGCAATGAGAATTTCCGCCACCGTTGTGCCCTTGTTCATGGCATCCAAAATCTTCTGGCTGCCGCTCTCCGCGCCGATCCACGCTTCCTTGCAACCGGCATCGCGCAGCGCCAGAGCCATGCGCTCGCTGACCAGGTCCGCCCGAGTTTGTATGTTGAAGGGGATCTGCGCACCGGCCGCGCGCGTCGCGGCGGCGAACTGCGTGACCCAGTCCACGCGAAATCCGAAGATGTCGTCTGCGAACCAGATGTGATCAGGATTGAACGAGCGCTTGAGGTGCGCCATCTCGGCCGCGACTTCCAGCGGGTTGCGCTGCAGATATTGGTTCCCCCAGATGGGCTTGGAGCACCAGGTGCAACGAAAGGAGCAGCCGCGGGAAGCGGCCATATTCAAGCTAAAATAGCCGTGCGCCTTCATCCATACTTTGCGATAGCGCTCGATGTCCACCAAATCCCAGGCGGCGAGGCCGGCATCCTTGGCCAGCGCCGATCCCTTGGCGCCGTTCGCCTTGACAACCTTGCCGGCGCTCAGCGATGCGATACCCGACAGCCCCCGCACCAGATCCTCGCTTTCAATATTCAGTTGTGCATCGATCCTGGGCAGCAGCTCCAGCAGCGTGGTTAGGCCCTCTCCGACCAAGGCCAAATCGGCACCGGCGCGCAGATAGGGGCCGGGAGCATCGCTGACATCGGGACCAGCCGCCACAACGCGCGCCCCGGAAAGCCGTGCCGAGCCAATCATGTCGCAGGCGGCCCTGCGCATGGTGGCCAGGCACATCTTGCTCAAGAAATTGAAATTATCCTCATAGAACAGGACCAGTTGCGGGGCATCAGCCTTGAGCAGGCGGTCATACTCATCGATCCCCTCGGCGAGCATGGCGTCGAAAAAGGAGACCTTATGGCCGGCTTCGCGCAGCAGCGATACCACTTGCAAGGTTGCGAGCGGCGGGTATGGCTTGGCGCGAGCGATCTGTTTTTGATCCAGCCGCAGGAAGTAGGAGTGGCACACCAAAATCGAAAGCATCTTTTCTCCGAGTGCACTTAAGGGACGTTGCAGCGAAAACGTGCACGGTATATAGAGTGAGTGCCTGAGGGCCGGCTGAAGGTTTAACCGCCGTCCGGATTCGGATATTTTCTTCGCGCGGCCTGCCACACGGAGGCCATTAGGCCGGGAAGAGCGCAAAAAGACAGGAGTCGGCTATGCCATTGACCAGGAAACTTGCGGCGGAGTTCATTGGAACTTTTTGGCTCGTGCTCGGAGGGTGCGGGAGTGCCGTGCTGGCCGCCGCATTTCCGCACGTGGGAATTGGCCTCGTGGGGGTTGCATTCGCCTTTGGCCTGACCATAGTCGCGATGGCATATACCATCGGCGACGTGTCGGGCTGCCATTTGAATCCGGCGGTGACCTTCGGGCTCGTCCTCGGCGGACGCCATCCGGCCAAGGAATTGCTGCCCTACTGGGTGGTGCAGGTCCTAGGCGGCATCGTGGCTGCCTGGATCCTGGTTTTCATCGCTTCCGGCAACGGCTCGGATCCTGTGGCGGGCGGTCTCGCCGCCAATGGTTTTGGCGAGCATTCGCCCGGTCACTACAGCATGGCCGCGGGTTTTGTGTGCGAAGTCATCATGACGGCCATATTCCTCTTCGTCATTATGGGCGCCACCGATAAAAAGGCTCCGACCGGCTTTGCGCCGCTGGCGATCGGCCTCACGCTTACTTTGATTCATTTGATCAGCATTCCGGTCACCAATACCTCGGTGAATCCCGCTCGCAGCACGGGCCCGGCGGTGTTCGTACAGGGATGGGCGCTGTCGCAGCTCTGGCTGTTCTGGGTAGCGCCGTTGCTTGGCGGTGCGATCGGTGCGTTGGTCTATCGGTTTATCACACCGGGCAAGGGTGTAACGCAACAGGGCTACTAAATGGCCGGCGCTCAGCGCTGTGCGCAATTCTGCGGTTTGTGCACCCGGACGGTGGACGCCGGGTAGGCGGCCAGCTTCTCGGCCGGCCTTCGGGGCCGTGCCACCAGCTCACCGCCGCAGTTGGGACATTTCCTCTGCAAGGCATCGGCGCACCCCGCGCAAAATGTGCATTCGAATGAACAAATGCGCGCGTCGCTACTGCCGGGCGCCAATGCGCGATCGCAGCATTCGCAAGATGGGCGTAGTTGCAGCATGAAACCCTCGTAGCTTAAGTCTGGATCAATTCAACGGTTCGCACCCGAACCTTGGTGCCGTCCACAATCATCTCACCCATCGAGATGGGAAGGGTAAAGCGCTTCGGTCCGCAACTTCCGGGGTTGATGTACAACACACCGTCCCGCTTTTCGATCAACGGCTTGTGGGAATGACCCGACACGATGACCTGCACACCCGCCGCATGTGGATCGATGTCGAGCTGCGAAATGTCATGGATGACGTAGACGAACACGCCGCCCACGCGGATCATTTCAGTCTCAGGCAGATGCGCCGCCCATGTTTGCCGATCGTTGTTGCCCTTGACCGCGATGAGGGGAGCCAGGGCCGACAGCTGATCGAGGATAGCCGGCGACCCGATGTCGCCGCCATGAATAATGTAATCGCATGCGCCGGCAAATATCTTGGTTTCGGGCCGCAGCAAGCCGTGGGTGTCGGACACGATCCCCACTCGCAATGCTTTGGCTTGCTTCATTCAGCCAGGCCCCCTGAGATCCACGCAACTTTACATAGCTTTGCTTGCCCTCGACTCACGGCCCATTGCCGAATGAGTACGATCTTAAGCACACGGTACCCTTACGGAGGCAAGCCATGACCCGCTCAGCGATGCTACTTGTTTTGTTTTGCGCCGGCACGATCGGATTGTCTGCGAGTGCGCTGGGTGATGACCCGTCGCCGCCCCCGCCGGACTCATCGAACCGGCATCACAATCCGGCATTTGCCGCCTGCAAACGCCAAGCCGACGAACAGAAACTCGCTCGCGGCGATGCGCGGCGCGATTTTATGAAAAACTGCATGAAAGAGCAGCCCGCGCCCTCGAAGTAAGGGCAAAAAATTGCGGCGCGTCTCTACAGTCCGCGCCGCAATTCTTTCAGCCCATCAATCGGAAACTCAACGCTCCCAATGTCCCGGCTCGTGGTGCCAATGCGGCCCGCGTTGTTCCCAACGGTCCGGAGCCCAATGATACCCACGCCGTTCGTGAACCCAACGGCCCCCGACCCAAACGTGATTGCGGCCCCGGTAATCCCAGTACCCCGGCGCCCAAACGAAGCCCGCACGCGGCGGCGGCACGGTCTCAATGCGTAGCGGCGGCGGTGCGATGTCGATATCGATGGCCACCCCAGCGGATGCAATCGTCGGCAAAGCCACGGCACTCGCCGCCATGCATAAACCTAGAAATAACGCCTTACGAGAAGCTTTCATTCACTACTCCTTCTTTGATGTCGTCCGGCCACAAAGCGACCAAACTTATTGCCTAAACGGCACGCAAGTATATTCCGTTGACGATCATGACAGGTATGTAGGACAGCAGCGCATTCGCGCCCCGCATCTTCCAGGCTAAGTCATTGAGAATCAGAGGAATACGGAGTGACCGCTTCGGCCTTAAGAGTTGGTAATGTTTTAACGCTGCGGATGACCGGCAGCTGCCAGGCAACGCACGCCAGCAGCAACGCGGTGACTCCCGAAAAACCCAACGCGGCGCGCAGCCCGATATGCTCGCCCAGCCAGCCGCCGAGCAGCGCGCCCGGGCCGGCGGGCAACAAAATCAGCCAGCGCATGGTGCTGGTCATGCGGCCGAGCATCGGGGCCGGTGTGACCGACTGACGCAGGGATAGGAAATTGATGAAAATAAATATGGCGCCCACGCCGAACATCAACAGCATGGTCGCGTAAGCGACGACGCCCAGGGTGTTGGCCGGTGCGATTGCGAGCATCAGCCAACCCGTTCCGGAAATTGTAAATCCCAAAACAAACGTCGGGCCCGGCCCCAATCGCTTGACGACCCGATGCCCGTTTGCGCTGGCGAATACCGTGCCTACTCCCAAGGCGACGTAGCTGAATCCGACGCCGCGTTCGGAAAGGCCAAGCTTGTGAATCGCAAAAAGGATTTGCACGACGTTGGCGCACTGGTTGCACATTTGCCAGATTCCGACACAGGAAGCCATGGTGACCAGCAGCTGATGGTCTCGCACGAAAACCAGTCCTTCGCGCATCGCAGCCCAAAACGGCGGATTGACTTTGCTGGGCGTCTCCTTAACCGGCACACCGCGCAGAATCGATGCCGATGTCATTAGCAGGCACGCATTTGCCAAGAGGGCAATCGGGGCGCCCGTCAACTTGATCAATGCCCCTGCAGCGGCGGGTCCTGTCACTTCTGCCGTGGCGGAGGCCAGCGCATTCTTGGCGTGCGCTTCGACCAGGCGCGGCCGCGGGACAATTTGGGTCAATACGATTTGCGCCGCGCTACCGGCCGTTGTATTGACCGCGCCGATGATAAACGCCACGAAGTACAGCCAAGGCATGGACAGCCAGCCCAGCCACCAAGCGATGGGTACGGTGGCAACCCCGAGGGCGATCGACAGCTCGCCGAAAATATACACCGGCAGTTTTCTGACCCGATCGAGAACCACGCCGGTCGGCAGTGAAAACAACGCAAAGGGAAATATCTCCATCGCGGTGAGGAGGCCCATTTGCGTCGGTGTCGCGTGCATCAGCACGGCTGCCGTGAGTGGGATGGCGAGCAGCGTCACCTGACCGCCAAAGGAGGAAATCAGGATCGAGGTCCAAAGCCTGCGGTAGGTCCTGTCGCGCAGCAGATCGGTCGGCGACAGCGAGAATCGGTTCAGCCAGCTGACTGGCAGCAACGCGACAAAAGTTCCTCTATTCACTTACGGAGATAGTTTACTTCAAGTGCACGTGACTTGCAGTCGCGGTCGACCCACATCTTGGCAAGACCTCACTCGCCGATCGCTGCGGTCGCCCGCTGCGCCGGACTGCCGGCACCCTCTGCCTCGGGTTCTTCGGTCTCGCCGAGGAAACCGCCGCTTTGGTGCGCCCACAGCCGGGCATACAGACCCTTCTGCGCCAACAGTGAGTAGTGATTGCCCTCTTCCACGATACGTCCCTTGTCGAGAACGATCAATCGATCCATCGCGGCAATGGTCGACAGTCGGTGCGCAATAGCCATGACCGTTTTGCCTTCCATCAACCGATAGAGACTCTGTTGAATTGCCGCTTCGACTTCGCTGTCAAGCGCGCTGGTTGCTTCATCGAGCAGCAGGATCGGTGCGTCCTTCAACATCACCCGCGCGATTGCGATTCTCTGACGCTGGCCGCCGCTGAGCTTCACGCCGCGTTCGCCGACATGCGCCGAATACCCCGTTCTCATTTTCGGATCAGAGAGCGTGACGATGAACTCGTGTGCCTCGGCGCGCTTTGCCGCAGCGATCATTTCGGCATCCGTGGCATCGGGGCGCCCATAGAGAATGTTCTCGCGCACCGAGCGGTGCAGCAAGGAGGTGTCTTGGGTCACCATGCCGATTTGCTCTCGCAGGCTGTCCTGTGTGGTCAGCGCGATATCCTGGGCATCGATGAGCACCCTGCCCTGAGGGATGTCGTAGAAGCGCAGCAGCAGGTTGACAATGGTGCTCTTGCCGGCGCCGGAGCGGCCCACCAGGCCAATTTTCTCGCCTGCGCGAATATGTATGTTTAGATTCTCGATGACGCGTCCTGCATCGTGCTGCGCCGCGCCGTAGTTGAAGCTGACACGCTCGAAGCGAATATCGCCGCGGCTCACGCGCAGCGGCACCGCATCGGGGCGATCAACGACCGATGGCCGGCGCGCGAGCGTGTTGATACCGTCTTGCACAGTGCCGATCTGCTCGAACAACGAGGCCATCTCCCACATCACCCAATGCGAGATCCCGTTTAGGCGCAGCGCCATTGCCGTCGCCGCGGCGACTGCGCCGACGCCCACCTCGCCACGCGTCCAGAGCCCGAGCGTGACTCCGCCGGTGCTCGCGATCAGGCCCATGCTCAGAAGGTGATTGACGATCTCGAAGCTCGTGACCATACGCATTTGCCGATACACGGTTTGCAGAAACTCGGCCATCGCGCCTTGCACATACACCGCCTCACGCTGCGTATGAGAAAACAGCTTGACCGTGGCGATGTTGGTGTAGGCGTCGGTAATTCGCCCGGTCATGAGGGAGCGGGCGTCCGCTTGCGCCTTGGCCACCGCGCCGAGCCGCGGCACGAAGAACCAAACGGCCAGCAAATAACAACCCAGCCAGCAAAAGAACGGCACGAGCAGCCAGACGCTGAAATTGCCGACGACCAGCGCGATCGTGACGAAATAGATCACCACGAAGACCAGAATATCGGCCAGGATCATCCAGGTGTCGCGCACGGCCAGCGCCGTTTGCATGACCTTGGTGGCGACCCGTCCTGCAAACTCGTCCTGATAGAAACTCAAGCTCTGCGCCAGCATATTGCGGTGAAAATTCCAGCGCAGCCGCATCGCGAAGTTTCCCGCCAGGGCCTGTTGCTTGAGCAGGCTTTGCAGCGCAACCCCTACCACGCTGCCCATGAGAATGCCCGCCAAGAGCACCAGGTGCGCGCGCTGCTCGGCCCAGAGGCGCGAGGGCTCGACTTTGGCGAGCCAGTCCACCACGCGACCTAACATGCCGAACAACAATGCTTCGAACACCCCGATGGCGCCCGTCAGGAAGGTCATCGCCGCGACATAGCGGCGCGCGCCGCCGGCGCAGGCCCACAAGAAACGGAAAAACCCTTGTGGCATGGCCGGGGCTACCCCATTTGGATAGGGTGAAACCAGTTTTTCAAAAAAACCAAACATCGCCGCTCCGTCGAATGCGCGCCAACGGCGTATCGTAGCGTGAATATCGCTTACTCCGCGGGTCGAAATCAGATTTTTCCGACGCGCCGAAAGGAGCGGCGCTGCCTAGCGCGAGAGTAATATCGATTTCTTGCGGCCGTACGATGAGGTCGTGGCGTTTTCACGCGAAGCGTTGCGCGGGCAGGAGAACGCTTCGTTCTACTCTGCACGTGCACGGGAAACGCTCGACCTGTCGGTCTAATGGGGCCGAAGCGTCAGCAAACGCCTACCTCACCACGCGGCCCCATAGCGTTTCGCGGCGTGGCCGTTTGCGTAGACTAACCCACGTTAATAAGCCAACAACTAGGAAAGATTTATGAAACCTCGAAACATAATCGCGGCATCGGGATTAGCAGTTGCTGCTTTGCTCTGGAGCGCGGTGTCATTCGGCGCCACTAGAGCCGAAATCAATGAGCGCGTGCACGCCACGATGCATCAGTTTTATGAACTCAATCCACAGCATAAAGATCTGGTCGCTCGAGCCAAAGGTGTTCTTGTGTTCCCGCGCGTCACCAAAGGCGGCGCCGGCGTCGCCGGTGAATTCGGCGAGGGAGCATTGCGCATCGACGGCAAGGATGTCGCTTATTACAGCATCTCGTCGGCCTCCGTCGGCCTGACGCTGGGCCTGGCGAAGCACAAGGAAGTCATCTTGTTCATGACGCAAGAAGCGCTGGATAAATTCATGAACGGCCACGGCTGGACGGTCGGGGCAGACGCCAACGTTGCCGTGCTGTCGAAGGGTGCGGGTGGCGACTACGACACCCAGACGCTGCAAAGACCGATCCTTGGCTTCGTATTCGGTGAAAAGGGTGTGATCGGTGATGTTTCTTTTGAAGGCTCGAAGATTACAAAGCTCGATAAGTAGAAGTAGGCTCGCTAGGTGGTAGTTGAGGTGGTGGTTGGCGGCTCAGGATCCGATGCCCGGGTCCTGAGCCGCGGTTTGACGTCTCGCCGCGGGCAGCTGTTCCCAGGTACACTGCAGCGCTTGCCCCGATGGCGAAATTGGTAGACGCAACGGACTTATAAAAATTGAGCGGCAGCCGCGGAAACGCTCTGCTGAATCCCGTCAAAGTCGGCGAATCCCTGGGAACTCCCAAGGCAACGCCGAGCCAATCCGGACTGCGCAGAACAGCCGGCAGGTGTAGAGAGTGGACGGCGGGGACCTAAAGGCAGTTCTGATGGACTCTCATGGTCGTGGCGCACTCCAGACCCCAAACGCGCATTGGCGCGGCGGCGAAAGCCGTAGCGGGTACGAAAATCCGTTGACCGAAAGGTCATGCCGGTTCGACCCCGGCTCGGGGCACCATCTTCGATGGCTTGGCTACAGCGCCACGCGATCCGGCGCCGGCACGCACCAGATATCGATCGGTCCGCGACGGCCGCGCAATTCGAACTGCGGCAGTTGCAGGAATGAGGTGGACGCAGGACTGCCATGGCTGGCTGGCGAGACACTCAGAGCCGCCGCCACCGTGCAGGAAAAAAGTACCTCGCCCGCACGCGCACGGCTGCACAGCCTCGCCGCAACATTGACCGTGTCACCCACCAAGGTGGTGACTTTGCGCTTGGGAGGCCCCAATACTCCGAACGCAACCTCGCCCAAATGCAGCCCGATGCCGATGCCCGCATCGATGGACAGCTCGGTGCGCCAGCGATGGGCGACCGAGGCGAATCCTTCCAACATGGCGTGCCCAGCCGCGAGCGCCTGAGCCGCGCCACTGTCGCTTTCTTCATTCACACCAAAGCCAGCCATGATGCCATCCCCCACCATGTGATAGACCTCGCCGCCGAATTTATTGGCAGCCCCGCTGAGAACGCGAATGAATTCATCCAGCAGCGGGACAACGCGCGCGGCGGGCAGGCGCTCCACCATGCCGGTATAGCCGCGAAGGTCGGCGAATAGTACAGTGACGCTCGCCGTACGGATTTGCGGCGGAGTCCGAACGCGGGTGACGAGAATTGAACCTGCAGGGCGAAGGCGCGAGGGACGATTTTCACTCATAGCATGAATTATGCACCACTAAGGGCGTCCGTTCATATGAGTGAAGGCACACCGGGTCAAATCGAGAACTGGCGCCGCGACCTCAGGGCCAAAATCACCTGGGCCCTCGTGGCAAAGGTGCTGGGACTACTTGTGCTTTGGTTGCTCTTTTTCAGAGGGCACGGCGCGTGATCGATCTTGACGTCGTCACGCTATCCCGGCTGCAGTTCGCGCTCACCGCGCTTTATCACTTTCTGTTCGTGCCGCTCACTCTCGGGCTTTCCATGATGCTCTTCATCATGGAGTCGGTCTATGTCATGACGGGACGCGAGATTTGGAAGCGCATGACCCAATACTGGGGCGTCCTTTTCGGCATCAATTTCGCCATGGGCGTCGCCACCGGCATCACCATGGAATTTCAATTCGGCACCAATTGGGCTTATTACTCTCATTATGTGGGCGACATCTTTGGAGCGCCGCTCGCCCTGGAGGGGCTGGTTGCATTCTTCCTCGAATCCACTTTCGTGGGCCTGTTCTTTTTTGGCTGGGATAAGCTGTCACGAATCGGACACCTCATTGTCACGGGATTGGTGGCACTGGGATCGAGCCTTTCGGCGCTATGGATATTGATCGCCAACGGCTGGATGCAACACCCAGTGGGCGCGCACTTCAACTATCACACCATGCGCATGGAGCTGTCATCCTTCGGCGAGGTGCTGTTCAATCCGGTCGCGCAGGCGAAGTTTGTGCACACGATTGCGGCCGGCTATGTCATGGGTTCGGTCTTCGTGCTGTCGATCAGCGCCTGGTTTTTGCTGCGCGGGCGCAACATCGCCTTCGCCAAGCGTTCCTTGGCCGTCGCAGCCAGCTTCGGACTGGCCTGTTCCATATCGGTGGTGGTGCTGGGAGATGAATCGGGGTATCTCGACGGAGAAAACCAAAAGATGAAGGTCGCCTCGATCGAGGCCGAATGGCAGACCGAACGGCCACCCGCCAGCTTTACGGTGTTTGGATTTCCTGATGTCGCGGCGCGCACCACCCATGCCGAAGTGAAAATTCCCTGGCTGTTGGGGCTCATCGCGACACGATCGATCGATCAGCCGGTATTGGGTATTTACGACCTGGTCGCTCGGGCGCGATCGCGCATCGTCTCGGGTATCGAGGCTTATTCCGCACTTCAATTGTTGCGAGCTTCCGCAGAGCCGGATGCCGGCGTCGTACGGCGTTTTGAAGCCAACCAGGCCGATCTCGGCTATGCGCTTTTGCTGCTGCGTTCCACCGACAATCCCGCCACGGCGACCCCCGAGCAGATCGACGCCGCTGCCTGGTCAACCGTGCCGAATGTCCCGGTGCTGTTTTGGTGTTTTCGGCTCATGGTCGCATTGGGACTATTTTTCATCGCCCTGTTCGCAACGGCGTTTTATCTCGCCACGCGCCACCGCTTTGAGCGCCATCCTTGGTTCCTCAAGCTCGCCTTTTTCAGTTTGCCGCTGCCTTGGATTGCCATCGAGTTGGGATGGATTGTCGCCGAGTACGGCAGGCAGCCCTGGGCGGTCGATGGCGTACTTCCGACATTCCTCGGCGTATCGCGCACCTCGGTCGGCAATGTCTGGCTGTCGTTGACGGGCTTGGTGATTTTCTACTCTGTTTTGGCGATCGTGGACGCCTTTCTTCTGGTGCGCACGATACGGCGCGGGCCGGACGGATTAGGGTATTTGCCATGAGCACATCGCCATGAGCTACGAAGCCCTGCGAGTGATCTGGTGGGTAATACTGGGCGTCCTGCTCGTGGGCTTCACGATCACCGACGGTTTCGATTTGGGACTGGGAACAAGTCTTACCTTTCTCGGGCGCACCGATGCCGAACGGCGCGTGCTGCTGGCTTCGATCGAGCCGGTCTGGGAGGGCAATCAAGTCTGGTTCATTCTGGGCGGCGGGGCGGCATTTGCAGCCTGGCCGCTCTTGTATGCAACCTCCTTCTCGGGTTTGTATCTGGCCATGTTTCTGGTGCTGGCCGCGCTGATTTTGCGTCCCGTCGGGTTCGCTTATCGCGAAAAATTGCCTGACCCGCGTTGGCGAACCGCTTGGGATATTGCGCTGACGCTGGGCGGCACGCTGCCCGCGCTGCTGCTCGGTGTGGCCTTCGCCAACCTTTTTCTGGGCATGCCTTTTCATTTTGACGCCATGCAACGCCCCGTCGTGACGGGTAGCTTTTTCAGCCTGCTGCATCCGTTCGCCTTGCTCGGCGGCATCATCAGCCTTTCGATGTTGATTTTGCACGGCAATGCCTATGCCGCCCTCAAAGTCGGGGAGCCCATGGCGGCTCGTGCACGCCTGCTCGGTGGCGCGGCCGCGGTGATTTTTCTGGTGACGTTTCTCGGTGCGGGCTTCTGGGTGTACTCGTCGCTCGGCGGATACGAGGTGACCAGTGCGATGGATCATGCCGGGCCATCTGATCCGACGCGCAAGACTGTCGCCATCGTCACGGGTGCGTGGCTCAATAATTTTCGAACCTGGCCCTGGATGTGGGCCGCGCCGCTTTGCGCTGTCATGGGAGCGTTGGGCTGTTATCTAGCGCTTCGCGCCCAGGCTGCGCGCGCCGCCTTCGCGGCGAGCTCTTTGGTTCAGGCCGGCACCATCCTGACCGGCGGATTCGCGCTGTTTCCGTTCTTGCTGCCCTCCTCTAGTTTTCCCAACCAGAGTCTCACCGTATGGGACGCCTCCAGCAGCGCCAAGACCCTGTTGCTCATGCTGGTTGCCGTGCTTGTCTTCCTGCCCCTCATTCTGGCTTACACAACCTGGGTATTTAGGGTGCTGCGCGGTCGAATCACACTCGAGAACATGCACGATCACGAGGGCGGCTACTGATGTGGTATTTCAGTTGGATCCTGGGAACCGGGCTCGCCTTGTCGTTTGCCGTGCTGAACGCGATTTGGTATGAAATCGTGGAGCAGCAGCCGGAACGAGGCGAAAAAACCGCATCGGCAGTCGATGAGAGCGCTAAAAAGGATAATTCAGGCCGGTGAACACCGCGGCGCCCTCGCTGCCGTAGCCGACGTCCACGTAGCCCACGACGAAGGGTCTGGCGATCCCACGAAAGCCCACTCCATACACCTGGTGCAAATGATCGAGAGGATTGGTGCTGGTGCGAGAAAAAACGCGCCCGAAGTCGGCGAACGGCGCGACCTCGATGTCGAGCAACGTCGTGACGGCATCGAAGGAGACGACCTTGTGGCGCAACTCAATGGTGGAGGAAAAGGAATCTCGATCGGAAAATCGCCCTTGGCCAAAGCCGCGCAGCGGCTGTTCGCCGCCGATCACGCTCTCGCCGCCACCGATGCTGCTCAATGCCCAGAACGGGATGTCGTTGACGGTGGGCAGGTAGCGCAGCGACATGTGTGCGGCGAGCACCGTATCGGGCGCGACGGGCCAGAAACCACGGCCATCGAGGCCGGCTTCGCTATACGAGGAATCGTTCAACAGGCCATTCTTGGCCGAGGCGCCCATGTACAAAACCCACTTCATACCGCGTGAGGGCACGGTCAGGTCATCGCGCGTGTCGTACACCAAAGACAATCGGTTGAGTGTTTCCTTGTCGGTGCCGAGCAGCCCTTGGAATCGAGTTTCAATGGAAGGCACATCGTTCAGCGCGCCCGGCAGTACGTCCACCGCCTGCAGGCGCATGGTGTAGAGCAACTGCCAGGCATGATTGAAGTTCAGGCCGATCTGGACTTGTGCGTACTCTTGCTGGTCGATGTAATTGGTCTGCGCGCCGGACCGCGTTTGATTGCCAATACCGTAAAAGCGCGTCGTGCCATCGCGGTCATAGACCAAGCTGGTGTTGATCGACCAGCGGTCCTCGCGCAAGCGGCCGATTTGATACTCGGCATCGAACTCGCGTTCCACGCGCTCCTTGATGCCCGCCACGATCGACCACTGCTCGTCGCCAGACGCATATTCGTAGATGCGCGCATGCGCGCCGAATCCAAAGTTCGGGTTGTAAATCAGATCAGGAGCAATGATGCGTCTGACGTTGCGATTTTCATCGGTCGTCACCCAGGTCGGGATCAAGCCGAGCGTCAAGCCGCTGTCCGGGTCCTGCGCGATCTCAGGCACCGGAATGAAAGGGGCGGTCGCCGGATTGAACCACTTGGTCCATCCTGGAGTCGCAGCCGGGGGCGGCACCGTCACGGGGCCCGGGGGCGCTTGGACTCCCGGATCCGCCCGCGGGACCTGTCCCCAGCAAGGCGCGGCCAGGAGTATCACCGTTGCAGCAACAGCAACGGCTAGCACTTTCATCGCAGCAGCCGCGCGAAGCTGTGCAGCAGACGATCGATGTCAGTCGCGGCCAATTCTCCCATGGTCGAAATGCGGAACAAATCCTTGGATAGGTTTCCCTGCCCCGCGTAGATGACAAACCCGTCGGCCTTCAGCGCATCGTGCAATCGCGGGTAGGCCATGCCCGCGGGCAGCAAATAGGCGCGCAACACCACCGAGGAATCCTCAGGCGGGATGGCTGAATGGATGCCCAGCCCGGCAAGGCCGGCGCGAACGCGCTCGGCCAGGGCCGCATAGCGATCATATCGAGCGGGTCTGCCGCCCTGCTGCTCGTACTCGCGCAAGGCCTCAACCAGCGCGTAGTAAGCATGAACCGCTGGCGTGAACGGTGTATTACGCTCGTCCTGCAGGCGCGCCAATCTGGCCAGATCCAGATAGTAGGTGCGGCTGGCCGCATTTTGCAGATGCTTGCGCCGTGCGATTACGAATGCGGCTCCCGGTACGCCGTGCAGGCATTTATTGGCGGTGGCGGCGACCGCGGACAGCGCCGGATCCGTGAAGTCGATGGCTTCAGCTCCGAAGCTGCTGACGGCATCGACCAACAGCACCGCGCCGTGTTCGCGGCACAGCCCCGCCAACGCGCCGAGCTCGTTGAGCCGGCCCGTCGTGGTTTCGTGATGAACGATGGCAACGTGCGTGAAACCGGAACCCTTGTGCTGTGATGCAAGCTGCGCGGCAATGGCTGCATGGTCGGGAGGCCGCATCCAGTCGCCGACGAGGCGCTCGTGGGCGATTCCGTATTGCGCGCAGATGAGTGCTATCCGCTCGCCGTAGACACCATTTTCAATGATCAGCAGCCGGCCGGTTTTCGGCACCAATGCCGCGACCATGCTTTCGACCGCCGCCGTGCCTGAGGCGGTCATGAGCACAGCGGCCCACTGCGCCGGGTCCAAAGAGTACGTTGCCAGCAAGCGGCGCCGCGCCTCGTCTTGCAGATCGAAGAACTCGCTTTCGCGATGGCATAAATCCGGCTGCAGCATACTGCGCCTGACGCGCTCGCTTAAGGTCACCGGTCCGGGATTAAGCAGATGCATGGTGAACTCCGCGCGGCGCACCGATATGCTGCATCAGGCGTGTTTTCACTTCGACCGGGCTGACGGAGGGTCGAGGCAGATCACCGGGCGTGCCGGAGCGGATGAAAAGCCTTGCAAAGCGCGCGCCGCCGACCGGACGTTCGGTCAACCAACTTGAAATCCGGCCGACATCGTTCGTTTCAAAAGACGAGGCGTAGCCGCACGCGGCAGCGATGCTTGCAAATGAAACGCGCGGCGATACGGTTGCTTGGCCGCCGGTCGAATCATGCACGCCGTTGTCGAGCAGCAGGTGCCAAAGATTCGAAGGCCCGTAAGCGCCTACCGTTGCAAACGCACCCAGACGCATCAAGGCCGCGCCGTCGCCGTCCAACGCGATCACGCGCAAGTCCGGACGCGCCAGCGCGAGCCCCAGGGCCAACGGCAGAACACATCCCATCGAGCCGACCATATAAAGATGATTGGGCCGATCATCGATTGCGCACAATTCGCGCCCGCAAAATCCGGTGCTGGCCAACAACACCGTTGAATGCGCCGATGTCTGGGCGACGACCGCGCGCAGTGCATCGTGGCGCGACGGACGTGCATCCGCGGCCATCGCGGATTCTGCCGCGGGCGCCTGCGTTGTGTGCGAGCGGCCGCGGATCGTGCCGTTACCGGGCTTGAGGGGATACGCCGCCACGCTGCCCTTTTGCATGACCAGGGCGTACGGCCGCTCGTGCTCATCCATGTAGGCAATCGCCCGGTCAAGTGCGGGCCCGATTTGCGCGCGCTCGGTGGGAAACAACTCCCACGGTATTTCCATGGTCTTGAGCATGTCCGGCGTGATTGGGCCCATCAAGGCATGCTGAGGTTCGTCGGCGATGCCGGGCTGTGCCCGCCATGTGACTATCAATAATTGCGGCAGGCGAAAGGTCCACGTGAGCGACGTCAGAGGGCTGACCGCATTTCCGAGTCCCGAGTTCTGCATCATGGCAACGCCGCGCCCATGAGAGGCGCGCGCGCCCGCGCCCGCATCGCCCGCCAGCGCCACACCGGCGATGAGCGCCACCGCATCGCCCTCATTCGCCATCGACAGGTAATGCAAGGATGGGTCCTGCAGGACGTAATTGATGAAGGGCGTCAGAAAGGAACAAGGCACGCCGGCGTACCAGCGAAACCCTCGCCGGCGCGCTGCCTCGACAAAATCCCGTGCCTCGATCATCGAGCTAAGGGACCTTGCGCATGCGCGAAGTCCACGGCCTGGCGCAAATCGTCCAAATCATTCACCCCGCGCCAATGTCCATGCACATAGAGAACTTCAATTTTACTGCCGCCGGCAATCAATGCGTTGAGCAGCGCCGGCATGTCGAGCGCGTCGAAATGGTTCTCGCCTCGCATGGTTTTCATGGCCGCTTTGAGTTTTGCCAAGCCGGCACGGCTGACATTGAGCAGGCCGATCCATCGACCGTGCGGGGCACGCTCCCCACCCGCAGCGCCAGTCACACGCTCCAGCAACACCGGCGTACCGAAGAGCCCGCGATCATCGCCGCGCGAGCAATAGGCAAAGTCGCGCACCGTATGATTGCTGCTGCCCGTCATCAATGAATCCACCACAACGGAGAACTCTGCCTTGGATTCCACGAGATCGCGCAGCACATAGCTGCGGAACAGCAGGTCGCCATAAGAAATGACGGCATCTGAATCCAGCGCTTCGACGGCGCAGGCCAGCGAGCTCAGTTCGCCCGTCTCGGCGTAGCGCTCATTCACCACGAGTTTGATTCCGGCCGTATCGATTGCATCGGCTCGATAGCCGCCGACCACGGTAATATCGTTGATGTTCTCCTTTTTGAAGCCATCGACCAACCAGCGCAGCAAAGGCTTGCCGGCGATGGGGAGCATCACCTTCGGGCGCTCCGCCGTCATGGCCTCCAACCCGCTTCCACGGCTCGCCGCCAGCACCACAGCCGCCCGCGGCGCACCGGAATTGGACAAATAAATCCGCTCCGCCGCCGAATACTCGTCGGCATCCTGCAAGCGAAAGATTTCGTTGACCGAGACGATGCGGTCTTCGACGTTCACCAGCGTCTGACTCTCGAATATCTCCTTGGCAACGCTTTGCATAGCCGAAGCCGCGGCCCGCACCAGGTGATTGGCCCAAATGACCGTGCTAATGCCGGCCTGGCGGAATACCTCGGTCGGCGTGCTGTAGTAGCGGGTCGGTACGATGACCAACGGCGAGCGGCGCGCCCACTCCTTGGCGAATGTGACGATCTCGTCCGGCTTCGACAGTTTGCTATGGATGAGAATGGCATCGGCGCCGGCCAGCCGGTAGGCCTCGGCGCGGCGCAACGCCTCGTCCATGCCCCAACCCGCGATCAACGCCTCGACGCGCGCGACAATCGAGAAATTGGCATCCTGTTGCGTATCCTTGCCGGCGGCTATCTTGCCGACAAATTCCTCGATATCGGCCAGCGGCTGACGCTCTCCATTCAGGAAACTATTGGTCTTGGGAAACTGCTTGTCTTCGATGCAAACGCCCGCGATCCCGCGCTGCTCCAGCTTGCGCACCAGCCGGCGCATATTGTTGAAATTGCCATACCCCGTGTCGCCGTCGAGCAATATGGGCAGGTCGCTGGCATCGGCCATGAATTCGAGCATGTCCACGACCTGCGTCCAGCTGGCCTCATTGTTGTCGCGCACACCAAACTGCGCAGAGATGGTCAGGCCCGAAGCCCAAATGCCCTTGAAACCCGCCTCGCGCACGATGCGCGCCGACAGGCCGTTATGCGCCTCCATGAGAAATTCCAGATCGGCGCTGTGCAGCATCTGGCGCAATTTGGCGCTGCGCGTCTGAGCGGTGTTGTTGGCGCCCTTTTGAGGGTGTCCTACCGGCGAGCGTACCGAAGCATTCATTGGCTACCTCTCAAATGGTTGAAGTTGCGGCAGGATCTCTTGGGTCGCGCGCACAACATCAATGGGGAAATCGATTTCGATCCACGGAAATCCTGTGACATCGGCCACCTCGATCGGCTGGCTCCTCTCTTTGAGCAAATCGCGCACCGCCTCCTCGTGCGGCATGTGGGCGCGTCCAGTCTCGACATATCCCGCGACCAGCGTTGCAAGACGCCGCGCACCGGGGGGCGCAAAGCGGAAGAATCCGACCGACTCGCCGATCGTGTCGAATTTCAAATCGGCTGCCAGCTGTTTGCGCAGCTCGATGGGCACGCCGTCCTGGATGCAAAGCTTGACCGGTTCATCGCCCGCTTCGAAATCACGATCAATCAGCAGGCGGTTTACCGGGCCGTTTCCGGCCACCAACGCTCGCAGAATACGCTCATCGTACAAAACATCGGCATCCATCAAAAGAACATCGCCCCCGCCGGTCAGCGCATCAGCGACGCTATGCACGGTGAGCACGCTGCCAAGTTCAAAGTTCATGTTGAGCACAATGTTTGGGCGCGGCGACCAGGCCAGGCGCTCGAGCTCTGCCTCAACCAGTTCGTGGCGAAAGCCGAGCGCCAAGACCACCTCCGTGACGCCCGCGCTCTTCAGCATGCGTAAATGCCGCTCGAGCAGCGTCATACCCGCGAAACGCAGCAGGCATTTCGGCAGCTGGCTGTCCTCGGGCAATTGCAGACGAATACCTCGCCCCGCCGCCAAAATGATCGCGCGCATCAAATTCCTTCCGTAAATCTAGTTCAAGGCGGGGCCGCACCGGCGGCAGCCGCGGTATCGTGAGTGGCAAACCGCAAGTACAGCAGGCCCGGCAAACCCAGCATCAATTCGCGCGCACGCTTGGCAAGCGATAAGGCCAACGCCGCATCGGGCGCGAGCCCGGCGAGCGGCGCGAGCAACAAATAACCGCCCTCTTGTACGCCCAAGGCGCCGGGAATGGCGAACCCCGCGCCGCGAATGGCCTGCCCCAGGCTCTCCAGTATAAATGCGTCACGCCAGCTGACCGGGGTCCCCAGAAACCGGGCGATCAGAAAAACCTCACCCGTGCCGGCAATCCAGCCCACGAGGCTCAAGACGAAGCTCGCGGTCACGGGGCCGCTACGTCGATAGGTGCCCTGCACCGCCAAATCGATAGCCTGCGCTTGCGCGACCCACTGCGACCAATCCCGGTTGCGGAAAAACCGCCTAACCGCGCTCATCAGTTTACTAAAAAGGCCGCGTCGCTGGATCAGATAAAAGCCGCCCACTTGAATCGCCAAGAAGGCGCTGGCAATGAGCGCGGCGGTGCGCAGCGCGGTGGGCGAAAAATGCGTCGGTTGCGTGCCGAGAACGACGATGCCCAGCAACGCAAAGGCAATCTGCGCAAAGGTCTGCAGCGTCGTACTGACGGTGATCGCCGCGGCGGCTTCTTCGATCGGCAGTCCGCGCTGCGCCAGGTGACGGGCCATGAGCACGGGCCCGCCGAGCTGACCTGCCGGCATCAGGCTGTTGGCGGATTCGCCGATCCAACGCGCCAGCAGCGAGTCGCGCAGCGGTCTGCGGCTCAAGGCCCGATCGATCAGCACACCAATGGCCACGGCATCGATGACGAGGGGCAGCAAGTGAAACAATGCCACCAGCAGCAGCCCCCAACCGGCATGTCCCAGCGTTGCGAGTATCGCGGGTAAATCCTGCGAGAGCAGCACGCCGACGAACAGCAGCACGCCGAGGCTCAACAACCAACCCGCCGTCCGTGTCATTAGCCGCGGCCCAGAAAGCGATGGAACACCTGACGAAAGCCGAAGTAGGCAAAGGCGTCCTTCATGTTGGAAATGAGACGCCACCAGGGATGCATGCGCGGATCCGTCACATACTCGAAGGTCAATGAGATGCGGGTTTCGCCCTCGCGCGCGGGGCTGATGCGGTGGCGCAGAGCGTCGCCGTCGAAGAACACCAAGCCACCGGGCGCAATCTTGATTGACCCGGATTCCACGGATGCGCCTTTCTGCCGTGTGTGCAATTCATAGTCGAGGCGGCAGGAAGAGTCATCGATCAGCCCCAAGAGCAAGGTGTAGCGTCGGCCGGCGTAGTAAGAGGTGTCGTAATGCCAGCCGATATGATCGCCGGCACGCGTATAGAAATAGAGCGCGTAGGCATGCGGATCATCGGGCGGCGAGAGCTGCAGCCGCTCGCCCGTCAGATCATCAAGCCAGCGCCGCAGTGCCGCGGAGCGATAAAGTTCGGCGATGGCGGGGACATGCGCGTCGATGGTGTGCCGGCTGACGCTGCCCCCCTGCTTGTGACCTGGCAAATAATTGCGATTCACGAAGCTGCCGACGGCAGCAATGCCATCGATCAAGCGCGCGGTTATCCCGGCCGGCAGGAAATTCTCGATATGGACAAAGGACCCCTGCCGCAGGTATTCGCCGCGCAGGCCCTGCAGGTCGAGGGATTCCAATCGAGAAGTTAAGGCCGGCTCGTCTCCGGTTCCGGTCGCCGCCACGCTTATCCGGCGACCCCAGTCGCCATGCGGCGATCTCGGCGCAGCACCCGTTGATGGTCAATCACGACCCAAATTGCAAACAAGGGCGCGCAAATCGAAGCCGCGAGCAGCATGGGAACCAACGCATTACAGAGCGTTGCCAAGGGGAGCAGGTACAGCACATCTTCGGTTTCGAAGCCGCCGAGCGAAGCCTGTTGTGTCGCCACTTTGCCCATCATCTCCTCGATCCGCATGCGCAGATAAAAAATCAGCGCGATCGCCGTGCCGGCTACCAGCCCCAATAGCGCGGACGGAACCCCGAGATCAACGCCAGGCTTCTTCGCCACCCCAACGCCGATCGCCAGGAAGAGCAGAACCGTCACCGCGGCATCGCTCGCCAGGTCGTAAAGATGCCCGAAGCGGCTGGTTTTCCCGCTCATGCGGGCCAGCTCACCATCGGTATGGTCCAGGAAATTCGACAAAATCAACAGCAACGCGGCGAAATTCGACCACCCGAAGCTTCCCGGAATAAAGGCGGCAGCGGCCGCCAGCCCAACCAACAGACGCAACGTGGTCAAATGGTTAGGCGTCACCCAGCTGTGGACAAACGGCGCGACCAAACGGCGCGCCAGCCGCGCGTCCCATGGGCGTCTCCCCGCCGGGACGGGGTAGGGTAAAGGTTCTGGGTTCTGCATCGCGTAGGCCTCATTTTACGCCAGATTATGGTTCGTCATCAAAGTGAAATATGGAAGCTGCGGCCCGCTCAGAAGTAGCTAGGGGCCGATTGACACGGCGAACAACAGCGTGTTCGCCCGAGGGCTATTTCATCGGCACGCCGCAACGAGCCAATACGCTGCGCAGATCTCTTATCGGCGGGAACACCTCGTTGTTCCAATCCGCACCCTGCGCATCGTAGGCTCTCTGCTCGTGTTCAACGATTTCCTTGTCCTCGCGGAAAATATTCTCGGTAAACCAGGTCACGAAGGGCCAGACCGCGTGAATGATCCCCGGAAAACCCGGCTTCTTGACCGACAGATAGCCGTAAGTGCGATTGGTACGCTGCTCGGCATCCCGCGGTGTGTAGCCCAGCCACACATCCAGGACCGGATCGTCGGATTGCTTGATGTCGCGGCCCACCCAAACTTTCAGGCTTTGGGTGGGATAGTCGGTACGGATGCGCATGTGATCTGAAAAATCCTTTTTAGCTTCGCCGCGCTTGCGCATCAAATCAACGATGACGTGCTCGCCCACGGACGATTTGCCCTCGGTGCGGCTGAAACTATATTCGACTTCGGCCCAATTCTCGCCATGATTGCGCCCCAGACAGCGGGCCCTGATCGATCCCATCTGCTTGCGATGCATGAATTGATGATTCATGTCGAACAGGTTTTCGTGCATGAATGTGTAGTGGCAGGCGACTTCGCGGTTCAATCGCCGCGTCTTGTAGTCCTTGCGCTGCGACGAACCGAGCGTTGCCGGCACACGGCTTTCGGCCAGCGCAGGATCGCCCGGGAAAACGAAAATCAGGCCGTCGATTTCCCGCGCCGGATAGCCCTTCACACCGGTCGGTAACCGCTCGGGTCCCAAGTACGGCACATTGATGCATTTGCCGGCGCAGTTATAGACCCAGCCGTGATAGTGGCACTTGAGGTCATCGCCGCTGACAACGCCCAGGTGCAAAGGAACCTGGCGATGGGCACAACGATCTTCCAGCGCAAACACCCGCCCGCTGCTGCCGCGATACAGGACGATCGGATCACCGGCGAAGCGCCGGCCCAAGGTCTTACCGGGTTTGAGCTCATCGGACCACGCCAAGGGATACCACTGATCCGGATGTGCGCCAATGCGTCGCAGGTCAACCGCATTGGCCGGATTGGCCGCTCTTAAGGTCGCCAAATTCGAGCTTTCGTCGGACATGGAAGGGATTCTACCCGTTCCGGCCCGTGCGTTGAATCATGTGGAGGCTAAGGTCGGAATCGAACCGGCGTACACGGCTTTGCAGGCCGCTGCATGACCACTCTGCCACTTAGCCCAATTGAAAACAGCAAACCCCGGGTGCGCCGGGGTTGATCCTTCAGTTTACATCATCCGCGGTGTCGCTCAATCCGCCTCTTGCTTATAGACAACGCCCGACTTCATCACGAACGAGACGTGCTGCAGCAATTTGATATCGCGCAGCGGGTCGCCCTTCACGGCGATGATGTCGGCCCACTTGCCCGCCTCGAGAGTGCCTATTTTATCCGACCAAGCCATGAGGTCGGCAGCATTGATTGTGCCGGTTTGGATAGCCGCGAGCGCCGACATGCCGAACTGTTCGACATAGACCTGCAGTTCGTGCGCATTCAGGCCATGCGGGTACACGGCGGCATCCGTGCCGAGCGCGATCTTGATGTGGGCGGCAATGGCCTTCTTGGCGTTCGCTTTCGCCACGGCGCTGACGTCCAGCATTTTCTGATAGTAAAACGGCGGCAAGTGCCCGTTGGCCTGTATCCAGTCGACCAAATAGGCGGTCGGCACGAAGTAAGTGCCGTGCGACTTCATCGCGGCAATGTCTTCCTCGTTCATGTAAGAGCCGTGCTCGATGGAATCGACGCCCGCTTGCGTCGCCCAGAGAATTCCCTGCGCGCCATGCGCGTGCGCCGCAACTCGCCGGCCCAGGCGATGCGCATCCGCGACGATGGCTTTGAGTTCCTCCAGCGTGTACTGGGACGCCTGCGGATCGTCGCCTTTGGACAGCACGCCGCCCGTTGCACAGATCTTGATGAGGTCGGCGCCGTATTTGATGTTCTCGCGTACCTTGTGCTGCACGGCTTCCACGCCGTCGGCGACACCGCCCCCGACCGCGTGGTAAGCAAAGGGCAGCAGATTATCATCGCAATGGCCGCCGGTTATGCCTAAGGCGGGACCGCTCACCTGCATATGCGGGCCCTCGACCAGGTCCGAGTTGATGGCATCGCGCAGATCGACATCGGCAAAGCCCTCAGCTCCTACATTGCGCACTGAGGTGAATCCGGCTTGCAGCGTAACCTTGGCGTTGCGCGCGCCGATCAACGCGCTCTTCGCGATGCTCGTCGACAGCTCATGATACGGGTCGAAATTCGTATCCATCGTCAGATGCGTGTGAACGTCAATCAAGCCGGGCAACACCGTCAGGCTGCGCAAATCAATCTCGTGGTCCTGCGGCTTTTTTGGCGTGGCACTCGTGGCGGCAATCCCGGTGATCGCACCCGCTGTGACGATGATCGTCTGGTCCGCGGCTTCGTTGCCGGTGCGAACATCGAGCACGTGACCGGCGCGAATCAAAATGCGGCCGGGCGCCGCCGATTCGTCGGCGGCAAGAGTGGTCGCGGTAAGCTGGGCAAAAACAAGAGACAGCAGCAGGCTGCCTTGCGCGATCAGGGCTTTCATTTTTGTTATCACCTACGGTCAGGTATGCCGTTGAAATTTAGGATTGGAGCGGGAAACGAGGCTCGAACTCGCGACCTCAACCTTGGCAAGGTTGCGCTCTACCAACTGAGCTATTCCCGCCCTAAACAGAGGCGCAATTGTAGGGCCGTGCCGCTGGGAGTCAAGGAAAACCCTGCGCAATAGGCACCTAAAGCCTTGAACTGGAGGCAATTTCTCGCGCCCGGCCAGCGCGAGGCTGCCTACAGTCTCGAGCTATCCCGCAGCTCGGGCCAGGCCAGGCGCAAATAAAGGATCATCGACCATAGCGTCAGCACTGCCGCGATGGCCGTCAACACCACACCGAGCTTGTAAATGGCGATGCCGAGCAACGGATGATGGAACAACATCATCGACAGGCCGGTTATCTGCATGATGGTTTTGTACTTCGCCAACTGCGACACTTTGATCCGGCCGCGCGCACCGATCTCGGCCATCCATTCGCGCAGCGCTGAGACCGCAATTTCGCGGCCGATGATCACGATGGCCATGATCACCACAAACCAACGCGAGTCCGCGCTGACGATCAAAACCAGCGCCGCAGCCACGATCAGCTTGTCGGCAACGGGATCCAAGAACGCGCCGAGCCGCGAAGTCAGCCCGAGCTTGCGCGCGAAATAACCATCCAGCGTGTCGGTGATGCCCGCCAGCGCGAAGCCGACGCCGGCGGCTGGGTGGGCCCACCAGAACGGCAGGTAGTAAAGAACCACCACGCCCGGAATCATCAAAATGCGCAACCACGTCAGTGTGTTGGGCAGATTGAAATGCGATCGGGGCTTATCGTCCGGGATGGAGGTGTTCATAGATCACCTGGGCAAGCTCCCGCCCGAGGCCGCGAATTTGGATGAAATCATCGATGCCGGCACGCAGTATTCCTTGGAGGCCGCCGAATTGTTTCAGCAGCTCGCGCCGCTTTACCGGCCCTAGGCCCGGAATGGTTTCGAGTATCGACTGGCTATGACGCTTGGCGCGCTTTTTGCGATGTCCCGCGATCGCAAAGCGATGTGCCTCATCGCGCACGCGCTGGATCAGGTGCAATGCACGTGAGTCCGGCGGCAGTATAGTGGGGGTATCTTGGCCCAACAAGAATAGTTGCTCCTGCCCTGCCCGCCGATCGACGCCTTTGGCGACGCCGATCAGGGTTATTCCGCCGACACCGAGCTCATCGAGAACCTTGGCCGCTTCTGCCAATTGCCCTTTGCCGCCGTCGATGAGCAGCACGTCGGGCTTGACGATCTCGCCGTCGCGCACGCGCTTGTAGCGCCGCGTGAGTGCCTGGTACATCGCCGCGTAGTCATCGCCAGGCTGGATACCGCTGATGTTGAAGCGCCGGTAGTCGCTCTTCAGCGGGCCCTCGACGCCGAACACGACGCAGGATGCCACGGTGTCGGTACCGCCCGTGTGGCTGATGTCGAAACACTCCAGTCGGTTCGGCGCTTCCTCGAGATCGAAGGCCTCGCGCAGATCTTCCAGGCTCGATTCGATGCCGGCGCGAGCGAGGCGCCGCATGTTCAACGCCTGCTCTGCGTTGGTGTGCATCATCTCCAGCCAGCGCGCGCGAATGCCGCGCACCGCGCTGCAAATGCGCACCCGGTGCGACAAGCGTTGCGTCAAGGTCGTCTCCAGCAGCTGCATTTCGTCGAAGTCTTGTTCGACGATGATCTCCGCCGGGGCGTCGCGTTCCAAATAGTATTGCATGACAAATGCGGCCAGAACTTCCTGCAAGTCCGCAAACGGCGCCTTGGGGAAAAAGGTGGTACTGCCGAGGCTGCGGCCCGCCCGCACGAACATGAGGGCCACGCAATACTCGCCGTTGGCGGCGGCAATCGCGATGACGTCCGCATCATGGTCCGCCCCGGCGGTCACGATTTGTTGGGCTTGGATGACCTTGAGCTTCGCCAATTGATCGCGAAGCTGCGCAGCCTCTTCGAAATCCAAGCGTTCGGCGGAAGCATCCATGCGCCGCCCTAATTCTTCGCCGACCTCATCATTGCGGCCTTCCAGCACCTTGATTGCGGCGTTCACATCGCGCGCATAACTCTCCCTGGAGACCAAGCCCACACAGGGCGCCGTGCAGCGTTGAATCTGGTATTGCAGGCAGGGCCGCGAACGGTTCGCGAAGTACGTGTCGTCGCAATTGCGGATGCGAAACAGCTTCTGCAATTGCTGGAGCGTATCGCGGACAGCTCCCGCGGATGGATACGGCCCGAAATATTTCCCGGGCTCCTTGCGTGAACCACGATAGAAATTCAAGCGTGGAAATTCGTGCTGGGTTTCCAGATGCAAATAGGGGAAGCTTTTGTCGTCGCGCAACACCACGTTGAAACGCGGCCGATGCTTCTTGATCAGGTTGTATTCGAGCAGCAACGCTTCGGTGTCGGAATTGGTGATTGTCACTTCCATATTGGCCGTTTTGGCGACCAAGGCCTGCACTTTGGGCTGCACGTTGCTAGGCTGAAAATACGATGCGACGCGGCTCTTGAGATTGCGCGCCTTGCCGACGTAAAGAATCTGTCCCTCGCTATCGAGCATGCGGTAGACGCCCGGGCGGCCGGGAAGGCTGTCGACGAACACCTTGGCGTCGAAGTGTTCGGAAACCGCGCTCATGGCACGTCACGCTCGAGAAGCGCCAGCTCCCGAGCCCTGCCGATAACTGCTTCGAACATTTCCGTCGTCAGCCGCCGCGTCTGGGTGTTGTAGCGGCTGCAATGATACGAATCAAGGAGCAGCCGGCCCTCGCCGAGTTCGTGCTGTGCCGCATGCGCGAAGCGAAATTTGGCCGGCGGCAGGCCATAAGCCCGAAGCACGGCCACATGCGCAATCGCGCCCAAGGCCAGAATCACCCGCGCATCGGGGCTCTGCGCAAGCTCGGACTGTAGATAGGCATTGCACTGCTTCACCTCGGCGGGCAGCGGCTTGTTGGCCGGGGGCAGGCACTTGACCGAGTTGGTTATGCGCGCGTCGATCAGCCGCAAGCCATCATCGGCAGCGATCGATTGCGGCGCGGTCGCGAGCCCAAATTTGTACAACGTGCGGTACAGCAGTATGCCGGCATGATCGCCGGTGAAGGGCCTTCCCGTTCGGTTCGCACCATGCATGCCGGGCGCCAAGCCCACGAGAACAAGACGCGCGCCGGGATCGCCAAACGGCGGCACCGGCCGACAGTAGTAGTTCGGTTCCTCGGCGTGGACGGCATCCAGAAACGCGGCGAGGCGCGGGCAGCGCCTGCAATCGACGTCAAAAATCGAGTTCATGCGAGGGACGGTGTATCACACGTGGGACACAAATAAAAAACGGGCTACGCGGATCACCACGTAGCCCGCCATCGATCGCGCTTGGACTTTGGACTAACCCGAGCGCAACTGAACCTGGCCAGAACGCTTGAAAACCTGTCAGACCCCCGCATGGGGAAAAAGATTCCTCGCGGCAGCCAATATTTTCGTTGGCTCTCCGAGCTTAAGCGGCTTTGGGCGCCCTAAGGCTCGGCTGCGGGGAAGGTTCGCGAGCCAGAATAGCACCTGACGGCAGCGGGGCAAGCCGGCTTTTTCAAAACTGTCGGCCGCCATGGAGCCATAATCGAGATAAAACTTTTAAGTAATTGAATTTGCTATATTTATATGCATTGTTAACCGAGAAGCGTTTGCTTTTTAATGCCGCTGTAATTGCGATGTGCTAGGCGCGCTAGCCCGCGGATCCGGCGCCCCGAGCCATCAGCAGCATTTTCATGCCATGGCGGGCGCGAAGCGTAATCAGGCCCTGGGGCTCGACCTTATGTCCCGGTACGACCCGCAGTCGATAGCGCTGCGCCAGGGTCGCGAGCAGCACGGTCGCTTCGGCCAAGGCAAAGGCCGCACCGATGCAAATGCGCTTGCCTCCGCCAAACGGCAGGTAGGCGAAACGCGGCCGTGCCGCCGATCGCTCGGGCGAGAAGCGCTCGGGATCGAATCGACCCGGGTTGTCCCAAAGCTTCACATGCCTGTGAAGCAGCCAGGGGGCAATCAGAATGGTCGAGCCCTTCGGGATATGCCGGCCCGCCAACGTATCGTCACCGATCGCCTCGCGCCCGATCGTGTGGACCGGCGGATAAATCCGCATCGATTCCTCGACCACCATCCGGGAATAGGTGAGCTTGCTCAAGTCCTCATGTGTGGGAGCGCGTCCGCTCAGCACCGAATCGAGCTCGGCGTGTAGCTTCGCTTCCTCCTGCGGGTGTTGAGATAAGAGAAACCAAGTCCAGGTCATCGCCATGGCGGTGGTTTCATGACCGGCCAAGAAGATCGTAATGACGTGGTCACGCACCTCTTGGGCGCTCATGCCGCCGCCGGTCTGCTCATCGCGAGCCGCGATCAGTCTCGCGAGTAAATCCTTGGGATGATTTCCCGGGTCCCGTGTGCGCTCATCGATCAGCCGATCGATTACCCGATCGAACTCACCCAGCGTGCGTTGCGCCACTCTATTTCTGGGCAGGGCCGCCAGCCATTTCGGCAAGCCCATCATATCCATGATATTCGGGCGCATTTCTGCCTGGTAGCGGCCGGCGCTGCGCCCCATGATGGTGACAATGTCGTCGGAGTCGCTCGAAAACATGGTGCGCGAAATGATGTTGAGCGTGACTTCCATCATGGCCGTCGAGACATCGACGCCGGTGCCTACGGGAAGCTTCCCCCACCCCGCCAGCAGTTCCTCCGCGGCACCTGTCATGATGGGTGTGTAGGCGGCAATGCTGCGATGATCAAAAGCCGGCGACATGGCGCGCCTGTGTTGCCGCCACGTCTCACCTTCCGAAGTGATCAATCCCCTGCCAAGACCTGGCTCGAGTATTCGACGCGTGATTTCAGTCTTCCGATAGTTTGCCGCATTGTCGATCAGCACATGCTTGATCGCCGCCAGATCGTTGAGCACGTATAAGCGACGCCCGAATATCTTTCGCTCGAGAAGGTCGAGCTCATAGGCCTCTTGCGCGAAGGATTCGATCGCGCTGTTGCGCAGCGCGCCGACAAACTCGAACAAGGACAGCCGCCGCTGACGCGGCACCGGTGCCGGCAAATGAGGCGTTGAGACTGGATTGTTGAGCGTGGTCATGACCGCAATTTAGCACGCCGCCTTATTCGGTTCGTCTGAGGCATCTTATGTCTCAACGCGCTGCCGGCCATACATTGACCTCGCTAATACCCTCTTGTGGAACATAGTGTTACGGTTGTTATATCGAATTGTGGTTATACGATGGCCGAATCCAGCCTTCGGTCGAACCCGAGGCGAAACTGTCGGGATATTCACTCCGCTTCTTCCACAGGAGAGGATAATCAAGCGATGAACAAGGAACGCGATTTGCTGCCCTGGATTTTCGGCGGCCTATCCGCTGCGGCCATTGCGGTGGCTTTCGCGGCAGTTTCGAGCCACAGAGCCGAACCGGCCTTGGCCTTCACGCCGACGCCGGTCGTCGCGGCGCAGGCCCCCGCCCTACCCGCAGCGGTGCCGGCCCCTCCGACAGCATCCGCGCCCTCGCCCGCACCGGCGACCGATGCGGCTCCGATGCCCGCGCCGCCCCCGGCGCAAGCGGCAGTTCCGCCGACCGCATCGGAAGGACAGATTTGGGCATGTACGACTAATGGCGTAAAAACCTATTCGAACAACCCGTGCGGCGAAAAATCGACCCTGCTCGACGTGGGTCCCGTCAACACCATGAGCGCGACACCGGCCATCCATTACGCGCGCCCCTACGGGGCGGCGCCGAGCTACCAACCGGGTTACGCCGATCAGGGCGCGGCGGACGATAGCGAAGATTATGCGGAACAATATCCCGCGGAAGCAGGCGGAAATTCCTACGCGATCGTCCAGGGCGTGAGGTTCGCGCCGCGAAAGCGGCCGGATCATTTCCATCGCGCGCCCTCTCATCACAACCCGGGACAAAACCCGGGACACAACTCCGGGCCGTCACGGCGGAACTGAAGACTGCCATAGTGCAAGATGTCGCGCTCTGACTCGAGCAAGGTCGCGCTGGTGACCGGCGCATCGCGCGGAATCGGCCGCGTCATCGCTCTGCAGCTTGCGCAGCGCGGTGTACGCGTGGCGCTTCACTATCGCAACAACCGCGAGGCCGCCGAGGCGAGCCTCAAGAATCTTCCCGGCTCGGGACATGCAAGCTTCGATGCGGATCTTTCCGATCCCAGGGAGGCGAGCCTGCTCTGGCAACGGGTCACCGATTCGCTCGGCGCGGTCGACATCCTGATCAACAACGCCGGCCTATATATTTTCCATCCGCCGCTGAAGACCGGTTACGCCGAATGGCAATCTGCGTGGCAGCTGACGCTGGCGACCAACCTGGCCGCGCCGGCGGCCCTATCGTTGTTGGCCGCGCAAAGCATGGCAGCACGCAAGCCGCCGCAAACTTCTGAATTCGGCCGCGGCCGGATCGTCAATATTTCCTCGCGCGGCGCATTTCGCGGCGAACCTGACGCACCCGCCTATGCGGCCAGCAAGGCCGGCCTCAATGCCTTGTCGCAATCCCTGGCCAGAGCCCTCGCCGCCGACGAGGTGTACCTGTACTGCGTGGCGCCGGGCTGGGTGGAGACGGAAATGGCCACAAGCCATCTCGAAGGCCCGGAAGGTCCGGCGATCCTGGCGCAGCATCCCCTGGGGCGCGTGAACCGCAGCGATGAAATCGCGAATGCCGCCGTGTACTGCGCGCTCGATGCGCCGGCGGCGATGACCGGCTGCGTCATCGACGTCAACGGCGCGAGTTATCTTCGGACTTAGCGCTGCTAAACAGCAGCGGTAACCGGGGACGCAGATCGATGCGCATGCCGGCCGGGCCCTCGAAAAAATTCTCGAGTCCGGCGCCGCCTTCACTCAGGCAGCTGCCCTCCCATTAGATCCGCGATCGTCACGGCGCCCGTGAGATCCAGATACGTCAGCACCGGCAGCAGCAACAACGAAATGATCGCGCCGACTCGCGCGGCGCGCGCCATCCAGGGAGACTTGGTGTTATTCGCGCAGCGGTAGGTGCCGACGATGACGTACACCGTGTATAGCAGGCCGCCAATCGTGTAGACCCGCATGACGAACACACTTTCTGGATTGAGAAACAATTCGAGAGCGCCGTACAACAGAGAGCCGAAGACCCCGTACAGCCAAAAGACACGCGACAGCGAAGTCTTCCCTTCCAAGGGCTGCTTGACGAATTGTGCAATGGTCACGCGCGCCCTTAAGTCGCGGGCCGTGGCGTCTTGCCGATGCGATGCCCCACACCCGCGCGGCGTGCAATCAACATGGCGAGTTCCAAGGCCTGCTCGGCATTGAGCCGCGGATCAACCTGCGATTTGTAAGCGCGCGCCAGATCGCCCTCGGTCAAGCCTCGCGCCCCGCCGACACACTCGGTCACATCCTCGCCGGTCAGCTCAATGTGCACACCGCCGAGCATCGAGCCTTCTTCACTGTGAATGCGAAAGGCGGCCTCGACTTCGCCCAAAATATTGTCGAAACGCCGCGTCTTGATGCCGCCCGCCGTGGTTTCGGTATTGCCGTGCATGGGATCGCACACCCACAGCACCTGCGAGCCGGTGGCGCGAACCGCGCGGATCATGTCGGGTAATCGCTGTTCGATATCCTTGCTGCCGAAGCGATGGACCAAGGTGAGACGGCCCGGCTGATTTTGTGGATTGAGCACCTGAATCAGCTCCTGCAGCCATTCGGCGCTCATCGAGGCACCCACCTTCACGCCAATCGGATTGGCGATTCCCCGGAAATACTCCACATGTGCACCGTCGATATTGGCGGTGCGCATGCCAATCCAGGGCATATGCGTCGACAGGTTGTACCAGCGCTTCTGGCGCTCGATATATCGCGTCTGCGCCTGCTCGGAGTAAAGATGCAGCCCCTCGTGGCTGGTATAGAAATCAACCCGGGTTGCCGCATGCACACGCTGCCCGCTCATCGATTCGAAGAAATCCATCGACTCGGCAATCGAATCGACGATCTGTTGGTACGCCTCGCGCAGCGGGGCATGCCGCAAAAAGCCCAAGTCCCAATATTCCGGATGATGCAAATCGGCAAAGCCGCCGTCGATCAGCGCCCGTACAAAATTGAGCGTCAATGAGGCGCGCTCATAGCCGCGCAGCAACAGCTCCGGATCCGGTTGACGCTCCGCCGCGCTAAAACCGGGGCGATTGACGTTGTCGCCACGATAAGTCGGCAGCGTCACTCCCTCGCGCGTTTCGGTATCCGCCGAACGCGGCTTGGCATATTGGCCGGCAAATCGGCCGACGCGCAGAATGGGTTTCTTCAAGCCCTGCAGCAAAACCAGGCTCATCTGCAGCAGGATCTTGAGGCGCCGCGCGATATTGTCCGACTCGCAGTCCTCGAAGCTTTCGGCGCAATCGCCGCCCTGGAGCAAGAACTGCTCGCCGCGCTGCGCTTGTGCCAGCTTGGCGGTCAACGCCTCGATTTCCCAGGAGACGACCAGCGGCGGCAGCCGGCTCAAAGCAGCCACGGCATGCTCCAACGCGGCCGCATCGGCATATTTGGGCTGCTGCGCAGCGGGCCGGCTTTGCCAGGTCGTAGGATGCCAATTGGTCAGCGCGGGAGTGTTCGACATGGCAACGATGCTAGCGTTGGACGCCAACCCAAGTCAAAATGCGGCCCCTCAGTTTTGACCTGGTTAAATCGAGAATCGAACTATGAAGCACAGCAAGCCGCTCGAATCCTTGGGACTTCGGGATATCAACGCCGGTGTGTGGTCGGGCAGCCACGGCTGGAGCACCGACGGCAGCGGGCCATTGATCGAATCGATCAATCCGGCCACCGGGCAGCGCCTGGCACAGGTGCGCGGCGCAACACTCGCCGATTACGAACACGTCATGAATTCGGCGCTCACTGCCGCGGCCGCCTGGCGGCGCGTGCCGGCGCCGAAACGCGGTGAAGCCGTGCGCCAGGTTGGCGAGGAGCTGCGCGCCGTTAAGGATGCGCTCGGTAGTCTGGTATCGATGGAAAACGGCAAGATCAAAGCTGAGGGCGACGGTGAAGTGCAGGAGATGATTGATATTGCCGATTTCGCGGTCGGACAATCGCGCATGCTGTACGGCAACACCATGCACTCGGAACGCGCGCAGCATCGCATGTACGAGCAGTGGCACCCGCTGGGCGTCGTCGGCGTCATTTCCGCGTTTAATTTTCCGGTGGCGGTTTGGGCTTGGAATGCGTTCTTGGCCGCCATCAGCGGCAATGCAACCGTTTGGAAACCCTCCCCCAAGACCTCGCTGTGTGCGCTGGCCGTGCAACATATTTGCAATCGCGTGCTGCAGCGGCTCGAGCTGCCGGCGATATTTCAGATATTCATCGATGCAGGTACCGAACTCGCCGGCCGATTTGTCGACGATCGGCGCGTCGCGTTGGTGTCCTTCACGGGATCCACGCACGTCGGCAGGCAGATCGGCGTGCGCGTCGCGCAACGTCTGGGCAAGAGCCTTCTGGAGCTCGGCGGCAACAATGCGTTGATCGTCGATGAACACGCCAACTTGGACCTGGCGGTGCCCGCGATTGTATTCGGCGCCGTTGGGACCGCCGGTCAGCGCTGCACCACCACGCGGCGGGTGCTCGTGCATCGTTCACGTGCTGACGAGCTCGAACGGCGCCTGCTCGCCGCTTACGCCCAGGTACGGATCGGCGACCCGCTCGAGACGGGTACCTTGATGGGACCGTTGATCGATGCGGGCGCGGTTGCACGCTATTCCGCTGCGATTGCCGCGGCTCAGGCCGAGGGGGGACAGTTGCTGTGCGGTGGCAAGGTGCGGCCAGGCCCCGGCAATTTCGTCGAGCCGACAGTCATTCGCGCCAATGCCGGCATGGCGGTGGTGCGCACCGAAACGTTTGCGCCGATTCTGTACTTGATGAGTTTTGAGACGCTCGAGGAGGCGTTGGCGCTGCAAAACTCGGTCGCCTACGGCCTGTCATCGGCGATATTTTCCGACAGTATGCAGGCCACCGAACGATTCCTGTCGGCGGACGGCAGCGACTGCGGCATTGCGAACGTCAATCTGGGCACGTCCGGCGCAGAAATCGGCGGTGCGTTTGGCGGGGAAAAGGACACCGGGGGCGGACGCGAAGCGGGTTCTGATTCTTGGAAGGCCTACATGCGACGCCAAACCAATACCATCAATTGGAGCGGACAGATGGCGCTTGCGCAGGGCATCCGCTTCGATGTCTAGAGCAGGCGATCCGTGTGAGCGGCACTCTAGCGGCTGAGCCAGGCGTCGATTTCTGCGGCACGTTGCTGCAAGCGTGCCGCGGAAATCGCGCCCAGGGTTTTCAATTCCTGGGCGTATAACGACACGCGATACTCCTCGATCCAGAAGCGCAGTTCGGCCAGCTTTGGCGTCCAGCGCAATTCTGCGGCCAGGCGCTTCTCCAGGTCCTGGTAGCGTGTCGACCACTGCTTGAGTTCCGCGCCGATGTGCTGCGATTCACCGCCGCGCACCGAGTTGCGCTGCCAACGCCGCTGCTCTGCCTTTAGGTAGCGCGGCACCTGGCGCAACCAATCCAGCGACGAGGCGTTGATGGTGGCGAAGTCCAGAAGCCGCTTGAGGTGCTCGCGAGTTTCCTCGGCGGATTCCGCCAGCGGCCGGACACGCGGGTCTTCGAGCGCCTGTCGCACCTCGGCCGCCTCCTGCAGCCAAGTTTCGAGCATCGCGCGCATCTGCTCGAGGCAGGGGTAGAGTTGCTCCCTGCCCTTGTCTACGGCGGCCTCGAAATCCGTCCGAGTGCGCGGCGCTTCCGCCACGTCAAAACAGGCGCTGCGAAATGTCAGCTGCAGCAAGACATCGATCAGCGCATCACTGCTGAGGTACGGGCTGGCGCGAAGCAGCAGCGAGACGGAACTGCCGACGGACTTGGCCAGATCCTTCGATTGACGCTCCAAGATCACTCGCGCCAGGCGGACGGATCCGTCCCGCCAGGTGCGCTGAGCTTCCTCCGCGGACCACTCGTAGTGCACCTGCAATTCCCCCTCGCGCTGCTGGAGGGTGGGAAACACCGAGATCGTGCCCTGTTCCAGCGCCAGCGGCTGAACCTCGGGCAATTGCTCGAGCTCAAAGCGGCGCCAGCTGCCGAGCAGTGCGTAGGCGGCGCGCGCATGTTGTTCGAGCTCTGCGCGGCCCCGCGCAGCACATTCGCGCCGCAATCGCTTCAGGTCCGTGCCGCGGGCTACTTCCCGGCCCGCTTGGATGACGCGAAGGCGCGGCGTCAAATGAAGCGGCACGGCGGAAGTATCGAAGCGCAGCAGTGCCTCGGCAATCCCGCGGCGTTCCTTGAGCCACGCTTGTAAATGCGTTGCGTCGGCTGCGCTGCCTTGCGTGTCATGCAGGAACGCGGCGGCCGTTGCGGCCACCGGAATCAAGCTGCGCCGCGCATCCTTCGGCAGCGAGCGCAGCAGCGCCTCGATGCGCGGCGCGGCCAGACCCGGGATCGCCGCATCGACTGCCGCGCGCGTGAGATAAGGCAGTGCCAGCAAGGGCACCTCGAGGCTGGCGCCATCTTGAGTCTCTCCCGGTGCAAAATGATATTCCACGGGCACCGTGAGGGCGTCGACGCGGGTATCCTCGGGAAATTGGGCCAATGCGGACTCTTCGGGCAGGCGCGCAAAGATCTCCGCGGGCCCAAGCGTCAGCGCTGCGCGCTGCTGCGGCGAGAGGTGCCGATTGAAATGCTCCAAGGTTGCCGCACTCGAGACCTGGCGCGGCAGGTGACGGTCGTAAAATTCCACGAAGGATTCAGCTGCATGCAAAAGATCGCGCGTACGCAGCCGCTCCTCCATTTGCCGCGCCTGTCTCACCGCGGCGTCGTTTGCCAGCAGCCAGTCCGGCCGCTGCTTTAGGCGCTGATACACCAAGGCCTCGCGCGCAAAGATGCGCCGCGAGGCCTCCGGCTCGATGGGCCCGTAATTCACGATGCGGCCGGCGCTCAAGATGAGGCCCAAAAAGCTGGTTCGTTCGCGGGCGACCACTTGCTCGCGCCCATCGTCCCAGTCCGGTTCCAGGTATTCCCGTTTCACCAGATGCGATGCCGCAGATTCGATCCACATGGGCTCGACTTCGGCAACGCGCCGCGCGAACACGCGGGAGGTCTCGACAATGCTGGCGGCCATGAGCCAGCGCGGCCGGCGCCGAGCCAGCGGCGAACCCGGGAAGATATGAAAATGCACGCCGCGCGTCCCAAGGTAGGCGCCATCCTCGCCGCGAGTTCCCACCATGGTGCAAAATCCGGCGAGCAAAGCACGATGTATGCCGGTGTAGCTCGCCTTGGTGCGTTGCGCCACCAGCCCAAGCTCGCGCGCGCGATCCACCACCTGGGAATACACATCATCCCATTCGGACAAGCGCAGCAGCGACAAATGGCGCTCTTTGCACCAGCGGCGCAACTCGCGCCGCGGCCCGTCGCGCGCGGCCCGGTATGCGCGCCACAATTTGAGCAGCGCGGAAAATTCCGACTTGGTGTCATCGAAGGCAGCGCCTTCGGGCGGCTCCTCGCCGAGGCGAACTTCGGGCACGCTCAAGCCTGAGACAATGGCCAGCAGCTCGCTCTCCGCATGAAAGCGCTTGCTCTCGAGCAGAGCTCTGCTCAAGCGCGGATCGAGCGGGAGGCGCGCCATGGCCCTGCCGCGGCGTGTGATGCGCCGCCCGTCATCGAGCGCTTGCAGCTCCTGCAGCAGGCGATAGCCGTCGTTGAGCGCGCGCGAATCGGGCGCATCGATGAAGGGGAAATCCTCCGCCTGCCCCAATCCATCCGCCGCGAGGCGCAGCAGCAGCGCCGCGAGATTGGTGCGCAGCACCTCGGGCTCCGTGAAGGCCGGCCGCTGCTCAAAATCCTCCTCGCTGTAGAGGCGCATGCACAGGCCGGCGGCGAGCCGGCCGCAGCGGCCCTTGCGCTGATCGGCGCTGGCCCGGGACACCGCTTCGATGGGCAGGCGCTGCAGCCGACTGCGCACGCTGTAGCGGCTGATACGCGCCAATCCGGAGTCAATGACGGCGCGGATGCCGGGCACGGTGATCGATGTCTCGGCCACATTGGTGGACAGCACGATGCGCTGTCTCGAGCCGCGCTGAAAAATCTTGCTCTGCTGCTCCCAGGACAAACGCGAATACAAGCCCAATACTTCGATGCCCGGCCCCAATTCGCGCTCGAGCAGTTCGCCGACATCGCGAATCTCACGCTCGCCGGGCAGAAACACCAGAATGTCGCCGTGGCCGATTTCTCCCGGCTCAGCCGCGATCTCCTGATAGGCCTCGAGCACGGCCGGCGGCAAATCGGGGTCCTCATCTTCCTGTTCGGATTGCCGGTAGCGCACTTCGATGGGATGGCTGCGGCCGCTGACCGTGATGATCGGTGCATCGTCGAAGAAGCGCGATACCCGCTCGACATCGAGCGTTGCCGAGGTCACGATGAGCTTCAGCTCCGGCCGGCGCGGCAGCAGCCGTTTGAGCACGCCCAGCAACAAATCGACGTTCAAGGTGCGCTCATGCGCCTCATCGACGATCACGGTGTCGTAGCGGCGCAGCAGCGGATCGGAGGCCAATTCGGCCAGCAGCAGTCCGTCGGTCATGAGCACCAGGCGCGTCGCGTCCGAGACCTGGTCCGCGAAGCGAACCCGAAACCCCACGCTGCGGCCGACCGCCTGGCCCATCTCCTCTGCCACGCGTGAAGCCAAAGCGCGCGCGGCAAGACGCCGCGGCTGCGTATGCGCAATCAGCCCGGCCGTTCCCCGGCCCAGTTCGAGGCAGTATTGCGGCAGCTGCGTGCTCTTTCCTGAACCGGTGTCTCCGGCGACGATGAGTACTTGCCTGTCGGCCAGCGCCTCTAGGATCGCCTCGCGGCGGGCGGTAATAGGCAGCTCGGGATCGTGCTTGAACTGCAATGGCACTGCCGCGCGCGCAGCGGCACGCCGCGCGGCGCTATCGTCGGCGATCATCGCTTACTCGCCACGCTTGACGGTTTGCCAGAGGTCCTCTTGCGCCGCCAGATCCAATTCAGAGAACACTTGTCCGCGTTGCGCCGCCAGCGCTTCCATGCCGCGGAAGCGACGCTCGAATTTCGCGTTGGCGGCGCGCAACGCCGCCTCGGCATCGACCTCGAGCTTGCGCGCAAGATTTGCGGCCGCGAACAGCAGATCGCCGACCTCCTCGAAGATCTCCGGCGACGCCGAGGAGGAGGCGCGAGAGGCCGCACGCACCTCGGCGAGCTCCTCATCCACCTTGTCGGCGCACTGGCCGGCGTGCTCGAAATCAAAGCCGACGCGCGCGGCTCGCTTGCTGAGCTTGTAGGCGCGCAGCAGCGCCGGCAGCGCGTTCGGTACACCGTGCAGCGCCGACACGCCCGCCGCGCCGCGCTCCGCAGCCTTGATATCTTCCCAGGCGGCGTTTTGCTCGCTGACGCTCAAGGGGCCGCCATCGCCAAACACGTGGGGATGGCGCCGCGTGAGTTTGTCGCAAATTGCGCCTGCGACCGCTTCGAAATCAAACTGACCGGCCTCGCTCGCCATTTGCGAATGGAAAACCACTTGGAACAACAAATCTCCAAGCTCATCCTTGAGGCCGCCCAAGTCGCCGCGCTCGATCGCATCAGCCACCTCGTAGGCTTCCTCGATGGTATAGGGCGCAATGCTCGCAAAGGTTTGGCGCCGATCCCAGGGACAGCCGTCGGCCGCGCGCAGCCGCGCCATGATTGCGAGCAGTTGGCTCATGTGAGCACTCACCTCGGCGGCACGACGCGGGCGTCAGACAGCTGCGGCTGCAGCAGCCGCGCTCTTAAGGTCATCAGCATCCCGGCCGTGGCGCCCCAGATGTTGCGCTCGCCGTAGGGTATGTCGTGAATATCGATCGTCAACTCGGCAATTTTACGCTGGCGTGATTTGTGATTGGCGGTATCCAGTATGTAGTCGAGCGGCACTTCAAAGACGTCGTGCACTTCCGCGGCCGCGATCTTGAGCTGATAGCGGGGATTGACGAAACCCACCACCGGCGTCACGCGAAATCCCGAAATCACGACGTGATCCGGCAGATAACCGGCAAATTCCACCAGCTCGGCGCTCAGGCCGATTTCTTCGAAGCTTTCCCGCAACGCTGCATGCCAGGCGTCGGCATCCTCCGGCTCGATGCGTCCGCCGGGAAAGCTGATCTGGCCGGCGTGATCCTTCAGCGTGGTCGCGCGCTGCGTCAGCAACACGGTCATGCCGGCATCACGCTCCACCAGCGGAATCAACACCGCCGCCGGCGTGCGTCGAGCCGGCAATGTTGCGCGCACGCGCGCGGCCACCTCGGGAGGCGCGCTGCTAAGCCAGTGCATGTCTTCCTCAGGCGTCGAGGGTGAAGGATCCAGCGCAGCGCGGATATGCTGTTTGGTATAGAGCGGGTCCATCGTCAAAATCAGCTGCCCGCGCCCTTGATGCCCCCTTCGGTGAGGGATTTCGGATCCAACAGCCGCCGCAGCTCATCGGGGCTCAAGTCGGTCATCTCCGCGGCGACATCCAGGATGGGCCGCCCTTCCCGGTAGGCTTTCTTTGCAATCGCGGCGCCCTTCTCGTAGCCAATGATGGGATTCAGCGCGGTTACCAGGATGGGGTTGCGCGCCAGCGCATCCTGGATTCGTTCACGGTTCACGCTGAATCCGGCGATGGCATGATCCGCCAAACTGAGGCACGCAATGGCGAGCAGCTCGATGCTCTGCAGAAGATTGTAGGCGATCACCGGCAGCATGAGATTCAGCTGGAAATTTCCCGACTGCCCGGCAAGAGTGATGGTTGAGTCATTGCCGATGACCTGCGCGGCGATCATGGTCACCGACTCGGCCACCACCGGATTGACTTTACCCGGCATGATGCTGCTGCCCGGCTGCAGCGCCGGCAGCGCGATTTCGGCCAATCCCGCCAAAGGACCGCTGTTCATCCAGCGCAAATCGTTCGCAATTTTCATCAGGCTGACGCTCAAAACCTTGAGCTGCCCCGACAGTTCCACGGCGGTGTCCTGCCCCGCCAGCGCCTCGAAATAATTTTCGGCCGGCCGGAACGCAATCCCCGTGCGCTTTGCCAAATGCCGCGCGAAGACCGTGCCGAACTGCGCTCGGGCGTTGATGCCGGTGCCCACCGCCGTGCCGCCCTGCGCCAGCGCATGCAGCCGCGGCGTCACCGCCGCCAGGCGCGCTTCGCAGGAGGCGATCTGCGCCTGCCAGCCGCCCAGTTCCTGCCCCAGCGTAATGGGCATGGCATCCATCAAATGCGTGCGGCCGGTCTTGACGATATCCGCAAGCTCGGCGCCGCGCCGCCCCAAGACATCTTGTAATCGCTTGAGCGCCGGTTGCAGTTGCCGGTGCAATTGCAACGAGGCCGAGACGTGGATCGCGGTCGGTATCACGTCGTTGCTGCTCTGACTCATGTTCACTTGGTCATTGGGATGGACCGCGCTGCCAAGCGCACGCGACGCCAGCGAGGCGATCACTTCGTTGGCGTTCATGTTGCTGCTGGTGCCGGACCCGGTCTGGAATACGTCCACCGGAAATTGATCGTCATACGCGCCCGCGGCGACGTCGAGCGCGGCCTCTTGGATCGCTGCAGCAATCGCAGCGGGAAGATCGCCCGCTTCCGCATTCGCACCGGCCGCGGCGTGCTTGATGAGCGCCAGCGCTTCGATGAACGCACGCGGCATGTGCAGGCCGCTGGGCGGAAAGTTTTCGATCGCACGCTGGGTCTGGGCGCCCCACAACGCCTCGACGGGCACATCGAGCGATCCTAGGCTGTCGCGCTCGACGCGGGTGGTTGCTGTCATCGCGCCTTACTCCGCAGGATCAGGGTTGTTTACGGTAGAATGCTCTATTCTACCACTCAAGATGCCGGCGCTCCGATGTCCACCGCTTTGCCCGACGCCCTGTCTCCCCTCGATGGCCGATATGCCGCGAAACTCGCCGAAGTCCGCCGCATATTCAGCGAAGCCGGGCTTATGCGCGAGCGGGTCCGTGTCGAATGCGCCTGGTTTCTTGCGCTGGCGGCGGGACCCGCAAGCCACGCGCTCGCCAAGCTGCCGCCTGCGGCCCGCGAATTGCTGACAACGCTCGCGAGCAACCCGCAGTCAACCGATGTGGCGGCCATCAAGCACATCGAAGCGCGCACCAACCACGACGTCAAGGCGGTCGAAATCTGGTTGCGAACCGAGTTGCAGGCGCGCGGCGCGACGCCGACTGAACTGGAGTGGATGCACTTTGCCTGCACGTCGGAAGACATCAACAATCTCGCCTACGCACTGATGCTCAAGAGCGCGCGCGAGAGCTTGTTGCTGCCGATGCTGAGGAGCTTGGGTTCCACCTTGGACGCGCTCGCGCGTCGTTACGCGAATGTTGCAATGCTGGCACGCACGCACGGCCAGGCCGCGACGCCGACGACCGTCGGCAAAGAACTCGCCAACGTTGCCGCACGCCTCGAGATACAGCGCAACGGCCTCGAACGCGTCGCGATTTTCGGCAAGATCAACGGGGCTGTCGGCAATTTTAATGCCCACGCCGTCGCTTTGCCGAAGGTGGACTGGCCGGCAGTCAGCGCGGCGTTTGTGGCAGCACTGGGGCTTCAGTCGAACCGCTACACGACGCAAATCGAACCGCACGATTGGATCGCGGAATATTGTCACGCCCTGATGCGCGCGAACACCGTGCTGTTGGATTTGTCGCGTGACATGTGGAGCTACATTTCAATCGGCTATTTCAAGCAACGGCTGGTTGCGGGGGAAGTCGGCTCATCGACCATGCCCCACAAGGTCAATCCCATCGACTTCGAAAATGCAGAGGGGAACCTGGGATTGGCCAATGCGCTGTTGGGCCACTTTGCCGACAAGCTCCCCGTCTCACGCTGGCAGCGCGACATGACCGACTCGACTGTGCTGCGCAATGTCGGCGTGGCGATCGGGCATTCAGTGCTTAGTTTCAGGTCCCTGGCGACCGGGCTCGAAAAAATCGAGCTTGACGCGGTGCGGGTCGGGGAGGATCTGAATCGCGCGTGGGAGGTATTGGGCGAGGCTGTGCAAACTGTGATGCGTGCCCATGGCATTGCGGACGCCTACGATAAACTCAAAACCTTCACGCGCGGCTGCCCGGTGGATGAGCGTGCCATGCACGAATTCATCGCTTCTCTTGCCTTGCCGGCCGCGGAAAAGGCTCGCCTGATGGCACTGACGCCGGCGACTTATGTAGGGTTGGCGCCGACGCTGGCGCTACGCGAGGTCCCGCCCCAGCAGCCCGAAACGTGACGCAGTTAGCACGGGGCTACGCGGCCCAAACGGTACTATCAAGCTCAAAGCACGCGGGGTTAGGGTCAAGCTTATGGCGGGTAATACAGAAGAACGCTCAAAACCGGCGACGGCGGACAAGGTGTCCGTGCCTGGCGGCGAGCCTTCTATGGGTTCGGGTACCCGCACTATTCTCAGCACCATGCCCGAAGTTCGCGACGCCAGCCTGAAAGTCGCCAAGTCCGCGCAGCGCCTGCTATCGATTTTCACACAAGATTTGGAACCTTTGGTGTACGGCGAGGAGCCGTTTCTCGAAGCCATCAAACGGTTGGTGCTGGCACGCTCCTATGCCAAAGTCAGGGTGTTGCTGGCCGATCCCTCTCGCGCCATGGTGGACAACAATCGCTTCCTCGCGCTGGCTCGCCGCCTGACCAGCTGCATCGATCTGCGTGCGATGAGCCCGGAGTACCCGGCCAGCGCCGGCGCCTTCATCATCGCTGACGACAAAGCGCTCGTGTATCGCCTGCAGGCGGATCGTTGGGACGGAATTTCCGACATGAACGATCCGGCTGTCGTACGCCGCTACTTGAACTTCTTCGACGAAGTGTGGCAGACGAGCATGCAGGAATCGCAGATGCGGCAAATGCTCATGTAACGCTGCGGCTGGTGCATTGCCCGTATAATGGGCGGATGCCGAGCCTTAAGCCAAATTCTCCCTCGGAAGGCACCGTCATCGTCGGCATGTCGGGCGGCGTTGATTCGGCCGTCGCGGCACTGTTACTGCGCGATGCCGGGTATTCGGTGCAGGGCCTGTTCATGTCCAATTGGGACGACGACGACGGCTACTGCACGACGGCGGCAGACTTCCAAGACGCGCGCCGCGTCTGCGAAATTTTAGACATAGCACTGCACCGCGTCAGCTTCGCCGATGAATATCGAGAGCGCGTATTCAGTCTGTTCTTGCGCGAATATGCGGCGGGCCGCACGCCGAATCCAGACGTTCTTTGCAATCGAGAGGTCAAATTCGGCGTTTGCTTCGAATACATGCAGCGCTTGGGTGCCGCCTGGATCGCGACCGGGCATTACGCGCAGGTTCGGCACACCCGCCCTTATCCTGAACTGCTGAAGGCGGCGGATACCGCCAAGGATCAGAGCTATTTTCTGCACAGCGTCGCCGGCGCGGCCCTGTCCAAGACTCTTTTTCCCCTGGGCCAGCTGCAGAAGGCGCAGGTGCGCGCCATGGCGCATGCCGCCGGCCTGCCGGTATTCGACAAGCCGGACAGCACCGGCATCTGTTTCATCGGCGAGCGGCCGTTCCAGGAGTTCTTGAGCCGGCATCTTCGCACCGAGCCGGGACCCATCGAGACGGCGGACGGGCGGATCCTCGGCGAACACGCGGGTCTCGCCCTTTACACCCTCGGTCAGCGCTCCGGCCTGAAGATCGGCGGCCGCGCCGGCGCGGCCGCTGCGCCCTGGTACGTCGCGGACAAAATAGTGGCGCGCAATGCGCTCATCGTGGTCCAGGATCAAAACCATCCTTTGCTCTTGTCGGATGCCTTCAGCCTCGAGCAGATGCATTGGATCAATCCCGACGATGCGCGTGATGAGACCGCATGTGCGGTCAAGACGCGGTATCGGCAAAACGACTTGGGCTGCGCGCTGCGTGCCGGGGGCACTGACGGCTGGCATGTCGCGCTCGATCGCCCGGCGCGCGCCGTGACGCCGGGCCAGTACGCCGTGTTCTATCAAGGCGAGCGCTGCCTCGGCGGCGGCATCATCGCGGGGCGCTTCAATTCCGAGCGCGCGCCCGCAGCCGGAAGAATCACTTATAATTCTCTTTTTTCGGTGGAGGGGTCATGACGGACAGCTTCAAGGCGCGAACGACGCTCAAAGTGGGCGCGCAACAATACGACATCTTGAGTCTCGCGGCGCTGAAGTCACATAACGTCGATCGCCTGCCCTTTTCGTTGAAGATTTTGCTGGAGAATCTGCTGCGCTTCGAGGACGGCGTCAACGTCACCAAGGCCGATATCGAGGCACTGCTCAAGTGGCAGCCGAAGGCGGCGCCGAGCCATGAGATTGCGTTCACGCCCGCGCGGGTGATCATGCAGGATTTTACCGGCGTGCCTTGCATCGTGGATCTTGCCGCAATGCGCGAGGCGATCGTCAAGCTAGGGGGCGATCCGCAGAAGGTCAACCCGTTGGCACCCGCGGAACTGGTCATCGATCACTCGGTGCAAGTGGACGAATATGGTGCCGCCAATTCGCTGCAGCACAACACCGAAATCGAATTCAAGCGCAACGGCGAACGCTATATGTTCCTGCGCTGGGGGCAAACCGCTTTCAGCAACTTCAAGGTGGTGCCCCCGAACACCGGCATCGTGCACCAGGTCAATATCGAGCGGCTCGCGCGTGTCATTTTCTCCGATGAGTCGGGTGAAAAGAAATCCGCCTACCCGGACACCCTGGTCGGCACCGATTCGCACACCACCATGGTCAATGGTTTGGGAGTTTTGGGCTGGGGTGTCGGCGGCATCGAGGCTGAAGCGGCCATGCTGGGACAGCCCGTGACCATGCTGATTCCTCAAGTCATCGGTTTCAAGCTCACCGGCGCACTGCCGGCCGGCACGACGGCGACCGATCTCGTGCTCACCGTCACCGAGATGCTGCGCAAGAAGGGTGTGGTCGACAAGTTCGTAGAATTTTTCGGCGACGGCCTGAAAGGCCTGCCGCTCGCCGATCGAGCAACCATCGCCAACATGTCGCCGGAATTCGGTTCCACCTGCGCGATATTTCCGATCGACGAGGAAACCATCCGCTACTTGGAATTGACCGGCCGGTCGGCCGAGCAGATTGCATTGGTGGAGGCCTACGCGAGGGCTCAGGGCTTGTGGCGAATCGACGGCGCGCCGGCGGCGGACTATACCGACGTGGTCGAATTGGACTTGTCGACGGTCGTGCCTTCGCTCGCGGGACCGAAGCGCCCTCAAGACCGGGTGCCGCTGACGACGGCGAAAAGCGTGTACCAGAGCAGTGTTAAAAAAATGGCCGAAGAGCGCACGCAGAAAAACCCCCAGGCGGCCGGCAGCGCACCCGCCAAAGTGGGCAATGCGAGTTTCGATGTCAAAGATGGCGCCGTGCTGATCGCGGCAATCACCAGCTGCACCAATACCTCGAATCCCGCCGTGCTCGTGGCCGCAGGGCTCCTGGCGCGCAATGCCCTGAAGCAGGGTCTCACCTCCAAGCCCTGGGTGAAGACCTCGCTCGCGCCCGGCTCGCGCGTCGTAACAGACTACTTGGTGAAAGCAGGTCTGTTGCATGATTTGGAGCAGCTCGGCTTTTACACCGTGGGGTACGGTTGTACTAGTTGTATCGGTAATTCCGGTCCCTTAAAGCCTGAGATCTCCGAAGCAGTCAGAGTGGGCGACGTGGTCGCTTGCTCCGTGCTGTCCGGGAATCGCAATTTTGAAGGCCGCGTGCACCCCGAAATCAAGATGAATTTCCTGGCATCGCCGCCGCTGGTGGTCGCTTACGCGCTCGCGGGAAGCCTCAACATCGATATCACCACCGAGCCTTTGGGCACCGGCAAAGACGGCAAGCCGGTATACCTCAAGGACATTTGGCCGAGCACCAAGGATGTGGCGGCCGCGGTAGGCGCGTCGCTCGACTCGGCCATGTTCAAAAAGGGCTATGCCAATGTATTTTTGGGCGATGCCAACTGGGCGGCGATCAAGACGCCGGCGGGAAAAATCTATTCCTGGGACGGAAAATCCACTTACGTGAAGAATCCGCCCTACTTCGACGGCATGACCATGACGCCGGCGCCGATGGTGGACATCAAGGGCGCGCGCGCGCTCGCGCTGCTGGGCGATTCGGTCACCACGGATCACATTTCGCCGGCAGGCAACATCTCGAAATCCAGCCCCGCCGCCAAATACCTCGTGGCCCAGGGCGTACAGGCGGCGGATTTCAACTCCTATGGTGCGCGCCGCGGCAATCACGAAGTCATGATGCGCGGCACGTTTGCCAATATCCGTTTACGCAACCTGCTCCTGCCGGGCACCGAGGGCGGCGTCACGCTGCACATTCCCAGCGGCGAGCAGATGTCGATTTTCGACGCCTCGGTGAAATACAAAGCGGCGAACACGCCGCTGGTGATTCTTGCGGGTAAGGAATATGGCACCGGCAGCTCGCGCGATTGGGCCGCCAAGGGCACGATGCTATTGGGCGTGAAGGCGGTGATCGCCGAGAGTTTCGAGCGCATTCACCGCTCCAATCTGATTGGCATGGGCGTGCTGCCGCTGCAATTCAAAGAAGGACAGAACGCGCAAAGCCTGGGGCTCACCGGCAAGGAGTCCTTCGAGATCGTGGGGTTGAACCGCGGCGCGGCGAAAACCGTCAAGGTTGTCGCCAAAACTGATGCCGGCAAGAGCATTGAGTTCGAGGCGCGTCTGCGCATCGATACGCCCAAGGAACTCGACTACTTCCAGCACGGCGGGATTCTGCAGTACGTGTTGCGTCAGCTCGCGGCGCCGGGTAAAGCGGCCTAGCCTCCTGTAGGCCGGGTGGCCGCCTACTTGGCGGCCGCCTACTTGGCGGCCGCCGGCACGCTGCCCGCCTCCACCAATATCAGGGCGTTTGGATTGATGTGAGCCCTGATCGCAGCGTTGATCTGATCGCGGGTCAACGCCTTGAGGGCCTTCGGATAGGCGTCCAGCCAGCTGGGCTCATAGCCGCGCTGAGCGTTCATCAGGATGGTCTCGGCCAATCCCAGTGTCGTCGATAGGCTCACGAAGTAGCCGCCTACCTCGCCTTGCTTGCGCGACGCGAGTTCCGCTTCGGTGATGCCATCCTTCCACCACTTGCCGATCTCGCGGCGCGTCGACTCGACGCCTTTGCTGAGAAGCGCCGGGGCGAAGCTCGCCGAGACTTCCCACACGCCATCGACGATGCTGTCATCGCCCATGCTGGCGCCGATGTTGTAGGTCAGCCCTTCCTTGTCGCGCACCGTGCTCATCAACCGTCCGGTGAAGCCGCGCCCCAGAATTGCCGTTCCGACGCGCAGCGGCAAGCTATCCGGATCGCTATAGCGAAGTCCGCTGGGCTGACCGAGCAGCACGGTCACGCTGGGTTTATCCGCCAGAGGCACCTTGATCTCGGTCGCGGCAGCGGGAGCCGCCGCTTTCGCGGCACGAATGTAATCCTGGCCGCCGGTCCAACCGGAGAATGCCTTGCCGACGTCTGCTTGCGTGTCCGCATCGCTGACGTCGCCCACGATCACCAAGGTCATGTGCGCCGGCCCGTAGTACTTTGCCTGGAACGCCTTGAGCTCTTCGAGGTTCGCGGTCTTTGCCGCCGCGATGTATTCCTTTATGGTGTGCGGGCGATTCGGATGGCCTTCGGGAAATACCGCCCGGCCAAAGGCTTCGGGCGCCAGCGCACTGCTGTTTTGCAGCGAAGCCTCGAGCTCACCGATGAATTGCTCCTTGGCTTTGTTGAACTCCGCCGCCAGCAGCGCGGGCGTGCGCAGCTCCGCCGCCAACGTGTCGATGATCAACGGTAGGTCCTTCCTCAGGCATTTCGCGCGAATTTCCAGCGACTGCACGCCGACCGCAAAGCTGATCTCCGCGCCGACATTGTCCAACTTTTCGGAGATCGAGAACTTGTCGAGCGCTTTGGTGCCGCGGTCCAGCATCATCCCCGACAAGGTGGGGATGGCGGCATTGCCGGAATCCGCCATGGCATCGCCCGCCGGCAACACGCCAATAATGATGACCACATCCTTCACATTGCTGCGATAAGTGATCAGATCGACTCCGCCGACTTTGGATCGATGCGCCTGATCCGCCATGTTCGCCGGCGCGGACTTGGCGAGCGCCAGCAGCGCCATCATCATGCAAAGTCGAATCACGAGCCCTTCTCCGTTTTTGGCGCCACCGGCACAAACCATCCGGTGGTGCTCTGATCCGCGCTGAAATATTGCTTTGCGACCCGCTGCACATCCGCGGGCGTGACCTGCTGAACTCTCTGCGGAAAGGTGATGTACAAAGTCCAATCGCCGACGCCGATCCATTCGCTGAGTTCGCTCGCGACCGCGGCGGTGCCGTCGCGCTTATAAGCATCCTCGGCAATGTATTGCTGCTTGACACTGGCTACTTCGGCAGGCGTTACGCCGCTCGTCTTGATTTTGTTCAATTCCGCCACCAGCGCCTTCTCGACCTGCTCGTGGCTGCTTCCCTGGCTCAGCGCCGCGTACAAGGTATGCAGCGACAGGTCGCGCAGCACTTCAATCCCGGAGCCTGCGCTCAAGGCCAGTCCTTGATCGACGAGCGAGCGATACAGGCGCGCATTTTTACCCGAGCTCAAAATGGCATCGAGCATTTCGAGCGCCGCTTGATCGGCGTCCCGGCCGTTCGGCACCTTGTGTGCGACGATGATGGCCCCGAGCTCGCCCGGGCGCTTGACGATCACCCGCCGCTCGCCGCTTTGCGCCGGCTCCTCAGTGTAGATCGTCGGAATGGGCGCCGGTGAGCGCGGATAGACGCCGTAGTACTTCTTGATCAGGCCCAGCACCGCATCGGTCTCGATATCGCCCACCACCGTGAGAGTCGCGTTGTTGGGCCAATAGAACGTGTCGTAGAACTCGCGCAACTTGGCGATGGGCACGTGCTCGATGTCGCTCTTCCAGCCGATGGTCGGATGGTGATACGGCAGGGCCACATACGCCGCCTCCATGACCTCCTCCAACAGCACATTCTCAGGATCGTTCTTGCCGCGTTCATATTCATTGCGGACCACGGTCATTTCCGCTTGCCGGTCCGATTCGCGCAGCCAGAGATGGCGCATGCGATCGGCCTCGATTGCGACGTAAGCCTCCAGGCTTTCGCGGCCGACGGTTGCGAAGTAGTTGGTGCGATCGAACGAGGTGCTGGCATTGAACTCCCCGCCCACCCGTTCCAGCATCTGCTTGATGCTGTTGCCCTTGGCGTCATTGAAAGCATCGCTGCCCTTGAACATCATGTGTTCCAAGATGTGCGTGGCGCCGGTGGTACCGGTCACTTCGTTGCGTGATCCGACCTGATAAGTGACCTCAAAGGTGACCACGGGTGCGGAATGATCCGGCACCAGGAGCACGGTGAGGCCATTGCTGTCGAGCCGATATTCGTCGATGCCGCCGAGCGATTTGACGTGTGAAAAACCCGCGGAGCCCGGGGCCGCGACTTGCGCCGACGCAGCCTTACTCGGCGCGGCGGGAACGGCGGCGCTCGCCGGCGCCAAGGCGGCGAGGCCCGTCAAGCACCACGCGCGCACAATTTTGTTGTTCTTCCCGAACATTCTCCGGCCCACCGTTCAACCAGGTAATCGCTGATTCTCTGAGATCAGACGAGCCAACGCCAGTACCCAGCGCAGAAAAGGTGTCGAAACGTCCAGCCGATCCGCGATCTCGACCACCGCACCGAGCTGCGGTTCGAGTTCGAGCGGGCGTCCCGCCTCGACGTCCGCGAGCATGGAGGTTTTGAAATCACCAAGCCGGAGCGCTACACCGAGCCGCTCGGCGGCGCTCATGCTCACGCTCAAGTTTAGCCGCTGCGCGCAGAGTTGCATTTCCTCCATCATGCGGATGCAGAGTTCGCGCATCTCCGTACTGGCCAGCAGCTTGCCGGTTCCGCTGCGCGTCAGAGCGCTCAAGGGATTGATGGTCATATTTCCCCAGAGCTTGCTCCAGACTTCGGCGCGAATATCGTTCGACGTCTCGGTCCTGATGCCGCCCGCCTGAAGCGCTTGCACGACAGCTTGCAGGTGCTGCGGGCGCCCGCCGCCCGGGGCGCCGAGCAGCAACCGATCCGCGGCGACGACTTCAATGTGTCCCGGCGATACGGCACGTACCGAGGCGTGGACCACGGCGCCGAGCGTACGATCCTTGGAAAATATTCGCTGCTGCGAGCCGCCGCGATCGACCGCATCCAGCGTTGTATTTTCCAGGGGACCGCCAAAGCTCTGAAAGAACCACCAGGGAATGCCGTTGGTAGCGCTGATCACCACGGTCGAGGGACCGATGAGCGGGCTTAATTGCGGCGCCAGTTCCGGCAAAAGCTGCGCCTTGACTGCAAGAGCGACAAAGTCCTGGACTCCGATCTCGTGCGCGGAACCGGCGCGCGGACGGCTGCAGCGAACCTCGTGGCCCTGCGCGACGCGCAGTCCTGAGCTACGCAAAGCCTCGAGCGTCGCACCCCGCGCAACCATCGACACCCGCCAGCCGGCCCGGTCAAAAGCATCGCTCAGCCACGAACCGATGGCACCGGCACCGACGATTGCTACGGAAGAGATCATAATGGGCGGCGATTGTATCGAGCTTTCAGGCGCGGCTTTTTGGGCAGCGATGTAATAATAATTCGATATAAATCTTGTATCTTAATGTATTTAAAGGTAAATAATTGCCAGCCAAATCCGCCAATGGCAACGCTGCGAAGGCCTGGATAGCTCTCTTCGATCTGGATGGCACGCTGACCTGGCGCGACACGTTGCTGCCCTTCTTGTTGGGATTCTTGCGTCGACGTCCCCACCGCGCACTGGGCTTGTGGCGATTGCCGCTCGCGCTCGCCCACTATTGGCAGGACCGCGACCGCGGCGCCCTCAAGTCAAGCGTCATTCGCATGCTGATGCGCAATGAAAGGCGATCGGTGCTGGATGCTTGGGCGCAAAGCTTCGTTGCGCAACTTAAGCTCAAGCAGCAATTCCGGCCCCTGGCTCTTGCCGTGCTTGAGGCACATCGCGCCGCGGGGGATCGTTTGGTATTGCTGTCCGCCAGCCCGGACCTCTATGTTCCGCAGATCGGGCAAATGCTCGGCTTCGAGCGCACGCTGTGCACGGAACTTGAATGGCAGGGTGAGCGCCTTGACGGGCGCCTCAAGACTCCCAACCGGCGCGGTGAGGAAAAACTTCGCTGCCTGGCCTGGCTGCGGGAGCAGTATCCCGAGTCGCCGGTGATCGCTTACGGCAACGCCGCCTCCGATTTGGATCATTTGCGACAAGCGGATCGCGCACTGCTGGTCAATGCGAATAGCGCGGCACGACGCTTGGCGGCCAAATGGAACATTGCAGTGTCGTACTGGGGGTAGCAGCGAGTGCTTCGGCAATTAGCGCGAGTCACATCGAACGTTCTTCACCGGCCTCGGGGGCAGTGTCTAAGTTCGTGTGGCGAGGCCTTCGAGCGCGTGGTGCAGCTTCAGCAACAGACTTTCGGTCGTCGGCCAGTCGATGCAAGGATCGGTGATCGACATCCCGTATTCGAGCTTGCTCAAATCCTTTGGAATCGTTTGGCTGCCCGCCTTGAGGTGGCTCTCGAGCATCAAACCGACAATGGAGCGATTGCCGTCGACAATCTGGGTAACGCAATTTTCCGCCACCAGCGGTTGCAGGTCCGCGTCCTTGTTTGAATTGCCGTGGCTGCAATCCACCACGATGGTGGCCGATAGTCCCGCCGACTTCAGTTCGCGTTCAGCCACGGCAATGCTGACGGCGTCGTAGTTGACCCGACCGCCGCCGCCGCGCAGCACGATATGCGCGTGCCGGTTGCCTTTGGTGCGAAATACGGCGGACTGCCCTTGCTGCGTGATGCCGAGAAAATGGTGCGGACGGCGCACCGATTGCAGCGCGTTGATCGAGGCGGCCAGCGCGCCATCCGTGCCGTTCTTGAATCCCACGGGGGTCGACAGCCCGCTCGCCATTTCACGATGCGTTTGCGATTCCGTGGTGCGGGCGCCGATGGCCGTCCAGGTAATCAATTCCGACAGGTATTGCGGCATGATCGGATCGAGGGCCTCGGTACCCGCGGGCAGGCCCAACTCCGCCACGAACAGCAGCAATTCCCGTGCGAGCAAGATGCCTTTCTCGATGCGGAATGAATCATCCAGGTCCGGGTCGTTGATCAGCCCCTTCCAGCCGACCGTGGTGCGCGGCTTCTCGAAATACACGCGCATGATGGGCAGCAGAGTCGAGTCGACCTGCGCGGCCAGCTCCTTGAGCCGGCCGGCATATTCGCGCGCCGCGCCCACGTCGTGGATCGAGCATGGCCCGACCACCACGAACAGGCGCGGATCCCGACGCTCCAATATCGCACGCACGATTTCCCGTGATTTGAAAACGGTCTGCGCCGCGCGCGCGGTCAGGGGCTGGCGCCGCTTGACTTCTTCGGGGGTCGCCAACAAATCGCTCGAGGCGACGTTGACGTTCTGCAATCGATCCTGGAATTCCGCCACTCGGTGACCGCCTACATGGACGTTCTGATGGTCCAAAGCTCTGGAAAAAACTTCAGATCGAGCGCCTTGGTGAGATAGGAGACGCCGCCGGTTCCACCGGTGCCGCGCTTGTAGCCGATGATGCGCTCGACGGTCTTTACGTGCGTGAAGCGCCACAGCTGAAATTTGTAGTCGAGATCGACGAGCCGCTCGGCGAGCTCATAGAGATCCCAGTCCTTGACCGAGTTGTGGTACACGCTGAGCCAGGCAGCCGCCACCTGCTTGCTCGCCTGATAGGGCTTGGTGAAATCCCGATCGATCGCCTCCGGCGGCACGTCGAGCCCGCGGCGGCTCAACAGGCGC